>JBJEPQ010000040.1:0-1501 GCA_051881315.1 Acutalibacteraceae bacterium | reverse complement strand
TGCCGTTGGCTTGACCGCCACACCGCACAGGTACAGCTTATTTGCGACAATCACCTGACCGATATTTCTTCTGTGGAAGTGTTTATAAAAAACACAGATTCGGAAATGAAACTCATATCGGATTACCGCAAAATGCTCTACCGAGATATTGATTCTTGCCACAATCCCGACGAAAAAGCGAAGCTTGTAGCCAAGCGAGATGACTGCACAAAGGCTCTTGCTCAGCTCCGAAAGGACAGGAAAACAGCGGCAAGGATTATAGAGGATAACCCCAAAATCAAAGAAAACATTCTCATTGAGGAGAATATGCGAAGCCGATATTTCGGACTAAATAAATCAAGAAAGAGAGGATACGAACGATGACAAAACGAAAATCAGATTTTGCTTTACCGACGCTGGACGACCTGTTTACAACGCAGGCGGAGCGTGACGACGCAAAGCTTGAACGTGTGAAGAACATACCTCTTGGCGAGCTTCACCCTTTTAAGAATCACCCATTTAAGATATTGAACAACGAAGAAATGGAGCGAATGATTGAAAGTATACGCAAGGTCGGAACGATAACTCCGGCACTTGCCAGACCTCTGCCTGACGGCGGCTACGAGCTTATCTCAGGGCACAGAAGGCTTGCGGCGTGTCAGGTGCTGGGAATTGAAACAATGCCGGTAATCGTCCGTGAAATGTCAGACGATGAAGCGGTAATCGCAATGGTGGACGCAAATCTGCAAAGAGAAACAATACTGCCAAGCGAAAAAGCCTTTGCCTATAAGATGAAGCTGGAGGCGATAAAACATCAGGGCGTTACTTCTCGCCAAGTTGGCGAGAAGTTGTTGAGTGTAACACAAGTGAGCAAAGACAGCGATGATAGCGAGCGACAAATCCAACGCTATATCCGATTAACTTACTTAATCCCCGAACTGCTTTCAATGGTAGATGATAATAAAATCGCTTTCAACCCTGCGGTTGAAATCTCCTACCTTGACCGTGACGAACAGCTCACTTTGCTTGACGCAATCAATATGAATGACTGCACACCGTCACACGCACAGAGTATCAGGCTGAAGAAAATGTCACAGGACGGCTTGCTTACCGCCGACGCTATTTACGCTATTTTGTCGGAAGAAAAACCAAATCAAAAGGAACAAATCAAGCTGCCTCGTGATGAGCTTCGCAAATACTTTCCGCAAAATTACAGCGATGAGCAAATCAAACGAGATATTCTAAAAGGCTTGGAGCTTTTGAAACGCCAACGAGAGCGCAACAGAGATGCCCGTTAATTCGAACCAAAGTGTACAGCGAGTGACTTTTGCAGAATGGAAAGAACTATGCCGGCAAGCTATAATAGGCTTGTCGGTGTAGGTCCTTCCTGTGATGTACAATGAAAGGAGTTAAAAATAATGGTATCAGGACACCTACAAGTTAAAAAGGGTTTTTATTATGTAGTGCTAAGCTACTATAACAACAACGGAAAACGCCGTGTGAAATACTTTTCCACGGGACT
>JBJEPQ010000039.1:0-1510 GCA_051881315.1 Acutalibacteraceae bacterium | reverse complement strand
CGAGCAGGATATAATCTGCACAGCACCGTTCAGCCTCAAAAACATCAGATGCTGACGTGACACTAAAAGCCTTGATGATCAGTTTATCGGTCAGTTGACGGAGTTTATTGATATAGTCCTCGTCTTCTCCGCCGTGAAGCTGAGCGATGTCAATAATGCCCTTATTCAACAGCTCGGCAACACATTCGGGCTTTTCCTTTACAAATACGCCGACGGCCTGAATGTCCGGGGAAAGAATCCGTTTCAGCTCTCTCGCTTTTTCTATTGTAACGTATCGTTTGCTTTTTTGTGCAAACACAAATCCGACATATTCGGGTTTCAGCTCGTTTGCCGCCTCTATATCGCAATAGCGGGAAAGTCCGCAAAGCTTTATCTTGGTCATAACACACCCCGCAGTTCGTCAAGCTTGACTTTTTTGTCAGGCGCTTTCATAAGGGCTTCACCGATCAAGACAGCATCCGCACCGATCTCACGAAGCTTTGCTATATCCTCGGCACTGCTCACACCGCTTTCGGAAACAAACAGCACGCCACGGGGAATCAGCTCACGAAGCCTGCGGCTGTTATCGGTATTGACGGAAAAATCCTTGAGGTTTCTGTTATTGACGCCGATGATACGTGCGCCTGCATTGAGTGCCGCTTGCACTTCACTTTCATCGTGCGCTTCCACCAAAGCGGACATTCCCAGTTCATCGCAAATGCTAATATATTCTTTGATTTGTTCCTCGCTCAGTATGGAACAGATCAGCAGTACTGCCGATGCTCCAAGTACCTTCGCCTCATAGATCATATATTCATCCACCGTGAAATCCTTGCGCAGACAAGGGACGGAAACAGTGTTTGCAATATCTTTCAAATACTCGTCATTACCCAAAAACCATTTCGGCTCTGTCAAAACGGAAATACAGTCCGCTCCTGCCGCTTCGTATTCTTTTGCAATTTCTAAATACGGGAAAGCGGGAGCAATCAAACCTTTCGAGGGAGAAGCCTTTTTACACTCACAGATAAACGAAATATCCGGCTTTTTTAAAGCGTTTTCAAAAGCAAAATTCCCCTTAGGAAGCGCCAGCGCCTGCCGCTTGATTTCCTCGGGCGGTATTTTCTTTTTCGCTTTTTCGGTACGCTCTCTTGCAAAATCGGCAAGTTGGTCCAATATTGTCATGCTTCTTCCTCCGGACGGTTGCTGACTTCGATGATTTTATTAAGCGTTTTAAGTGCTTTGCCGGAATCAATGATTTCGGCGGCAAGTGCAATACCGTCTTTCATGCTGTCAGCCTTTCCTCCGATATAGAGAGCCGCACCTGCATTCATCAGAACGGCATTTCTCTTATGACCTTTTGCGCCTTTTAAGATATCCAGCGTAATTTTTGCGTTTTCTTCGGGAGTGCCGCCTACAAGATCGGCTTTCTCACAACGAGCAAAGCCGAAGTCTTCGGGTGTGATAACGGAAGTTTTGAACCATCCGTCACGAATTTCACAAACCGTAGTCGGTGCGCTCATGGATATTTCAT
>JBJEPQ010000038.1:0-35518 GCA_051881315.1 Acutalibacteraceae bacterium | reverse complement strand
GTTGTTTAATCGAAACAGTCTTCCAAAAACAAAATTATCCACGAAAGGCACGGAGTAATCCGTGCCTTTCTTTGCTTTAATGGGGGAAGGCTTCAATTTTTTTACTTTAAATTGCAAAATTTATCAATTATACCTTTATTTTTTTTGTGCAGTGTGATATAATCAATCCAATAATATTTATTTAGGAGGATATGAAATGGCACATTTTATATTTTCAGCATTCAGTGATGAATCCGGCGAGCAAAGCATAGCCGGTCAGATAGCTGCATGTAAAGCGAACGGCATTGCCGAAATGGAGCTTCGCGGCTTCGGCAAAGAGCTTAACATCAACAATATGACTGTTGAGCAGGCAAAAGAAATCAAGAAAGTTATTGACGATGAGGGAATGAAGGTTTCTTCGATCGGATCCGGATACGGCAAGATCAATATCAAGGACGATTTTGAACCTCATTTTGAAGCTTTTAAAAATACAGTTGAGGTTGCAAAGATTCTCGAAGCAAGATACCTCAGAATGTTCAGCTTTTTCTTCGATAAGGAGGATAGCTACGACGAGTACAGGGACGAGGTTATCCGCCGTGTTAAGGCGATGGTTGACTATGCCGACGAAAACGGCGTAAAGTGCTGTCACGAGAATGAAAAGGGTATTTACGGCGATACGCCTGAGCGTTGCCTTGATATTCTTGAGGCTTGCGGAGGTAAGCTCAGAGCTGTGTTTGATCCGGCTAACTTCATTCAGTGCGGAGTTGATACTCTTAAAGCATATGAAATCCTTGAGGATCATATCGAATATATGCACGTTAAGGATGCAATGTATGCCGACGGTCAGGTTGTTCCTGCCGGTGAGGGCGAAGGTCATGTCGGCGAGATTATCAAGAAGCTTGCCTTTAAGGTCGCTCCCATTGTTCTCTCTCTTGAGCCTCATCTCAAGGTGTTCGAGGGCTTTGACTCTCTTGAAAATGACGATGAAACAAAGAAAGGTATGGACAAGCATACATATTCCTCTTATAAGGATTCATTTAAGGCGGCTTCCGACGCAATGCACAAGCTCGTTGAACAGGCTCAGCCGATCCGCTGCGGTATCGTCGGTGTAGGTAATATGGGATCGAGCCATATCTGCAACATCCTTGAGGGTAAGGTCTATGAAATGAGAGTTACCGCCGTTGCCGATATCAATCCCGAAAGACTTGAATGGGCGAAAAAGATGGTTCCCTGGGCAAAGAGATACAACACAGCCAAGGAGCTTTTTGAAAGCGGAGAGGTCGATGCGGTTATTATCGCCGTTCCGCATTATTTCCATCCTCCTTATGTTATTGAAGCTCTTGAAAACGGACTTCACGTTGTTTCCGAGAAGCCTGCCGGCGTATATACAAAGCAGGTTCGTGAAATGAACGCTGTTGCGGAAAAGAGCGACAAGGTATTTGCGATGATGTTTAATCAGCGTACAAACTGCGTATTCAGAAAGATCAAAGAGATCGTTGACAGCGGCAAGTACGGCGAGCTTCACCGTGTAAACTGGATCATCACCGACTGGTTCCGTACCCAGTCATATTATAATTCCGGCGGATGGCGTGCAACCTGGTCGGGCGAGGGCGGCGGAGTTCTGCTCAATCAGTGCCCGCACCAGCTTGACCTGTGGCAGTGGATCTGCGGTATGCCGTCAAAGATCCGTGCATTCTGCAACGAGGGCAAGTGGCACGATATCGAGGTTGAAGATGATGTTACAATCTATGCCGAATATCCCAACGGAGCAACGGGTGTTTTCGTAACAACTACGGGAGATTTCCCCGGAACAAACAGACTTGAAATTACCCTTGACAAAGCAAAGATTGTCTGTGAGGATGCAGAAAAAATCACTCTTATTGAGCTTGAAGAGGGAATCGTAGATAAGATTAAAAATGCTCAGCAGGGCTTTACGAGAATTAACACACATGAGGTTGAGGTCGAAACCGACGGAATCAACGATCAGCATTCAGGTGTTCTCAATGCCTTCACGGGCAAGATTCTCAGAGGAACTCCGCTTGTTGCCGACGGTACAATGGGATTAAACGGAGTTATAATCTCCAATGCGGCTCATCTTTCATACTGGACAAATGAAACGGTATCAATCCCGTTTGACGAGGATAAATTCTATGATCTTCTTATGGAGAGAGTCAAGAATTCGAAAGCAAAAACAAATGTTGTTGAACATGTTGAGGACGATATGAGCAGCACATATTGAGGTGTATTATGAGGGTTTCTGTTATAGGCTGCGGCAATATTTCCAACGTTCATCTGGAAATACTTGCTTCTATGGAGGGAATAGAGATATCCTCCGTTGCCGATATCGTTGCGGAAAAAGCGGATAAGGCGGCCGAAAAATACGGCTGTAAGGCTTATTACGATTACAGGAAGATGCTTGACGAGGATCATCCCGACGTCGTGCATATCTGCACGCCGCACTATCTCCATGTTGAAATGGCTGTTGAAGCGCTTTCGAGGGATATCCATGTTCTCTGCGAAAAGCCGTGTGCCATGAACAGGGAGGAGCTTGCCAAAATAAAAATGGCTCAGCTTATGAGTACCTGTGAGTACGGAGTCTGCTTCCAGAACCGTTATAACGCTTCCGTCAAGGCGGCAAAAAAGGCTGTTGAGACAGGCAAATACGGAGCGGTTAAAGGGGCAAGAGCTTTAGTTCAGTGGTGCAGGAACGAGGATTATTATTCCGACGACTGGCACGGTACTCTGAAAAAAGAGGGCGGCGGAGTTGTTATCAATCAGGGTATTCACACTCAGGACCTCCTGCGGTATCTTGTGGGCTGTGACGCAGTGAGCGTCACCGGTCATGTTGCCAACGATCACCTCAAGGACGTTATCGAGGTTGAGGACACCGCTCACGCAAGGTTTATCTTTGAAAACGGAACGGTAGGTCTTTACGACGCAACAACGGCTTTCGGTCTCAACGCAAAGAATATCATTGATATTTTCTGCGAAAGAGCCGATCTCAGGGTTGAGGGCGACTATGCTTATGCAATCCGTCCCGACGGGGAGATTGAGCTTCTGAGCACGGAAAACGACGCTGAGATCAGAGGCAAGGACTATTGGGGCGGCGGACATGAGGCTCTAATTCATGATTTTTATGAATGTATAGCAACGGGAAGACGCTTCCCGATAGATTCGCATGAGGGCGGCAAGTCGGTCGAAGAATTTTCGGCGATTTACGAGTCCTCAAAGCTCGGCGAAGAAGTTATTATCAAAAGGAAGTGATTCCATGCAGATGACGATGAGATGGTTCGGCGATAACAAGGATACTGTTACTCTCGAACAGATAAGACAGGTGCCGGGTGTCGTAGGTGTTGTGCCTGCGCTCCACACCTTGCCGGCAGGCGAGGTCTGGCCGCTTGATATGATACTCGAAATGAAAAAGGAGATCGAAGCGGCAGGACTTACGATGGAGTGCATTGAGAGCGTCAACGTTCACGAGAGCATAAAGTTAGGTGACGCCGACGCCGATAAATATATCGAAAACTACAAGGAATGTATCAGAAATCTCTCAAAGGCAGGAGTAAAGGTTATTTGCTACAACTTTATGCCCGTCTTTGACTGGACAAGAACCGACCTTGCCATGGATATGGGCAACGGCGCAACCTGCCTTTGCTACAACGGCAAGCAGGTTGAGGGCAAAAGTCCCGAGGATATGTTCAGAGAGATAGACGACAATTCAAACGGCTACGCAATGCCCGGCTGGGAAACCGAGAGAATGGGCGAGATCAAGGAGCTGTTTGAAAAATATAAGGGCATAACTCACGAGGATATGTGGAATAACCTCAGGCATTTTCTTGAGGAAATAATTCCCGTCTGCGAGGAATGTGACGTCAGAATGGCGATTCATCCCGACGATCCGCCGTGGGATATCTTCGGTCTGCCGAGAATTATCAAGAATATCGAGGATATCAGGCGTTTCCTGAAGCTTGTTGATTCGCCGTATAACGGACTGACCTTCTGCACGGGATCGCTCGGCGCAAGCGCTGACAACGATCTTCCGGCAATGATAAGAGAGGTCGGCGACAGGATTTATTTTGCTCACCTCAGAAACGTTAAAATAAGAGACAGCTGGTTTAATGAAACTTCCCACCTCTCCTCCGACGGAAGTCTTGATATGTATGAGATTGTCAAGGCTTTGCAGGAGGTCGGCTTTGACGGATATATCAGACCTGACCACGGCAGAATGTTGTGGGGCGAGGTTGCACGTCCCGGCTACGGACTTTATGACCGTGCGCTCGGCTGTGCGTATCTGAACGGTCTTTGGGAAGCGGTTGAAAAGAACAGAAAATCGGAGTGATATTATGACTAAACATGAAAATCTTTCAGGAAAGGTTGCCGTTATAACAGGCGGCGGCGGAGTTCTTTGCTCCGGTTTTGCAAAAACTCTTGCCGAGCAGGGAGTTAAGGTTGCGGTGCTTGATCTGAACGAGGAAGCGGCGCAGAAGGTTGCCGACGGCATCAATGCGGACGGCGGCACGGCGATAGCGGTAGGCTGTAACGTGCTCGATCCCGACAGTATGAAAAAGGCGAGGGACATTGTTGCCGAGAAGCTCGGCACCTGTGATATCCTCCTCAACGGTGCAGGAGGAAACAACCCCAAGGGCACCACGACAAAGGAAACGCTTGAAAAGATCGACCTTGTCAAAAAGGACGAAAACGTCAAGACATTTTTTGATCTTGATCCCGACGGAATTTCATTTGTGTTCAATCTCAACTTCCTCGGAACGCTTATTCCGACTCAGATTTTTGCCCGTGATATGGCGGAAAAAGATGATAGCTGTATCATCATGATAACCTCGATGAACGCATTCCGTCCGCTTACAAAAATCCCCGCATACTCTGCGGCAAAGGCGGCAGTAGCAAACTTCACTCAATTTATGGCGGTTCACTTTGCTGAGATGGGAATCAGAGTAAACGCGATCGCTCCGGGATTTTTCTCAACGAAGCAGAACAAGGATCTTCTCTGGAATCCCGACGGCTCACCGACGGCGAGAACGGGAAAAATCCTTGCCGCAACTCCGATGGGCAGATTCGGTGAGCCGGAGGAGCTTTCGGGCGCATTACTGTTCCTTTGCGATAAGGAATATTCAGGCTTTGTGACCGGAACAACGATCGCCGTTGACGGAGGCTTCAACGCATATTCGGGCGTTTAAGATTTATTTGAGGTGATACCGTGTCTGCTCTTGTAAGTGTAATTATTCCCGTTTACAATCTGGAAAATTATATCGGAAACTGTCTGAACAGTATTGTCAATCAAACATATAATGAACTTGAAATTCTCTGCGTTGACGACGGAAGCTCCGACCGAAGCGCAGAGATAATCAGGTCGTTTTGCGAGAAGGACGGCAGGGTAAAGTATTTTTATCAGGAAAATGCCGGCGTTTCCGCCGCAAGAAATTCGGGACTTGAAAAAGCCTCCGGAGAATACATTATGTTTCTTGACGGCGACGATTATCTTCATTCTCAGACGGTGGAAATACTGCTTGACGGAATTTGCAGGCAAGAGGCGGATATTTCTTGCGTCCATTTCAAAATAACCGACAGCTTAACGGAAAACCAACCGCAAATCGGTCAGTATGATTTTCACATTGCGGACGATGAGGAAATTTTTACCGAAAAGTACAACAGCGTAATAGGTAAATCATCGTGTGCAAAGCTCATAAAATCCGATTGTGCAAGACAGGAAAGCTTTCCTGTCGGAATTGCCAACGGAGAGGACGGCTATTATTTTATCCTCCTGCTCTCACATAATCCAAAGGTTGTAATTGCCGATCTTCAGCTTTATTTTTACTATACAAGAGAAAATTCGGCCGTTACCTCCTTTTTTACGATGAAAAATTATTCAATTACTTATTCTTTTGACCGTCTTTGCGATCGGCTGGTATCATCTTCAAACGTATTTTTAAAGAAATATTGTCTGCAATATCTGTTCCAGACGATTTTCTACAACAGAACCAGAGCGATAGGCACCGATTGTGAAAAAGAGGTTTTAACCGAGTCAAAAAGAATAGGAAAAAAATGGATCGGAGAATTTCTGCGGAATAAGGAAATATCCCTTGTTATCAAAATAATGTTCACGGTTTTCTTCTATTCTCGCCCGATTTACGAGCTTGTAAGGGCAATCAAGGATCCGACCATGTTTGATTTTTATAAAAACAGACGAAAGGGGAATAATGCTGGTGAAGCTTGAACTCAGAAAAAAAGAAGAATGTAAATTTGATATGATCTCCCTCGGCGAGATTATGCTCAGACTTGATCCCGGTGACTCAAGGATCAGGACATCACGTTCCTTCCGTGTCTGGGAGGGCGGCGGAGAATACAATGTCGCAAGAGGTCTGAGAAGATGCTTCGGTCTGAAAACGGCGGCGGTTACCTCCCTTGCCGATAATGAAGTCGGCCGTCTTGTTGAGGACTTTATGCTTCAGGGCGGAGTCGATACCTCCCTGATAAAATGGGTGAAATATGACGGAATAGGCAGAACAGTGCGTAACGGTCTCAATTTCACCGAGAGGGGCTACGGCATCAGGGGCGCACTCGGAGTTTCCGACAGGGGCAATACCGCGGCGTCTCAGCTCAAGGTCGGCGATATCGACTGGGAGTATATTTTCGGCGAGCTCGGAGTTCGCTGGTTCCATACGGGCGGAATTTTTGCCGCTCTTTCGGACACTACGGCAGATGTCGTTATCGAAGCCGTTAAGACGGCGAAAAAATACGGCACAATCGTTTCATATGACCTCAACTACCGTCCGTCTCTCTGGAGCAGTATAGGCGGTCAGGCGAAGGCTCAGGAGGTCAACAAGGAAATTGCAAAATATATTGATGTTATGATAGGCAACGAGGAGGATTTCACCGCCTGTCTCGGCTTCGAGATCGAGGGCAACGATGAAAATCTCAAGGAGCTTAATCTTGACGGATATATTAAAATGATAGAAAAAGCCGCAAAGGTTTATCCTAATTTCAAGGCCGTTGCAACAACGCTGAGAACCGTAAGGTCGGCGACCGTCAACGACTGGAGCGCTGTCTGCTGGTCGGACGGCGAGATTTGCAGGGGACTTGATCTCAAGGGATTGGAGATTTACGACCGTGTCGGCGGCGGCGACAGCTTCGCTTCGGGACTTGTTTACGGTCTTATGGAAACGGGCGATCTTCAGACTGCGGTTAATTACGGAGTTGCACACGGTGCGCTTGCCATGACAACACCCGGCGATACCTCGATGGCGACTAAGTCAGAGGTCGAAAGAATTGTAAACGGCGCAGGCGCAAGAGTTCAAAGATAGGAGAATAAACGATGGATAAAGAAAACATTCTTATGAGAATACAGGACTGCGGAGTTGTCGCAGTCGTCAGAGCTGAAAGCACAGATAAGGCGGAGCGCATTGTTGACGCCTGTATGGAGGGCGGAGTTGCGGCGATTGAGCTGACATTTACCGTTCCCCATGCCGACAAGGTTATTGAGTCTCTTGCCGTTAAATACGATCCCAAGGACATTATCCTCGGCGCAGGCACGGTAATGGATGCCGCAACTGCAAGAATTGCAATGCTCAGCGGCGCGCAGTATATCGTCAGCCCTTATCTTGATCTTGAAACGCTCAAGATGTGCAACAGGTACAGAGTTGCTATGATGCCGGGCGTTATGACGGTTCGTGAGGCTGTTATGGCAATGGAAAACGGAGCGGACATACTCAAGGTTTTCCCGGGCGATCTTTTCGGTCCCAAGATCATCAAGGACATCAGAGGTCCAATTCCTTACGCAAAGATGATGCCCACGGGCGGAGTCAATGCGGATAACGTAGGCGAATGGATAAAGGCGGGAGCCGTTGCAGTCGGCGCAGGCTCGTCCCTGACGGCAGGAGCCAAGACCGGTGACTATAAGCAGATTACCGAGACTGCAAAGAAATTTGTTGCGAACATCAAGGCGGCAAGAGCCGAATTATAATATAATTACAGAATGAGGAAACACTATGTTTGTTGACATAGCAAAAATTAAAATTACGGCGGGCGACGGCGGCAACGGTGCCGTCGCTTTCCGACGTGAGAAATATGTAGCCGCAGGCGGTCCTGACGGCGGTGACGGCGGCAGGGGCGGAAATATTGTGTTCAGAGTGAACGATAACCTTGCGACGCTTGCCGATTTCCGTTATAAAAGAAAATATAAGGCGCAGAACGGCGCACCCGGTCAGTCGGGACACAAGAGCGGAAAAAGAGGCGAGGATCTGATAATTGAAGTTCCGAGAGGTACTCTTATCCGTGAACAGACGACAGGCAAGGTTATGGCGGATATGTCCGACGACGACGAGTTTGTCGCCGCAAAGGGCGGCAGAGGCGGCTGGGGCAATTCCCATTTCAAAACGCCGACACGTCAGACACCGAGGTTTGCGAAGCCGGGCACTCCGGGCGAAAGCTGGGAGGTTTCTTTGGAACTCAAGCTCCTTGCAGACGTAGGACTTTTAGGCTTTCCGAATGTCGGAAAATCAACGCTTATCTCCGTTGTCAGCGAGGCCAAGCCTATAATTGCCGACTATCATTTTACAACTCTCACACCCGTTTTAGGCGTGGTTTCGATGGGCGAGGGCAATTCCTTCGTTATGGCTGACATTCCAGGACTTATCGAGGGAGCAAGCGACGGAGTTGGACTCGGACATGAGTTTCTCAGGCACGTTGAACGTTGCCGTTTGCTTGTGCATATAATTGACGCCGCTGGCAGTGAGGGCAGAGATCCAATTGAGGATTTCAACAAGATAAACGAGGAGCTTGTCAAGTTCAATCCCGATATGGCTGAGCTTCCGCAGATCGTTGTCGGAAACAAGGTCGATCTTGCCACGGACGAACAGCTTGAAAAGCTTGAAAAATACTTCACGGAACGCGGATATCAGTATTTTACAATGTGCGCTCCGATCGCCGAGGGTACTCAGGAGATAATCAATGCGGTTGCCGCAAAGCTGGCAACTCTTCCTCCGATCAAGCGATATGAGAAAGAGGAGATACCTGCCGAGTTCTTTGAAAAGAACAATGACGGTAAATTCACGGTCACGGTTCAGGACGGAATCTACTGCGTTGAGGGTGAATGGCTTTTGAAAATCCTTCAGCAGTGCGACCTTGACGACTATGAGTCGCTGCAATATTTTCAGCGTGTTTTACATTCAAGCGGAATTATTGATGCGCTTATTGAAAAAGGAATTCAGGAGGGCGACACGGTTGAGATCTACGATCTTGAATTCGATTTCGTACCGTAAAAATATATGGAACGTTTTTTAAAAGACAGAGAAGTTAAACCCAATGAATTAAGCCCTCTCACGCTTGCCTTTATCGGCGACACGGTCTTTGACCTGCTTGTAAGAGAGGAGCTTATCTGCGACGCAAACAGACCAGCAAACGACCTGCATCACCTTGCCGTTGAAAGGGTGAGAGCGTCCGCTCAGGCGATCGGCGTTGAAAAAATTCTTCCTATCCTCACCGAGGAGGAAACGGCTGTTTTCAAGCGGGGAAGAAACGCAAAATCAGGTCATCAGCCTAAGAATGTCAGCCGCTCCGATTACCATATGGCAACGGCTTTGGAGGCTCTTTTCGGCTACCTTTATCTTCAAAACAAAATGGACAGAATAGTCGAGCTTTATAAACTGATATACAACTGAGGAGGATATTCATTGCGGAAAGATAATTCGCTGAGAAACGATTTGAAAAAATACAGCTTTAAAAAATTTGCTGTTGATAATGTTTATTTTTTGATAGGATGTCTTTTGTATTCCCTTGGCGTAAATATTTTTGCAATTCCCAACAACATAGCGCAGAGCGGTATGACGGGTGTTGCAATCATTATAAACTATCTGTTTCCGCAATGTCCCGTCGGCTTGACAAGCTTTCTGCTCAATGTTCCGCTTATCATTCTTGCGTGGATATTTATCGGAAAGTTTTTCACGTTTAAAACCCTATGGGTAACCGCCATGCTTTCTATGATAATTGACGGAGTTACCTTTACTATGAGCAAGGGCATCATCGGACCTTACCACGGCGACAAGCTCCTTGCCTCGATTTTCTGCGGTGCTATGTGCGGCGCAGGCTTAGCCTTGATAATCGTCAGGGGAGCAACCTCGGGAGGAACGGACATACTCGGCAGACTTTTCAAGAAAATTTGGCCGCATATGTCGATCGGCAGAATGATAATGCTTTGCGATGCGGCTGTGGTTGTTGCCGCCGCAATCGTGTTCAAGAGCGTTGACAGCGTGCTTTATGCCGCAATTCTAATCTTTGTTTCGTCAAAGATTATGGACTTTATCCTCTACGGCACGGGCAACGGCAAGATGCTTTATATCTTCACGAAGAAGAAGGGCAAGGAGCTTGCCAAGGCTATCACCGAAAAAGGACACAGAGGAGCAACGATAATCGAGGGCGAGGGCGGATACACGGGCGAAGTCAGCGAGCTTGTAATCTGCGTTGCAAGAAGTCATGAAATTCCTCATATAAAGAGAATGTGCAAGGAGATTGATCCGGAAGCGTTTATCGTTATGTCGGAGGCTAATGAAATTCTCGGTTACGGCTTCAATCCGCCGGCACTTGATGATTAAATATTGACAAATCAGACTAATAAGTATATAATCTAAAAGTTAAAATATAAGGGATTTTCTCCCACAGGAAATGGTGATTTTATGTCAGGACATTCAAAATGGAGCACGATCAAGCGCAAAAAGGAAAAGACAGACGGCGCACGTGCAAAGGTTTTCACAAAGATCGGCCGTGAGATTTCTGTTGCCGTTAAGTCGGGCGGCCCCGATCCCAGCGTAAACACAAAGCTCAAGGACGTTATCGCAAAAGCAAAGGCCAACAACGTTCCCAACGACAACATTGAGCGTATCATCAAAAAAGCGGCAGGCGAGGGCAGTGCCGACAACTACGAGGAGATCATGTACGAGGGCTACGGCCCGTCAGGCATCGCCGTTATTGTAGAAGCTTTGACCGACAACCGCAACCGTACAGCCGGTGACGTAAGGCACTACTTTGACAAGTACGGCGGAAATATGGGACAGAGCGGCTGTGTTTCCTTTATGTTCAACCGCTGCGGCGTTATAACGATCGAAGCTGAGGACGTTGACGAGGAGAAGCTCATGGAGGACGCTCTTGAGGCAGGCGCATCGGATTTCATCACCGACGAGGAGGGCATCTTTGAGATCCGCACAGAGCCGAACGATCTCGGCGGTGTGCGTGACGATCTTGAGGCAAAGGGTTATTCCTTCCTTTCTGCCGAGGTTGAGTATGTTCCCACAACATATACAAAGCTCACAAACGAGGACGACATCACCAATATGAACAAGATGCTTGATATGTTCGACGATAACGATGATGTTCAGAACGTTTGGCACAACTGGGAAATGGATTGACAGTAACATATGAATTGGAAAATTCTGTTCATATGGCTTATTGCAATCAATCTTATTACCTTTGCCGCTTTCGGAATTGATAAAAGAAAGGCGGTCAAGGGTAAGTTCAGGATCAGCGAAGCGACGCTTTTTGTGCTGTCGCTTGCAGGCGGTTCGCCCGGCGGACTTGCGGCAATGTATGCGTTCAGGCACAAGACGAAGAAATGGTACTTCAAATTCGGCATACCGCTGATACTTGTTTTACAGCTTGCTGTTATCTATTTTATATTGAAAAATTAAACGTTTAAATTTAAACAAGAAATTTCAAGGCTTGTATCGGTAAAAAAATTCGATACAAGCCTTTCAATTATTGTTTCTTTTGTTCTTCGCTTAGTGCGACAGTCCCTTTACATTACTTCTTTTCGTTTACCGCAATCATTATTTCACAGGTGTAGTTCGGATCCTGAACATCGGCAGAGGGATAAACCTCAAATTCAATTCCGCTGCCGTATTCATACGCACTGCTTTGAGGGAAAAACTCCGAGCCAATCTTTTTGTAGGTTTCCTTAAATGCTTCGGGCATTTTGCCTTTGCACCCGAAAACGGCATAAGTATATGCAGGAATTTCTACGATCTCAAATTCGTCGTCTGTCAAAGGCGCACCGTTATATTCCGCACCTATACCGTAAGGGAAGCCCGAGCCTGCCATTTCACCCGAAAAGCAGATACCGAGTATTCCGTGAAGCTTGCTGAAATCGGCATACTTGCAGAGCCTTTCGATCGAGCCGTCGGAGCTTACCTCTGCCCAGAAGGCTGAGATGTCGGCTGTTGCCGTGTCGCCATGCGGCTTGTTGACCTGCTTTCTTTTGCAGATGACCTTGAATGAGTCTCTTTTTTCAATTCTGTAATCCATAAAATTACCTCCGTCTAAAATAAGTTTCACGGAAAGACGGGAGAAGGATCTGACGGTTTCACCGTGCTTCGCCTGAGAGGGAGTGATACCGTGAAATCGGGTGAACGCTCTTGAAAAGCTTTCGGGGGTTTCATATCCGTATTTTAGCGCAACGTCAATCACCTTAGCGTCGCTGTGCCGGAGCTCCTCGGCGGCACAGCGACGCATACGGATATACTCACCCAGCGAATAACCGCATAATATGCTGAAAATCCGCTGAAAGTGAAAGGAAGACGAAGCCGCCTGCCTCGCTATCATTTCAAAGTCCGTTTCCTCACACAGATGCTCCTCCGTGTAGTCGATCGCACGCTGTATTCCGTTTATCCAGTCCATATAATCTCTCCTTTCCGTGTGAGGTAATTATATCAGCTTCATTAACCTCGTTCATGACTTTTTGTGCCGTCTTATGTCAGTCAATTATCGGTTATACGATATAATTATACTGTAATTTAAGATTATGTCAATTTGGTTAGACTATCGAATGAGCAAAATTACAATTATTTCGGTCGGTGAGAAACGTGCTGTCGGAAAAGTTTTGAGCTGTTTTAAACTTTGAAAAGGTGCAATAATCTGTTTCGGAATTATAACGGTACATAATTAAACCTTTTACAAAAATAGTATAAAACTAATTTAAAATATATATTGACTTTTGCGGTTTAAAGCAATATAATTTAGTTAAAGACGGGAAAGAAGCCCGTTTTGGATCTTTGAAAAGAAAGGAACAAAGATTATGAAAAAAGTATTGGCAGTTCTGCTTTGCATTGCAATGCTTGCAGGTTTTGCGGCTTGCGGTACTAAGACAGGAACAGACGAAAACAAGACTTACAAAGTAGGCGTAGTTCAGCTTGTTCAGCATGAGGCTCTCGACCAGGCAACTCAGGGCTTTCAGGACGCTCTCAAAGAGGCTCTCGGTGACAAGGTTACTATCGAGGTAAAGAACGCCTCAAACGACTCCAACGCTTGCTCAACAATCGTAAACGGCTTCGTTTCTTCAAACGTTGACCTCATCATGGCTAATGCAACTCCTGCACTTCAGGCTGCTGCACAGGCAACGACAACAATTCCCATTCTCGGTACTTCCGTTACAGAGTACGGTGTTGCTCTTGACATCAAGGACTTCAACGGCACAGTCGGCGGAAACATTTCCGGTACATCGGATCTTGCTCCTCTTGACAAGCAGGTTGAGATGCTCCTTGAGCTTTTCCCGGATGCAAAGAATGTCGGACTTCTTTATTGCTCCGCTGAGCCGAACTCAAAGTACCAGATAGATGAGGTTGAGAAGTTCCTCAAGGCTAAGGGCGTAAACACAACACGTTATCCGTTCTCGGATTCAAATGATATTGCCGCTGTTACAACATCGGCTGCCGCTACAAGCGATGTTATCTACATTCCGACAGATAATACTGCCGCTTCTTCAACGGGCGTTATCGACGGTATCTGCCGTCCCAAGAAGGTTCCTGTTGTTGCAGGTGAGGAAGGTATCTGCAAGGGCTGCGGTGTTGCAACTCTTTCAATCAGCTACTATGAGCTCGGCAAGAAGACCGGCGAGATGGCAGCTAAGGTTCTCAAGGGCGAAGAAGATATTTCAACTATGGCAATCGCTTACGACGAGAACTACCAGAAGAAGTTTAATGCCGAGATCTGCAAGGAGCTTGGAATTACACCTCCGGCAGACTATGTTGCTATCGGCTAAAAGTTAAAAATCGCTGAAAAAATCGTGGGGGCAGAAAACCCTGTTTCCACGATTTTATGCTTTTTAAAAATACAAGGAGATTTTATTCAATGGATGTTTTACTGAACATACTGAACAGTATGCCCGGCGCCGTAGCTCAGGGACTTATCTGGGGAATTATGGCGATCGGTGTTTATATCACTTATCAGATCCTTGATATCGCCGACCTGACGGTTGACGGCTCGATCTGTACGGGCGGTTCGGTCTGTGTTATGATGATTATCAACGGATACAGCGTTCCCGTTGCAATGGCCGCCGCAGTTCTGGCAGGTATGCTCGCCGGTTTTGTAACAGGCTTCATGCACACGATAATGGGTATTCCTGCTATTCTTGCAGGTATTCTTACTCAGCTTGCTCTGTATTCCGTAAACCTCAAAATTCTCGGCAAGGCAAATCAGGCGCTGAGCGTAAGAAAGTATGATATTCTTATATCTCTGCAATACCTGAGAAATGTTCCGATATTCAAAAACACGATATTGATTGTTGCGATTTTCGTCGTTGTAATCATTGCCTTGCTGTATTGGTTCTTCGGAACGGAGCTTGGCTGTTCACTGCGTGCAACAGGCTCAAACATCAATATGAGCAGAGCGCAGGGAATCAACACCGGCTTTAACACCGTTCTCGGACTTATGATCTCGAACGGCATCGTCGCTCTTTCGGGTGCGCTCCTTGTTCAGTATCAGGGCTTTTCCGATGTTCAGATGGGACGCGGTGCTATCGTTATCGGACTTGCCGCCGTCATCATCGGCAAGGTTGTTTTCGGCAAGATTTTCCGCACCTTCTGGCTTCAGCTTTTCGGAGTTGCTCTGGGCGGAGTTATCTATTATGTAGTTTATCAGACGGTTATCGGACTTGGCTTTGATCCCGATCTGCTCAAGCTCCTTTCATCGGTGGTCGTAGCCATATTCCTTGCGGCGCCTCACCTTAAATCGACTTATTTCAAAAAGAGACCGAAGAAAAAGGAGGCGACCGAAAATGCTTGAAATCAAGAACGTAAAGAAAGTTTTTAATGAAGGCACGGTAAACGAAAAGGTTGCCTTGAACGGACTTAACCTTGTGCTCAACGACGGCGATTTCGTAACGGTTATCGGCGGCAACGGCGCAGGTAAAAGTACGATGCTCAATGCCGTTGCAGGCGTATGGAAACCCGATGAGGGATCTATCCTGATCGACGGGATTGACGTGACCAATATGCCCGAACACAAGAGGGCAAAGTTCCTCGGCAGAGTTTTTCAGGATCCGATGATGGGTACCGCTCCCGATATGGGCATTGAGGAGAATATGGCTCTTGCTTACCGCAGAGGAAAGGGCAGGGGACTCAAATGGGGAATTTCAAAGGCCGAGCGTGAAATGTATAAAGAGGAGCTCAGAGTACTCGACCTCGGACTTGAGGAAAGACTGACATCAAAGGTCGGACTTCTTTCGGGCGGTCAGCGTCAGGCTTTGACCTTGCTTATGGCAACGCTTCAAAAGCCGAAGGTATTGCTTCTTGATGAGCACACGGCGGCTCTCGATCCCAAAACAGCGGCAAAGGTGCTTGACCTTTCGGATAAAATTATCAACGAGCATCACCTGACAACGATGATGGTTACTCACAACATGAACGACGCTATCAAGCACGGCAACCGCCTTATTATGATGAATGAGGGCAGGATTGTTTACGACGTTTCGGGCGAGGAGAAGAAAAACCTCACGATCGACGAGCTTCTTGAGAAATTCACAGCCTCAAGCGGCAAACAGTTCGATAACGACAGAGCCTTGCTTTCAAGATAAACCCGGTATTTTAACAAAATATCAGGGCACGAAATTAAATAATAGTGCCCTGATATTTCTTTCTGATTTACCTTAAACATATTTTAAAAAGGTATAAATGAAACAGTCCAAATATTTTTTTCAAAAATCTATACTTTTTCAAAAAAACACTTGATTTTTGAAAACTCTGTGCTATAATATATGAGCATTAAGAAATGCGCTGCTAGCTCAGCTGGATAGAGTGTTTGGCTACGAACCAAAAGGTCAGGGGTTCGAATCCCTTGCAGCGCGCCATCCGCAAACCCTTATGTATCAAGGGCTTGCGGTATTTTTTTGCTTGTTTTTCAAAGTCCAAAAATCATCAAAATTCAGGGTTTGGTGTTTATTTGGTGTTTATTACAATTTTTCTGTTTTGTATAGTTGCTGAATTTTTAAGGAAAAATATCAATAAGGGTAAAAAAATATCATTCTTCTCCTATTTAAAAATGATTGTTTTTAATAAAAAGGAATAGCGATAATAAATAAAAAAGCAAGGATTTTTTGTGATAATCCCTGCTTTTTTCCTAATTTTTAGATGTTTAATTCTCTGTAATAATATCAAATTTTTACTTTTTACATAATCCCTAATTTCTTTACCATAAACAGAATCACCGACATAATGTAAAACATAAAATATATTTGATAAAATTACACGCCGTAAAGGTTATCGGAAATGATCAAATCCGCAATAAAGGTTAGTTTTTATCTTATTTTTGCATATTAAACATATAGACTACTTTCAAAAACTGACCGTCAAGAGTTCTTGCCATTCCGGTTTCACCTGTAGCTCTTAATAGATATTCGTCCGGATGTTCTGACATATACTCCATAGATTTACCGGTAAGTTCGCAAAACAGCTCATCCCTTTCGTTCAGAAGCTCAACGACCTGATCGGTGTATTCAATACCGTCGTACAAGCTTCCCGGTATACAGAAGCCTACCCAGATTTTACCATCCTCCTGACTGACATATAATTTATAAAATTCTTTTGTTATCAGGGGATATGTATAGTCGCTGATAGAATATCTGTAAATATTCTGTTTGCCTTCATAGCCCGGAACATATTGTGTTGTGATATATTCCAGCTCAACGTCGTATGTTGGCTCATACAGATAAATTTCCTTGAATTTAGCCTTTATTGCTTCCGTGTGTTCTTCATACTGTGGGTTGTCCGGATCCTCACAGAACAGTACGCTTATCCACGCATAATCGTTTTTCATGCTGTTCTGACGGTTTTCCCAGACATATTTCCCGATTTCTTTCTCATCAACCTTTACCTCGGGATCGACCGGATTCTCCGGATTTTCGGGCTCAGTCGGTTCCTCGGGATCTTTGCCGTTGAAAATCGAGAGGATTTTCTCAACGATATACATAAAATCGGCAGAGGTGAGTTTACCGTCCTTGTTAAAGTCAAAAACAGATAAGATTTTCGAAATGACCGAGCTTATGTCTGAGGTCGCGTCATATGACGAAGACTCACTCGCAGAGACTGTCGTGTTATCCTCTGCAAGCACGGCGCTCGCAGTTACGGGGGATAAGCAGATAGCCAAAGCCATCACAACTACCAGAATTTTTCTGAACAATTTTTTCATAATAATACTAACTCCTTTTTTACTTTGTTTTCCATGATACTACTCCGGGAGCAGAATCGACTATTTCTTCATATACGGGCAATTTTTCTTTTCCGCAAAGAACAATCGGACCGGCTGTTCGATAAAAACATAGGGAATATTTCGTTGGATTTGCCTGAATTTCTATCTCACCGGTGAGCTTTGCACACCACATAAATGCCGCATTAAGATCAGCAACTCCTGACGGGATAATAATCTCGGCTTTTTCTAAGTTTTCGCAACCATAAAACGCATAAGCCATTGATCTGGCTTTTGAAGAAATTTGCGGGGCTTTCTTCAGGTTTTTACACATAGCAAATACACAGTCAAGATTATCAACGGGAAGACCTGCAATGAAATTGGGAATATCCGGGTATTCTGTTTTTGTCCTGTCAATTACTTTTACTCCCCAGCCGGATTGCATAAAATCATGTTGCCATTTTTCCCATCCGCTTCCAAAACTATAAGAGTTTTTATCGTCGGGACCGATATACATGCCGAGCCGATATTCATAATTTTCGTCCTTATAATAATCGCCTGATCCGGGTGTGGGAAATCTTTCGCCTTCATATAAATAAATGTCTTTTTTTTCCACATAATAAACTCCGCCGGCCGGAATAATATCCGTGTCTATCGCATCACTCTTTGCAGGCTTGATGTCCTCAGATTCTTTGTATTCTTTAATATAAAAAGTGCCGTCAGGTTTAAGTCCGAGTGTTGCATAACCGCCTATAACTCTGACCATCGAAGAATCTGATTTAGCATCGTCTGATGTATATGAATAGTAATATTCAGAGACGGGACTTTCAAAACTATCGGCAATGTTATAAATATCAAATATTGCTTTATATGTATTATCGTTATTCTTCGTCAATTGTCGAACTACGGCAGCGTAAGGGAGCGAAAGCCCGTCACCAGGTTCGTTATAGTAAACACCGTCAATCAAATAAACGTGTTCGTCTGAATATCCTTCGATTTTTTTATTAAAGAGCTTTTCCGTAATGCTGTCAATATCCTCTTTTTTAACGCATTGCGCTAAATTTGAATATCCAAAAAGGTCTGTTTCCTTTTCAAACATATTATTTGTGTGCATTCTGTTATAGCTGTACGCCAACCAATAAAGATCCGAATCTGAACAAGGATATTGTGTGAATCTGTGTTCCGCAACATAGCTTAACAACCGGTTTAACTCGCTCCATTCACTGATTGTCGTATCGTCCGCCGGATTGGCCGATTCTCCGAAAGATGCTGTGTCATCTGTGTTTTGCGATAGAGTAGTAAAATTGATATCGGGCGTGTTTCCCTTGTGCTTTGCTATCGTTGTAACTACAGAAGCGGTAACGGTAGTTGCAGCCAACACACCGGCAACGATTTTGAATGCTGTGCTGCCGACAAATTTTGCGAAAGTTCCTTTTGCGGCTTTTTCTGTAACCGCACCAACGGCCTTTGCTGTCTGGGATACCTTTGCGGCCGTAGAAATACTGCTTGCAATATTTTCCGACATCGGCGGAATATTGACTTGCTCCGAAGTAAACAGGAATCTGAGAAGCGGAAGCAAAGCAATACCCGTAACTCCGCGGATTTTTACACCCTTCTTCTCCAAATCATTTATTTTAACCTGCATTTTGGATTTTGCATATTTTAAGCGGCTTTTTACCGTTGCTTCGGGAACATCAAGCAGGTCTGCGATTTCGGATATTTTCATTCCGTTGACCGCGTAGTAAATCAAACATATCCTCTGTTCATCCGGCAGGGACTCAAGCAAATCATATATTTGCTTCCTTGTATCCGAGGATAATAAAACATCTTCGGGATTATAATCCCTTGTTTCATCTTCTATTATTTCTTCCATAGAGGTATCGTCGTCTTCCTCATGTGACGAGAACAACAACGGCTTTTTCCTCCTCAGATAGTCCTTGCACTTGTTTGCAACAATCTTGTAAAGCCACGCTTCAAATTTTTCCGGCTCTCTTAATTGCTCCAAGCTCGAAAATGCCTTGATATAAGAATTCTGAACAATATCATCCGCATCAGCTTCACTTTTTACAATGTTAATCGCAACGGTTCTGACTGTTGGATATGTAAGATAATAAAGCTCGCTTATAGAGCTTTGGTCTCCCTCAATAGCCTTCAGAACCAACGCTTTGCTTTTACATCCGTCTAAGCTCATAATTCGCCTCCTTGATTATTTTGCTTCGCCTGGAAGAATACAGAAAGTTTGCTTTATTCCGGACGAGCTTGAATTGTGAATGTATGGGGAATAATTATCCTCGCACACGCCTGATGATTGTAATTACCCATTGAACAACCCATATGACAAAAGATACGGCAATTATTATGTTTGTCAAATCAAAGTTCACATTGCTTGCCTTGCAAAGAAACAGCGGTACATATACGATAAACAGTCTTGTTTTCACAAGCAAAAAATACATTCCCGAAAGAATAAAACTGAATAAACCGAAGCTCATAATAAATACTCCTTTTCAACGATTGATTTTTAAAATTTCATAAACCCTTTTAAGAATTTCAGCCGCTTTGCTTTTGCTGTACGGCTTGTCTTGAAAAATCACTTTCAAAACAGTTTTTAAAGAATCTTCAAATTCCAACTTATCACCTCGCTTCACCCCTTAGACGAGTGAAAATCGGAAAAAGATTTAAAATTTTAAAAAATTTTTGAAGTATTTACATTATAAATTGAATTTTCGTATAAGATCATAAAATGGAACGAATTGAAAGAATTTGGGAACGAACATTTTTTATGGCATCATTTCATTCCCGTTTTCGGTTATTTCGTTCCATAATGTTGAAAACAGTGCAAAAAAGTTCTATAATACAGTTACATTATTTGACAGGGGAGATTTGATGAACATCGCAGTATGCGACGATAATCCTATGGTGCGTAAAGAAATAACGCATTTAATTGACGATTTTGCAGAAAAACGGGGCATCTTTATCCGATACGATACATATTCGGATTACAATATTCCCGACGAGGATTTGAAACATTATGATATCTTTATCCTCGACTATGATATGACCGATTACAAAAATGATAATTCCGAAAAATGCAACGGTATGGATTTTGCAAGAAGGATACGAAAAAATTGCAATTCGGAAAAAAGCATTATTTTTGTTACCGCATATCCCGATTTTGTATATGAATCATTTGAAGTTCGTACGCATCGTTTTATTGTAAAGCCGGTTACACAGGAAAAACTGTTTGAAGCCCTGGACAATTTTATTGTTGACAGCTCGGTTGCCAACAAGCTCGTCGTCAGATCGGGCAGAGAAACGTTTATATTGAATATCAACGATATTTATTATATTGAATCAATCAAAAAAGACGCATTTATTCATATAAAAGGAAATATAATCAAGTGCAACAAACGGCTTACCGAGTTTGAGAAAGAGCTTTCCGCTTTCGGATTTTTTAAAACTCACCGTTCTTATCTTGTCAATATAGCAAAAATAGAATCCTTCGATCACAAGGATGTTTATATGGCGAACGGGGATAAAGTGCTTATCAGCGCAAGCAATTATTCAAAGCTTAATAAGCTGTATTTGGATCAGATGATATGATTAAAAAAGCTGAAGGAAAACCTGTAAGGCGATCCTTCAGCTTAGTTTTATTTCTTCTTGATAATCTTTTGGGCGATAATAGCTATTGTGTTTGCCAATGTCCTGAAGAAATTAAAGGCATTATCAATAAAATCGGATTTCTCCGGCTGAGACTCCGGTTCGGGTTCAGGATCAGAGGAGGGGATAGAAGTGTTTACTTTGTTATCCTGTTCAAAAAGACTTAATATATCGGAAAAGTCGCTTGAGTCGCTGAGGACAAAGTTCTCTGTTCTGAGCAGGATATCGGAAAATGCAAGCTTTTCTGATTCGTTATCCAGCTTTGAATACAACGGTGAAGTTTCGGGAATTTCAACATCCGATGTGTTTATTTCACCGAAGGTAAGCTTATCGAAATGGTTGTATTCAATATCCATTGATCCGTCATAGTATTTATCAAGGAACGAATAATCGACATCGGAATACATTTTAAAATTACCGGAGAAGTTCAGTCTGCGGCTTTCGGAATCAAAACTGATTGAAACATAGTTAAGCTTGTTCTTTTCGGCAAAGCTTTTTCCGTCAGTCTCGTGTCCGAAAACGGTGCAATTCGTTGAAGCGGAAAAAGCGGAGGTTGCGTAATTGGGAATATCGTTTTTAAAGTAAACCGCTTTGACGTTTGCGGTGTAATAAAAAGCATAGTTATCAATTGTTTTTATAGTTGACGGCAAAATAACCGTAGTGAGTTTGGTACACTTTGAAAACAGATATTGAGGAATCTGGGTTACACCCTCTGCAATTTCAATCGTTTCAAGTCCGCTTCCGCCGAAAGGACCGCCATCATATTGACTTGTAATATACTTAACACCGCTGAAATTGATGTTTACGGTTTTTAATGAGGTGCAATTCTGAAATGCCAGATAGCCAAGACTGCTCAAATTTTTTGATAATTTCAAATTTGAGAGAGAAGTGCAGTTTTTAAATGCTTCCTTGCCGATCGCAGTCACGCTGTCGGGAATTTCAACTGAGGTTAGTTTTTTGCAATATGCAAACATATTTTCCGCAACTGTTGTTAATCCGTTTTCCAAATAAACAGTTTCAAGACCGCTGTAACCAAACGGTCCTCCTTCGGTATATGCGTTTCCGGCATAGGTTACTTTGCTCGGTATTGTAATTTCTTTCAACTCACTGCAACCATAAAATGCAGATATTCCGATTCCGGTTAATCCGGAAGGAAGCTGTACCTGAGATAACTGTTTACAGTTCTTGAAAGCATAATCGTCAATGTTAGTTACCGTGTATTCATCAATCGTATCCGGAATGTTCAATGATGTAATATCGGATGAAACATATCCCGAAACGACAGCAACGTTGTTTTTGATATAATACTTAAAATTATCATACACCAAAGTCTCTGCCGAAGCGGTAAATGATACAAAACTCATCACCGTTAAAATTGATAAAAATACTGCTAATACTTTTTTCATTCAATCAACCCCTTGTGACAATTATAGTTATATATGAATTTTTTGTCAATAACACTTTGACAATTTTTACAAAAAATGGTAATATATTAAAAAACAAAGGAAAGTGAAAGTAATGCCTTATATAACATTTTTCTCATTTGCAATTCTCAGCATTTCATTTATGTATTTTATTCTGAACAAGGTTTTTAACTACGATTACCGCTCTAACAAACTTGCTTTTATCATCGGCTCCGTAATTCTTGCGGTAAGCTGTGCGGCTTCAATCTACACCTCCGCAAACACTACCCAACAGCTCGATCGGATAGACGCAATAATGCTTTTTGCATTTATTATTTTCCCGTATCTTATTGCAAAGCCGAATAAGAAATCCGTGTTTTTATGGTTCGGCTTGGTGTTCTCCGCAACGGTTGATTTTTCAATTCATATGCTCAAAGCCTTGCTCGACCTCTTTGATTTACAGGAAAAAGGCTTTTTGAAAAATCTGTCCGATTTTTCAAAGGAATATTTTTACGGATCTGTATTTTTTATATTTGTATATATTCTGACGCTTTTGTTATACAAGAAAATTGCAGTCAACAAATCTCTGCACATTCTTGACCGGGTGCCGGCGTGGATATATGTTGCGATTTATTTGGCTGACTTTTCAACATATTATAAAACGCTTGCGATGGGATCGGATATTGAATATATTGCCGAAGCGGACAGACTGATTACCCTGATTTCGGGCGTTTTGATTGCCACCTGCATAATATACGGAATTGTGAAATTTTCCCAAATAATTCTCCGGCAGCAGCAGACGGAGCTCCAGCTTTCTTTACAGTATAAGCACTATGAGGAGCTGACCGAAAAGAACAGCGACATACGCAAATTCCGTCACGACATAAAGAACAACCTTTTTGCCGTAAGAACATTGATTTCCGACAACAGAAATGCAGAAGCCTTGGAATATATTGATGAGATGGATCAAAATCTCAATTCGACAAAAATGAGCTTTTACACCGGCAACCGGCTTGCTGACGCTATTCTTTCGGATAAATCCGAAAAAGCTCTCAAAGAAAACATCAGCATTTCTTTTGAAGGCTCGATCCCTGCCGATGAGATAAGCAATTATGACCTTTGCACTATTATGACAAATGCGATTGATAACGCAACAGAGGCTTGCAGAAAGCTCAGCGGAGAACGACGCATAGAAATCCGAGGTCAGGAAAACAAACAGGCTTTTGCCATAACTCTTTCCAATCCCGTTGCAGAGGATATCACAATTAAAAATAATCGTATTAAGACCACCAAAGCCGACAAAGAAAACCACGGCTTCGGAACGGAAAACATCAGACAAATTGTTCAGAAAAACAACGGCTCGTTTAAGCTCTCCTGCGAAAACAAAATTTTCATACTTAGCATTGCCGTTCCGAGAAACAAATAGCAGTTCAACCACCGCTCGGGATGAGCGGTGGTTTTACATATCATTTTTCAGTCGGAGACTTTTCAGGATACTGCAATGCTGTACTCTTTATCGTGCTTAGCCGTATCTTTAAATTCCTGAATGTTTTCATATTCTTTTAATCCAAACCAGCCTAAATCGTCAGCTTCAAGATTATCTAAGTTGTATATTCTTCCGTCGCTTGTCTGCTTGATATAGTCAAAATAAATTGCGTAAAATTTTCCTTTGGAATTTTTAAAGAAATATGTAAGAAATGAATCCGGGCTTTCTGAATCCACAAAAAGCGATGCGCTGACTAATGTTGCTTTTTCTCTCTCGGCTTCTTTGCTTACATATGCTTTTGCTCTTTCGGTCAGGACCTTTAAATCTTCGGCATTGATTTTATCGCTTGTAACATAGCTTATTGTTTTCAACGGAAGATCCTTTGTTGATTCGCTGAATACAATTCCGTATTCATGATACAGGCTTTCTTCGGCATTTAGCTTGAGCTTTACGGTCTTTGAGTTTTCGTCAAAATTATCGGAAGCGATTGATAAGCTTACCGAAAACGAATTGAATTCGTCACCGTAAACTTTGATTGCTTCGTTCTCAACTTTTACGTTGATACCGTTTGTTTTATAATCGTAAACATAGTTTTCCTTTAATACAATTGTGGAATCTCCGTAGGAGGTCGTATTGTATGACACATAGTCAACAGCGTCAAAAACATCAATTACAGTTCCTTCTTCAAGACCTTGCACCTTATATTTGAAGGTCTGAGTTTCTCCGCCCGAAATGTTTTTGCTGAACAGTTTGTTGTTTTTGATTCCGGCTTTGTTTATGGTAAACTTAATTTCAACCTCATCGCCGTTTGAAAGCTTTCCGTTGTTATCGGAAACACATTCATATGTAATATAGTCGCTGATATCCGCTTCATTGAAATAGTAATTAAAATAGTCCTCTTCTTTTAGATTCTTTTTCATAATAACCTGATTGAGACTTTCATAATCAATGATGTCGTAAAGCTCGGCAGTGCCGTATCCGTTTATTCCCGTGTAAGTCAACTCATCGGCCACATACTTTTTGAGTGATACCTTTGATGTGGCAGAGACGATTATCAAAATGGCAACAATAATCGCCGCCAGCGCTCCGCCGCCGATACCCAAATATTTTATCAGTTTCTTATTTTCAAGCTTTTGTGTGCTATTGATTAACTTTTCTTTGATCTCATTAACCGAGGCTTCGGTCTCGTTGTTTTGAAATTCGTATCCGCAAGCAGTGCATTTATTTGCACCGTCTTCAACGCTTTTTCCGCATTTACCGCAATACATAAAATACTCCTTTTTTCGTTTATTTAACGTCATTCGTTTTCACAAAATCAGCTTTGGTTTTTCTTATTATAGTTTTGCTGTTTCAAAGCCTATACATCTATTGATAATGTATTTACATATCATTCATTACAACCACCGTCTTTCAAAATCAGACTTTAAAAAATCTTTCCCAACGGGATATATAATAACCTTACATTAAGAAATTTGTCATAATATGGAACGAAATGATAGTTTTAGGGAATGAATTCGCATTTCGTTCCCGTTTTTATATGTTTCGTTCCCTGAAACAGACTTTTTCTTTATAAAGATATATAATATCTGACGAGTATAAAAGGAGCGAAATGGTTATGAATACAAAAATAAAAGTGGCTTTTGCTGTTGTTGCTTGCGTCGTTACTGTTGCCGGCTTCACAGCGTGCACAAATAAGAACGGCAAAGATGAACAAATCACAGCTGCCGCCGGGAACACGACCGCTTTTGAGGCGGTAACTGAGCCTAACCCGACTCGTGTGGACGAGATCACCGCAGGCGGCACAGAGATTTATCGGGAGGGCACGACTAACAGCACAACCGGAAATACTGCCGGCACAACAAAGAAGCAGACAACAAGCAAGGCACCGGCGACTGCTAAAACCACGGAGCACAGGATGACTTTTAAAACAACTGCTAAAGAGACAGTTAAGTCTACCACAAAGAAGACAGCTGCACAGACTACAACTAAAAAGATAACGACCACTAAGGCGACAGCTACTACCAAGATTGCAACAACAAAGCCGACAACTACCAACCAAGAAAAGGTTTTGTATTATTATCCCGATACAGGCACATACGGATATGAGCCGAAAGAGGGAGCGTTGTATCAGACATCTTCAGGTAGCTGGAGGTCGTATGTACCCGGCGAGATCACTCCGGAAGAGATAGCAGAGTCAATAAAAGATATCCCTCATGAAAAGTGGTATTGATTTTTGATAATAAAGGAAAATTAGTTTGGAAATTTCATTATTGAAAAATTGATACTACGACACTCGCATCGGTATAAGTGCCGGTTATGGTATGTATATTGCCACGCAAATTCTATACTTATCCGATCAAACAAAGAAGCCTATCAATCCGTAAATACACTAAAGTTAAAACCGCCGTGTTTGCGCACGGCGGTTCATGTTATTGGTTATTTGTTTTTCTTAACGGGCACATTTTCTTGCCATAGGTTGGAAACACGCAGTTTTGACATACACAGGCCTCTTTGAGGTTTACCTGTTTTCTTTCATTATATCGAACGATATTATCCTCAAGCAGATCATTTGCATAGGAAATTACCTCACCTTTATCAAGATTGATATAACCCTGCTCCAGGAATATTTTTGTCCAAACCACAACATAACGATATGCCATCACCTTTGTCTCCTGAACCTCTTCAAGAACAAACATACAAGGTTTAAGCCCTTGATCTTTCAATGCCTTTATACTTGCATCGGTCTTATACTTCTGAATATTGTATATCTTAGAATAATGGTTCTTCAAATTCTGGGGTTCTGCGTGCCCGATATAGAATTCTTTTGTAAGCGGATTTATTACTGCGTATATTACTCTTTTAGCAACAACTTTGTACTGTGATTTTTTACTTGGTCTCGGCATGTTAACGCACCTCTCTTTCTCTAAGACGATTAGACATAAAAATGTCATCAATCATCTCAGCCGCCGCTGCGTCTGCAGAGCGGATAGCGTGTGCATAAACTCTCGTTGTTGTTGTTGATGCATCTGCATGACCGAGTCTGTTTGCAACGGTTGTTAACGGCACATGGTTTGCAATCTGCAATGTTGCATTTGTGTGTCTTAAGCCATGAAGAGTTATATTACCAAAACCATTCTTTTTGGCAAACTTGCTGAACCAAGAAGTTAAGCTGTCCGGTCTCATTGGATCGCCTTTATCGGTAGAAAAGACATACTCATTTTCTTTATACCTATCGCCGAGAAGCTTCTTGCGTTTTTCTTGATCAGCTTTTTGCTCTTTTAATGCGTCGATAGCCAACTGCGGGAGTTTTACCGTGCGTTCTGAACTTGTGTTTTTTAAATCACTTTCGTAAAGTCCGAGCTTTGGATCATACTGGACACTCCACTCGACATAAATGTAGGCCTGAGCAAAATGTACGTTATACCACTTCAAACCAAGCAATTCTTCTCGTCGCAATCCAAGAAGCAACAAAAGCTGAATCATGACTTTATGTTGCACATCCTGACTGTCGAGCAATTCAAAAAGTCTGATTGCTTGTTCGTCATCAAGATACTTTGGTTTTGACCTACCGACCTTCGGCGCCTTAATACGATCGCAAGGATTGAAAGGTATAATTTGCCATTGAACAGCCGTGGAAAGAACAGAAGATATGAAGTTGTGATAATGCTTGATTGTCTTGCGAGACAGACTGCCCTTACTCAACCTCTCAAAAAGCACGTTTTGGCTAATTTTAAGTGCAGATGAAACTTTCTCCGCTGTAATGTGCGTGACATTTTCTCCCCGAATCATTGCTTCGACCGTATGAATACTAATCTGAGCTTTATTGGCAAATTGAACTTGTGTCATTTTTTGCTTTCTCAGTTCAGCTTTAAGATCAATCTTCAGTTTGAAACGTTCATCCAACCTTATGCCGTCTTGTGAAATTTCATCGTAGAAGTCCAGAAGGTGAATAGGCTGTATTTTGGCTATTCTAAGATAGCCTAAGCTTTGTTTTACCCGAGGTACCATTGCACGATACCCGGAAATCGTCATTGGTTTCAGCTGTTTTTCAGCATATTTTTTAAACCACTCGTCGATAAAGTCCGAGAAAAATACTCGATTATCAACGAATGATCCGGTTCTAACCATTTCCTCAAAAAGAGTTTCCTGACGATGAAGCTCTTTTTTAACTTGGCGCTTCGTCATTCCTTCTTCAGGAGTCCATGTCATTGTTTTACGGATTTGATTTCCATTCTTATCATATCCGCAGCTTACTGTGAGCCGATAAGATTTACCTCGCTGAGTTATATTGGCCATATGAACCATCCTTTCAAAATAGAAGTTTCGAAAAAGATGATTAAAAAAGTTGTTTGCCATTATCTAAATTTGTTTGGCCTGGTACGGTATTGACGGCACTCCGGTTATTAAAAAAGTTGTTTGCCATTATCTAAATTTGTTTGGCACCTCATCTCCTTACTTTATGCCGGTTAAATGATGAATGAGTTGAGTTAAATTATTATTTTGAAATTTTGATCCTTTTGGCCTAACTCAGCTGAAGCTTACCATGCTTTTACAAATCTGTCAAGTATTTTTAACAATTTTTTGTTGCTTTATGCAAAATCAACAAATCGTTAACACTTAACTCTTGACATTCCTTTTCTGTCTGGTTACTATTAAAACAAATAAAACAGAAAGGGGGAATATGTTATGAGTCCACCAAGAATGCGAACCGCTCCGGAAGCAATTCGTGAAATCAAAAAACTGGATCCGGATTCCGCTTTCACTCTGAGAGCATTAAGGCGAATGATGTCTGACGGCACGATTCCGGTTGTCTACATCAATTCCAAGAGACTTGTGAATCTTGATACGTTGTTTGACTACCTGTCCGGATGCACAGACGATGACGCAGATAATAATTGATTGTTTGCCGTCACTTTAATTAAATGGAGATAGTGAAAAATGAATACAGCAAAGAAAGACTGAATCCCACCTTGCGATGTGTTAAGGTGGGATTTTGTTATCTTTATTTTGAGTTGAACAAACTTTATTGCGTAAAGAGTTGTACGTACAGTTTATACGCTTCAAATGCTATCGTGTGGTATGATATACTCACAGCATGATGTCGAAGTCACGGCTGTGTTATTGAAAGCGACTCGAATTTATACTACAAAAAGCAGTGAATTTAATTCACTTTTATCGAATTGGCAAATGCTTGTTTGCGAAGTATGCTTCGTTCAAAATCTAAAATCGGATTTTTTAAAAAATTTCTATACAGAAAAAATTGACCAATTCCGTTTTAATAAAAGACTCGTTCTATGCAATTTGCGCACTTGTTAAATTGCAAAAAAAGATTTAGCGAGCAATGCCGCAAGATAGCATTTTGCTAATTCCGGCGTTTTAGGGGGTACCCCTATGACCCCATTTCAGCCCTCAAAATGCACCTGATTCGGTGATTTTTTTCGGGTTAAACGGACCGTTTAATCGCTCGTTTTCAACTCGTTTTAATGTCGTGCAAAGCACGAAAGAGACAAAAATTTTTAATAAAAAATAAAGAAATATATACATTGTATTTGAATATTATTACACTGTTTTTATTGACTTACAAGTATATTAAACATTGTTTTTGGGTTAGAAAAAACATATTAAAACAATGAAATTATATGAAAAAATTTCACATATTACAGCTGAGATTCGGCGCAAAAATCCATCTGATTTGTCAGTAAAATCCAACATATTTTGTTGTAAATTTCAAATAAAATAACGAAGTTTTCAGTGGTTTATTCTCTCGTTTTCCGTTCTGTTTTATATTGAATTTTAAAGGAAATAATAAGACTTTATGCAAATAAATTTTGTTTTATAGCATCAAAATAATATGAAAAAATTTTACCTTTCACTGCCCGTTCAACACCTTAAATAATGTCCGTGAGATGCCTCAGAAGCATATGAAATGTGTTGTTTTTACGTGTCTGTTTAAGAATTTTATCGAGGTAAATTTCGCTTTTTAACCTACAAAAATTCTCCTTGTTTCAGCCTGTTTTCAAGCGATTACAGCTGCTATAAACATAGATCAATTCACATTTTTTGACATCGAACACACCTTATTTTTATCGTCTGTAATGCCTCGTTTTATGCTGTAATATCAAGGTAATTTTCTGTTTTTTAAAGTCATTTTTCTTGAATTTTTTATTTAAAAAGTGATTTATTTTACCGGTTACGGTAATGATTTTAGCCACTTATCTAAGTTATTTTACATTCGTTTTGAGCCTTATTAACACTTCCCATTTGCCGTAGCGCTTGCCGTTTTCACGGCGGATATAGTTCTTTTCCTGCAGCGATTTCATAATTCGTTTGATGGTTGCAATCGATTTTCCGGTTGCTTCTACAAGCTCTTGCTGTTTAACTGTCGGGTTCTTTGCAACCAATTCTAAAACGGCGAGTTCTTCTAAAGTACAGTCCAAAGTATCAAATTGATACTTTGAAACTTTAGGATTGATACTTTGGGAAGCGTTTTCATCCACAAAATCAACATGCATATAGCGATTTTTTAATTCCAAGATTATATCAAGGGCATTACCCTATCCGCTTCAATGATTTGTGCCTTAGCGGCGAATTGTGGGCGTATCTGGCTGATTTGAACGAGCAGGCACAGAGTCACCTTGAACTTATCATTGAGCAAATTGAAGCCGCTGAGGTCGTGATAGAGCGCATGAATCAGCACGATCAGATGGCTTGGGTTGGGGCCATGAACAACATCCGTAACCGAGCCGAGGAAATTGTCCTTTGGAAAATGATCTACGAGGGTAAAAGGGGCTGTTTTGATTCGCATTAAACTGCTATGAATGATATTGTTTAATCCCATCAAAAACCCACTATCTACGCGATTTTACGGCATTTTCCATTTAAAATCGCAGAAGGCCTAAGCTTGTCTCAAAAATCAAAAACCGTACTCATTTTTAGATGATTTTTAGATATGGTATAAATTGCTTGCTCTTATTGACTTCATCTTCTTTACAAAAAATACCGTGCGTCAGCACCCACCCTCTCCGGAGGAGGAACTGACAACAGCAAAGCCCGGTACAGGTACTTATGTAATAAGTACGAGGGCACATACTTATGTAAAGGAGATATTTTTATGAGATGGACAGTAGGAATACCGTCGATGAAGTTAAGCAACAGTAATCACAAAAGTAAGCATTGCGGCAATTTTTATCTTGTCGCCGCCGAAGCCTTATCGGAAATAATCGGGCGTGACCCTGATATCAATCCGGAGCTTTCATACAAGAACATTTATTATGGTTTTTATTCGGCAGCCGAGCTGCTGGAATACTCAAACAATCATTGCAATACATTAACAGATGCCAAAGGCAGAACATAAAAATGTATTCTTTCTGTTACTTTCTGCCGCAAAGCCGTAAATCAGAAATATGGGATTGAATAAACGCATAACGTCAAACCTAAGGTCATACTGTTTCCTCAAAGTCATTGTGTGGCGCTCCGTTTTTACTACAAACTTCAAGACCATAACGTTTTTGAAGTTTTTTGAAACGATTTGGAAGATGGGCTTGATAATCTCCGGTAAATAGTGTATAAGGAAGCCAATCAAATGTTGATTATTCAACTATTATGGGGTTGTGTTTTTTATGTTGTAAATATCAGCTTTTCGTGAGTTTATCAGTTGTTTTGACATAACAGGAGGGTAAAATGAAAAAGAATAATATTTTTATAAAATTGCTTGCTACCATTTTGACAATAACTATTATCATCGGTTTGTTTCCGGCAACAGTTTTTGCTGAGGAAATAAATGAGTCGCAGTTAATGAAAAACACAGAATTTGAAACTTTTGAGCAGGAAAAATCTCCGATAGTCGGAGAAATAACTGAGAAAAGAGACGAAACCACAAAAGTGTTTGAAAGACAAGATGGTACATTTACCGCAGTCGTAACATCTGATCCTATCCATTATGAGGAGAACGGTGAATGGATAGAAATTGACAATACGTTGAGTCAATCAAACGGAATAATAACAAATAAAAGCAACAGTTTCTCTGTCGAATTGCCGACAGAGATGAATGATGGCGAAACCGTATCATTGACCGACGGAGACAGTATTTTGAATTTTTCAATAAATGATATTGAACAATCAAATGCGATAATAAATAATTTGACAGAAAACAGTGTTCCCGAAATACTTGATACGGTTAAAACAACGACTTCTGTTGAATACAAATCCGTTATGTCGGATACAGATATCAAATATGATGTTAATTCGGATTCTCTGAAAGAAAGCATTATTATAAAATCAGCTCCGTCATCATCTCCGGAATACACTTATTCTGTAAGTTCAACGGGATCAATGAGTTTAAACAGCGACGGAAGTGTAAGCATATATGAAGGTACAGACGTTAAGTTTATCATCGAATCGCCGTATATGTTCGATTCAAATGATAATGTGTCATATGATATTACTGTTTCGCTTAACCGCAATTCAGATGACAGTTACACTTTGAAATATACTCCGAATTACGAATGGCTCACCTCATCCGAAAGAGTGTATCCGATTACCGTAGATCCTACTGTAAGAGTATATAAGCAGAACAAGTATTTAATCAGCCAGGTAGGTACATGCAGTGCATCTGAATCAGATCTTGAAAGGTACTATTATATTCAGAAAGATGAAGAAAACAGCACAGAGTTATATATTAAACTGTCCGATGATTTCTTGGCAGGCTTAGGATTTAATTATATTATAACCGGGGCAGAAGTATCTCTCGGCTGTATGGCTATAGATAATGAAGACACTTTGGCAGTTTATGAAATCAGTCAAAGCTGGGATGCAACTAACACATCCGTACTGTCTACCGTTCCGGCAGTTTTGGATTTTAATGTAATACATGCAAACAATCTTATGGATAGATATGTTTGGGACGTTACGGATTTGGCAAACAAGTGGTCGATGAATCAAAAAAATAACAACGGTATAGCGTTTAAACCGTATAACGATTCGTCGTGCAATGTAAAAATATTTAATGAAACATCTTTAAACTATACATCTTACAGACCGTGGTTTGAAATTGACTATGCAGAGACAAACCGGTTTACAGACGATGATGTAGAAAGCTTTGATATGGGACGTGCCGGTACGTTGTATTTGAACAAATACAGCGGAACGTACTATATTGAACGAAGCGATTTGAGCCTTAACGGAAATGTAATGCCGATTGAAGCCGGTGCAATATATAACCCTTGGGGTTATGCTGTAACCGCAGGGTTATATACAGGCGCTTATTGGATAAACAGTCATTTTATGAAAATGTTCCATTGCGGTACAGTCACATATAATAACGCCGAAAGAGACGCCTTTGTCTTAAACGATACAGGCGGAGAAAGAACATATTTTTATGAGGTTGTTTCAACAGACAGTGATTACGGTGTAGTGCCTGACGGCTATACATCGTCGTTCGCAGAGGAATACAATCTCTACAAGGCCGTTATCGGAGACAGCGATAAGTGCCTTTGGGTAAAAAAAGATGACGAAAGTCACAGCAATTTTGCCGAGATGAAAATCGAGACATCGGATTGTATTCTTTCGATAGACAGTGCACAGAGAGTATGTGCAATCTCCAGCAAAAACGGCGAAGGTACAGCAAATATATCGTTCAAGGGACCAAGTTCATCTACAATATCTGCTGTTACAGACGGCGTTGGAAGAACATATAACTGGGTGACCGGTTACGATGCTAACGGCGTTCCCCTTGCAGATAAGCTGACAGTAACCACAAGCAATAATTCTCTTATATCTGTCAACACCAAAAACGGCGCGGTAAATGTCGGAGTGGATTACGATTATACCCTTACCGATAGCGGAGTTCGTCTGCTTACAAAAATAGTTTATCCCGACGGCGAAGAAGTTCGTTATGAATACAATTCAAGCAATATGCTCACCAAGATAATCAATGTTGACGGATCAAGTTTAAGCATTACTTATCAAAAAGGGCATGTACGAAAAATCAGCTGTGTCGGAACGAACAACAATATGTCGATCACTATTGTATATGACTCCGTGCATCAGAGAAGATTTGAATACAACGGATTGGATTATGACTATAAATTTGTTGTTCTTCAGCAGTATGATAAGGATATGAAGAAAACGTCAAGCGTTGACAATGACGGTAATTTCTCATATACTGAATATAATGCTGACGGAGATATAGTATCTTATTCCACCAACGAAGATAATGCGGTTAATCTCATTACCTACGGAGATTTTTCTTCTAACAGCGGATGGGAACGGACTCCTATCAACAAGATCACGATTACAGATACTATGTATGCATATGCCGATTCCGATTTTGAAAATCTCGAAGAGGGAATGTGTTATGTCCGCGGAACGATAAACACAAATGTCAGAGTTTACCGCACTCTGCCTACACTTGAAGCCAATGCCGAGGGTGAAGTATACACCTTATCCGGTTGGGCGAGAAACGATTCATACACATCTACGGGAAACTATTCACATGACTATGTTCATACGAACAAAAATTTTGCCGTTGCAATTTTGGATAGCGACGGTGAGGTTATTGCAAAGAGCGATTTCAGTCCGTATGTCAGGACGGCATGGCAGTTTACTGCCGTTTCGTTCCGAGTTACACAGACATTGAGCAATGTTAAGGTTGCAATTCTGCTCGACAATCAGGTTCATTTTGTCCTTTTTGACGACCTTAGACTTGTGAAATCCACTTCAAGCTACTGTGCCGGGGAGGACGATGACGAGCTTACCACCAATTCAGCGGACGAAAATCAGCCGACAACCGTAACCGTGGACGGCACAACTTATAATCTCAATCCCTGCGGCTGTCCCTGTGCGCAGTGTACTCAGGTGCATACCGTAACTGTTGATGAAACTCAGACAGAGGTTTATTACAACTGCTCCTGTGATAATGAAAACACAATCTGTAACTGTTTCGGCTGCCGACAGGAAAGAGGTAAAAACACCACCAAGGACAGCAACAGCAATCTGCTGACCGATACAATTTCAAACGGCAGCAAGGTTATGACGAATGTTTCCAATACATATACTGCGAACAGGAACTATCTCGCTTCCTCGTCCGACAGCGCAGGCAACACAGTCTATTACAACTACAATGCCGATACAGGTCTTTTGGATTCGTATTCCCTTACGGGCGCGAATGAAAACCTGATGCAGTACACGTATAATGCGGTTGGAGCTTTGGAACAGGTGTCGCAGACAGTCAGCGGACTTTCCTCAGGCAACACCATGACTGCGGAATATACTTATTCCGGCGACAGGATAACCTCAATGTCGCATAACGGATCGGTATATACCTTTGAATACAATTCGCAGGGTAATGTAACCGATATCAAGGTGTCGGGCAGTGCCGATTCCGAAAACAAACAGTCGATTGTTTCCTACGGCTATGATTCAAAGCAGAGAAACAATAAAATTACCTACGGCAACGGAACTGTGATTTCCTATTCATACAATTATGACGGAAACATCAGCGAGATTTCATACAGCACGGGACAAAGATACACCTATA
>JBJEPQ010000037.1:0-1561 GCA_051881315.1 Acutalibacteraceae bacterium | reverse complement strand
GTTTCTGTTCATAACTGCTACCTCTTTCTGTTTTGTTTCATTTTGATGAGTACATGATAGCGATCGGTTGTTTTTGATTTGTTTGAGATATGTTTATGTTTTGTTAATTCGAAATAGTTTGATTATTCATTAAGCGGTCTTTCTCAGTGACTTTACGGAGTACCTTGCAGGGATTTCCAACTGCGATCACATTTTCGGGAATATCCTTGGTTACAACGGAGCCTGCGCCGATGATCGCATTATTGCCGATGGTCACTCCGGGGAGTACGGTTACGTTCGCGCCGAGCCAGACATTATCTCCAATGGTAATAGGCCTGTCATTGAACAACCCCTTTAATCTTTCTTCCCCATCAAGTGCATGGTTCGTACAGATGATATTGCAGCCGGGGCCGATCAACGCACAGTGACCTATCTCAATGATGCTGGAATCAAGGAATGTGCAGTTATAGTTAATCATTGCCATTCCCTTAAAGTGAATGTTCTTACCGAACACACATTCAAAGCCGCCCTCAATAAACACATAAGGGTTATAACCGGAAACAAGTTCCTTAATGATCTCGGCACGTCTCGGATCGGAAGGTTTGGTATGGTTAAACTCAAAGCAAAGGTCTTTTACATTGCTCTGGAAAGCGCGAACATCTTCTGCTCTCCTGTCAAATGCTTCGCCTGCTAAGGCTTTTTCAAGGTTTGTCATGGTGTTACTCCTCCAAAGATTCTTGTTTATTACAGCATCGGTGCAAAAATACGCACAACAGCACGGATAAAACGCTCAAACAGATTTGTTTTCAGCATATCCGGCGTGACCTGGATGCTTTTTTCAAAAGTGGCTTTTATGTCACTCTTTAATGCGTTTATGCACGCACATTTATACATCCACACACCGTTTTCAAAATGGTGTACCAAGCTCCTGTAATCAAGGTTAATTGTACCTATCATTGCGTATTCATCATCGGCAAGATAGCTTTTGGCGTGAATAAAGCCGGGCTTGTATTCGTAGATCTTTACGCCTGCCGCCATCAATCTGTGGTAAAAGCTTTGTGTCATACCGAAAACAAGCTTTTTATCGGGGATATGGGGAACAATAATCCGAACATCCACGCCACGAAGCGCCGCATTTTCGATGCTCTGACACAGGTCATTGTCAATAATGAGGTATGGCGATGTCATATATACATAGCGTGTGGCGCTGTTGAGGATATTTTGAATTACGCTCTTTCCGACTCTGCGCTCGTAAAGGGGACGTGGGCCGTCGCCGAAGGGAATCAAATATCCGCTTTCGGTTATGTTTTGGGGCAGAAAAAGATCAGTTCTGATCTCAGGCATCTTCTTTACGTTGATCCCGTAATCAATCAGGAACAGTCGGGTAAGCTCCCAAACCGCTTCACCCTCAAGCCTGATACCTGTATCCTTCCAATGACCGTGTTTAACGATTTCGTTGATATATTCGTCTGCAAGGTTGATGCCGCCTGTATAACCTACTTTGCCGTCAATGACGGTTATCTTTCTATGGCTGCGATTATTAAACTCGCTGTCTGCGTTGCCTTTCAGCCTTGAAAAAGGA
>JBJEPQ010000036.1:0-89709 GCA_051881315.1 Acutalibacteraceae bacterium | reverse complement strand
TGAATGGGGTTCAAGAGGCCGTGAGTTCGAGTCTCGCCACTCGGACCAATGCTCCAAAGGCATCAGTCTTTGGAGCTTATTTTTTATCTTGACAGACAGTAAATCCGTTCTCTGATGAGGGCGGATTTTCTATGTTTTATTCTTATTTTTCATTATTCAATATCAATCATTCATTTAACTGATTTTTCATAGCATTTGACGAAGTTGTTTCGCTGAAAAATAATGCAAAAAAGTACAATAAATCTCTTATAAATATTGAATTATATATCATATTATGTTATATTAAATATAATTGTATGTTATATTATCTCTCTGATTGCATAACTCTGCGGCGGAGAATTAACGGAAGGAAGAAAAAGTTAATGTATCGTGCAAAAAATAAACGTCCCAACAGACAGAAAATGAAGCGTCAGCTTGCCGTTTTTCTTGCTGTTGTTATGCTCGTTTGCTGTGTTTCTCCCTTATTGCATCATCTTATAATCCGTGTTTCGGCGGAAGTTTCTGCCGATACTTCCGGAAATTCAGGCAGTTCATTGGAAACTATGGCTACGGATGGGGACGCAAGCACATTGAGCGATGACACTGCCGCTAACGTAAAAAAGCTGCAGAACGGCAGCTTTGAAGAGGGACAGACCTGGACGGATTCTTATAAGCAGGTCAACAAGAACCTCGTTCCCTACTGGAATACAACAGCAACCGACAGCAAAATCGAGCTGTATACGAATAACCTCGGTGTTTATTTAAAAAACGATGAAGGTACTAAGGTACAATTAACTCCTACGGTAGGAAGCTACGGAGCAGAGCTCAACGCTGACGAAGAAAGCACGCTGTACCAGAATGTTTCAACAATGCCGTCAACTATTTATGAATGGGGACTCGATCACGGCGCCCGTAACGGAACCGACACCATGGCTCTTGTTATCGGTCCCAAACAGGATATTGATCCATCAAAACCTGCCAAACACGGACGAGATCAGTTTATGCAGATGGTCGATTGGCTCATCGAACAAGGTCTGACCTCGTTTAAGACCTCAGCAGGTCTCGGCGAAAAGCTCGTCGTTTACAGTAAAAAATTCGCCGCGAGCGGTACTTTTGAAGACAATGCGGGTAACAACGCTTTCAGCCTGACGCCCAGTAACATCTATACCGAGAGATGGGATATCTGGATCATGTCGTCATGTAAAGCCACAACCGAAACCGTTAACCCGTGGAACTCCTACGGCTCCAATGCCGGAGGCTCTGCCGGAAGTTCATCTGGATCGACCGGAGTAGATGTGGATTTAAGCAAATATTATCTTTATACCGTTCCGGCAGGACAGACCGAAACCCTGTTTGGCTTTGTTTCTGTAGGATTTGATAATTCAACTGCGCCGGAGGGCAAGGAAAAGACCTACGGAAATTTCCTTGATAACATAAACTTCCAGCTTTATCATCCGCTTACAGGAAGCAGTACCGCTCACGGAAGCGGCGTCGTCGGCGGAAGCGACGGATCGTCCGGCGGAACCGGCGGTTCCGAAGGTCACCAGATCACCGTTGACAACAATCTTGTCACCCATGTAATCGACGGCGAGCCACTGAAAATTCAGGCTATTGTAAAGAGTGCCGATGCAACAGCAGGCTGTGAATTTGTCGGAGTTTACTACACTAAGCAGGACGAAAACGGCGATCCGTATTCTGTGTTTGTTCAATTAGCCGGAAACGAAATTGAGGACACCGGCGACTTGACAGAAGAACAGAAAAAGGATAAATGGGTAAAAACCACCAATGAAAGCGGCGATATCGTCTACACCTATTATTTGGACGATATAGCTTCGGCGACCGATTTGCATTTTGTATTCATAAAGAGTCCTACGATAACCTACGATCCGAACGGCGGTAAACCGTATATTGCCGAAAGAATTTATAATACCGACGAGCTTGAAAATGTTTACAGCTTCAAGCCCGTTCTCGATCCCGACAACGCACAGGGTGAAACCGGTACAATCTTTATTGAGCCGTATGTTTCTCATGCGGCAGAGGGACAGAATGACGGCTGGAAGTTTTTGGGCTGGCTTCTGACCGGTGATACCGTTGAAATATCCGAGGGTGAAACGGTCAATACCGTTAATGCGGATCAGCTCGGAAGATTGATGCTTGACGGCGAGCATACTATCGCCTGCGATTATACAATCGACGACGCTTCGGTTGAGGTTGCGGCGCAGTATTTCAAGATTTACGGCGGCAGCGTTACTCTCAGCGAGCAAAAAAGCTACAACGATGAAACTCAGAATATTACAGGCGTAACCTGGAACGATAACGGTGAGGAAATTATATACGCCAATATGCACAAAGGTCTTACCCTTGTTGCACAATGGCGTTGGCTTCAGGCGTTTATTACGCAGGTCGGTGTAGGAGAAAATCAGTACATTGATTCCGAGAGCGGCGGCACGGTTGAAATAACAAACGTTACAGACAAAACTGATGAAAACTACAACGGTGCATACAACGAAAACGGCGCAAAATCCTACCACGCAACAACCGATGAAATAATTACAGCTACGGCAACCGCTAAGGAAGGCTTTACCTTTGAGGGCTGGTATGACACAGACGGAAATCTTGTTACAACCCACAACACCTTTACCTATACGGAAACAAAGGAAAGCGTTAATACATATTATGCAAGATTTTCGGGCAACATCACTCAGACATACATCCGTCAGCTTGTTGACGGCGATACCATTGAAGAAATAACAGACGACAATATCGCCACACTCAGCAGATATACCTATACCGACGTTGTAGGAAAGGTCGTTAGCTCCACAGCAATTCCCGGAACAGGATATTGGTTTGTCGGTTGGTACGATTCCGAGGGCAACAAGGTTCCCGATGATATGATTTTGTCGGACGGCAATACACTAAGCTATACAACCACAACCAACGCTACATATTACGCACGATTTGAAAGAATGTATTCTCTCAATGTTGCTAAAATTGACGGCGATCAGTCAACGGCGGAAAATAAAGTGCCGCTTGTAGGCGCAGAATTTACTGTTTATCTTCCCGACAGCAGCGGCAGCAAAACCATTGTTTATGAGGGCAAAAGAATAAAATGCACGGCTGTTTCCGCAAAAGTAACCGCCTTGACCTCAGACGGCTCCAAGGCAGTAGCTGCTTTCGGCGAAAAGCTTATGTCGGGAACGGATTACTACCTTGTCGAGACCAAAGCACCCTCGGGTTACCGACTGCTTGACAAGCCTTTAAAGATAAACATTGATCCCTCGGGTACAACCGCAACTATCGACGGAATATCTAAAGATATTTCCGATAAGGTAATAAATATTGAGCTTGCGAACTATCTGACGGTGCATATGCCGTCTTCGGGAGCAAGCACGACCGGCGGTTGGTACATTGCGGTAGGCTTTGCCGTACTGCTTGCGGCGGCATTATTTCTGTTTGCGGTAAGCTTCAACCGATCCAAACGCAAGAATCCGTAATGACTTTGGAAATTGTATTGCTGAATTGATAACAAAAAACCTCTCTGTCACAATCGGCAGAGAGGTTCGTTGTTATCACACCCACTCTTTCAACACAGAGGGGTTTTTGAATATTTCGTCAAGCTTTTTCATAAAGGGTACAACGTCGCCCATATCAAGCGCACGGTGATCGAAGCAGATAGTCAACGGCAATCTAATTCCGGCACGGATCGTTCCGTCTTCATCGCATACGGGTGTATGACGGATCGCACCTATTCCGATTGCAACGACCTGCGGCGGAATGATCTCAAGGATCGTGCATGCACCCTCCCAGCCGAGGTAAAGCGAACCTAAATTCGACACGGTAATTGTACCCTGCTCGATATCATGCTTTGTCAGCCTTGTTTCAACGGGCTTGCTGTAATATGCTTTCCTTTCCGCTCCCTTGAGCGTTTTAACCTTGTGCTTTCCTGTTTTAGCACCGATAAGTCTGCAAACGGTCTGAGAGATTTTTCCTTTTTTCAGTCCCTGAATGGTATTGTCCATTGAAACCTCAAACATAACCTCGTTCATGTCCGAGTTGTTCGCTCTTTCCATTGTGTTATGAATAATGTCACGCATCTGCGACATCGTCTTGTCCTCAAAGGAATGAAGGTTTACTGTCATCATCTCGCCCGATTTCAGAACGACGGGCATCGAAATGTCAATGTGGTCAAAGGTGTCCACCCTGCCCCTTACAAGGCGTCTGCTGAATTGGATATGGCTGTTCATCTTGGGGCAAACCTTTAACCCCTCGACAATCACTCTCAGCAAAGCGGTGTTGACCGTAATTTTCTCGGACTTGTCCTTGCCCTCATTTATTTCCGAGAGGACTTTCATAAATTCCGTGGCCTCAGGCTCGGAGGTTACGCAGGTATGAGGAATGGTCTCCCAACTTTCGGAGGTCATATTTGAAACGATCTTTCTGGCGATGCCGAAATGCTGTTGATCTATAAGGCTCATTGCTTTTTTCATCCTTTCCGTTAACAACGGTTAATTACGACAAACATTTTATCATATTGTAATAATCAAATCAATATATTTTTTTAATTACCGATATGTTTGTCTGTATTGCTCCGTTTTTGATTGACTTTTATCCGGCAAAGTAGTACAATTATTAAAAAATTTTGCAAAGGATATGGTAAAAATGATTATTCCCAAATGTCTCTTATCGGTTATGAGAATCGTAACCGCCATTGTTACTGCTGTCATTCTTCTGATAGTCAGTGTTGACGAAAAGGATCTCCCCTCTCCCGACGGAGCTGAGATCTGCGGACGTTACAGATATGCTCTTCTCAACTATGACGTTTCCTCACAGGGCGTTACGAACGACGGAACATATTTTTATTTTAGCGGCAATAAGCATCTCGGAAAAGCAGATATCAAAACCGGAAAGATGATACGAATGAACATAAATGCCATTCCCGAAGCTCTTCAGGAAAGGGGCTGTAACCACATCGGCGGTCTCAGCTACCACAACGGTTATGTCTATGCCGCAATCGAGGACGGTCCCGATTATCTCAACTCGTTTATTGCTCTTTACGATGCAGAAACGCTTGAATTTACCGGTACATATTATGAGCTTCCCCATGAGCTTCACCTTGAGGGTGTTCCGTGGTGTGCGGTTGACGAGGTAAACAATTATCTCTACACCGCAGAATGGAGCAACGCAACCGTGCTCAACGTGTTCGATCTTGACGATCTGACGCTTGTTAAAACACTTCCGCTTTCCGAGCCTGTTGACAGAATACAGGGTGCGGAGCTTTATGACGGCAAGCTCTACCTTTCCTGCGACGAGGAAAACGACCGGAAGCGTATTCTCAGCCTTGACGTTACAACGGGAGAGGTTGAAACCGCTTTCACAAGAAATGTCGGCTCTCAGTTTGAGGCCGAGGATATCACAATCACCGTTGACGAGGACGGACCTGTTTTCCATGTTCTTGACCGCGGCGAAAGACGTATGACAACAAATCTCACGGCTTACAGAATGACAAAATAAAATCGTTAAAAACAATAATGAATTAAGGAGGGCTTTGTTTTGACAATCATTAAAACAATTCTTTCACTTGCTCTTTCCGCACTTATCTGTATTTCCGGTTTGTTCGGAATGACAGGCAAAAAAGCAACAGGTCACGAGGATTACAAAACCTATAAAAACGTTATTCTTATGATCGGTGACGGTATGGGCTTCAACACAATCGCAGCTACAAAGAAAATGAAAACCCCTGATCTTGCAATGGACAATATGCCCGTTCTTTGCGAGTCAGAAACAAGAAGCTTCACGAATAAGGTTACAGACAGCGCCGCAGGCGGAACTGCTCTTGCATGCGGTGTAAGAACCTACAACGGCGCAGTCGGCGTATATCTTTTCAATCCGCTTGCGAATTACCGGCACGTCCCTGCCAATCTTACTGAGGTTGCAATCGAGAACGGCAAGCTTGCAGGCGTTGTTACAACCGACAAAACAAGCGGCGCAACTCCGGCGTCATTTTCGGCTCATGCGGTTGCACGCGGAAACGAAAAGAATATTTCAAACGATCAGATGAAATCTGAGCTTACACTTTTGTGGGGCTGTGCTTCTGAAAGCGTAACGGCGGAAAAATGCGCCAAAAACGGCTTTGATTACATCACTACGGCTACGGAAATGAATTCGCTTGAGGAAGGCTCCCGTTCATTTGCCCAGTTTGACTGGGATGACATTGCCGGAATCAAGAACGATAACGACACTCCCCGAATTGCCGAAATGACGGAAAAGGCTATTGACCTTCTTGACGATGACGAGGACGGTTTCTTCCTGATGGTTGAGGGCGCACATATCGACAAGAACTCACACAGCAACAACTTTGACGGGGCAACCTCACATCTTGCCGAGTTCAGCGACGCTATTCAGGTAGCGCTTGATTATGCCGCACAGGACGGCGACACGCTTGTTCTTGTAACAGCCGACCATGAAACAGGCGGTATCACATACAATGCCGAGACTGATGAGTATTACTACACAACAGGCAGTCATACAGGCGTTAATGTTCCCGTTTACGTTTCCGCAACCGACGCAGGCTTCGTAACGGGTGAAGCGTACAAAAACTGTGAAATTTCAGTTCAGCTTGCAAGAGTCATGGGATGCGACGAGAAGCAGTTCCCGAGAATTAAAAACTGATTTTTAAGGTCGGTCTGACCGTTTTATTCAGACAAAAGCTATGATTTACAAAGCACGGAAAAAATCCCGTTTGTAAATGATAGCTTTTCTTCTTTATGATTAAAAGTTAATTACAGAGTACATATTTCCCTATCAATCGCTTCAAAGCATTGATATAAAAATCGCTCTCAATATCATATGAAACAACCATCTTTGCCTTTTCCTTATAGGTTGAGGCGGCAATGTTTATGGGGTGAGTGACCTGTTTACCAAGCACAAAATAAATATCTTCAACAAGCTTGCTGAGATTTTCGTCAAGCTTAATTACCCCGATATCAGTTAAAGCCGAGCTGAACTGGTTTTCTCCCATGTGTTTATAACCGAATTTCAAAATTGTACTTTTTACGGACAGCGGCAGAAGCTCAAAAGCTTTCATTTTAGCAGATTTAACATTTGTATATGCAATGTTACGCATATTTTCGATATTGATATTTTCCTTAAACTTCTTTCTGACTGTTTCAATCAGGGATTTAAAGTCGATTGTCTCCTCCTGATTAACATCAACGAGAAAGTATAAAGATGAATTTCGGCATGACATAAAGTTAAATCGCTTTCTTAACTCAACCGGAACTGAAATGCAGATCTTTCTGCGGAAGCTTGTCCTTGTGTCGGCAATCGCTTTGATGTGCAGAGCGCAAAGAAAAACTGCAACCGATACTCCGTATCTGTGGGCGGCGTCAATAAGACTACTGCTCGGCATTTCGATAGTTTTGAAGCTGAACGCAATAGGATGTTCTCTGCCAATCTGAAAAGAATCAGGAAGAAGCCTGCTGACATTTTTTCCGCCTGTCTTGTAAATCCTGTCAAAAATATCCTCAGTATTATCTAAGAGCTCATTGCGTTCCTCGGAAGCTCCTTCTGTGAAATATTCTTTCAAGAAAGCTTTCATAAGCTCAATCGCTCCTCGCCCGTCCGTAAGACTGTGAAACATTTCAAGCTTTATTGATTGATCGCTGTACAAAAAACGAATAAGCGGCTCGCCAAGCTTTAAATTAAAAGGCTTACAAGGACCGTTATCCTCTCCGTAAAGCCTGTTAATATTCACCTCGCACTCCTTGAGATAATATTTTTTCTTTGTTTCTCCGATAGTCATAAAGAAATAAGGATATTTTCGATATAATTCGGCAATGGCTTTTGAAAGTCTTTCAAGATTGACAGACTCTTTAATCTTCACCTCAATGCGATACACGCTGTTCCATTTTTCACTTGAAACATAGGGATAGATTATTCCTGCTCCGTCAAGATCAAGCACTTTCTTTTTTATCTCTGACATAATAATCACCTTAATTCTTTTTATATTTGCAACAACTATGATATACAAAATTACTGTTTTGTATAGCTTACAAGTGCAATTATAGCCCATTATTCCTAAAGAATCAATATTATAAAATCATTTTTTATGTATTTTATATAAATGTTGTATTTTTTTTAATTAAATCAATGATTTAGTGATTTCTAATGTAATAATTTGTACAATATTATAACTGTTTTTCTCCATTTTAAAAAAAATTAACCTTTTTAATTGACACTCACACCGTTTGCTCAGTTTCATAGAAAAGGAAGCAATATTATTATCATAATAAATAACTGTTCTTTTGCATGAACCTTTAAAAGGTAACAGCTTAATAAAGATATTTAATAAGATTTGAAGTAATTATCTGTTAAAAAGCTATAATTATTACAGTCAATGCTTGACATAACATAGCGAAAACAGTATAATATAAACGAACGTTTGCTTTTTTGCGGCAAGGGGGGATTTTTATTGCGCACTGTAAACGAAGAAGCCCGCAGGGCAAAGCAAATTGAGATCATGGAAAAGTGCTTTGACTGCTATGCGGAGAAAGGCCTTAACGCTGTCGGTATAAAAGCCGTTGCTGCCGCCTGCGGCTGTAATGTTGCGAGCCTGTATCAGTATTTTGACAATTTAGACGACCTTATCGTTAAGTCAACAGAATACTGTATGAGTAAGGTTGAAGACGATTTTATGGCGAAAGCCCCTTCGGATGTCGAGGAGCTGTGGCGGTTCATTGACGAGATACCGTACTGGACGGCACGAAAGCACGGAAAAAAATACCGCCTGATGTATCAGGTCTATACCCACCCGAAATACATAGAATACGGCAAGAAATTCTTTGCAGGTGTGGATCGGCGTTATTCGGAATATGCAAGGAGCCTGGAGGGCAAGCTGGGTATTCCCAGCGAAAAGCTGACGCCGCTGATATTTATTTTAATCAGAGCCTGCGTACATTACGCACTGTTTGAAGATGAGTACTATCTCAAATCCCAGATAGAAGTGCTCAAGGAAAGTCTTGAGCTCTTTATTATAAAATATAACCCAAAATAATCTTAGGAGGAAACTGCAATGAAAAAACGAATTCTGAGCGTAATACTGGCAATATGTATGATTATTACATTAGTGCCGATGATAGGTGCGGAGAACAAAGAAGATAACATCGATTACAGCGGTTATTATATTTGCGGCTCCGGGCTTATCAACAACGGCGTCGGCAACGGCAAAACATCATTAAACCGAATGGTCGAGGTCTCACCTGATGTTTATGAATTTACGGCATTGAATGTTCCGAAATGTGAAAATCAGAAGTTTGTTTTTGTAAACTCCGATTCACAATACATAACAGGCGAAATCTCAGACGATTTTGACTTCGCAAATATGAAATCTGTCCCCGAAGGCGGAGTGCCGGAAGATGATTATATTGAGATATCTTCCCCGTACAATTGGGCAGATATAACATACACATTACAGTTTATTTACGATTCAGCTAACCATTACATACGTCCTCAAATTAAGGTTGAAATTAAACAGAATCATGAGCACATATTCAGCGATTGGAAGATAAATAAAACTAACCATTGGAAAGCATGTACTGTCAGCGGTTGCAATCAGATCTTCAACCTGGCAGCCCACAGCTATGTGCCTAAGCGTGAAAACGGACGTTGGTTCGTCGAGTGTCCCGAGTGCGGTACAGACTTTTCCGGCAGTGATTATACTGCCGATTCAGCCAAAACAACGGCTTGCAAAGAGCTTGAAAGCAAATACGTTTACACAGGAAACGATCTTGGCGTAACATATTCACCCGATGCCACAACCTTTAAGGTCTGGGCACCTACTGCAACGAATGTGGAGGTAAATATTTATTCAACCGGTTCTGACGGCGAGCCGTACGCACAAGAATTGGGTAAAGGCGATATGACTTTTGACGAGACAACAGGCGTCTGGTCAGTATATTTGGAGGGTGACTTCAGAGACGTTTATTATACCTACACAGTCACAGCCAAAAGCGTAACAAGTTCAGCAGTAACAACGAAGAAAACAACGGACCCCTATGCGGTTGCAGCAGGAATAAACGGTGACCGCTCAATGGTATGCGACCTTGATTCCACCGACCCCGAGGGTTGGGAAAACGACAGTCATGTGTTCGTCGGTAAAACCACCGATTCCTTGGTGTGGGATTTAAATATTAAAGACTTTTCCTATGACGCTTCCTCCGGCGTGTCCAAAGATAATAGGGGCAAGTATCTCGGCTTCACCGAAAGCGGCACAACACTCAACGGCGAGGGTAATGTTTCCACAGGCATTGACTACCTTAAAGAGCTTGGTGTAACAACGGTTAAGCTTAATCCGTTCTACGACTTTGCTTCTATTGACGAAAGCAGCTCAAACGAATACTACTCTACAGGAACCGACCCCAAAAACTTCAATGTTCCCGAGGGCTCGTATGCTTCGAACCCCTATAATGGCAACGTCAGAATCACGGAATGTAAGCAAATGATTCAGGCGCTTCACAATGCAGGCATCTCCGTTGTAATGGATGTTGACTACACCCATGTCTTCTCAAATAATTCCGCTTTCCAGGCAACTGTGCCCGACTATTATTATAGATATACCGCAGACGGTGGTTTTTCCAACGGCTCAGGCTACGGTAACGACTTAGCAACAGAGCGCGTAATGTACCGTAATTTTATTATTAATTCATTGCTTTACTGGGTAGACGAGTATCACATTGACGGCTTTAGCTTTAACTCAACAGGTCTTATGGATGTTGAGACCGTAAATATGATAAGAGACGAGCTCGACAGTGTGGATTCCCGAATCATAACATGGGGCAACGAGCAGTACGTAGGCAATTCTTATCACCCGTCAACAACCTGCACCGGACAGAAATATTTGCCTGTAACCGCGGAAAATGCCGATGAGCTGAGCAGCAATTTTGCTTTTTATAATAACGCTCTCAGCACCGGTATCAGGGGCTATGAATCGAATATAGAAGACCTGGGATTTGCACAGGGCAAAGCATCTGCGGCTCCCCTGGTTAAGAACGGACTGACAGCCCACCCCCTGAGCGGCGAAATCTCAGCATCCGTTACACCGTCGCAGACTATTTCATACGCTTCATCTCAAAACGGCTTAACCCTCTACGACAAAATTATCAGTTCTGCAACAGATGCCGACTACGGCAGAAGAATTCCGGAAGCAGTAAAGATTAACAAGCTTGCAGGCTCCATAGTTTATATGTCCCAGGGTATTCCGCTTATGTTTGCCGGTGAGGAGATGTGCCGCAGCAGAGACGGCCGAATCAGAGGCTATAATAATGCCGATACATCTAAAATAAGATGGGAGAATACTCTGATATACGGCGACGTAGTTTCTTACTACAAGGGACTTATGAAAATAAGGAAGAACTTCTCTCCCCTGACCTGCGCCGACAATACGTACAAAAACGCTTTCATCTTCAATGACAGCATAGCTAACTCAACAAATCAGATTGCTTACACGATTTCCAATAATACTCCCGGCGAGTGGAGCAAGATGGCGGTTATCTTTAACAGTGCCGATACCGACGCAGAGGTTACATTAAAGGATCAAGAAACCACCGAGTGGGTAGTTATTGCAAACGGCAGCACTGCCGGCGTAAAAAAGCTTGCCGAGGTTAGCGGCTCAACCTTTAACGTACCTGCATATTCGGCATTGATAGCCGTAGAAAAGAGCAGCTACGAATCCGCCGCAATAGAAGATAATATAGGCACGGTAACCGTAAACTATCTTTACGAAGACGGTGAAACAAAGCTTGCGGACTCTGTTGTTTTGCAGGGTGAAATAGGCACCGCATACCAGACTGCATCCAACCCGGAGGTCACCGACAAATATTATTCCTATAAAGGAGTTTTCGGTAACGCAACCGGCACATTCACACAAGAGGATATTGTTGTAAACTATATTTATAAGTGCCCGTCAATCATTGCTTTCGGCAACGGAAAAGGAAACTGGCTTAACGGAGTATCGGGTGAAAATATCGACTACAAAAACCTCATGACGGTTGTTTCACCTCAGGTATATGAAATTACATATAATGGCGTTAAAGCTAATGAAAGTGCGCTTTATAATCATTATGAGGTCGCATTCGCCTCATACAACTCTGACAGCGATTCCTGGAGTGGCACTTATCGCGGCTCGGGCATCGAAACAAAAGCAGAATATAAATACGATTATTTAATAGCCTTCCCGGTGCTCAACGACAATTCCACCGTAACGCTCAGACTTGATCTTACTGAATTTGACAATGTAACAAAGACGGGCGCTACCTTTACGATAACAGTTTCCGAGCAGCATATCCACGACTTTACAGGCGATTGGGATTATGACGATACCTACCACTGGCATAATTGTCAGAACGGCGACTGCAAAGAGATTCAGGATCAGGCTAAGCACTCCGGCGGAATTGCAACCTGCACCAAAAAGGCTTTCTGCGAATATTGCGGTGCGGAATACGGCGGACTTGACAGCAGTAACCACAGCTTGAAATTCATTTCCGCAAAGGAAGCGACCGCTACGGAGTCGGGCAACAAAGCTTATTACGTCTGCGACGACTGTCAGCGTTGGTTTGAGGACGCAAACGGCGAAACGGAAATCACCGATAAAGACAGCGTTGTTATTCCTCCTCTCGGCGAGCCTGACGATCCGACAGATCCGACAGACCCGACCGATCCGACAGATCCTTCCGATAACGATGGCAACAGCATAATAAAATGGATCAAGGTTGTCTTTGTATCCTTTGTAAGACTGCTCCAGGCATTCCTGGCAAGCTGTATAATGTTACTCGATTCACTTGTATCATAACAACTCACGCAACGGTAAGTTTGTCTGCATTTAAAAATTCAGACAAACTTACCTTTATAGATGTTCCGAAAGAAACAAAGGCAAGCTATACATTATATAATCTTAGGAGGAGGCTACAATGAAAAAACGAATTCTGAGCGTAATTATTGCGATATGTCTTTTGCTGACGTTTGCGCTGACAACCGCATTTGCGGTTGGAAACACCAATGCGGAAGACGCAGAGCAAACCTTAGACACAGCATCATCGGTTTCTATTCTCGGCGATGTGAATTTGGACGGAGTTATTAGTGCAAGGGACGCCGTCGAGATTCAAAAATATCTTGCGGGAATGGTCGATTTTGATGATATAGCAAAATCAGTTGCAGACACTAACGGCGACGGACAAATAAATATCTTCGACGCCACCCGGATTCAAAAGTATGTTGCAGGTGTAATTGATGAGCTTTAATATTGCTCTGCTTACACTTCTCTTTGTAAGCGACGGTACGATTACCGTTACAGCAACCGAAAAAGTATTCTGTTAATTATAGAATTAAACCAAATTAGGAGGAGCTATTGAATGTTTAAAAAAGTAATCAGCGTTTTGCTCACATTGATGCTTGTTATTTCTTCGGTGTTGGTTTCGGGCATAGGAGTTTATGCCACAGATCCCTCTGAAAGACTTACAGTAAACGCAACTTCAAACTACTTCCCCCAAAACTCGGTAACTGTTGCCGAGGGTGAAGAATATGTAACAGTAACCTACTTCATAAACAGCAGCAAGAATGTGCTTGATTTGCAGTGGACATTATCATATGACCCTGCCTGTCTTGAATTTGACTATGCAGCTAATATGAATGAGAGTGGTGACGATATTATCCTTATGCCTTTGGTAGATAATCTTGTCTGTAACTATTCGAATGAAGGTAGTATTACAGGAAATGCGAATAAATTAAAACTATACAGCTTTGCCGGCAAAGGCTATGTTCCGTTTGTCACAGTCACATTTAGGGTTGTCGGCTCAGGTGAAACAACCGTTAACCTTAATGTTGAATGTCTTACACTTTCTTTGGTCGGTAGTAATTTTATGACTGACGAAAGTCAGGAAGAAGTGATAATTGATAACGGGGTAATAAACACAGATACCGCTACTGTTCCAAAGCGCATAACAGCGGTTTATAACGGACTTTATAATCCCAACTCTTATCTTAATGTCAAGGATTTAAAGGTAACAGGCTCAAGCCTTACATACGGTGTGGATTACACATATGACGACGATGTGCTGACCGTCCTTTCATCTAAAGAAATAACAATAGAGAATGCCGACAAGGACACCCCGACCGACAATACAATTACCGTCCAAAAGGATGTTTCGGCTAACATCATTCTTGCAGGCGTAAATATTGATGTTGCGGACACGGGTGTAATCGGAAAGTCCAGCGGTTCTGCGGCATTTTGTATTCCGACAAACAGCCAGGGAAACGTTACCGTAACGCTTAAAGACGGCACCGAAAATACGCTGAAAAGCGGTGTTTCCCGTGCAGGACTTGAAAAAAGCGGTACAGGCGACACCATAGGCACGCTGACAATCAAGGGCAGCGGAAAGCTTAACGCATACGGCGGCAACGACGGCACGGGCATCGGCGCGGCTTATGACAGCTCAAAGAGCTGTGCAAACATCATAATAGAAAGCGGTACAATATTTGCAAACGGCAGTGCCGCAGGAATAGGCGGAGCAAAGAACGGCTCGGGTAATAAAATCACAATCAAAGGCGGTAATATTACAGCCAAAAGCAGCTGGGGCGGCGCAGGCATCGGCGGCGGCTACAAGGGTGCCGGCAAGGATATCACCATATCCGGCGGAGAAGTTATCGCAAACGGCGGTAAGAACGGCGCAGGCATCGGCGGCGGCAGCAACGGAACCGGCAGTAACATCACCATATCAGGCGGCAAAGTAACCGCAACAGGCGGAGAAGGCGGCGCAGGAATAGGCGGCGGCAGCGGCGGAACCGGCAGCAATATCACTATATCCGACGGCGAGGTTATCGCAACCAGCATATACACCGGCGCAGGCATCGGCGGCGGCTACCAAAAAGCCGGCAGCAATATCACTATATCAGGCGGCGAAGTCACCGCAGTCTCCAACAGTTACGGCGCAGGTATAGGCGGAGGTAACAACGGAACCGGCAGCAATATCACTATATCAGGCGGCAAAGTCACCGCATCCTCCGACAGCTACGGCGCAGGTATAGGCGGCGGCTACGAAGGAGACGGCAGTTATATCACCGTATCAGGCGGCGAGGTTAAAGCAAACGGCGGATACGCCGGCGCAGGCATCGGCGGCTGCTATAATGGTTCCGGCAGTTATATCACCGTATCGGGCGGCAAAGTCACCGCAATCGGCGCTTCTTTCGGCGCAGGAATCGGCGGCGGTTGCTATGGAGCCGGCAGTAACATAACTATATCGGACAGTGAAATCTCTGTAACAGGCGGTGAGAGAGTTGCAGGCATCGGCGGCGGAATTTTCGGCGACGGCAGTGATATAAAAATAGAAAACAGCACTGTAAGCATTATCGCAGGATACAGAGGAACAGGTATCGGCGGCGGCAGCAATTATGACCTAAATAACCCCAACAACGAACCCGGAGAAGGTAAAAACATCATAATTGACGGCGGCTCCGTAAAAATTACTTTTAAAAATCCGGACACCCAAAACGGACCTGCCATCGGAGGCGGATTTAACCTTTACGGTTCTTCGGTAGCGGTAACCCCCAAAAACAACAAAGGTGAAGATGTTTACCTAAAGACAGTTTCCAACGAAAACGGAGCTACGGTCTATATTGACGGCGAAGAATACAAGCCTTCAAATCATTCGGCAGTAGACAGCGGCGACACAAATCTGTACGCATATATCACAGGCAAGCACCATGTCATCAAGGTAGGCGACGCAGAAACCTGCTATCACTATGACGGCGCATTTGTTGATTGCTCGACTGTATATAGCTATGACCGGGACGGAACAAATCACTGGCAGATTTGCTCAGTTGAAGGCTGTGATGTCAAGCACAATATTGAGTTACACTCATTCAGCAACAAGCAGGACAATGAATATCGCTGGGAGGAGTGCTCCTGCGGATACAAGAGGAATATTGTCGACCGTAATTACAGAGTAACTTACGATCTGAACGACGGCTCAACTCCCGGCATCCGTACAGGTGTAAAATGGAGCGATAAGGTTCTCGACAATGTTACCGCTCCCACAAGAGACGGTTATGAATTTATCGGCTGGAAATGCGCAGATGAGACCGTAACTGCCGACACCAAATATTCCGACCTTGCGGTGAATGAAACAAGCGTTATTCTTGTTGCGCAGTGGAAGGATATTACAATTCCCGTTATCACAGGTCTTGAAAACGGCAAGACTTATTGCTCTGCACAGACGTTTACCGTTATTGAGGAAAACATTGCAAGCGTAACCGTGAACGGCAATCCCATTGACCTCGACGAGAATAACCGTTACACCCTCTTCCCTGCCGAGGGCGAGCAAGTTATCGTTGTCACAGACAAGGACGGAAATGTTTCCGAGGAAATGATTGTAACGGTAAATGACGGACACAGAGGCGGAACAGCTACCTGCATCAGCAAGGCAAAATGTGATTACTGCGGTGCTGAATACGGCGAGCTTGACAGCCACAATCACAGACTCACGCTCGTTCCTGCAAAGGAAGCGACTTCAACGGAAACAGGCAGCATTGCATATTACGTCTGCGAGGACTGCCAACGTTTGTTTGAGGACGCAAACGGCGAAACGGAGATCACCGATAAAGACAGCGTGATTATCCCCATCGTTGAAGAGCCGGAACAGTCCGAAGATCTGTTAAGCTACTTCATTCAATGGCTCAGGGCTCTCGGTAAAATCTGCGTAAGACTGTTCAAGGATCTTGTTGCGATTATAATAATGTTATTTGCGGCTCTTATTTCATAATTTGTTATGAAACGCAACCGAAAAAAGCCTACCTTTACACAAGGGAGCCTACAGAATAAGTCAAAATCAAAAATATTCTCTTAGGAGGAAACTGCAATGAAAAAAAGAATTTTAAGCATAGCGCTTGCCCTTTGTATGATGCTTACATTAGTGCCGACTATGGCATTTGCATCCGATCCGACATATGTTGTGGCAGGATCTAGTGAACTCTGCGAAAGAAACTGGGAAGGCTCTCCCGACGGAAACGAAGGAAACGTTATGACAGCAAACGGAGACGGTACATACATAAAGGTATATACCAATGTAGCGGTTAAGAATGGCTACACATTCAAGGTTGTCGAAAATTTCAACGACGGTACCCAAACCTGGTACGGCGCAGATGGAAACTATAACGTTACCTTCAATGTGGTTTCCGTTTGTGATGTAACAATCACCTTTGATTCCGCAACACACGAAATCACCGTTACGGGTACAGGTGTTGAATTCAGCACAGACCTCGTTGTTGATTCGGTAACCGTCGTCGGAAACGGCGACCCCGAAGATCCATGCTGGCTCGGCGTACAATGGGATCCCGGTGCATATGCAAACCAAATGACGGAGATTGAACCTAAGGTATATGAAATTACTTATACTAAACTTGAAAAATATGAACCATATTACAATACTAAGATTAATAATTATGAATTTAAGTTCGCTATAAACAGCTCCTGGAATGATAGTTTCGGCGGCACTTACAGTGCTTCAGGTGTTGAATCGGAAGCAACGTACAATGGCAGCAACATAACATTCACTGCACCCTACGAGCTTACCGATGTGACGATCAGACTTGACCTTTCCGGCTTTGACTTTGCAACAAAGTCGGGCGCAACCTTTACGGTGACGCTTGTTGAGACACATGACCACGACTTTACAGGCGATTGGGATTATGACGATACCTACCACTGGCATAATTGTCAGAACGGCGACTGCAAAGAGATTCAGGATCAGGCTAAGCACTCCGGCGGAACAGCTACCTGCACAAGCAAGGCTTTCTGCGAGTTTTGCGACGCGGAATACGGCGATCTTGACAGCGGCAACCACAGCCTTTCGTTCGTTCCCGCAAAGGATGCGACCGCTACTGAAACAGGCAACACAGAATATTACGTCTGCGAGGACTGTCAGCACTTGTTTGAGGACGCAAACGGCGTAACTGAAATCGCCGATAAAGACAGCGTTGTTATTCCCCCCTCTCGGCGAGCCGGACGATCCCGATCCGACAGACCCGACCGATCCTTCCGAGGATGAAGACGACAGCTTAATCAAATTGCTCAAGGATTTTGTTGACATCAGCATCAAATTATTCAAGGCACTTGTTGCAGTTCTGATAGACTTCATTTCATCTAATATTTCATAACAGTACATCAGGCTGTCACACTCAGCAAAAACTATAATAAATCCGCAAGACCTGCATCGGGCTGACCTGTGCAGGTCTTGCTTTTTTCTTGGGTACAAGCGTTATCATAAAATTTTGAAGTAATTTACCGCATTTTATTGAAATAAATTTTTATAAATGGTATAATAAATCGGTTTCAGTCAACTCGGCTGGCAATTTCATCAAAAGGAGCTGAAAAAATGGCAGAAAATGAGAAAAAGACCGTCCCCTCAGTCGAGGGTATGGAAGCTCATATTGACACATGGCGAGGACTTATCAAGAATAAGCAGAGAGGTATTTTCGCCTTTGACGAGCTTGTAGAAATCAAGCTCAAGGCGCTTAAAAAGAGAATATATACCGACTTTGAAAACACCGCACCGTGGAAGATGCGTGAGTGCATTTACAAGGATATCGGAGACTACGAATATCTTTATGACGGCTGGAAGGATCTCGACGTCGGCGGCTACTGGGGCGGCAACGGTCTCAGTGCCTTCTTCAAGAACAAGATCACCATTCCCGAAAGATTTGACGGCAAAAAGGTCACTCTTTACGTTTATTTCGGCGGCGACTCCCTCGTTTCCGTAAACGGAGTGCCTTTCCAGGGACTTGATCCTTTCCGTAACGCAGTTGTGCTTACCGACTGCGCCAAGGCAGGAGATACATACGATATCGACATTGAATCATACTTTGTATGGCATTCAAACGAAAGCACTCTCAAAAAGCTTGAGTGTTCCTTCATCGCAACGACCGACGATGAGGTAAACGAGATTTACTGGGATATCAAGGCTGTATATAATGCCCTCTTTATGCCGGGTATGGGCAACGACTACGCAACCCTTATCAGAGAATCGCTTAAAGAGGCTTTCCAGTACGTTGACTTTGACGAGCCTGATTTTGACGTATTCAAGGCAAAGCTGAGAATGTGCAAAAAGGTTCTTTATGACAGAATTTACAACAATCCCAACTACAAGTGTATGGGCAAGCTCGATCTTATCGGCAACTCACACCTTGATATGGTTTATATGTGGGCATACAAGGAGTTCGTCCGCAAGGTCGGCAGAACTCACGCAACTATGCTCCGTCTTATGGAGCAGTATCCCGACTTCATCTTCTCCCAGAGCCAGGCAGGAATGTATGAGGAAATGAGAATTCATTATCCCAACATCTTCGAGCAGGTTCAGCAGAGAGTTAAGGAAGGCAGATGGGAATACATCGGCGGAATGTGGGTTGAGCCTGACTGTAATATTATTTCGGGCGAGTCCTTTGTCCGTCAGTTCCTCCACGGCGTCCGCTATGCCGAGAAGTGGTTCGGCGTAACGCCCAAGACCTGCTGGCTTCCCGACGTATTCGGCAACAGCTACTGTATGCCTCAGATTATGAAAAAGGCAGGAATGGAATACTTCGTCACTCACAAAATGGGTATCTGGAACGACACAAATCCGTGGCTTTACAACTCCTTCTGGTGGGAGGGTCCCGACGGATCGAAGGTATTTGCAGCTGTTCCCCCGACTCATTTCATCGGCTCAATGGAGCCCGACTCACTCAAGACAAACTGGGTTAAGTATTCCGATAAGGACACCATCGGCGAGTCAATGTACTGCTACGGCTGGGGCGACGGCGGCGGCGGAGTTGACAACGAGATGCTCGAATATGTCAAGAGATATAAGAACTTCCCCGGTCTTCCCGAGACTAAGGCTTGCAAGATCGAGGAATCCCTTGAAAATATGAGACAGAAAGCCATTGCCGCAGGCGACAAGATCGTCACCTGGAAGGACGAGCTTTACCTTGAGGAGCACCGCGGTGTTCACACCACAAAGGCTGCTCTCAAAAAGGCTAACCGCTACTGTGAGAACCTTTACAGAGAAGCTGAAATGTACGCCGTTATCGCAGAGAGCTACGGCTACGAATATCCGACAGAGGAGCTTTCGCTTGCATGGAGAAAGATCCTTACAAATCAGTTCCACGATTCACTTCCCGGAACTCACATCACCGAGGTTTTCGGCAAGCTCATGAGCATCTATGATGAGGTTATCGAAACAGGTGAAAGAATCCGTAACGAGGCTCTTGCTATAATCGCCGAGCATATCGGATACGATAAGAATATCGGCAAGCCGTTCGCTCTTTTCAACTCCCTTGCAAACAACGCTACAACCAAGGTTGAGCTTGACTATCAGGAGGTTGACATCTTCGACGAGAACGGCAGCAAGGTTCCCGTACAGGCTTACACCAAGCCGAACGGAGAAAAGAAGCTTGTTTTCGTTGCCAAGGATATTCCTGCCGTCGGCTACAAGGTATATTACAAGATGCCTGCCGCAAAAGCTCCCGCATATGACGAGACCAACGGCAAGGAGATCGAAAATGACAGCTTTAAGCTCGTCCTTGATGACAATGCTACTCTTATTTCGATCTTTGATAAGAAGAACAACCGTGAGGTCATTTCAAAGGGCGGCAAGGGCAACGATTTCAGACTCTTTGAGGATATGCCCGGCGGATATGACGCATGGGATATCGTTGCAACCTATGTTGACCGTGAATTTGAGCTTAAAGACGGCATAGTCAAGGATATCGTCAAGGGCGACGTTTACACGATGATTTCCATTGAGAAAGATGTTCTCAAGTCAAAGATTGAGCAGAACATTATTATCTACAACGACCTTGACAGAATTGACTTTGACACCCATATCAGCTGGCACGAGGATCAGAAGCTCCTCAAGGTATTCTTTGACGTTGATCTTCAGACGAAGAACTACACAAGAGATATTGCCTACGCCACAATGGAGTGCTGTTCTTACAGATACAATCCGTATGACAAGGCCAAGTTTGAGGTCAACGCTCACAACTGGATTGATATGTCCGATGAGGATTACGGCGTTTCCCTCCTCAACGACTGCAAGTACGGTCACGAGGTCAATGAGCACAAGATGATCCTCACCCTGCTCAAGGCTCCGATCAAGCCCGATCCGACATCCGACAGAGGCGAGCACTACTTCACCTACTCTCTCTATCCTCATGCGGAAACCTGGAAGAAAGCAAAGACTCTTGAAAGAGGTCTTGAGATCAACCATCCTCTCGTTCCCGTGGACATCAAGTCCGAGGGCGAAATGGGCGCAGACAATTCTTTCATCACCCTCACAAGCGACAGCATGACTCTTGAGGCTGTCAAGAAGTGCGAGGAGGAGGACGCATACATCATCCGTATGGTTGAGAAGAAAGGCAGAAGCGTTGACGCAAGCGTTAAGTTCTTCGCTCCCCTCACCTATGCCGCAGAGTGCGACCTTATTGAGAGAAACGATGTTCCCGTTGATTTTGACGGCGACACCATCAGCTTCCACGCAACACCGTTTGAGATCAAGAACTATAAGGTAAAGATCAAATAAACCGATACCAAAAGGCTGTTGCATTTTAACAATGCAGCAGCCTGTGCTTTTATAAAATGAGTTTTAAAAAGGATTTAGCTTCACAAATTCAGGGATACATTCTTTTTCCCGAAAACGTTATTGATGAAGCGATAAAACAAAACTGCAAAAGCGTTGACCTTCTTACCGAAAAGCAGATGGCTGACATCTGCGCCGTCAGGCGGAATAATCTTGCTGCGGCAAAACGATTTATGTATTCGCTTGAGGATCTCGACCTGATAATCACTGCCGTTGACCGCAACCCTCAATCGGGCTTTGCCAAGCTGAGGGACGCTGTGCGGCAGATTGAATTTATTCTGAACGATCAGTAATGACGAGGAGTTTATGATGGAAAAGAAAGAAAGATTGATATATGCCGATATTCTCAGAATTGTTTCAATTTTCGGAGTATTGGTTATCCATTCCGTTTCGCTTTTTTGGCGACACATTCCGATAAAAACAGTAAGCTGGGCGGTATTTGCCTGTCTTGACAGCGTTTTTCGCTTTTCAGTGCCCGTTTTCATTATGATTTCCGGAATGTTTATGCTCTCACCCGAAAAGGACAGAGGGATTAAAAATTTGTATTCAAAAAATATTCTGCATATTTTCACCTCGTTTGTTTTCTGGTCTTTTCTTTATGCGCTGTTCAACAGCATACCGACAAATCCCGAAATCAGTTTTTCAACCCGAGATTTTATTTTAAGAATTATTAAAGGTGAATATCATCTTTGGTTTTTGTTTATGATCGCCGGTTTGTATATAGTCACACCAATACTTCGTAAAATCGTTGATGATAAAAAGCTGACCGAATATTTTCTCGCAATATGGTTTGTTTTCTGTCTGTTTGCAAATTTTACAAAATTGATTCCATTTATCGGAGATACAATATTTGAATTTTTTGAAGGGTTCAGAATATCAGACGCAATAGGATACAGCGGATTTTATATTCTCGGATATTATCTGAATAAATACCCTTTGAGCAAAAAATTCAGAATTTCTGTTTATATCCTTGGCTTTTTGAGCATTGCCTTTTCCGCTCTTGCCACGGTATATTCCTCATTCAGCTCGATGAGCACTCAAATTAAATTTTTGAATTATCTTTTACCCACTACCCTGTTTTCTTCGTGCTCAATATTTATTTTCGTCCAACATGCCTGCGAAAAACGTTCTTTTTCGGAAAAGAAGAAACGTGCCATTGCCGCTTTATCGAAGTATTCTTTCGGAGTATATCTTTGTCATATATTTGTCTTCAACACGTTTAAACGCCTTGATATAATCAAGCTCGACCTTCCGTATATTTTGATTTTTTTCATCGCCCTGATTTCAACAGTTATTATTTCAACCATAGTTTCGGCAATACTGAATCATATACCCGTTCTGAAAAAATATATTGTCTGAAAAATTTTCTGAAAAAATGAATGGATTTCTCCTTGACGATCGTATTATAGGTGAAGTCGGAAATAACCGACGCTAAATTCAAGGAGGTTATCTTATGAAAAAGGAAATGAAAAAGACATTGGGAATCGTTCTTTCGGCGGTTACGGTATTATCAATCGGAGCAACAAGCGTTTTCGCCGCAGGCTCAAGGAACGGTAGGAATTACACCGACGCTGACGGTGACGGAGTTTGTGACAACAGGGTGACAGCTACCTGCGTAAACAGCGAAAACTGCCCGACCGCAAATTTTGTTGACGAAAACAACGACGGTATCTGCGACAACAGAGGCACCGGCAGAGGTCAGAATTCAGGTCAGGGCAACGGAAACTTCGTTGACGAGGACAATGACGGCATCTGCGACAACAGAGGTACAGGCAAAGGTCAGAACGCAGGTCAGGGCAACGGCAACTTCGTTGACGAGGACAACGACGGCATCTGCGACAACAGAGGTACGGGCAGAGGTCAGAACGCAGGTCAGGGCAACGGAAACTTCGTTGACGAGGACAACGACGGCATCTGCGACAACAGAGGTACGGGCAAAGGTCAGAACGCAGGTCAGGGCAACGGAAACTTCGTTGACGAGGACAACGACGGTATCTGCGACAACAGAGGCACAGGCAGAGGCTGCGGCAAGGGCTATTGCTCAAAATAAGCAACAAAATTAACAATTAAAGGCAGGTGAATACAAATGCGGAGCGAGCAGGACATCAACCGGACAATAGAAAAATATGCCGATACGGTTCGCCGCATTTGTATCATTCACCTTAAAAACTATGCGGATGCAGAGGATATATTTCAGAATGTGTTCTTGAAATATGCCCTCTGCGACATAACTTTTGAAAGCGATGAGCATAAAAAATCCTGGATAATCAGAGTAACGCTCAACGCCTGCAAGGATTTGCTCAAGAGTTTTTTTCACCGAAAAACGACATCTCTGGACGAGCTGATTGAACAGCCTGCCGAGATGCCGCAGGACAACAGAGAGGTGCTGGAAGCCGTGCTTGCTCTGCCGCAGAAATACCGCGATGTTGTATATCTTCACTTTTACGAGGGATATACGGCGGCGGAGATCGGCGGTATACTCGGTAAGAATGTCAACACGGTATATACCCTCCTTACCCGATCAAAGAACCTGCTCAGAGAAAAGTTAGAAGGTGACGGATATGAACGATAAACTGAAAAAAGCTTTTGATCAAATTCATGCGGAAGATGAATTGAAGCAGAGCACAATGGAATATATTCGCCGCAACGCTCAGGCGCAGGAAAAGCCGAAGACCAAGGCATACCGTTATCTTGTTCCTGCCCTCGCCTGCCTTGTGTTCCTTATCGTCGGCAGTTTTGTTTATCTTACTCCGACTGCAAATATCAGCATCGACATCAACCCCTCGATCGAATTGGGAATCAACAGATTTGACAGAGTTGTTTCCGTCAAAAGCTACAACGACGACGGTGCCGAGCTTAAAGCACAGCTTGACATAAAGAATTTGAAATACACCGAAGCTGTCGAACAGGTTATGGAGAATGACACCATCGAAGCTCTCCTTTCCAAGGACGAGATCCTCACTATCGGAGTTATCGGCAACAACGAAGAAAAGTCCGAAAAAATCCTCTCCGAGGTTGAGACCTGCACAAAGAATGAAAAGAACACCTATTGCTACTTTGCAAACACTCAGGAGGTCGAGGGAGCGCACGAGCTGGGACTTTCCTGCGGAAAATACAAGGCTTATCTTGAGCTTCACTCGCTTGACGGGAGCATTACAGCCGACGATGTCAAAAATATGACGATGAGAGAGATCAGGGATCTTATCAGCCGTCTTTCATCTGACAGCGGAACTGAGCCGCAGTTTTTCGGAAACGGCGGACAGCAAAGCTCCGACTGCACCGAATCCGAACACAAGGGCATTCACAGCGGAAAAGGTCAGCACGGCAAAAACAACAAAAAATCCGAAGAATAAAACGGGGTGTCAATATGGATTACGATTTAGATTATTTCAAAAAAAGCGCCGATTATGTCCGCTCTGTAATAAATGATGAGCCGGAAATTGCTATCATTCTCGGTTCGGGACTCGGCGACTTTGCGTCAAGGATAGAAAACCCGATCGAGATCAGATATGAGGACATTCCGAATTTTCTCGTTTCGACCGTCCAGTCACACGCAGGCAAGCTGATATACGGCAAAGCAGGCGGTAAAAAAATCATCTGTATGTCGGGACGCTTCCATTTTTATGAGGGCTACGACTACGAACAGCTTGTTATCCCTATCAGGCTTTTCAAGCTCCTCGGAGTTAAAGCGACGATCCTGACCAATGCCGCAGGAGCTGTAAACACGGATTACAAGGTCGGCGACATTATGATCGTCAGCGACCATATCAAGCTCAACGGGGCAAGTCCGCTCAGAGGAAAGAACATTGATTTCTTCGGTCCGAGATTTTTTGATGTGACCGATATGTATACAAAAAAGCTGCGTGAGCTTGCTCTGAACTGTGCCGAGGACAGCGGTTTAACCTTCCGCGAGGGTGTTTATATGTTCTTCACAGGCCCTCAGTTTGAAACCCCTGCCGAAATCAGGGCGGCAAGAATACTCGGCGCAGACGCTGTCGGTATGTCCACGGTTACAGAGGCTCTGACGGCTGCTCACTGCTCAATGCCTCTGCTCGCCTTTTCCGTTATGACAAATATGGCGGCAGGCGTACTCGATCAAAAGCTCTCCGACGAGGAGGTCGGAATAGCCGCCGCAAAAATATCGGAGCGTTTCGGCAAATATATTGAAAAGGTGATCTCACAAATAAACATCTCCGAGCTTTAATTTAACATTAAAAAGGGGTTGTCGCTTAATGCGACAACCCCAATTTATATTGTTCTACTTTTTTCTCTCCATTTGTTTGAGCGTTCCGTCCTTGGCAAGCATAACCGTGTCCCCTGTCTCGATTTTCCGCTCATATGCAAGGCTGTCCGACATTCTGATGCGCTGTTCCCTGCCCTCGCAATCGGTAACAACAACCGTCACCATTGCCTGAGCATCTTCGGGAATACCCTCACAGCCGAAATCGTCCTCGATAATCTCCGTAACGGTCAAGGCTTTCTTGTCAAGTGATGCTCCGTATGCCATTCCGAGCATCATTCCTATTGCGATACCCAGACACATTCCGAGGCTCGTATTGTCATATACAAATCTGCCCAAACACATTCCGATGCTCAAACCGAGACACATTCCTATCGGCATATATATACTTACATATTTGTTTGACGTTTTTTTCTTTTCATTGGGGTCTTTATTCATTTAAAACACACCTTATGCCAAAAAATTTCCCGTAGCTCTGAGAAGAAGTGTAACAACCGTCTGAATGTAGAATACAGCCTTTTCGGTCAGACTGCGGATATTATCGGCGATATTGCCGAGGTTGGTTTTGACGTCGGAGACGCCGTATCCCTCGATCACACCGTTGTTATCGTCAACCCCGTCGTTATCGTAGGCAAACTTGTAAAGAATCGGCGATGCGATAGCCACAAGGAACAGCTCTGCCTTTGAATAAACGCCGTATTTTGCAATACAGTATTTGATAAGGCTGTCAGCGATCGGTCCGTAACCGAGCTCCGCAAGGAAGCTGTTTGCCGCCTTGAGAAGCACATCATCGGCAACTCCTGCAAGATCGTTTCTGAGGATTGCGGCGACAGCTCTGAGCAAGGTTATCACCTCAACGCTGTTAAGGTCGAAATGCTCTCCGCCGGAATAATGCCATGCGACAAGATCCGTTGCAAGATCCCATCCGCTCTTATATTCCGAATCGGGAATTTCAATTCCGTATTCTGCGGCAATTTCCTGCAAGCTGTTTTCGCCGCAGAGAGGCATACTCAAAAGCGATCTGAGCTTATTAACCGCATACATCACCGTTTCATAATAAATTGCATCTTCGTCAATACCCATCTTTTCGGCAGAGAGAGAGCGTTCAAGGCGGTACTGCACGCCTGCCTTCAAAAATGCCTTGGAATAGGCAGTCAAATCCGCCTTCATCGCAGCAATCATCTCGTCCGTGTAACCGTCAACGGAGGCTCTGAGTGCGTCACAGTCGATCTTATCAACCGATCTGGACTCATATCTGATCTCATCATCGGTGAAGCTCAGAACTCTGTACTCAAGCGGATACATAGTCAAAGAAGTAGTTGTGAAATCATATATCTTATTGCCGAGTGCGCTTGTATAGACAGTTGCGTCGGAGCAATGCTCGTGACCTGTAAACACCATCTTTATGCCCCAGTCGGCAAAAAGCTCAGCCGTTGTGAAATGGAACTTCACGATAAAGTTTCTGCTGAGAAGTCTCTGAACCGGAAGATGGTCGAGAAGATTATGGTGCATCATAACAATGGGGTATCTTCCGTCCTGCTTTGCAAGCTCGGCCTGCTCCTTTACCCATGACATTTTTTCCTTTGTCATTCCGTCCTCGGTTGACTTGGTGGGGTGGTTGGAATCAAGGGCAATAAGTCTGTATTTGTCTCCGAGATCGGCGGTATATGAGCAGTCGTCCTCCCTCGTTGTGAGAGCGTGGTCATATCCGAAATCGGCATAAATCTCTTTAAAAAGAGCAAGAGTTGTGTTTGAATCCTCGGCGGCGTCGTGGTTGCCGTTAATTACATAAACCTCCTTGCCGGAGCTTTCCTCAAATTTACGAAGCTTCTCTGCCATCGCATAGTGATCCTCGGGAAGTCTGCGTCCGTTGTCCGCAAGGTCGCCCGGAATAAGCACATAATCAACGTCATCACTTTCGGCGCACTGATTGAGAAATTCATCAATAATAAATCCGCTTTCATTCTCCATGGCACAGCGTCTGTTAGCGTACCAGACAATCGGATCGTCGTTTGTCTTCTCAAGCTCAGACTCCGGGGCGCAGTAATGAAGATCGGACGCCACGGCAACCTTGAGCTCGTCCTTGTCGGTGGCATAGACAAGCGCAGAAAAAGCCGAAAGTGTGAGCAACAAAGACATCAATACAGAAATAATCTTTTTCATATGAAAACTCCGTTCTTTTAATATGTATTAACACTACAAAAGGAGCAGCAAATAATTAGCTGCTCCCTTTATTCAAATTATTACGGTATTAAAGATACCAAATCCAACCAAAGAGAAGATAAACGATAATCCATTGAATTGTCGAATAGTTTACGGTTATATTTATCGAATCAGATATCCTTCCGTCAGCGGTCTTTGCGGTGATCGTTGCCGTTCCGACACGTTTTGCCGTGATGTTTCCTTCCTCGTCAATGGAGACGATGCTCGGATCAGACGACTCAAAGATGATTTCGGCGGAATAAGCGGCTTCCTCGGGATAAACATCCGCCTGAATCTTATCCTTCTTCTTAACATTCATTGTGAAATCTTCATTCGGCGTGATTACTATTTTCTGAACAGGAACAACAATCATCGGGATTTCGCGCTCATGGCTCTCTCCGCAGTTTCGGCAAACCTGTCTTTCTAAACCGACGGTGCTGTAAGTAGCTTCTTTCACAACCTGCCAATCAGTCCATGAATGATTGGAGTGTTTGATAACCGTATGACTTTCAACATAACCGCACTTTGCACATTTAATATCAATGTAACCGTCCTCAGTACAGGTTGCATTTTTAATATCATTTACAAGCTTGTGTTTCTCGGCAGGAAGAACGGTGATCTTGATAACTGTTCCGCAATCGTCACAGACTTCCTTAATGCTTCCGTCCTCGGTACAGGTTGCGTCGGTAATCACCTTCGAGGTGTGCTGATGGCCTGTCTTGGTATAGGTTTCCTCCTTGAACACCTCACCGCATTTTGAGCAGTATTCCTTATGATAACCGTCCTCGGTACAGGTTGCGTCCTTATGCTCGGTCACGGTTTTATGACCTTCATGTTTGATGATGATTACGTTCAGATACTCTCCGCAGTCGGGACAATAGTCTCTGTCATAACCGTCCTCGGTACAGGTTTCATCCTTATGCTCGTGAACCTTATTTGCATGATTGGTTGCAGGAAGAACGGTTACGTTCAGATATTCTTCACAGTCGGGGCAATAATCTCTGTCATATCCGTCCTCGGTACAGGTTGCGTCCTTATGCTCGTGAACCTTATTTGCATGATTGGTTGCGGGATAAACGGTTACATCAAGGTATTCTCCGCAGTCGGGACAGTAGAATCTGTCATATCCGTCCTCGGTACAGGTTGCGTCCTTATGCTGGGGAACAGCGTTGCTGTGTGCTATCTTTTGAAAAGTATCATATTCAAAGGTTTCCTCACATGCCGAACAGTATTTACGGTAATAACCGTCCTCTTCGCAGGTCGGCGCAACTCTGATTTCCTTAATCGTATGCTCTTTCTTTTCAACAACAAAGGATTCTGCAACACCGCCGCACTCTGTGCAGTAGTAAACTCCCTCGCCCTCTTCAGCACAGGTTGAATCCTTCAAAACAACGACAGTAGAGGATTTGGTGTGGGTATGTGTTTCGGGAAGATTGTTCTCAACATCAACAAGTGACTGTACGTCGTTGCCTTCTTCATCCTCATTATAGCAGGAAGAAACTCTAACAGTGAAATCGTCTGAAGTAATACCCTTGATCTGATCCTTTGTAAAGGTGAAAAATGCAATATCCGCAGGAGCGGCAAACTCAATGGTGTTTGCAAAAGAGATCATCGCCGTTTCGGGATTTGCCGCAATAGTTCCGTTTGAATTATCAACATTGAAAGTCTTAATTGCATCGGAAAATACTATTGCCGAGCAGGTGAGATCTTCCGCCGCTTCAACCTTAATGTCAAAGCACATCGCCTCTCCCGACGTCATTTTGAGCTTTAGTGTAACAAGCTCTTTTGTCTCCGTAACCTTGTCAAGTGCGAAATAAACAGTATTGTCATCATCGCCCGCCAGAACTACCGACGGAACCAAAGGCAACACCATACACATTGCAAGTATTACGGCGATTATTTTTGAAGACAGTTTTCTCAATTCATTTTCCTCCGTTTCCAAAAAATAAAATTACAAGTATATAATAGTATATTATTATAAAAAAATCAATATGGCATTTTGACGAAAAATTATAAAAAGCGTATTTAAAAGCCCGAACAGCGAATGCTTTTTATATATAACCTGATCGGGAGCGTTACTTTATGGAAAAAAGAATCATTGCTGTTTTTACCGCCTTTTGTCTGATTATCGGCGGTCTGTGTCTCAGGCTGTATGTGCTCTGTTCGGGCGGCACCGAGCTTGTGTCTTCGGACTCCCACTATTCCTCCTTCGTTCTATATAAGCTTCGGGGAAACATCACCGACTGCAAAGGCAGAAAGATTACCGAGAATTATTACGACAACTATGTGATTGCAAAACCCTCGGTAAATTCTCTGGCGGCATTATCCGATATAATCGACAGCCGCACATATCAGTCGGTACGGGAAAAAATGTCCGACGGCTCGCCGGTGATGCTGAATATCGGCAAGCAGGAGTTGCCCTCCGACAGCGATATACTATGCATCCCCATATACAAACGTTATTCGGATTATCAGCCGGCTCAGCACCTGCTCGGATATCTTGATGAGACAGGTCACGGTGTGACGGGAATTGAAAAAACTTTTGACAGCATACTTTTTTCCGACGGCGAGGTAAAAGCGAGAGTCCCTGCCGACGCATATGGCAGGACTATCTCCGGCTCGGAAATTGAAATAACCTCCGATTCCGTCAATGTCGGCTCCGTTGAGCTGACAATCGACCTTGAAATTCAGAACGCCGTTGAAGCTGCGCTTGATGAGGGAAAAATCAGCGAGGGCTGTGCGATAGTAATTGATATCGAAGACGGAGCTGTCAGAGCAGCAGCTTCACGCCCTGTCTACAACGCAAACCGGGTTTCCGACAGCCTTTCTTCCTCCTCCGCTCCTCTTCTGAACAGATGCTTTTCCAGCTTTGCCGTCGGTTCGATATTCAAGGTTGCCGTTGCGGCTGCCGCATTGGAGAGAGGACTTGACGGCTTTGAATGTGAATGTAAAGGCTCATGCAGTATCGGCGGAGTTGTCTTCGGGTGCAGCAGCAACACCGCTCACGGCAAGGTCAATCTGAAAAAGGCGCTTGAAATTTCGTGCAACACATATTTTATCAATTTAGGACAAAGGCTCGGCGCAGAAGCAATTACGGAAACGGCGGCCCTCCTCGGCTTCGGTCAGAAAACCGAGCTTGCCGACGGCATAATATCCGATCCGGGAATTGTCCCGACCGCCGAAGCCCTCGGCAACCCTGCCGCACTTGCAAACTTTTCATTCGGTCAGGGCAGCTTCACCGCCTCTCCCGTACAGATCGCCCAGATGCTCTGCGCCGTTGCAAACAAGGGCATATACTTCAAGCCGTATATTGTTAAATCCGTCAGGGAAAAGGATGGGAAAGAAAAGGTGTTTGACAACAAATATCCGGTCGTTGCCCTCAGCGAGGAAACGAGCCGAAGGCTCACCGAAATGCTCACCTCGGTTGTCGAAAACGGCAACGGCTCCTCTGCCAAACCGAAGGATTTTTCCGCCGCAGGCAAGACGGCAACGGCTCAGACGGGTATTTTTGATAAAAACGGCGTGGAGCTTTGCAACACCTGGTTCGGAGGATTTTTTCCTGCCGACAATCCCAGATATGCTGTCGTGATAATGAAACAGGGCGGATCGTCGGGCGCAGAGGACTGTGCTCCGGTTTTCAAGCAGATAGCCGACAGTATAAATTTTTCCGAATAATGAAAAAAATTTCTGAAAAGCTCTTGAAATAACGGTTTCTTTGTGATATACTTTTACGGCAAAACGCATGCAGGGTGTTTTATCCGAAGTGCATTTCATCGAAATGTCCGGATTTTAAGCCTTGCAGAGGCAAAAACTAAGGAGGATTTTTTTATGCCGGTAGTATCAATGAAACAGTTACTTGAAGCAGGTGTTCACTTCGGACACCAGACCAGAAGATGGAATCCGAAAATGGCTCAGTACATTTTCACAGAGCGTAACGGAATTTACATCATCGACCTTCAGAAGACCGTCAAGAAGCTTGAGGAGGCTTATCTCTTCGTTCGTGACGTAGCCGCTGACGGAAGCGATGTTCTTTTCGTAGGAACAAAGAAGCAGGCTCAGGATTCCGTTAAGGAAGAAGCTATCCGCTGCGGTATGCCTTACGTCAATGCACGTTGGCTCGGCGGTATGCTCACAAACTTCAACACAATCAAGAGAAGAATCAAGAGACTCGAGCAGCTCAAGAAGATGGAAGCTGACGGAACATTCGATCTTCTCCCGAAGAAGGAAGTTATCAAACTCAAGCTTGAGATCGAAAAGCTCGAAAAGTTCATGGGCGGTATCGTAAACATGAAGAAGCAGCCCGCTGCTATGTTCATCGTTGACCCTCGCAAGGAGAGAATTGCCGTTCAGGAGGCACATAAGCTCGGTATTCCCATCGTTGCTATCGTAGATACAAACTGCGATCCCGATGAGATCGACTATGTTATCCCCGGAAACGATGACGCTATCCGTGCCGTTCGTCTTATCGCAGGCGCAATGGCTGACGCTGTTATCGAGGGACGTCAGGGCGAGCAGGAAGCTCCCGCAGAGGAAGTTGCCGAAGAAGCAACAGAAGCCGCTGCTGAATAATAAAAACTTTAACGGCGGAATTTTATATTCCGCCGAAACTTTAAATACAGGAGGAATTTATCATGAATTTCACAGCTAAAGACGTTCAGTCTCTCCGTGAAAAGACCGGAGCAGGCATGATGGACTGTAAGAAGGCTCTTACAGAAGCAGACGGTGACATGGAAAAAGCAGTAGACGTTCTTCGTGAGAAGGGTCTTGCATCAGCTGCTAAGAAAGCCAGCCGTATCGCCGCAGAAGGTGTAGTTGTTACTTATTATGATGAGGCAGCCAAGGTTGCTTCTATGGTTGAGGTTAACTGCGAAACAGACTTCGTTGCAAAGAACGAGAAGTTTGTTGAGCTTGCAAATAAAATTGCCGTAACGGTTGCAGAGAAGAATCCCGCAGACGTTGACGCTCTTCTTGCTACCACCCTTTCAGGTAGTGACGAGGTTGTTTCCGACGCAGTTCAGGAGCTCTTCCTCACAATCCGTGAGAACATGAAGGTTCGCCGTTTTGTCAGAGTTGAGGGTGTTGTTGCTTCCTACATTCACGGCGGCGGTTCAGTCGGCGTTCTCGTAAACTTCGACACAGATGTTGCCGACAGCGACGAGTTCAAGGCAATGGGCAAGAATGTTGCAATGCAGGTTGCCGCTATGAGTCCCGAATATCTCAGCAAGGATTGCATATCCGAAGATGAGCTTGCTAAGATGAAGGCAATCACTATTGACAGCTCACTTAACAAGCCGGATTCACTTCCGAAGCCGATTCTCAACAGTCTCTTTGATAAGGCTGTCAGCGAGAAGCTCTTCAGTGATGAGGATCTTGCCGCTTATGAGGAGCAGAAGAACAACAAGTTCCTCTTCAACTTCCTTTCAAAGGACGCAGTTGCCACTCTTGTTGAGCTTGCAGTTGCAAGCAAGGACGAAATCGTTAACAACAAGATTTTCTCCGGTGCTGTTGACGGCCGTATGAAGAAGCAGCTTAAAGAAATCTGCCTTCTTGAGCAGACATTCGTTCGTTCAGACCTTTTCGAAGGCAATGTCGGCGGTTATATCGCAGATGTTGCTAAGAAGCTCGGCGGCTCTATCAAGGCTACAGGCTTCATTCGTTTCGTAAAGGGCGAAGGAATTGAAAAGAGAGTTGACGACTTCGTAGCAGAAGTTGCAAGCATGATGTAATCATCACAAATAATTCGACAGGGACAGTCAATGACTGCCCCTGTTTTTTCTATTCAAAAACTAAAATTAAAGGTTTGTATAAACGTTAAAAACGGCTCATCTAATGTCTAAAGTCTAATATCTAACATCTATGTTCAGCCTTCCCCTTGAGGGGAAGGTGGCACGACCGAAGGTCGTGACGGATGAGGTGTGAGATTAGATGTTAGACTTTAGATGTTAGATGTTAGATTTTAGACTATATCATTATAAATCTTGATGGTACTTTTCAGCTCCCTTGTGTAAAGGCAGCGAAGCTGACTGAGGGATTGTAGAAAGACTTATTTCTTCTTTAAATTTTTTTACATTTATCCCCTCCGTCGCATAAATGCGACACCTCCCCTTGTAAAACAAGGGGAGGCTTTTTTATATAAACCTTAACCGATTACCGTAACCTTATACGCTTTTATTGTCTTGGGATTATCCTTTACAATTTTACCGTCATACGATATTTCGAGCGTTGCGCCGATCGTAAGATCTTCACGGCTCAACTCATTGCCGTCCGCATCATAGATCTTATCTGATCCGCCCTTGAACTTGATGTGAAGTCCGTTCTTGTCGTAAAGGTCGGAATAAACTCCTCCGAGATCCTGAACTTCAACAATAAAGTCCTTGCTGTCCTCGGTATTATTGATGCTGTAATTCGCAATTATTGTATTTGCGTTTTCTTCCCCGTCAGAGTTACTTCCGCAGGACGAAAACAGGAAAAGTCCCATAAATACAACAAGCGCAACCGAAACGATTTTTTTCATTTATATCGCCTCTTTATCTCCATGACACATAGACGGTCTTTCCGTTCTCGTCAAGAGCGTATTTTGATGTCTTTGTTGATGTCTCAAACTCTGCCGCAGAAACCTGTGTGAACTTAACAGAACGTGTTCTCTTGGGAGAATTATGGTGGATTGTTGTTGTGTTCACAAGTCCGCCGATGAAAGCCTGAGCCTGCTCGGGTGTATCAAAATTGAACGTAACCTGAACCATGAGCTTCTTTGTAGCGTCCTCGGAAACAACGTAGCTGCCTGCGCTGAGCGTTCCGGGAGTAAAGCCCGTAAGCCACCATGTCTTTGACGGTGATCTCTTAAAGAGAAGATCGTACTTGTTCTTATTGTCGGCATTCTGTCTGTATACCTTCATGCTCATGTTGAGCTTCTCCTCATCGGTTACACAGTCATAGTATGAGCTTGCAGTTGCGTTTTCTTTACGATTGTAAAGACCGACCTCGGCACCGATAAGAACAAGACCGTACTGACCTTTCCAGAACTGAATCATCCATTCGTTGCCCTGATAGTTAAACTTAACACGGATTGTGTCGTAGGAAATAGCACCTGCTCCGGCAAAGTTGTCATAGGTCTCCTCAAAACCGAAGTTTCTCTGCCAAGCGTCCTCGGCGGTATAGAAGACCTTATCCGTCATGCTGTACTTAAAGCCGAAAAGACCTGTATCTCTACCGTCCTTGCTCTTAACAGTAATAGTGTCGGTTTCTTCGTCATAAATCAATTCAATAGAATCAGCAAAGCGGCCGGCACTTGCCCTGATATCCTGCACCAATTTTTTATAGTCAATAGACTTCTTTGTTGTTGTAACAATATTGGAGCCGCCGCTCGATCCACCTGAATTGTTGCTGCCGCCGTTTGAGCCGCCTGTGCCGTTACTGCCGCTGTTTCCGCCGGGAATATAGTTTGAGCCGCCTGAACTTGAGCCACCGTAGCTTGATCCGCCGCTGCTGCCGCCCGAAACATAGCCGGCATTTACATCCATCGTCTGAATAGTATTTCCGCTGTCATCAACAATATCAACCTGATTTGCCGCCTGATCGTACTTCCACTGGTTTCCGCAAGCGTTGCAGGTATATGTACCGTTGCCGTCGTCCTTGATATCGGTAGACTGGCAGATGGGACAGCAAAGCTGATTTCCCATCTCGTCAACTACAGGCGCAACCGCACCGTCGTTTTTCTTTGTCTGTCCGATAAAATTACATCCGGGCAATATAGTCAGAACAATGAGCGTAAGAACGCAGATGATCGAAATGATCCTTAATGATTTTCCTTTGTTTTCCATCTCTTCTCCTGAACCTCCGTAGATTTTTTACCATTATAACATACTCTCTGTAAAAAAGCAACCGCTGTTTTAATATATAAAATTATTGACTAAATCGACATTATTGTATATAATATTTATAATAATACAATAAATTTCTCCGGGAGTTTTTTTTATGTGCGAGTTAGATTCCGATTCATTAAAAACAATCATTGAAGCTTTTCCGTTTGAGGGCGAAATTACCGATATTGAATATACCGATACAGGACTGATAAACTCAACCTTTGTGCTGACCTTTTCGGACGGCAATCAGAACTTTAAATATGTCCTGCAAAAAATCAATACCAACGTATTCAAAAAACCGGACGAGCTTATGTCAAACATAATGAATGTAACGGGTTTTCTCCGCAACAAGATCAATCTTTCCGGCGGAAACGCACAGAGAGAAACCCTTACTTTTCTTTACACAAAGGACAATACCCCTTATTACCTCGATAAGGACGGAAACTGCTGGCGCAGCTATACATATATCGGCAAGTGCTACACCTGCGACAAAATCGACTCAGAAGTCAAAGCTTTTCGTTCGGGCAAGGCTTTCGGCAAGTTTCAGAAAATGCTTTCCGACTTCCCTGCGGCAACCCTTTTTGAGACTATCCCCCATTTTCACGACACCCCGTCGAGATACGAAGCATTGAAAACCGCTGTTTCGGATAATATTTCCGGAAGACTTGATAATATAAAAGAAGAGCTTAACTTCGCTTTTGAGCGTGAAAAGGACGCTTCAAAGCTTGTTGATCTTGCCGCCGAGGGTAAAATCCCGATGAGAGTCACTCATAACGACACAAAGATAAACAATCTTCTTTTTGACAGCATCACGAACGAAGCAATTTGCGTTATCGACCTTGACACAATAATGCCCGGTCTGTCGCTTTATGACTTCGGCGACAGCATACGTTCGGGTGCAGTCACCTCCGACGAAAACGAAAGAGATCTGAATAATTACAGGCTCAACATCGACCTTTTCAAAAAGTACACCGAGGGCTTCCTCTCCGAAGCGGGACAGGCTCTCAACGAGGAGGAAGTCAAAAACCTTGCTTTCTCCGCAAAGCTGATGGCTCTTGAGTGCGGAGTAAGATTTCTCACCGACTATCTCAACGGAGACACTTATTTCAAAACAGATTATCCCGAACACAACCTTGTCCGTGCCCACACTCAGTTCAAGCTTGTGAAAGACATTGAGGAGCATATGGACGAGCTTAACGAATGTGTTGATGAGATATACAGGAGGAGTATGCTTGAAGCCTGAGAAAAAAGGTTTAATTGCAATTTCGGCTGTACTGATTGCCGTGATAGTTGCGGCTGTAATTATCATTCCGATCGTCAGACGCAATTCCGTTTCCTCATATATGCGTAAAGATCTCAGCAATGTTGACAACATTTCCCTGATTTCCCATTGCAGCGAGGTTGACGGAACGGTCAACTCCGTAGCAGGCTTCAAAGAGAGCGTTCGTCTCGGAGCAAATGCGGTCATTGTTGACCTCTGTTTTAAAAAAGACGGTACTCCCGTAATGACCGACAGCTATTCCGAAATCGACAGCGCAGAAAAGGTTGAAACTCTCTTTGCCGCAATGAATGAGGAAAAGTTCAATTCCGCTTGCGTTTACCTCAATATCGTTCAGCTTTCCGACATTGCAAAGCTGAACAGTCTTGCTGTCGAATACAATGTTGTAAACCGGGTATTTCTGACGGGAATTGACGCCGACAGATACGAGCTTATCGGAACTGACGATACAATTCTCCCCTTTCTGATAGATTACACCTTTACCGCCGAGGAGCTTGACAGCGTCAAAAACGGCAGTTTTTCCAAGCCGGAGGCACTTGAAAAGACCGGCGCTTCGGGACTGGTGACAGACTATTCTCAGCTTTCCGATGAGCTTGTCGAAACACTCAACGATTACGGCATACTTTTTACCGTTGACGGAATTGAAGACACCCCGGATATGTGCAAGGCTCTGCTTTGCGGTGCAAACAACGTTATTGTTAAGGATATAAAAAAATCACGGGAAACCGTTGATGAATGGACTCTTGAAATGCAGAATCGCTACAAGGAGTCCGTGGATAAATCAATCAAAGCTCTTTCGAAGAAATCGGAAGACAGATAAATAGCATTTTTACAGGAGTGGTTACTATGGCAAAAATACTCATTGCCGACGATGAAAGCAAGCTTCGCAGACTTGTATGCGATTTTCTCAGACGTTCCGGACATACACCGGTCGAGGCAAGCACCGGACGAGAGGTTCTTGAAATCTTTAATTCGGACGAAAAAATCGATCTTTATATTCTGGACATTATGATTCCCGAAGTGGACGGCTGGGAGCTTTGCCGTCAGATTCGAAAGACATCCTCCGTTCCGATTATTCTTCTTACCGCAAGGAGCGCAGAATACGATCAGATTATGGGCTTTGAAGCAGGCGCAGACGATTATGTTACAAAGCCGTTCAGCCTTGCTATCCTCATGAAGAGAATTGATGTTCTTCTCAAGCGTTCTTCATCAGGCAAGGTCAGGACGGACAAGGATATTATTTCCCTTGACGGTCTGCTTATCAACAACGACGCTCATCAGGTTACTATCGACGGAAATCCCATTGAGCTTACTCTAAAGGAGTACAACATTCTTGAAAAGCTCATCTCAAGCAGAGGAAGAGTTTATACCAGAGAACAGCTCCTTGACGATATCTGGGGTTACGACTATGTCGGAGATACAAGAAATGTCGATTCTCATGTTGCCCGTTTGCGCGGCAAGCTTGGCTCATGGGGAGCAAATCACCTCAAGACAATTTACGGTATCGGATATAAAATTGAGGTGAACTGATTTGAGTCACCGTCGAAAGACAAAAGACAGATCATTTTTCAGGGATATGCGGTCGAGGGTATTTCTGCAATTTTTGCTGATCTTCCTTATAAGTCTTTGCGTAATACTGCTTTCCTCGACCTCGTTCTATACAAACATTATAACAGGTATAACGCTTTCCAACCTCCGTGACGCCGTCGAGCGTACAAAGTATATTGACGTTTCTCAGAACGAGGATGTTATACAATTTGTTGAGGATATCGAGACCGATCTCTCGGTATTCATAGAGGTTTACGGAAAAAATCCCGGCGATCCGAAAGGCGTATACACAAAACCGGTTTATAACAAGTATTCATGCGATCAATACCTGAACATGAACAATAACGAGGAAAAGACAAACAGCTCTTCATCGTTTGTAGGATTTGCCGACGGAGAGTTTAAGATTGACCGTAAGTATGCGGACGGCAGTGCCGTAGGCAAGCTCATCAACAGCGAAAACTCATATGAATATTATGTTCTCGCCGCTCCCGGAATAAGCGGAGCGTATCTGATCGTCGCGGCGGTTCAGTATTCCACAATCGAACAGCAGGCAAGAACGGTCAGCATCACAATGTGTATCATCATTCTCCTGATCTTTATTGTTGTCAGTATAGTTATTTATTTCTACGTTACTCAGATTACAAGCCCGATCAGGAAAATAACCGAATACACTCAGAGAATGGCGGTTGAGGACGATCCCACGCTCAAAATTCCAAATAACGAAAAGCCCGTCAACACCGATGTTGACGCCTCCATTGCAAGCATCAATTCGATGTATGCTTCATGGATGAGCACTAAAGAAAAGCTTGCAGAAAGATCGGAATTTCTTCTTGAACAGCTCCACGAGAAAGAGCTTGAAAAGAAGTACCGTGAAGAATTTATTTCCGGCACCTCGCACGAGCTGAAGACTCCGATATCCATTATTCAAGGCTATGCCGAGGGTGCAAAATACAGCCTCGACGACAAGGAAACCATTAACGAATACTGCGATATCATCATTGACGAATGTGAAAGAATGAATAATCTCGTTGTGGATATGATAAACCTTTCCAACATTCAGCAAAGCTCGGATTCTCTTAACATTGAGGATTTCTCAATCACAGACTTTATTGCGGAGGATCTCGCCTCCCATTCCATCGTTTTTGAAAAGCACAATATCAAGGTCGAAAACCTTGTTACCGATCAGATTTACGGCAAGGCGGATTTGAAAAAAATTCCGTTTGTGCTGAACAATCTGCTTTCAAATGCAATATCCTATATCGGCGGAGATCCCAAGATCATTCGTATCAGATATGAGGATATGGGGCTTTCTTACCGTATCTTTGTGTTTAACTCCGGCGACAATATAGCCGAGGACGTTCTGGAGAAGCTTTGGTTCAGCTTCTACCGTCACGATGCGGCAAGAATAAGGAACGACGGTCACTTCGGCCTCGGACTGTCCATCGTGAAAGGAATACAGGACGCCCATTTCCGGGAATGTGGAGTTGACAATACCGAAGGCGGAGTTGAATTCTGGTTCGATATCGGAAAGGCAAGCTCCGAGAACAATGACGGAGAAGAAAACAACGAAGAATAAATCAAACCACCGAAAAGGTTTAACGCCTGTTCGGTGGTTACTTTTAATATAATGAATCTAAAATTTCAATTGCGTGGGCAATACAGCCGTCGTTGTTGGAGCGTGTTACATAATCGGCAACAGCCATTGCTTCGGGAGACCCGTTTTCGGGGACGAAGCCCTTTGCCGCCGCAGAGAGCATCTCGACATCGTTGTATCCGTCGCCTGCTGCATAGATGTCGTTCGGCTGACAGCCGAGCATTTTACCGAGCTTCATAAGACCTGTGCCCTTGTCAACTCCCTTTTTCAGCAGTTCAACATAATCCCCCGTCGTTTTCAGGTAATTTATCTCGCTGTGTCTGTCAAGCAAACGCTGTACCTCCTGCGACTTATCGGAGCAGTAAAGCATTACCTTTGTCCACGGTCTCGGTGCCTCGGACGGAGAATTAACATGTGTAAAATCAATGCCCTGATTTGTGAAATGAGTTATCGTCGGATCCTCGGCATTGATACTGCAAACCCTTTCAAAGGCATACATCTCAACGGCAATATCAGGAAAGTGTTCAAGCACATCCTCGATCACACCTATTCCCTCGTCCCCTATTCCGTCGTTGAACAGAACTTTTCCGTTCTTATAATCGTAAGCCATTGCGGCGTTGCCTAAAAGCACGGGAGCATTGATATAACTCTCATCATAGATATGAAAGCCCTGGAAGATCCTGCCCGTGCAGACGGTGAATTTTCCGCCCTCGGAAATAAAGTAACGGATCGCAGACTTAACATCGTCCGTCATCTCTCCCCTGTCATTTCTGAGCGTACCGTCAAGATCGCTTGCCAGAAGAACGTTTTTGAATTTCATATCAATACCTCCGTTTTATCACGTCATACCAAAAAACACCGCAGCCTTCCCGGTTGCGGTGTTTTGTCATCTTATCAGTCAGATGTGTAGGGCATAAGAGCTACGTGACGGGCACGCTTGATAGCTGTTGTAAGCTCTCTCTGATGCTTTGCACAAGTACCTGTTACACGGCGAGGAAGGATCTTCGCTCTGTCGGATGTGTACTTGTTGAGCTTTGCAACATCCTTGTAATCAATGCTCTCTACTTTATCAACACAGAAGGAACAAACCTTCTTGCGGCCTTTTCTGTTAGGACGGCCGTTGTTCTTATCATAAGCCATTACAAAATACCTCCTTATTTAATTCGGGTGAGATCCGCCTCAGAACGGCAGATCGTCATCTCCTGAAATCTCCTCAAAGTCACCGTCCGAGCCGGTTGAGAATGAAGGAGCGGCAGGCTGCTGCGGAGCATAGCTCTGGTTAAAGTTGCCTGTGCCTGTTTCTGCTTTCGAGCCGCAGAAGCTTGCCTGGTCAACAAGAACCTCGACTGCTGTGCGCTTATTGCCGTTTTTGTCCTCATAATTGCGAGTCTGAATAGATCCCGTAACAGCGATCATAGAGCCCTTCTGGAAATATCTTGTGATAAATTCAGCGGTATTTCTCCATGCGACGCAGTTGATGAAATCCGTCTGACGCTGCTCGCCCTGACGGGCATATGAGCGCTCGACTGCGATTGAAAAAGACGTTACGGCAAGGCCTGTCTGGGTATTGCGCAACTCGGGAGTTGCAACAAGTCTACCCATCAATACTACGTTGTTAATCATGCTGCTTCCCCCTTATTTCTTGATTATAAGTGAACGAAGCACGCCGTCCGTGATGTTAAGGACACGGTCAAGCTCTGCAGGGAATTCCGGCTCTGCTGCAAAAGTGTAAAGAGCATAGTAGCCTTCTGTCTCGTAGTTGATTGCATAAGCAAGCTTACGCTTACCCCACTCATCTACGCTTTCAACAGTACCATGCTTCTCGATAAGAGCCTTGAACTTCTCAACCAAAGCCTTAGCTGCATCCTCGCTCTCCTTAACGGAGTAAACGATCATTGCCTCATAGTTCTCTACTGCCATTTAAAAGCACCTCCTTTTGGTCATTCCGGCCGCCTACTCAGCGGCAAGGATAGCTGTAATCAATATTTTACAGCCTTAATATTTTATCAGCAAATGCCGATAATGTCAAGAGTTATTTGCTATTTTTTCCTTATATCAGCAATATCCTATCTTCACGGCAAGCCATATCAGCGCCGCAGAAGCCGCAAAGATTGCCGCAAAGAGCTTCCACGACCATTTCAGGAACTTTCCGTATGTTACGTTTATCATACCGATGCAGATAATCATAATTCCGCTTGTCGGATAAAGCACGTTGCAAAATCCGTCGCCGAGACAGAAAGCAAGAACGATGGACTGGTCGGTGATATTGAGCATTTTTGCAAGCGGAAGAATAAGCGGCATAAGAAGAAATGCCTTTGCCGTTCCGCTTCCGATGAAAAACTCAATAACAATCACAACAAGCATTATCATCAGCAACGCCTGAACAGGCGAAAAATCCTGAATAAGATTATAAATATGATAAAGAATGGTGTCAAGAATCATTCCCTTTTTCAGAACATAGGTTATGGCGAGGACAAAGACGATGAGCGGAATTGCAGGTGCGATAGTCTTTACTCCCCTGCCGAAGCCGCTAAGCAGGTTCTTTCCCCTGATGCCTGTAATGTAGCCTGCTCTCAAACCGCCGAACGTGAAAAGAAATGCCATTGCAACAAGCGGAGTGTAGCCGATCAGCGATGAAACCGTATCGTTTTCGATAAACTGCTGAGCGATAAAGCTTGCGGCGGTAAAAACAAAGACGCAAAGTATGCTTGTGACAAAAACCTTTGTCGCCTTGCCTAAATTCGGATTTTTCAGAACTTCGTTGCTTTCTTCGGATAGAAACTTTTTTCTAAGCTCTTTATCCGACTCGTATGAAACGGACTTTTCGGGGTTCTTTTCAATTTTCTTAGCATAGAAATAAAGGAAAAGAAACAGAATTAAATAGGTGACGAAGAAAACGAGTATTCTGAAACCGAGGCCTGAAAACATTGGCAAGCCTGCCATTGTCTGAACAATTCCGACATTAAACGGATTGAACGTGGCGGCGGCATATCCGAATGCAACGGACATCAGACTGAAGCCGAGACCTACCATTGAATCCCAACCGAGCGCAAGCGAAATTGCACACGCAAGAGGTACAAGAGTAACGCTTTCCTCAAGTATGCCGACAACGGAGCTCAGCGTCATACACACAAAAACCATCACGGCAAGCAGAATGTATTTTCTGTGTTCAAACTTATTGACGGTCGTTTGCATTATATATTTCAGAACGCCGCTTTCCTCCATAACAAGAAAAGTGCCGCCGATGAGAATAATAAACAGTATTATTCCGAGACCGACTGCGGAATCGGAGGTTGTAAAGACCTCAACAGGTGCAATCAGCACACGCCACAGGGGATAATTGACCTCCTCCTGTGAAACCTCATGGTATGTTCCGGGAATTATTCCCCCGTCAGCGTCAACATCGTATGCGCCGTTGGGTACGATTTTTGTGAGTATTCCGGCAAAAAGCATAATGCCGAGAAGCAATGCCGTAATTGCGATCATTGTTTTTTTGTTAAGCTGAATACCCGTTCCGCTCTTTTCTTTTTTTCCATGCTTTTACCCCGCCTATAATTTATATTTCAAAATATTCTTTTATCTGCTCATAGTTTTCAGCATAGAAATCGGCGATCTTTTTGATTTCTTCCCTGTCGTCCTCGTTTGAATAGTCCTCAATTCCGATGACCTTACAGCCGTATTCCTTTGCGGATTTCACGGCATACAGAGCGTCCTCAAAGACATAGACCTCTCCTTCGGCATTCATCTTCTTCGCAAGAAAATCAAAGGTTGCGGGATCGTTCTTGTGTATTCCCAGGTCGTGCATCGAATACACCTCGTCAAAAAACTCAAGAATTTCATTCCGTTCAAGAGCTTTTCTCGCCATTTTCCGCTCTGTTGCGGTTGCCACAATCATTCTTGTGCCGTTTTCTCTGAGCGCATTAAGAAATTCCTTTACACCCGGCTTGATCGGAGCAATGTTTGAATAATAAAACCATAAAATTTCCTGCAAGCCGTCAAGCACCTCATCAAACGACAAGTCAAGCTTGTATTCTTCAATCATATAGCTGATGCCGGTTTTATACCCCTGCTTGCGGAAAAGGTCAAACTCCTTCGGCACAATACCTCTCATCATCAGAAAAGCTCCCGCCGCCGTGTCCCATATGTGCATGGAATCAAGGAGGGTTCCGTCCATATCAAAAATTGCATATCTTATATCTTTCATAAAAACATCCCGTCATTTTTGCCGTAATAAAGGCTGTTGCAATAATTATTGCGACAGCCCTTTTAATTAAATCAATTTGTATTAAAGAGAGTCAAACCACTTCAAAAGATTGATGATCGGCATAATATATTTTGCGTACTCCCAACTGCTGAGCCATTTGATAAATCTCTGCATCGTTGTTGACGGACGGTCAACGTTGAGATGCTCAAGAATGAGATTTCCGCTCTCACTGAACGAGAAAGCCTCGCTGGTTTTGCCGTTTGCATCGGTAAACGAGCCCTCGGCAACGGTGAACGCATAGTCGGCGGCGTGCGACATTCCCGATTCAAAGGAAACGGTAATAACAGCTTTTTTGCCGTCAATGCTTACGCTCGCATTTGATTTGTCATAGCTTCTGTTCTGTCCGTCCGTACCGCTGAGAGTAAGAGCAAAGCCGTCGGATAAAGTCAGATCAGAATCGGCAACAACCGTAATTTTAAGCTCGCCGACATAACTGTTCTTGAAGCTGCCGGTTGAAGCCGCAGCGTCTCCCGACTTGAACACGAAGGTGTCCTCTGCCGCCGATCCGATCACAGCAAAGCTGAAAATCACAGCAATAGCAAGAAGCACGGATAAGAACCTGTTGAATGTTTTTGTCATGATAATCACCTCAATTTTTATTTTCAGTATCTTGATTATAGCATTTAAACTTCCGACAATCAATACTCCAAATATAAATTTTCGGTTAACATTTACATTTTTGTAAGTTTTGCGAAATTAGCCATAAGCTTTTTCGTTCCCGATTTTTCAAAGGCTATCTCCAAAAGAGTGTCGTTACCCATGCTTTTAGCCGAAAGCACAACTCCCTGTCCGAATACCTTGTGAACGACCGTATCGCCGATCTTGTAGGTTTCGTGACTTGCGGCAGGTGCGGCGGCTTTGACATTCTGCTGAGTAAAGCCTCGCTTGATCGGTTTTCCGCTTGTGAAATCCTCGCCGAAATCACGGAAAGGCTCATCTTCGGCACTGCGGCGGAACGATGAATAAGCGGTAACACCTGTCTTTTCGGTCAGATCATCGGGTATTTCTCCGAGAAATCTTGACGGAGCATTGTGAGTGGTCGAGCCAAACATAAGACGTGTTCTTGTATTGGTGAGGTAAAGCTCCTGCTTTGCCCTCGTTATTCCGACATAGGCAAGGCGACGCTCCTCCTCCATATCGTCGTTGCTGTAGATCGACTGTGTTCCCGGAAAAACTCCGTCCTCCATACCGATAATGAAAACAACCGGGAACTCAAGTCCTTTTGCCGAGTGGAGAGTCATCATAACGACCGTGTCCGAATCGGCATTGTAGTTGTCGATATCCGTCATAAGGGCAATTTCCTCAAGGAAGCCGTTGAGCGTAGGATCGTCGCTCTCCTCCTCGTATCTCATAAGGTTGGCTTTGAGCTCGTTCAGGTTCTCTTTCCTGTCCTGAGCGGTGTCCTTATCAAGGTCAAGGAACTGATAGTAGCCTGTCATATTGAGCGTTTTTTCAAGAAGCTCGTGCGGCTTCATCTCCTGAGCCGCCTGTTCAAGCTCCGTTATCATTGAGCTAAACTGCATAAGCTTTGACGAGGCTCGGCTGAGGGATGGATAAGCGTCGGCATTGGAAATGACGTCAAATATGCTGACTCCAAGTCCTGCGGCGATCTCAGAGGCATTGTTTAGCGTTGTATCGCCTATTCCCCTCTTTGGCTCGTTGATTATGCGGCGCAGACGTACATTGTCCGCAGTATTGTTGATTAAAGTCAGATAAGCGAGGGCGTCCTTGATTTCCTTACGCTCATAGAAGCGCAGACCGCCGATAATTCTGTAAGGAATACCGGCACGGATGAAGGCATTTTCAATCGTGCTTGACTGTGCGTTCATGCGGTAGAGCACGGCATGGTCGGACATTTTTCTTCCGCCTGCAACATTCTTCATCACCGTATCGGCAACGAAGCGAGCCTCCTCCCTCTCGTCATAGGAGGTGTTGACGGTTATCTTGTTTCCCCTGCCGTTCGCCGTCCAGAGGTTTTTACCCTTTCTCTGGCTGTTGTTTGAAATGACGGCATTCGCCGCATCAAGAATAGTCTGAGTTGAACGGTAATTCTGCTCAAGTCTTATCGTCTTGGCATCGGGATAGCGTTCCTCAAAGCTGAGGATATTCTGTATCGTTGCTCCTCGGAACTTATAGATACTCTGGTCGTCGTCACCGACAACGCAGATATTCCTGTATTTTTCAGCCAGAAGGCTCGTCAGCACATACTGGGCATGGTTGGTGTCCTGATACTCGTCAACAAGTATGTACTTGAATTTATTCTGATAATAGCTTCTGACCTCGTCATTGTTCTGCAAAAGCTCGACCGTCCTGAAGATCATATCGTCAAAATCCATTGCGTCGGCATTTTTAAGAAGCTTCTGATAGCATTTATATGCTTCGCCGATGGTTTTAAGACGTATGTCTCCGCCCGCCTGAGCAAGATACTGTTCGGGAGTTATAAGCTGATCCTTTGCACGGCTAATCTCCTTTAATATCGTCTTGTGCGAGAGCATTTTATCGTTGATTTCAAGAAGCCTCTGAGCCTCTTTCATAACACGCTTTGAGTCGTCCGTATCGTAGATCGTAAAGCGGTTTGTGTAGCCGAGAAGCTCGCCGTGACGTCTGAGTATTCTTGCACAGCAGGAATGGAAGGTACTCGCCCAGATATCATTTGCGGAATCGCCGAGCTGAGCGGCAAGCCTGTTTTTAAGCTCAGCCGCCGCCTTGTTGGTAAAGGTTATGGCAAGTATCTCCCAAGGTGCCGGAGCATTGACCGACATAAGATCATAGACATCAAAAAGATCCGTAGTCGGATCGTCAAGATATCGGCGCATAAGCTGAACATCGCTTTCGCTCGGCTCAAACTCCGAATAGTCGGAATTGTAGGCATTTCCGTACTTTATCAGATTGGCTATCCTGTTTACAAGGACGGTGGTTTTTCCGCTGCCTGCACCTGCAAGAAGCAGCAAGGGGCCATTTACTGCATAGATAGCCTCTTGCTGCCTGTCATTCATTCTTTCAAAATCTTTTGCAATTATACGGCGGCGAAGTTCTAAAAATTCGTCTTTAAGCATAATCGGATTTCCTTTTGTCAGATTGAAATTATGTTTGCCATCTTATAAAGATCCATATCAATGTGTTTTTTCATATTGAGAGCCTCAAAGATATCGTAATCAACGATCTGATCGTTCTGCATAGCAACAACACGGTTGCCGATACCGTCCATAAGAAGCTCAACAGCTCTGTAACCCATCTGGCTGGCAACAACACGATCCTTGACTGTCGGAGAACCTCCGCGCTGAACATGAGCGAGAACCATAGCTCTGGACTCAACGCCCGTTTCTTCCTCAATAGCCTTTGCAAGCTCGTCAACCGACATTTTTCCGTCAGCAGTCACGCCCTCGGCAACGATGACAAGGAAATGCTTCTTGCCCGTTTTCTGAGTACGGCGGATTCTGTCGAAAACGTCTCTCTTGAGATCAAACTCAACCTCGGGAATGAGGATAGCCGCTGCGCCGACGGCGATACCTGCGTTAAGAGCAAGGTAGCCTGCACGTCTGCCCATAACCTCGATAACCGAACAGCGGTCATGCGAAGCGGATGTATCACGGATTCTGTCAACCATTTCCATTATGGTGTTTAGGCAGGTGTCGTAACCGATTGTATAGTCACAGCAGGCGATATCGTTGTCGATAGTTCCCGGAATACCTACACAGGGAATACCTCTCTCGGAAAGGTCTCTTGCTCCTCTGAACGAGCCGTCACCGCCGATAACTACGATACCCTCGATACCGTAAGCATGGCAGATTTCAATGGCCTTCTGCATACCCTCTTCGGTTGCAAATTCCTTGCTTCTTGCGGAATGAAGGAAGGTACCGCCTCTGTGGATAATATCGCATACGGTGCGGATCTCCATCGGGATAAGAGCGCCCTCCATAAGTCCCTTGTAGCCACGGTCAATTCCGTAAACCTTGATGTGATTTTCACATGCTGTACGAACAACTGCACGGACTGCCGCATTCATTCCCGGCGCATCTCCGCCGCTTGTTAAAACTCCGATTGTCTTCATTATAACTTCCTCCTAAGGATTCTCTAAAAAATTCTATAAAATCATACACCTAATTAAAAAAAATGTCAAATAAAACAGAAAAATAATTACTGAAAAACTACATTTTCTTCGCCCAATACTCTTTTAAGCTCATTTATAAGCGGTTCGTTGACATCAACGCTCCTGTCGGACGGCTGATGAACGTATTTTCCCGTGTCCGCAAAGTAGTAATAAAGGGGTGTTCTTCCGTCAAATATGGCAAGCAGTTTTTCTGCCTGAGCCTGTTCGGGAGTGGACTCGGTCGGAAATTTCAGGAACAGTCCGCTGCGCTTTTTCTTCGTCGGCGCAGAGGTCTCCTTCGCCGCAGAGCCTTTGCGTAAATAATAATCCTTTGCCGTTTCAAGAGTGTAAATATGCTCACAGATAAGCTTCGACGGCTCCTCGTCACGAAGATCAAGCCGACCGTAGAATACAAGCACTCTGCCCTCTTCAAGCAGTGTTGAATTTTCCATCAGTATTTTCGGGAACACAATAACCTCGATCGAGCCCGATGTGTCCTCAACATTCAAGAAAGCCATCGTTGTGTCGCTCTTTGTGATTTTTTTCTTCACATCGGTTATTATGCCCATTATCTTTGTTCTTTCGCCGTCCTTGTGATAAGAACGCTCATTTTCCTCGCTGTTTACAAGCTCGGCTATTCTCACACACGACATTTCTGCGGCAAGCTCGCTGTAATCCGCCATCGGATGACCGGAAAGATACAGTCCCGTTGTCGATTTTTCCATCGCCAGCAGTTCGCTTCGGGGAAATTCCTCAAAAAATCTCAGAGCCGTTTCGGAATGTGACTCTCCGCCGACCGAATCAAACAGACCGATCTGACCTTCAACATTCCTGCGTTTTTTTGAATCAAGCTCGTCGATTATCTCGTTCATACCCATCAGCATCTGACGGCGGTTTGCACCGAGACCGTCAAGCGCACCGCTTTTGATAAGGCTTTCAACGGCTCTCTTGTTAAAATCCGAGCCGTGCATACGGGAGCAGAAATTATAAAAAGAAGTAAATTTTCCTGCCCGTCTTTCTGCGATAATATTTTTAATAAAGCTTTTGCCGAGATTTTTGATCGCAAGCAGACCGAATCTGATATTTGAATCACAGACGGTAAAGCTGTCGTTGCTTTCATTTACGTTCGGCGGAAGAATTTTTATTCCTATCCTGTTACATTCATCAGTATATTCCGAAACCTTGTCCGTATTGTCAAGCACGCTCGAAAGCAGAGCCGCCATAAACTCGCAGGGATAATGACACTTGAGATATGCCGTCTGATATGCGACATAGGCATATGCCGCCGCATGAGATTTGTTGAAAGCATACGAGGCAAAGGAGGACATATCGTCAAATATCTCATTGGCAACCTCTGCCGGTATTCCCCTTTTGACGCAGCCGTCGCACTCAACGCTTCCGTCCTCACGCACCATACCGTAGATAAAGTTTTTGCGTTCCTGTTCCATTACGTCGTGCTTCTTCTTGGACATTGCACGGCGGACTATATCAGCCCGTCCGTAGGAATAACCCGCAAGCGAGCGGAATATCTGCATGACCTGCTCCTGATATACCATACAGCCGTAGGTAACTTCAAGAATATCTCTGAGCTTTTCCGTTTTGTAGACCGTCTTTTCCGGGTGATGCCTGTTTTCGATATAAGTGTTGATTGAGTCCATCGGACCGGGACGGTAGAGTGAAATAACGGCGATAAGATCCTCGATATCAACGGGCTTGAGTCCGACAAGGACATTCTTCATTCCTGCCGATTCAAACTGGAACACGCCCTCCGTCTGACCGGACGCCATCATTTCGTAGGTCGCTTTATCGGTAATATCAATTTTATTGATATCAAAGCCGCTGTCCTTTGTTCTTATCATCTTGACCGCATCGTTGATAACGGTAAGCGTTCTCAGACCGAGGAAATCCATTTTGAGCAGTCCAAGCTCCTCAAGCGTCGTCATCGTGTACTGAGTAACAGGCGAATTATCGTTGAGGGCAAGCGGAACATAGCTTGCAACGGGATCTCTTGTTATAACAACTCCTGCGGCATGGGTTGAGGTATGTCTCGGCATACCCTCCACCTTCATCGAGGTGTCGATCAGCTCCTTGATCTCGCCGCCGCTTTCATATAAAGCACGAAATTCGGTTGACTTTTTCAAAGCCTTTTCGATCGTGATGTTCAGCTCTTTGGGCACCTGCTTGGCAACGTTATCGACAACGTTGTAAGGTATTCCCATCGCCCTGCCTACATCCCGTATCGCCGCCCTTGCGGCAAGCGTTCCGAACGTGACAATCTGCGCAACATGATCTGCACCGTATTTGTCAATTACATATTCGATTACCTCGCCCCTGCGCTCATAGCAGAAATCGACGTCGAAATCGGGCATACTGACACGCTCGGGATTGAGAAATCTTTCAAAAAGAAGATTATATTTCATCGGGTCAATTCCCGTTATTCCGATACAGTAGGCGGCAATACTTCCTGCGCCCGAGCCTCTGCCCGGCCCTACGGGAATACCCTTGGATTTTGCGTATCTGATAAAATCATGGACTATCAGGAAGTAATCGACGTAGCCCATTTTGTTGATAACGTCAAGCTCGTAATTCAGCCTGTCAAAATACTCCTTGGGCGGATTGTCGCCGTAGTTACGGTACATTCCGGCAACGCACTGCTCCTTAAACCATTCAAAATGATCTCTGCCGTCGGGAACTTCAAAATGCGGAAGCTTCGTGTTGCCGAACTCAAAATCGTAATTACATTGCTCGGCAATTACCTCTGTATTTTCAACAGCCTGAGGAACATGGGAGAAAAGCTCCCTCATCTCCTCCTCGCTCTTGAGATAGAACTCGTCGCTCTGAAACTCAAGACCGTTGCCCTGACCTATTGTCGTGTTGGTGGCAATGCAGATAAGCACCTGCTGGATTTTGCTGTCCTCACGGCGGACATAATGGGTGTCGTTCGTTGCGACAAGAGGTATGCCCGTCTCCTCGGAAAGTCTTATCAGCAAAGGTTCAATCTGTTTCTGTTCACGGATACCGTGATTTTGCAGTTCGAGATAAAAATTTCCCTGACCGAAAACTTCGTTGTACCACAAGGCTCTTTCCTTGGCCCGCTCGTAGTCATCAGCCATCAGAGCCTTCGGTATCTCGCCGGCAAGGCAGGCAGAAAGGGCGATCAAGCCCTCGTGATGCTTTTCGAGCAGTTCACGGTCTATCCTCGGCTTTGTGTAAAAGCCCTCTGTCCATGATTTTGAAACCATGGCAATCAGGTTCTGATATCCCGTAGCATTTTTGCAAAGCAGAACAAGGTGGTACCTCTCGCTGTCAAGTGCATGAACCTTATCGTTCCTGCCTCTTGACGCAAGATAACATTCACAGCCGATTATAGGCTTGATGCCTCTTGCTTTTGCTTTTTTATAAAAATCCACAGCGCCGTACATAACGCCGTGGTCGGTTATCGCTATTGACTGCATACCGAGCTCGACCGCTCTGTCGAGCAGATCGTCAAGACGGCATGCGCCGTCAAGAAGACTGTATTCCGTATGTAGATGAAGATGCGTAAAGCCTGACACGCCGCCGCCCCCTTTAGGTATGATTATCTGTATTTATCTGCGATCTCCATAATTTTCATCAGTCTGTGATTGACTCCCGAACGGGAGATCGGCACGCTCAGATTTTCTCCGAGCTGTTTAAGTGACATATCGGGGTTTTCCTTTCTCAGTATTGCGACCTCTTTAAGCTCGTCGGAAAGAGAGTCAAGCCCCTGCTTTTTTTCAATTATTTCTATCGCTTCGACCTGTGCAAGTCCTGCCTCGATCGAGCGGCTCATATTGGCAGATTCAAAGTTCATCTGCCTGTTTATCTTATTCCTGACATCTTTCTGAATTTTAATTCCCATAAGCTCAAGGCTTGAGTTCACCGCACCCATCAGCGTCAGCAAATCTTCAATACTTTCGCTGTCCTTGAGGTAGACAACGTGGGCATATTTCCTGATAATATGCTTCGCCTTCAAGCCGTAATCCGTCAGAATTTTCAGAAGATCAAGACTTAAATTGCGGTAAGGAACAACAAATTCCATATGGTATCCCTTGTTCGGATCGGCTATTGAGCCGCAGGAAAGAAAAGCTCCTCTGAGAAACGCACCGTAGCAATCGTCGTCCTCTAAAACTCCCCTGTTTATCCTCAGCGAAACGGAGTCAACGGAATGATCAAAGTATTCAATCAGCCTTTTCCGATCCTCGGCGGACGGAACTCTCAGCTTATATTTACCGCTTTTCAGCCTGCTGACGGAGACTTCAACCCCTGCCGTTTCCCTGACTGTTCTTTCAAAGGCGTCCATAACCTCGGCATAATCCGTTGCACAGCTTACCGATCTCGCCGTGAAGCTCTTGCCGTAGAGCAAAAAACCGTATGCAAAGGAACGCTTGCAATATTCCGACGGAAATTCAAGCTTTGACAATTCACTTTTCACTTCTGCGGTGAAAGACATAGGTTTACGCTCCCGTTATTTCTCAATATCTCTGTGCTTGACGCTGACATTGTAGCCAAGCGACAAAAGGTTGTCACGGATTTTCTCCGCAAAGCATACGGAACGGTGTCTGCCGCCCGTACAGCCGATTGCGATAACAAGCTGGCTCTTGCCCTCCTCTATGTAAAGAGGAACCATATAGTCAATCAGATCGTTCAGCTTGTTGAGAACATTGACAGAGTGTTCGGAATTCATAACATAATCGCTGACGTCCTTTTCAAGTCCCGTTCTGTATTTCATCGACGGAACATAGAACGGATTCGGCAGACAGCGAACGTCGAAAACAAGGTCGGCGTCGCTGGGAATACCGTACTTGAAGCCGAATGACATACAGCGAATACTCAGCGCACTGTCGGGATCGTCGAGGAAAAGCTCGTTCACCCTCTGCTTGCACTCTGAAACGCTCGACTTCGAGGTGTCAATGATATAGTCGGATCTTATTCTGTAATTGAGAAGCTTTTCCCTCTCCATGGCGATTGCGGCTTCAAGCGAGCCGTCGCACTTGTCAAGGAGCGGATGCTTCCTCCTTGTTTCCTTATATCTTCTGACAAGCACGTCATCGGACGCATCAACAAACAGAAGCTTATAGCTGTAATCCATATCATCAAGGTTTTTCAGAACATTGGAAAACTCGTTGAACATCTTCTCACCGACACGGATATCCGTAACCGTGGCAATCTTCTGACTGTTATCCGTCTTGTTGACGAACTGAGCGATAGTCGGAATAATTGCAGGCGGAAGATTATCGGCGCAGAAATAGCCGAGATCCTCAAGCGCGTCAACAACGGCAGATTTTCCTGCTCCGGACATTCCGGTAACAATCAACAAATCCATAGTAATTTCCCTTCCTTTATTCTTCAATCAGCCTGACCTCAGGCTCGAGCATTACACCCTTTTCGCTGAAAACCTTATCCTGAATATATTTAATGAGACTGAGTACATCTTTAGCCGTTGCAGAGCCTTTGTTGATAACAAAGCCTGCGTGCTTCTCGCTGACCTGAGCGCCGCCGACCGAATAGCCCTTGAGTCCGCACTCCTCAATGAGCGCACCTGCAAAATAGCCCTCCGGGCGTTTAAAGGTGCTTCCTGCGCTCGGATATTCAAGCGGTTGCTTATCCTTCCTGCGCCGTAAAAGCTCCTGCATTTTCGCCCTGATCTCGTCCTTATTGCCCTTTGAAAGCTTCATAACGAGCGTCGTGATAATATATCCGTTATGCTCATATGCGCTCGTTCTGTATCCAAGTCCCAGCTCTTCGCCCTTTAAAGAGCCGAAGTTTCCGTCACGATCGATGTGCCTGCACTCAACGAGAACATCCTTCATCTCGCCGCCGTAGGCTCCGGCATTCATATAAGCCGCACCGCCCGCACTTCCCGGAATACCGAAAGCAAATTCCAATCCCGTCAGTCCGTTTTCAAGGGCAAAATTGCAGACCTTGCTCATTGTTGCCCCTGCGTCACAGACGACGGTATCTCCGTCCACCAGCTCTATTTTCGGATTAGGACGGCACATATTGATTACCACCGTGTCAAGTCCTTTGTCCGAAATAAGCATATTGCTTCCGTTGCCGATTATGAAGGGCTTGGTATTTTCTTCTTTACACTTCTTGATGATTGAAGCAAGCTGTTCATCGGTTGTCGGAGTGAGCATGACAGCCGCATTACCGCCGATTCGGAATGTGGTATATTTGCTCATCGGAACGTCACGCTGTGCCTGACAGCCTATGCTTTTTGCATAATCGTAAATCTTATCGAAGCTCATAATGTCTCCCTTAAATTATTATCCGAGCAATGCCGCACCGATAATTCCTGCGTCATTGCCGAGTACAGCCTTGCAGATCTCGGTCTGCTTCTTGGCATACTTGCTGTATCTTTCACCTGCGACAAACTTCCTGATCGGATCAAGGAGGTTGTCACCCTCGTTGCTTATTCCGCCGCCGACGCAAACGATCTCCGGCTGGAATGTGTTTACTATATTTGTAATACCGACCGAAACATAGGTGATGTACTTATCAACTACCTCTTTGCCTGCCTTGTCTCCCTCGTACATGGCGTTGAAGGCTGTTCTGCCGCTTACCTTGTTAATATCGCCGCCGCAAAGCTCCCACATCTTGCTGTCGGGACATTCGGTCATCTTTTCCTTGGTCTGAGAGATAAGTGCCGTAGCCGAAGCATACTGCTCCCAACAACCCTTTCTGCCGCAGTTGCACTGCTTGCCGTCAACGACGATTACGGTGTGTCCCATCTCGCCGCCTGCAAAGTTGATTCCGCTGACAACCTTGCCGTCAACGATAATTCCGCTTCCTACTCCCGTGCCGAGAGTAACGGCAACAAAGTTCTTTGCTCCGTGTCCTGCTCCTGCATAGGCCTCGCCGAGAGCGGCGGCATTTGCATCGTTTTCAAAGTAGCAGGGCTTGCCCGTAAGCTCCTCAAGCATCTTTTTTGCAGGCACGTTGTTAAAGGCAAGATTGTTAGAAAACTCGATCATACCGGTGTCCTGATTTACCGATCCCGGAGTTCCTACTCCTACGCTTGCAACCTCGTCCATTGTAATTCCTGCGTCCTCAACGGCAAGATCAATCGCCTTTTTGATGTCCGCAAATATTTCCTCTGCCGGACGGGGTGCGTTTGTTTTAACCTTGCCCTTGCCGACAATATTATATTTTTCGTCAACAACGCCAACTGCGATGTTTGTTCCTCCGAGATCTACTCCTACCTTATACATTATAAATCCTCCAAAATTAAAAATTATGCCAAATTTCAAGTTCGTTTTCTTCAACGTTGATATCGTCGGTCATTCCGAGATTGTGAAGAAGCTGTTTAGCCGCATTGTAGCCCATCTTCTTCTGCCTGTTGTTCATCGCCGCCGCCTCAATAATAATTGAAATATTTCGTCCGGGTGTGACGGGAACAACGCATATCGGAACGTCAATTCCGAGAATATTCATAGTCTCGTTTTCAAGTCCGAGGCGTTCATAGTTCTTTTCCGGATTCCACGGCTCAAGCTGAATGACCATATTTATCTTTTCAGAGACCTTGACCGAGCCTATACCGAAAAGCCTTCTCGCATTTACAACGCCGACTCCCCTCAGCTCAATGAAATGCCTGATATTCTCGGGGGCAGAGCCTACCAGCGTTTTGTGCGATACCTTTCGGATCTCAACAGCATCGTCGGCAACGAGACGGTGACCTCTCTTGATAAGCTCAAGTGCGGTTTCGCTCTTACCCATACCGCTCTCGCCCATTATCAGCACGCCCTCGCCGTAAACCTCGACAAAAACTCCGTGACGTGTAATTCTCGGAGCAAGCTCAACGCTCAGATATGATATAAGGGTTGACATACAGCTCGATGTTCCGTCGGCCGTTTTAAGCAGAGCTACGCCGTGTTTCTTTGCCAGCTCTATCGTATCCTCGTGATATTCCAGTCCCCTCGTCAGAATGATAGCAACAGGTTTTTTTGAAATAAGCCTTTTGACCTTTCTGAGTCTTTCATCAGGCTTGAAGGAATTGAGATATTCAATCTCGGAAACACCCATAATCTGAATACGGTCGGGGTCAAAGTATTTCGTGAAGCCCGAAAGCATCAGACCGGGACGGTTGATTTCCGAGGACGAAACCAATATTTCCGACGGATCAGCCGGTGTATATTCAACATCAAAGCCGAGGATATCAATGATCTTTTTTAGTGATATAGTATATTTAGCCGCCATAAGACCACTCCGTAAAACATATTTGATCCATACAAAGTATATTATACAATAATTGTTCTAATCTTCCAATAGTTTTTTTAAATTTTTTAAAAAAATAAACGCCGGTTAAGCCGACGTTATAAAGTATATTCAGGGTTCATAATCTCAACATCAAATTTTCGATTGCAGTATTAAAAAAGTTGTTTACCGTAAGCCAGACATTGAAATAGTCCATCAGGAAAAGCAAAATCAATCCGATAGAAATAATAAGATAGATCACGAACACCCATGTGTGATCCCGCAAAAGCGCAAGCGTACCCCATATGAACAGTCCGAAAACCAAAAGGGCAGCAAAAATTATACCGATTTTCACTATCAATGTCAGCGGATTGGAAAGAACAACATTTACCAAAGCGATATCGACAACCGAAATCGCCGCAAACATAACTACCGCACAGACTATTCCTATAAAATATGCCAAAACACCGCTGCTTTTACCGCGGTAATATTTCTTTGTCTCAACAGCTTGCACATCATCGGGAACGACACCGCTGTCTATTTTCTGTTCAAATTTATTGCAAATACTTTTAGGATCGGTAAGATTTCGATGATAAAAACTGCAATATCCTTTTTCGCTCAGACCTCTTGAAAAATGAATACAATTTTCACAAGTGGCTTTCTCCTCATCAGCCATATGATCACTCCATCTTTTTTCTTATTTTATATTAACATATTTGATAGGCTTTGTCAAATTTTGATAATTATTTCATCACAATCTATATATTATTCCGACAAAATTGAACATATTTTGTGGTGTTTTGCATCAAAAAGATGTTGTAAAAAATTGTAAAAATGCAAAAATGGCGGAAACCGAAATACGATCTCCGCCATTGTATTGAATCAGGACTTATACTTCAAGCTTGTATGTCCAGCCCATATCGTCCTCAACATGGCCTGTCTGCATACCGTAAAGGGTATCATAAAGCTTCTGAGCAACAGGTCCGACCTTGCCGTCGGCGACCTGATGATCCTCACCCATGTAATAGAGCCAGCCGATCGGAGAAATAACTGCGGCTGTTCCGCTTGCGAAGACCTCCTTGAGAGTACCGTTCTTGGATGCCTCACAAACATCGTCTATCGAAAGACGTCTTTCGGATACCTTGACGCCCCACTTCTTGAGAAGCTCGATAACCGACTTTCTTGTGATACCGGGAAGAATTGTACCCATCAGCGGAGCGGTAACAACCTCGTCGCCGATAATAAAGAAGGCGTTCGAAGTACCGATCTCCTCAACATACTTATGCTCTGCGGCGTCAAGCCAAAGAACATCTTTGCAGTTGTGCTCCATAGCCTTTGCGGAGGCTCTCATACCGCCGGCGTAGTTACCGCCGCACTTTGCGAAGCCTGTGCCGCCGACAGCCGCACGGATAAACTCGTCCTCAACGTAAATTCTTGTGGTCTGAAGTCCGCCGTCGTTAGCCGCATAGTAAGAGCCAACGGGGCTAAGGATTATAATAAAGCGGTAATGCTTAGCAGGAAGAACGCTGAAAGAAACCTCGTCACCGAAAATGAACGGTCTTATGTAAAGAGACGTGCCCGGCTCTGACGGAACCCAGTCCTTGTCAACTTCAACAAGCTGCTTGATAGCGTCGAAGAAGATATCCTTTTCCATATGAGGAATACACATACGGTCGTTGGTTCTGTTCATTCTTTCAAAGTTCTGGTCAGGTCTGAAAAGCTGAATATCTCCCGACGGAGTTTTATATGCTTTCATACCCTCAAACATCATCTGAGCGTAATGAAGCACGCAGGAGGCAGGCTCAATAGCGATCGGCTCATGCGGAACAATTCTTCCGTCGTGCCAACCCTGTCCCTCGTCGTAATCGATCATGAACATATGGTCGGTGAAGTATTTTCCGAAACCGAGCTTAGTCTGATCCGGCTTCTCCTTCGGGTGTGTTGTTCTTGTTACTGGAAATGTATACATTTCTAACGCTCCTTTCAAAGCATAATTTACAATTCATAAATATCGGGTTTTCTGTCGTTGAAAACGTTTATTGAATTTCTGATATCTTTAATTATTCCGAAATCACATTCGGCTGTTATGACCGTTTCTTTGTCCTCTGCCAAGGCAAGCGGCTCGCCCCACGGATCAATGATCTGTGAATGTCCGCCGAAAACAGCTTCGGGAGTTTTTCCGCAGGAGTTACAGCATACGACAAACATCTGGTTTTCGATCGCCCTTGCCCTTGTCAGCGTGACAATGTGATTTGCCCTTGCAAGCGGCCACTGTGAAACCATAAACAGCATCTCAATTCCCCTGAGCGCAAGACTTCTGATAAGCTCGCAAAAACGGATATCATAGCAAATCACAATTCCGCATTTGTGTCCGTCAAGCTCAAAGGTCACAAGATTTTTTCCGAAATTGAAATACTTGTGTTCGTCCATAGGGGTAAAAAGATGAGTTTTGTCGTATTCGGCAACAACCTCGCCCTTACGGTTAAAGACAAAGGCGGTATTGAAAATTCCGCCGTTCTTCTCGTTGGAGATACTGCCGGCAACGATATTGACATTCAGCTCCCCGGCAAGAGCGGAAAAGGTCTTTTTTACCCTTTCGCCGTCCTTTTCGCAGTAGTCTCTGAGATCCTCTTTCGGGTAATATCCCGTTGACCAGGTCTCCGGAAGAACGAGGGTGTCGGGTTTCTCCTTTTCAACTGTTTCCCTTATAAGCCTGAGAGCCTGAGAATAGTTGTATTCAACGTCACGAAGCTTCATATCAAGCTGAACGCAGGAAACCTTCATCTTATTATTCATAGTCATAACCGGCTTTCAATGCGCCCTTATTCACGTCAAGAAGATCAAGATGACGGGCAGAAACGACCTTTTTGAGAGCCGCATCGGTATTGTCGATCGAGAACTGAGGCACTTCTCTGAGCACCTTACCCGTGATTATCATATTGGCAAGCGTCGGCGTACCGTTATCGTTTGCAATTTTGGTTGCAGGAATATAATAAACGTCTACGTCGCTTCTGTCAACCTTCTTTTCAATCATTGTAGAATCGACAAAAATTTTTCCACCGCTGACCACTTCATTTTCATATTTTTCCAATGAGGGAAGATTCATAGCAACAAGCACATCGGGCTTGTCAACGATCGGAGAACCGATAGGATCCTCGCTGATGATAACGGAGCAGTTCGCTGTGCCGCCCCTCATTTCGGGGCCGTAGGAAGGAAGCCAGCTGACCTGCCTGCCTTCGATCAGTCCCTTGTAGGCAAGGAATTTTCCGGCAAAGAGAATACCCTGTCCGCCGAAGCCTGCGAATAACATTCTGCAAGTGTCGCTCATTTCTCTTCCTCCTTTGCGTAGATGTCCTTATAAACTCCGAGAGGATAGTAAGGGATCATGTTTTCTTCCGCCCAGTCAAGAGCCTTCTGAGGAGTCATGCCCCAGTTTGTCGGGCAGGTCGAAATGACCTCAACAAGTGAAAAGCCCTTGCCCTCGATCTGATTTTGGAAAGCCTTTTTGATTGCTTTCTTTGCGTTCTTAACATTCTTAACGTTGTTTACCGCAACTCTCTCAAGATAAGCCGCACCGTCAACGTTGGAAAGAAGCTCGCAGACCTTGACGGGATAACCTACGGTGTTGACGTCTCTGCCGTAGGGAGAGGTCTGAGTGACCTGACCGGGAAGAGTTGTCGGAGCCATCTGACCGCCTGTCATACCGTAAATCGCATTGTTGACGAAAATAACGGTGATGTTCTCACGTCTTGCGGCGGCATGAACGGTTTCCGCAGTACCTATGGCGGCAAGGTCGCCGTCACCCTGATATGTGAACACGATCTTGCTCGGATCGCTTCTCTTTACGCCTGTTGCAACGGCAGGAGCACGTCCGTGAGCCGCCTGAACAAAGTCGCAGGTGAAATAATTGTATGCCATGACCGAGCAGCCGACAGAGGCTACGCCGATCGTATCGCCCTCAATGCCAAGCTCGTCCATAACCTCGGCAACAAGACGGTGAATAATACCGTGAGTACAGCCGGGACAATAGTGGAGCGTTGCATCGGTCAGGGATTTCGGTTTTTCAAATACTACTGACATTATTCCGCACCTCCGTTTGACATAATGGCTGAAAAGACATCTTCGGGCGTCGGGATCATTCCGCCGACACGGTTGCAAAGATCCACCGGACGTTTGCACTCGATGGCAAGTCTCACGTCGTCGATCATCTGTCCCATATTCATTTCAACCGTAATAAATCTCTTGCACTTCTCAGCCGCCGCCTTGATCGGCTTTGACGGGAACGGCCAGAGTGTTATCGGTCTTATCATACCGACCTTGACGCCTCTCTTGCGAGCCTCGTTTACGGCGTTCTTTGCAACACGGGCGGTAATTCCGAACGCAACAACGCAAAGCTCGGCGTCCTCCATAAGATATTCCTCGTACATAGCCTCGTTTTCTTCGATGAGCTTATACTTCTGATATCTTTCAAAATTCTTTATTTCCAGCTCTTCCGGCTTGAGGTAGAGCGAATTAACTATGTTATGCTCTCTTTCGCACTTTGTTCCTGTGAGCGCCCACGGCTTTTCAACCGGAGTGATCTCAGCAACGTCAAGAGAAACAGGCTCCATCATCTGACCCATTGTGCCGTCGGCAAGGATCATCGCAACCATTCTGTATTTGTCGGCAAGCTCAAAGCCCTTGACGGTGAGACTTGCCATTTCCTGAACGGAAGCGGGAGCAAGGACGATGTTGTGATAATCGCCGTGTCCGCCGCCCTTTGTGGACTGCCAGTAATCCGACTGCGACGGCTGAATACCGCCGAGACCGGGGCCGCCTCGCTGAACGTTGACAACGAGGGCAGGAAGATCACAGCCTGCAAGGTAGGAGATACCCTCGCTTTTAAGCGAAACTCCGGGGCTTGAGGAGGAGGTCATAACTCTTTTGCCCGTTGACGAAACACCGATAACCATATTGATAGCGGCAATTTCACTCTCTGCCTGAAGGAAGGTTCCGCCGATCTTGGGCATACGCTTTGACATATATGCGGCAACCTCTGTCTGCGGAGTGATGGGATAGCCGAAGTAATGGCGGCAACCGGCTCTGATAGCGGCTTCTGCGATCGCTTCGTTACCTTTCATTAAAACTTTATCTGACATTTTCTTCACCTCTCTACCGTAATCACACAATCGGGACACATTGTCGCACAGAAGGCGCATCCTATACATTTTTCCTGATCTGTTACAACTGCGGGATGGTGTCCCTTGTTGTTCAATGTCGTTTCTGACAGATGAACTATTCCTTTGGGACAAGCGTTTACGCACAGTCCGCAGCCCTTGCAAAGGTCTGTTTTGAATGTTACTTTAGCCATTTGACATTCCTCCTAATTTATTTTCTCCTGTAAGGTGAGAGGCAAAAGATTGTCTACATTTCCGTACAGTTCTTTATAAAGTGATTGCTTAACGGTCGTCATAGCAACGGGAAGTCCCGTCAGCTTAGACACCTCGTCAGCATATCCGAGCGAGTCGAGAACATCCTGAGCGGTTGTCTCCTCGCCGAGATTTGAATTATTGATAATAGCGGTAAATTTCATCGAAGACGCATTCTCGATCTCTTTCATTACCTCAACGGTACTGCACGCATCTCTTGTAAGCGGACGGTACATATTGATGACAAAGAACATCTCGTAATCGTCTTCCCTGACGATGCTTTCGGCATAACGTCCGAGAGCGTAGGCTCCCCTGTCGTCACCGCCGATATCCATCACGGCATATTCCGAGCGATCGTCGATAACGGAATAGATATCCTGAGGAAGTGACGGAAGATCAACATTTGAGCTTGCATACTCCGAGCAGATAAGCCTTATTCCTGCGGCGGCAAGCTCCTTTTCGCTGTCCTTGGTTCTGAAATACGGATTGACGATATCAAGGTCAGCCACCGCCACCTCAAGTCCCTGCCGGCGCAGTCCGAAAGCGTAGTTGACGGCGATATTCGTTTTTCCGCTGCCGTAGTGACCGGCAAAAAGCGTTATACGCTTTGTCATTCATTTCACCTCATTCAGCCGTTAATGCAGTAGTTTTGCATGTATATTATGGCATCAAACCGCTTGCGGCACGGTATTGCACCGCAGATAATCACCGTTTATTGTTTGATTGTTTTTCGCTTCGTGAGGTTTGATAAGTCCTTACCCCCTCAGTCAGCTTCGCTGCCAGCTCCCCCAAAGGTGGAGCCAATATTTATCTAAAATCTAAAGTCTAAAATCTAATGTCTAATATCTAATATGAAATCGGCGTGCCAACCTTTAAACAAAATTGTTCAGGGTGCGTCGAGTTCAAGGCGGTGATCCGTAGAAATACTATGTGTATTTCAAGGATCACCAACGCCGAAATCGGCGTGCCATGGACGATTTTAGAGTTGATTGCGGATGATCTTGCCGCTTATAGTCTTCGGCAATTCATCCTTGAAAACAACAATTCTGGGATACTTGTAGGGTGCGGTGTGCTTCTTGACATAGTTCTGGATATCTTTTTTAAGCTCCTCGCTGGGCTGGGTGCCCTTGGTGAGGACGATGCTGGCCTTGACGACCTGTCCTCTGACCTCGTCGGGAGCGGCGGAAACACCGCACTCAAGAACATAGGGAAGCTCCATGATGACGTTCTCAATCTCAAAGGGTCCGATACGGTAGCCCGATGACTTGATAACGTCGTCGATACGTCCGACATACCAGAAGTAGCCGTCCTCATCACGCCATGCGATATCGCCGGTGTGGTAAACTCCGTCGTGCCATACCTCGTCCGTTCTTTCCTGATTCCTGTAGTAGCCGAGGAAGATGCCGCAGGGAGTCTTCTCCGAGGTGTTAATACAGATCTCGCCGGTTTCGCCGATATCGGTTTCCGTTCCGTCGGGACGAAGAAGCTTGATATCGTAGAGCGGAGTGGGTTTGCCCATCGAGCCCGGCTTCGGAGTCATACCGGTAAGGTTTGCAATGCCGAGCGTCATCTCCGTCTGACCGAAGCCCTCCATAAGCTCAAGTCCGGTTGCATTGTAGAACTGGCGGAACACTTCGGGGTTGAGAGCCTCGCCTGCCGTTGTGGCGTGGCGGATTGAGCTGAGGTCATACTTGCTGAGATCCTCCTTGATCATCATTCGATACATTGTTGGAGGAGCGCAGAAGGTTGTTATATTGTATTTTGCGAACATCGGAAGAATATCCGAAGCGCTGAATCTGTCAAAGTCATAGACAAATACCGCACCCTCGCAGAGCCACTGACCGTAAAGCTTGCCCCAGAGAGCCTTGCCCCAACCGGTGTCGGAGATCGTAAAGTGAAGTCCGTCCTTGCTTACGCAGTGCCAGTATTTTGCCGTTATGTAGTGTCCCAAAGGATATTTGTAAGAATGAGTTGCAATCTTCGGGTAACCTGTTGTGCCCGAGGTAAAGAACATAAGCATCGGATCGTCTCCGCAGGGAGCGTCCTCCTCACGTCTGAATCTTCTGGAGAACAGGCAGTATTCGTCGTCAAAGCTGTGCCAGCCGTCACGGTGACCGCCGACGATGATTTTATTTACAAGCGTATGCGTTTTCTCGTCCGCAAGATCGACCTGATGAGCGGTGTCACCGTCAGCCGTGCAAAGGATAGTCGTAACGCCTGCCGCCTCAAATCTGTATTCAAAGTCGTGATCGACAAGAAGATTTGTTGCAGGAATTGCAATAGCTCCGATCTTGTGCAGACCGAGGATTGCAAACCAGAACTGATAGTGGCGCTTGAGGACGAGCATTACTCTGTCGCCCTTTTTAATGCCGAGCGACTTGAAGTAGTTAGCCGCCTGAGCAGAATGTTCCTTAATATCCTTAAAGGTGAAAAATCTTTCGTTCTTATCCCTGTCAATGTGAACAAGGGCGCGCTTGTCGGGAGATTTTCTTGCGATATTGTCAACGATATCAAAGGCGAAGTTAAATTCGTCCGTGTGATTGAAGTCGATGGAAACGAGGTTTCCGTTCTCGTCCTCGGTGGTGTCAATGAATTTTTCGCAGACATAGCTGCCCTTTGCCTTGACGCCCTTGACCGCTCTTTCATGAACGATGTTCGAGACAGGCTCGTCGCTCGCCATAACCATCGCAAGGAAGAGGCAGTCTCTGCCGTCAACAGCAATCATACCGTGAGGGGTTGAGGAGTTGTAATAGATGCTGTCGCCCTCATGAAGAACCTCCTCATGGTTGCCGACTCTTACTCTCAGAGTTCCGCTGACAACAAGGTCAAACTCCTGACCGCCGTGGGTGGTGGTGTGGATCGGCTTGTTCTCAAGATCGGCGTCGTATTCGTATCTAACCCAGTAGGGCTCGGAAAGCTTGTTTCTGAAATTTGCGGCAAGGTTCTGAATCTCAATACCGTTTTCGCTTGCCGTGATCTGACCCTTCCCTCTCCTTGTGACCGAGTAGGATGAAAGAACTGCGCTGTGTCCCTCAAGAAGGTCGGTAATACCAATGTCAAATGCAAGGGCGCACTTATGAATGAATGTGAACGGAAGATCTACCGTTCCGCTTTCATAAATTCTGTACTGATCGACCGAAACCTCTGTCTTTTCCGCCATTTCCTCAACGGTAAAAGCACAGATATCTCTCATTTCATGGATACGTTCCGCAACTTCATAAAGCTTTTTTGACTCATTTGGATTTGACATAAATTAAACCTCCGTAATATACCGGTCCGGGAAAAACAAAAAATCCGTCCCAAAGTATCTAAACTTTGAGACGGATTAAATATCCGCGGTACCACTCAAATTGCGATCTGCTATTGCTTTTCGCCACTCTGCAGGATCTGACAATCCCTCAACACTGACGTAGTTGTCACGGGAGAAACTACTGTTGTTTCATCTCTCCGGCTCAGAAGTGATGGGCATCACGTAAATTCCGCTGTCGGCTCACACCAAACGCCGACTCTCTGAAAACGAATAAACGCAACCGTCTTCGTCACAGCCTTTGTTTCAACAGGCTATTTGCACCTATTGCGGTACATTATAAGATAATAAATATGGATTTGCAAGCTACATTTTGTAATGCTGGCATTACATTGTGTAATGTTACGCAGTAACAACCGAATTTGCTTTTTGCAGGCCGTATTTCTTTATTGCATCCTCACGCATCTTGTACTTGAGGATCTTGCCTGCAACGTTCATCGGAAATTCGGTGACAAAGTCAATGTACTTGGGCACCTTATGCTTTGCCATATGCGAAAGAACGTAGTCCTTCATCTCCTGTTCGGTCATGGTTTCGCCCTCCTTGAGGATCACGCATGCCATGATCTCCTCACCCAAGGCTTCATCGGGAACACCGATAACCTGAACATCCTTGACCTTGGGATGAGTGTAGATGAACTCCTCGATCTCCTTGGGATAGATATTCTCTCCGCCTCGGATTATCATATCTTTAAGTCTGCCCGTAATTCTGTAATTACCCTCCGGAGTGCGGCAGGCAAGGTCGCCCGTGTGGAGCCAGCCGTCCTTGTCGATTGCATTCGCCGTTGCCTTGGGCATCTTATAATAACCTTTCATTATGTTGTATCCGCGTGCAACAAACTCACCCGTGACATTATCGGGACAGTCAAGTCCCGTTTCGGGATCGACAATCTTACATTCGATCTTCGGCAGAGGATGACCGACAGTCGCAACTCTGTCCTCAAGCGGATCGTCCGTGCTGCTCATCGTACAGCCGGGAGATGATTCCGTCTGTCCGTAAACGATGGTGATCTCCGTCATGTGCATTTTCTCAACGACCTCACGCATCTTTGAGATCGGACAGGGCGAGCCTGCCATAATTCCCGTTCTCATATACGAAAAGTCCGTCTTTTCAAAGTCGGGATGCTGAAGCATTGCGATAAACATTGTCGGAACTCCGTGGAATGCCGTTATGCGTTCGCTGTTTATGCAGGCAAGCGAGGATTTCGGTGAGAAATACGGAAGCGGAAGCGCCGTTCCGCCGTGCGTCATTATCGCCGTCATTGCCAATACCATACCGAAGCAATGGAACATCGGAACGTGAATCATCATTCTGTCTGCCGTCGAAAGATCCATTCTGTCGCCGATACACTTACCGTTGTTTACAACGTTGTAATGAGTAAGCATAACGCCCTTGGGGAAGCCTGTCGTGCCCGAGGTGTACTGCATATTGCAAACATCGTCCTTCCTGACAAGGGACGCACGTCTGTAAACCTCCTCGACAGGGACTTCACTCGCCTTTTCAAGCGCCTGTTCCCAAGTCATACAGCCCTCCTGCTCGTAGCCTACGGTTACGATATTACGCAGGAACGGAAGTCTCTTTGCGTGAAGCTTGTCGCCGCTCTTTGTGTGTGCAAGCTCGGGACAAAGCTCCGCCATTATCTCGTCATAGTGAGAATCACGGTAACCCTTTATCGTGATAAGAGTATGGGTGTCGGACTGTCTGAGAAGATATTCCGCCTCGTGAATCTTGTACGCCGTATTCATCGTGACAAGCACTGCGCCGATCTTGGTCGTCGCCCAGAAAGCGATGTACCACTGCGGCACATTCGTTGCCCATACCGCAACGTGAGTGCCTGCCTTTACGCCCATTGCAATGAGCGACCTTGCAAATGTATCAACATCGTCACGGAACTGTGAATAAGTCCTTGTATATTCAAGAGTAGTATATTTGAAAGCAAGCTGATCGGGGAACTCTTCAACCATTCTGTCAAGCACCTGAGGGAAGGTCTCCTCGATAAGCTCCTCTTTTTTCCAGACAAACTTACCTGTGTGAGTTTTATTGTAATAGTATTTCTTCTTATTTGTATCGTCCTCAACGGTCTCCATAAAGCTCTCATAGTGGGTGAGAATGATATCAAGATCATCAATCGCCTCGAACCAGTCGGGATTCCATTCAATCGCCACGAAGCCGCTGTAATTGATCGAACCGAGGGCATTCATCATCTCCCTGATCGGAATTGTACCCTCGCCGATAAGGGAATGTTCGCCCTCCTTTTGGGCGTCCGTGAGATGAACGAGCTTAACGTATGCGCCGAGGTTTGTGATCGTCTTTTCCGAGTCCTCACCGCCGACAAAGAAGGTCTCATACATATTCCAGTCTGCGCCGATATAGTCGCTTGCAAAATGGTTCATCAGGTCGCAGAGCTTTGTTGTGTCGGCAAAAAGCTCCCTCGTTTCAACAAGAACAATAACATCGTTCTTTTCGCCGACCTCAATCGCCTTTGTGACAAACTCGATTGTTTTTTCGTAAGCTCCGTCCGATTTTTCGGAATGAAGCTTGACATAGGGAACATTTATATTGCTTGCAACCGCAACGGCAGAATTGAATTTTTCAAAATTCTCCTGCGACAGATCGGCGGCATTACAGTTTGAGTCGATGCAAACAATGCTTTTCTTGGCATTGATAAGCTTTCTCTTTGTGGCAGAAGCCATATCGGGATTGAACGGTGAAGTTCTTTCTCCGAACGAGGGATCTCTGAAATCGTGAATTTCAATTCCGGAATACTTCAGTTCTTCCGCCGTTTTAAGAAAATCGTCAAAGCTCCTGTTCTTATGAAAGCGTGTGGAAAAAGCTAATTTCACGGTCAACCCTCCTCGTAGGCAATCTTATTGAGTGCGCTGACATACGCACGGATGCTTGCACCTATAATATCGGTCGAAATGCCCGTACCCGAATAGAGCTTTCCGCTTGAGGATCTGAGCTTTACAAGTGCGTGTCCCATAGCCTCACGGCCCTCGGTGACCGACTTGATCTGGAAATCGTCAAGCTCATAGTGGTGACCGATGATCTGCTCAATGGCAAGGAAAGCCGCGTCGATCGGACCGTCGCCGACGCTCACTCCGCTGAGCTCCGTGCCGTCCTTGACAAGCTTAATGTTAGCCGTGGCAGTGATAATATTTCCGCTGTTTATAACATAGCTTGCGATTGAGTAGATTGAGGGAACCTGCAAGGCTGAGGAAGCGATAATAGCCTCAAGCTCCTTTGTGCCGACAAAGTCCTTTTTGACGGCAACACGCTTGAACGCCTCGTAAACAATGGAATTATCCTCCGGGGAAAGGTCGTAGCCAATCTTCTTAACCGCCTTGATAACGGTTGATATCGTGTCGTTTTTATCGAGGGTGAAGGTCTCGGTCTCCTCATTTACACCGGATTCAAACGGTGAGCTCTCGCTCTTTGAGGTGTTAAGAAGTCTCTTTATCTGTCCCGAAACACGCTGAAGCTCCGTTGTTCTGAGCTTGCTTGACGCCTTGATTGAATCACCCCTGAGGGTAAATATCTTCATTATATTCTCAACCGTCGGGAGATTGAAGCCGCCGGCGGCAACCTTGACCTGAGAAGCTCCTGCCTCGATAGCGGCAAAGGCGGACGCCGAAGCCATATTCAAAGAATCCGCAATTTCAACGCCGAGGGTAACATCCTTAACGGACGGAACGTTTTCAATAATTTCGGCAATAAATCCGCCGAACTCGGACGGGAACATAGTTCCCTCGGAGTCACAGACCGTAACCCTTGCCGCGCCTGCCTTGATAGCCTCGTCAATCGCCTGACAAAGGAACGATTTTTCTGCTCTGACAGCGTCCTCGGCACAGAATTCAATGTTGTCGGTATATTTCTTGCACTCGCCGACCAGCTTTGAAACCATTTCCAGCACAACGGGCGGTTTCTTTCCGCACTTGTACTCCATCTGAACGGCAGACATCGGAAGCGAAACCTTGAGGGAGAACTTTTTTGCCGCCTTGACGCAGTTGTATGCAGTTTCAACACCTGCACAGTCGTAACCTACATCAACGGCAAGCTCGGAGTGCTTCATAAGCGAAGCGATTGTTTTAATGAGCAGAACATCGGTTGAAGTGTTTTTGATATGCGGCATTTCGATGATGTCGCAGTGGAGCTTATCCGTCAGCTTTGCAATCTCGATGTTCTCCTTAAAGCTCAGGGAATGATTGGGCGAAGCCGCACTTTCTCTGAGCGTAACGTCCGATAAAATAATTTTTCTCATAAAAATTCTCCTCTTCTTCAAAAAAAGTCCCGGAAGTAACAACCTACTTCCGGGACGATAATACTAAATTACCGCGGTACCACCCGCATTGCCTGAACGGCCTCTTCGGATTCTGACAAATCCTAAGCTGTGATAACGGTGCTTGCCGTAGCTCCTTATACAGTCGGTAAGGACGGTTGGGGAGCTATGCTCAGATACGAGACAGCTAATCTATTCCTTTATCGGCTTGCACCCTCCGCCGACTCTCTGAAATAAGAAATAAGACGCTTAATATCTTCATCGCATTTCAAATATTGCAGATATTATATTAAAATATCTCAGATTTGTAAACTGAAATTTTGTAATGCTGACATTATAAAATGTAATTACTTCAAAAGCTCCGCATTGAGCTTCTTTCCGTATGCCGTTGCGGCGTTGATAAGTCCCTCGTCGGGAATTGTCTGCATGATCGGCTTGCCCGTGCTGAGTACCCTGCAATAGATCTCTGCCGACTTTTCTATCGTGTGCATAAGGCCGAAAGCCGAGTCGAATGTATTGCCCGAGACAAAAAGACCGTGGTGCGCCCATACGATAGCGTCGTACTTCTTCTGAAGCTCGCAGGTCTTGTGAGCGATCTCCGCACCGCCGGGGATCATCCATTCAACAACGCCGACTCCGTTCGGGAAAATGATCGGACACTCCGTCATACTCTCCCAAAGCACCTTTGAGAAAGCCTCGGAGGTGAGCGGAAGAACAAAGGTCAGAGCGATTATGTTGACGGGGTGAGCATGGTAGATTACTCTGCATGCGCCGTCGGTCGCCGCAACACGAACGCTGTGATTCATAAAGTGAGTCGGAAATTCGCTTGTCGGACCGCCGCCGTTGACAAGTCCCCAAACTATTCTGTAACTGTCGCCTGCATCGTTGATCTCAAGAATACAGATGTTTGCGGCAGGATCTCTCCTGACATTCTGGAAAAACTTGCCCGTACCCGTTACCATAAAATACTCATTTTTGAGGTTATCAGCCTGAACTCCAAGGCTCACCCAAGGTCTGTCGAAGGTGAAATACGGCTTGCAGGCTTCAACCTCCTCTGCGGTCATACGGTAGGAAAGGTTTCCTCCGTTGCCCTCGTGCCAGCCCTGTGCAAAACCGTCATCGCAGGTAAGCGCAAATTTTTTAACTACTTCCAAATCTAAAATACTCATTTTAAAAGTCTCCCAAAATTAAACTGTATCAATATTACTACCGTATGAAATATTTGTCAATCAAGAATTTTTAATTGCTTTAAGTCTTTTCATAACGTCGTTGTCTCCCCTGCCGAAATAATCGTGGAGAATCTCATACTCCGCATAAAGCTTGTCGTAAAGCTCAACATTTTCGGGGATTGGATAATATATCTTATCCTTAACCTTGCCGAGAGCCGCCGCACCGTCATAAAGGCTGTCGTAACCGCCCTTGTCCGCACCTGCGGCACAGGCACCGTAGATAGCACTTCCGAGAGCGCCGCCCTGCTCGCAGTCCGCAATCTTGATCGGCATATTGATAACATCGGCGTAAATCTGCATCGTCATAGGATCCTTCTGGCTTATTCCGCCTGCGGCATAGAAGGAGTTCACCTCAACTCCGCTACTGCGGAAGGCGTCGATGATCTTTCTTGTTCCGTAAGCCGTTGCTTCAATCAAGGCTCTGTAAATATCCTCCGGCTTCGTTCTGAGAGTCATACCGAGGATCATACCCGAAAGATCGGCGTCAACAAGCACGGAACGCACTCCGTTCCACCAATCAAGAGCAACAAGACCGCTTTCGCCCGGCTTCTTGTTCTCACACTTCTGTCTGAGGAATTTATGTATGTTGATTCCCTGCTTTTCGGCCTCGTCATAATAGCTCTTAGGCAGGCAGTTGTCAATAAACCACTGGAAATGATCGCCCACACAGCACTGTCCCGCTTCGTAAGCGTAAAGTCCGGGAAGAATACCGTCGGCAACAACACCGCTTATGCCGGGAACTCTGATCTCCTCCTCGCCAAGGAGCATATGACAGGTTGAAGTACCCATAATCGCAAGCATTTCGCCCGGTTTGGTGATGCCGACTGCGGGGACGAAAACGTGAGCGTCAATGATAGGCACGGCTACTGCCGTACCCTCTTTGAGTCCGGTCTTTGCGGAAAATTCCGCTGTTACCTCTCCTGCCTTTGTACCGAGGGGAAGAATATCTCTTGAGAATTTCTCGTCAATGACGTGCTCCATTCTCGGATCGAGAGCCTTGAAAAACTCGTCAGACGGGAAGCCCTCCTTCTTGTTCCACATACCCTTATAGCCTGCACAGCAGGAATTGCGGATCTCGTGACCGCACATCTGCCATGTTACCCAGTCGGCGGCTTCGATAAATCTGTCAGCCGCATCATAGATTTCAGGGGCTTCGTCAAGTATCTGCCAGAGCTTGGGAATTGCCCACTCGGAGGAAATCTTTCCGCCGTAAAGCGAAAGCCAGTCCTGATTCATTTCTTCGGCGATCTCATTGAGCTTTGTCGCCTGAGCCTGAGCGGCATGGTGCTTCCAAAGCTTGACATAGGCGTGCGGCTCATCCTTGTATTCGTCCATAAAGCACAGCGGAGTGCCGTCCTTTTTGACGGGCATAACCGTACAGGCGGTGAAATCAAGTCCGAGACCGATAATGTCCTCGGCGTTTACTCCGCTCTTTTTAATTACATCGGGAATGGTTGTTGTGAGCACATCAAGATAATCCTGCGGATCCTGAAGCGCCCAGTCAGCTCCGAGCTTCTTGCCGCTCGGAAGAGCTTCATCCATTACAGAATGAGGATAGTCGAGTACCGAGGTAGCAAGCTCCTCACCCGTTTTGACATCAACGAGCAGTGCTCTGCCCGAAAGAGTACCGAAATCCACACCGATTGCATATTTAGCCATAATAAACCTCCGTTTTACGCCAAAAGTAAGGCGACAATATTTGAATAAATTTTAACAGGATCTTCAAGAAATCTTTCCTTGACGGCAAGCGCCTGATCGTAGTCGGCGACAAAGAGCTTGACGCTCATTATCTCATCATCGGCATCGACAACTGAAAGGGTGACGTTACAGCCCTTTTCCACCCTGTCGATCTGAATTTTATTCTCACGCTCACGGCGAAGCCTTGTCTGAAGCCGCACCGCTGTATTGAATGCTTTCTCTCTGACGGTAAAGGGGATATCGTGTTCGAGCGTTTCCGAATTTTTCTTGCCCTTCTCGGTGATGAAAAGCTCGTTATCCTTGATCTTAACGTTACCGCTGTCGGCAAGCTCGCTGAGTGCCTGACTCATTTCAAAATAGTTAGCCAGCTCCTCGCCGCATATTATTTCGTCAAGCTGTTCCCTTTTCAACGGTGTGTCAAGCCGGCTCAGAAGATATCCGATAAGAATCTTTATTTCGTTTTTTGTCCTGAGTCCGCCGAGTTCAACACCCTCGCTGAAGGAATCGTATTCCATAAGCGGAACCTCCTTATTCAATCGGAATTTCAACAGGCTGTCTGTGTCTGAAAATCAGCACGCTGTCAAATCCGCAGTTTTTGGCAATGAGCATACCCTGCTCAATGCCTGCGCCCATATGCTCAATATAATGTGAGTCGGAACCGACGGTGATATATTTGCCGCCCATTTCCTTAAAGCGGCGGACAAGGCTTTCGTCCGGCATAGTTCTGCCGATGGGCTGACGAAGTCCCGACGTGTTGATCTCAAGAGGCTTGTCCTTTTCGGCAAGCAAAGAAAAAATCTCGTCGATATCCTTTTGATATCTCGTCATATCAACGTCGATGTGATGCTCGCCGACAATGTATCTCAGCGGATAGGTAAGATGGGCAAAGGTGTCGAATTTTGCCCATGCGGCAAGCTCTTTCATCTCCCCGAAATAATCGTCAAGCAAGGGATAGACATTATCCTTATTATAATCAAGCTCACAGAAATCGGGAGTATTTCTGAGATTATGTATCGAGCCGATAACGAAATCATAGTCCTTTGAAGCCATGAGCTTTTCGCTTTCGGCAACGTCGTAGGTCGGCTCACCCATCTCAATGCCGACGCAGACCTCTATCCGGTCCTTATACTGCTCCTTTGCCCTGAGAATATCGGGAAAAGCCAGATCTGCCGTTTTGTCAAATTTGTTCTTATAGAATAGATCCATCTCAACGTGATCCGTAAATGCAACGATCTTTATGCCCTTTTCGATCGAGCTTTTTATCATCTCGTCAACGGAATAATGCCCGTCAAAGGAATGTTCCGTGTGAGCGTGCATATCAACAATATTTTTAAAACCCATTTTAAGTGCCTCGGTTCCGGGTCGGTGTCACAAACTGCCCCAATTTATTTCAATAAATTTTATCACATTACTCCGCATACTGTCAACCGTTATTTACATTGATAACCGACCATTCCTCAATCAGAGCGTCAAGGCTTTTTGCGGCGTTGGCAGGGCTTGTAGAGGGCAGTCGCACAGCCTCAATTCCCGTCACGGGAAAAATATATTTTCGGTAAAGCCTGTCTGCCGCAGCACCGTTGGTAAATATCTTTTTGATACGGCTGTCGGCGACGATCAAGCCGATATCGTTCGGCACGGCGTTCTTTATCGAGCTGTCCGCCGAGCCGTAAATATCGCACGAAGCGATAACGTCCCAAAGCGCAATATGATTTTCAAGAAGCATCGCTCTTTTTTCTTCAATGCTTACGGGAGTTTCAACGCCGAGAACGGCGGAAAGCACCGTCCAGAATCTGTTCCTCGGATGACCGTAGAAGAACATCTCCTCACGGCTTTTGACAGACGGGAAGCTGCCGAGTATCAGCGTTTCGCTGTTCCTATCCCACACGGGAGGGAACGGATGTTCAACGTGAACGGGTTTCTTTTCCATATTCTCATCTCTTTTCCGGTTCGTTTTTTCAATTCTCTATATCGGAAAAACACCCCGAAAGGCGCTCATGCTTTTCGGGGTGAAAGACACAAATATTAAATTATTCCTCAACGGGAGCTTCTTCTGCTGCCGGAGCTTCCTCAACGGGAGCTTCTTCAACCGCCGGAGCTTCTTCAACAGCTTCCTCAGCCGGAGCTTCTTCAGCGTCCTCAGCCTTTGGAAGAAGTGCGCGAATAGAAAGGCTTACACGGCTCTTTTCAAAGTCGATGTTAGTGATCTTGCACTTAACCTTCTCGCCGATCTTGAGAACATCGGCAGGCTTGCCGATACGCTGATCTGCAATCTGAGAAATGTGGATAAGTCCGTCAATTCCGGGGATAACCGTTGCAAATGCACCGAAAGTTGTAAGACCTACGATCTCGGAATCAATAACCGTATCAACGGGATAGTCACGGCGAAGGATCTCCCAGGGGTTGTCCTCTGCCTTCTTGTAGCCGAGAGAAATCTTCTTGTTCTCCTTGTCAAGGCTCTTGATATAAACCTCGATCTCCTGACCAACGGCAAGAACCTCTGACGGATGCTTGATTCTCTTCCAAGACATCTCGGAGATATGTACCATTCCGTCTACGCCGCCGATATCAACGAATGCGCCGTAGTTTGTGAGAGACTTGACCACACCGTGATAAACCTGTCCCTCCTCTGCCTGTGCCCAGAAAGCTTCCTCAGCGGCCTTGCGAGCCTCTCTGATAACAGCCTTGATTGAGCCGATAGCCTTCTTGCGGCCTCTCTCGGACTTAACCTCGATGATCTTGAGGTCAACCTTTGTCTTGAGAAGCTCGTCAAGAGAATCTCCTCTTGATGCGGTTGCAAGAGATGCGGGAACAAATACTCTTACGCCGTTTACAACAACGATAACGCCGCCCTTAACAACATCTGTTACCGTACCTGAAACGACCTCGTCGTTCTCCTTGGCAGCTTCGATCTTATCCCAAGCGCCCTGAGCGTCGTATCTCTTCTTGGAAAGCATAACCGTGCCTTCCTGATCGTTCGTCTTCATAATGATGAGCTTGATCTCGTCGCCGATCTTCAGTTCCTTCATCGGATCTGCAGTAGGATCTGCGCTGTACTCGTCGGCAGGAACATAACCTGTCTGCTTTCTGCCGATATCGACCTGGATCTCACTCGGTGATATACCTGTGACAACACCGACTACCTTCTGCTCGGTGCTCATATTGTTAAGAGACTCTTCGAGCGCCTCCATAAAATCAAGATCTTCAGCGGAAGTATTTGCCACCTCCTCTGCGTTTTCAATCGGGTTTGCGTTTACATTTTCTGACATTGTTGAAAGTACCTCCTTTATGATTGCCGCCGGAGTTGATGCCCCTGCGGTTACACCTACCTTTCGGCAGCCTTCAAAGCTGATGTTCTTCAGCTCGTCCGCTGTTTCGATGAGATAGGTCGGACAGCAGTTTTCACACACAGCCTTCAACTTCTCTGTGTTGGAACTTTGCCGTCCTCCTACTATAATCATAGCGTCACATTCTTCGGCTAATTTAATAGCTTCATCCTGCCGCTCGTTAGTAGCATTACATATTGTATCAAAAATTAAAGCTTTTGTATAGTCTTTTTTTAATTTTTTTAAACATTTTTCCCATTCTACAGTATTAAATGTAGTTTGTGCGACAACTATTATTCTTTTTTCACAATTTATTTGAGCTTTTTCGAGTTCTTCAAGGTTTTTGAATACCACAACCTCGCCCTTGCAGTAGCTTCTTATGCCCTGCACCTCCGGGTGGTTTTCGTCACCTGCGATCAGGACGACCGTGTCCTCGTCCGAATTGTCCGTAACGATCTTGTGAATTTTCTTCACGAACGGGCAGGCGGCGTCCCAGTATTCGCAGCCTTTTTCTTTCAACTTGTCGATGACCGATTTCTCAACTCCGTGAGTTCTGAGAACAAGCTTGGCGTCCTTTGGAATATCGTCTATTGAATCTGCGATGACAACACCCTTGCTTTTCAGATCCTCGATGACCTGCGGATTATGTATTATCGGTCCGAGGGTACACACCTTTTCGCCGCTTTTGACAATTTCGTAAAGTCTGTCAACAGCACGGTTAACGCCGAAGCAGAAACCTGCCGTTTTTGCAAGCTTAATCTCCATGCCCTAACCTCCACAGTTCCTTGATGTTGTCCATAATCAGCTTTGATCCGTAGCGGAGATCCTTCATTTTTTCAACATCCTCGTGGAAATTCAAATCCTCATATTTTATCGGCTTACCGTAGCGAACTGTCAGGCGTGTGCCCGACTTCGCCCGATCGGACGTATAGATAGAAACGGGAACGACATCGCATTTGCATTTCTTTGCAACATAGCAAACTCCGCCCTTTGCATCGTGAGGCTCAAAATCCGGCGAGCGTGTTCCCTCCGGGAAGATGACGAGGGCGTCACCGTCCTCTACGACCTTGACGGCATAATCCATCGACTTGAAATCGAACTTGCTCCTGTCAACCGGAAAAGCGTTCAAATTCGTCAGAAACCATCCGACTATACTCTTTTCAAAAAGCTCCTTCTTGGCAATAAAATGAAACTTTGCTTTGCAGCCGACGCCGATAATCACAGGATCAAGAGCGGTAATGTGATTGGATGCGAGAATGATTCCCCTGTCCGTCGGCACATTCTCCGCTCCGATATATGTGACCTTGTATTTTGCGGTGATAACAGCCTTTGCAAGAGGACGAATTATTTTATAAAGGAAGTGGCTCTTGTCAGATCCGTACTTGTAATTGTATGACATTTTCCGTAACCTTTCCTTACTGAAAATATAATGAGCGATTTAGCTATTATTTATTTAATTGCTCCTTGATTATTCTGAGAAGCTCCTCGGCTCCGCTTTCAAGGTTGTAGCCGCCGTTGTCGAATAAAACAGCGTCCTCTGCCTGTTTAAGCGGAGCAATTTCCCTGTGGCTGTCCTGATAATCACGCTTGTTGATATCGGCAAGGATATCATCATAATCCGCATCCTGACCTTTTTCGATCATTTCCTTGTATCTTCTTTTAGCTCTCTCCTCAGGAGATGCCGTAAGGAAGATCTTCACATCGGCATTCGGCAGAACGACAGTTCCGATATCTCTGCCGTCCATTATGCAGTCGTTCTCTGCGGCAATGCTTCGCTGAAGATCAAAGAGGAACTCTCTTACCTTGGGAATAGCGGAAACGTTTGAAGCTCCCATTGAAGCCTCGGGCGTTCTGATAGCCTCGGAAACGTCCTCCCCGTTGAGGAAAACGTGCTGAGAGCCGTCAACAAATTTCAATTCCACCCTGATGTCGGGCAAGGTCGCTATAACCTTTTCCGCATCCTTGGTGTCAATGCCCTTTCTGATCGAATACAGTCCGACCGTTCTGTAGAGCGCACCGGTATCAACATAAATATATCCGAGAGCTTTTGCGGCAAGCTTTGCCGTGCTGCTCTTTCCTGCTCCCGCAGGTCCGTCAATTGCAATATTTATCGCCATAATATACCTCCGTTATATATTCTCGCCGGCAAGCCGTCCGGTCGAAAACGCTATTTGCAAGTTAAATCCGCCCGTGTAGGCGTCAACATCAATTACTTCTCCGGCAAAATAAAGACCGGGAAGAATTTTCGACTCCATTGTCTTGGGATTGATCTCCGAGACCTTTACTCCGCCCGAAGTTATTATCGCCTCATCTATCGGACGGAAGCCTTTTACCGTGACCTTGAAATTTTTAAGAAGCGTAACGAGAGAACGCCTCTGTTCCTTGGTGATCTGATTGACCTTTTCGTTCGCCTTTATTCCGCTGAGCTTTACGACAACGGGTATCAGCTTCCTCGGCAAAAGCGCACCGAGCGAATTGATGAAGTCCTTATTAGTATTCTCCGAAAAATCCCTGAGAATACGCTGATCGAGCTGTTCCTCGGAAAGCGCAGGCTTTAAGTCAATCGAAACGACATATCTGCCCGGCTCCATATCCCTGATCCTTGAGCTTGCGGAAAGCACCATCGGTCCCGAAATTCCGAAATGAGTGAAAAGCATCTCACCGAAATCTTCATATATGACCTTATTCTTTTTCTTGGTGTCTGTGACCTTCATTTCAACATTTCTCAGCGAAAGTCCCATAAGCTCGGTGCAAAAGCCCTCGTGAGCGTTGAGCGGAACAAGCGACGGCTTCGGCTCAATTATCGTATGACCTGCCTGCCTTGCAAGCTCGTAGCCGTCTCCCGTTGAGCCTGTCAGCGGATAGGATTTTCCGCCCGTTGCAATTATTATTTTATCGGCGGCAAGCTCCTCTCCGTCAAAGGTGCGGACGCCTTTAAGTACGCCGTTTTCGATAATCAGTTCCTTTGCCCTGCCGTGAATGATCTGCGCTCCGTCGTCCGTTCCGTAGTGAACGAGAGCGTCTACGATATCCTTGGCCTTGTCCGAGCATGGAAAAACTCTGTTTCCCCTCTCGCATTTCAGCGGCACGCCCATATCCTCAAAAAGTTCTATCGTATCGGAGGGCATAAAATTTGAAAATGCGCTGTAAAGAAACCTGCCGTTGACGGGAACGTTTGCAATAAGCTCCGAAAGCTCCTTGCAGTTATTCGTGACGTTACAGCGTCCCTTGCCCGTAATGGCAACCTTTTTAGCAGGTCTGTCGTTGCGTTCAAGAATGACTGCGTCCTTGCCCCTGCCCGACACTGTGCCTGCCGCCATAAGTCCTGCGGCTCCTGCGCCGATAATTAAAATTCTTTCCGACATTATATTCTCCAAACATTTATTAAAATCCGTTTACAGTTATTTTATAATAAAACTTTTAAAAAAGCAAGTTAATTGATTGACTTTAATATAAAGAATACTGTATACTTTTCATATATTTGTTATGGGAGGTTTTATCCTTGAAAAAAGGTTCTCAATATTTATGGTACAAGCACCCTGCAAAGGAATGGGTTGAGGCTGTGCCGCTGGGCAACGGAAGTCTCGGCGCAATGGTTTTCGGCGGAGTTGACACGGAAACCGTCGGGCTCAACCTCGACACGCTTTGGTCGGGCTGTTCACACGGATATAAGGTTGAAAACAAGTTGGAGCATTTCCAAGAAGCCCGCCGCCTTATTCTTGAGGATAAAAAGGTTGAGGCACGCAATTACATAGCGGATAACCTTACGGGCGACGACTGCGAATGGTATTTACAGCTCGGCAAGCTTACACTTACCTCGATGAAGCATATGTGTCCGAGGGAATACAAACGTGATCTCGACATTGAAAATGCCACGGCAACCGTTCATTACACGGCAAGTGACACAGTATATGACCGTGAGTGCTTCATCAGCCATCCCGACAAGGTTCTTGTTTACAAATTGACCGCAAACGGCAAGAACAAGCTTGATTTCAAGGCGATGATAAACTGCGAGCTTCGCCACGAGGTCAGCGTTGAAAACGGAACATACATTCTTGACGGCATCTGCCCTACCCATATTGAACAAGTGAAGAACAAACCCGTATGCACCTATGAGGACGGCGAGAGTCAGGGAGTGAGCTTCCGCTGTGCTTTCACGGTTGAGACTGACGGAAAAGTAAAAAATAACAAAAATCATATTCATATAAGTGAAGCCGGCTATGCGGTGATTTATCTCACGGCAGAGAGCAATTTTGAAAGCTGGGACAAGCCGACAAGCAAATCTCAAAAGGATTACAAAAACATCTGTTCAGAGCGTCTTGCCGCCGCCCGTGAAAAAGGCTTCGGCAAGCTCAAGGAGGATCACACCAAAGATTTCAGCGGCTATTTCAACAGGGTTTCAATATCCCTCGGCGAAAGCAAAAAGGACAATGTTCCGACAGACCGCCGTATTCACGATTTTCTTCACAGCAAGAAAAACGACAACAACCTCTACTGCCTGCTTTTCAACTTCGGACGTTATCTGACGATTTCCGCCTCCCGTGAGGGATCTCAAGCGATGACCTTGCAGGGCATCTGGACATTTACAATGTGTTCTCCCTGGCGATCAAATTACACGGTAAATATCAACACCGAGATGAACTACTGGCCGACATTGATGTGCTCGATGCCCGAAATGTATGAACCTCTTATCAGCTTCATCAAGGAAATCACCGTATCGGGCAGAGAGACAGCAGAAAAATACTACGGTATGAAAGGCACCTGCTGTCACCACAATGTTGACCTGTGGAGAATAACAACACCGTCAAAGGGCAATCCCGTCTGGTCGTTCTGGTCGCTTGCAGGCGCATGGTTCACCCGTCACCTCTATGAATACTACGAATACACTCTCGACACCGATTTTCTCAGGGAGACTGCGTTGCCGATAATGGAGGAAAACGCACGTTTCTGCCTTGATATGCTCATCGACGACGGCAACGGAAATCTTATTTTCTGCCCCTCCACCTCCCCCGAAAACGAATACTTTGTCGGCGGCAAAATGACCTCTGTCAGCAAGACAACATATATGACAATGGAGATCGTGACGGATCTTTTCCTCAATCTTCAGTCTGTTTACGGTATTCTCGGCAAGGAGACCGAACTCGGCAAGGAGATCGGAGAAGCTCTGCCCCGACTTCTTCCGTTCAAGCAGGGCAAGGACGGCGGACTTATGGAGTGGTACTACGACGAAAAAGGCTTTGACAAGCATCACCGCCATGTTTCCCACCTTTATGCGCTTCACCCTGCAAATATAATCGACGTTGACCGAACTCCCGAGCTTGCCTCATATGCGAGAAACACGCTTGAAAACAGGGGTGACGGCGGAACAGGCTGGAGCCTCGGCTGGAAGATCAATTTCTGGGCAAGACTTCGTGACAAGGACAAGGTCATCAAGCTCATAAACAATCAGCTTCGATATATTCCGCCGAAATACAAGCCGGGCAGAGGCGGCACCTTCCCGAATATGTTTGACGCTCATCCGCCTTTCCAGATTGACGGAAACTTCGGCGCAACGGCAGGTATTGCACAGGCTTTGATGCAGAGCTTCGGCAACCGTATTCTTGTTCTCCCTGCCCTGCCCGATCAGTGGTCTGACGGTCATATCCACGGCCTGACCGCAAAGGGCGGAGTTAAGGTCGATATCGACTGGGCAGACGGAAAACTTAAAAAGCTCGTCCTTGACGGTAAGGGCGACTATGAAATAGTTTACAACGGAAAGTCACAGTTTGTTTCACTCGACGGTAAAAAGGATGTTGATTTTCAATGATCGCCGATCTTTATGATTTTGATAAAACCGTTTTTAACGGCGAATCGGGCAGCGAGTTCTGGCTGTTCTGCTTAAAACGTCATCCGCGTATCATTAAATATATACCGAAACAGCTCAAAGGTCTGCTCGGTCATTACGTTTTTCACAGCATTTCAAAGAAGAAATCCAAGGAGCTTTTCTATTCCTATCTACCGTCAATCGACGCAGAAAAGGAAGCCGAGCTCTTCTGGGACAAGAATATCGGCAGGATAAACAAATGGTTCAGACCTGACGGGCACGATGTCCCGTCGGTGATCTGCTCCGCATCCCCTGTCTTTCAGATTAAGCCGGTCTGTGACCGTCTCGGAGTGACGCTTGTTGTCGCAACCGAAATGGATCCGAAAACAGGTTTTATCAGCGGTGAGAACTGCAAGGGCGAAGAAAAGGTAAAAAGACTGGCTAAAGAGGCGTCCGAATACGAATTTCGGGACGTTTATACCGACAATCTTGTGTCAGATTGTCCCATTCTTAACCTATCAAATCGCAAAAAATACCATGTTACTGACGGCAATCTTTCCGAAATTTAGACAATATTTGCTTTTTTTGTTAACTTTTTGTCTTATTTTAACACAAGCCTTGAAAATACGGAAAAACCATGATAAACTAAAGTTAAATATAATAGGAAAGAGGTGAATTGATGATAAAAAAGGAAAACCAAGCGCTGAAATACGCATCTTTGATTATCGGCATAATCACACTGATATACATATGGCTGTACGACAGGCTTCTTGAACCAAATCCCCTTTACGGTGCGAGGGCTTCGACCGCAAGCAATGTCGGCAGAGACCATTGGATTGCGTTTATTATCTGGGGTATGCTCATCGCCGCTTCGGTCGTTTTGAATTTGAACTATTCGCTTGAAAAGTTCAATGTCGAACGAAAGTTCCCAAGAGCATTGTCAATCATCAGTCTTTTCGCTATGTTTGCCGTTGTAATGTGTAAAAATGAAAAGCTGAAGAGATTCACTTTGATTCTTAACTACGAAACATATACGGCTCCGTCCTATACGAGCGACTATGCCGATCAGACGTTGGCAACCCAAACAAATTTGATAAACTTTTTCCTGTCAAAGAAAAGTTTACATTCTGCTTTCTCAGTTCTTTTCGGTATATGCATAGCTGTGGCCGTTGTTTACTTCCTCGTTTACAAAGCTAAGACAAGCAGAAAATTTTTCAATCTTACGATAGTTTTCTTTATTTGGATATGCTTCGCTGCGATATACCTGAAGGTCAGGCTCGGAGGAACGGCAGAAATCGTTGTTCTCACGCTGACTATGATCCCTATGCTGATTGTTAATCATACGGGAATAATGAATGAACAGGATAACACAGTCAAATGCGTTGATTGTATCGAAAAAGAAGAATTAAAAAAATCATAAATTATCCCGTCGGGAAAGGCTTGAATTTTGAATAAATGTTCAGTTCATCCTTTCCCGACGGTTTTTGAGAGGTTTTCCTATGAAATACAGTACAAATTTTATTTCGGCAACCGAAAATTATTCAACCTACACCGACTTTGTTGCCGTCCCATATCTCAGGAAAAGCTTTGAGCTTGACTTCGTTCCCGAAAAAGCGGAGATGCTCGTCTGCGGTCTCGGCTTCTATGAGTTCTGGCTCAACGGCGAACATCTGACAAGGGGCTGTCTTGCTCCCTATATTTCAAACCCGAACGACCTTTTGTACTACGACCGCTACGATCTTACGGACAAGCTGAAAAAAGGTAAAAACGTAATTGCCTTTGCGCTCGGCAACGGTATGCAGAACAATCTCGGCGGTGCGGTCTGGGATTTTCAGCTTGCACGCTTCAGAAGCGCACCCAAGCTTGCGCTCTGCTTTGAATGTTCGGGAGACAGCAGGCAGCTTTGCTTTGAGGCAGACGAGAGCTTCAAGGTTCATGCTTCACCGACATATTTCGACGATCACCGCTGCGGCGAACGCTACGACGCAAGAAACGAGATTGAGGGCTGGAATTTGCCCGAATTCGACGACAGCGAATGGGGTAACGCAATCTCCGCCGCCGCTCCGTCGGGCGAGTGCAGAGAGGGCAACCACGCTCTTATCAAAAAGATCCGCGAGCTGAAACCCGTCAGCTTTTACAAGGGGCACATCTCCCACTATCCCCACCCGAGAGAAAACCTGCCCAAGGTCAAGCTTCCAGAGGAGGAATATTCCAACGACGGCTATATATATGATTTCGGCGAGAACATATCGGGTATCGTCCGACTGAAAATCAAGGGACGCAGAGGACAGAAAATTGTTATGACCTGCGGCGAAAGTATATTTGACGGCGGACTTGATATGTTCAATATAGGCGAATTTCAGCCTGTCGGAATGACGCAGTGTCAGGTCTATATCTGCAAGGGCGAGGGCGAGGAAATATGGGAGCCGATGTTCTGCTACCACGGTTTCCGCTATTGCTTCGTCACAGGTATTGACGAGGATCAGGCGACCGATGAGCTTCTGACCTATGTTGTAATGCACGCCGAGCTTCACCCCGTCGGCGGCTTCACCTGCTCAGACGAGCTTGTCAACAAGCTCCAGGACGCAACCGTCAGAAGCGACCTTGCAAATATGTTCTACTTCCCGACTGACTGTCCTCACCGTGAGAAAAACGGCTGGACGGGCGACGCTCATCTTTCCGCAGAGCAGTTTATGATGAACCTTGACTGTGAAAAGACGCTTCGGGAATGGCTTTACAGCGTCAGGAAAGCTCAGGACGACAGAGGTGCTCTACCCGGAATTGTTCCGACATCGGGCTGGGGCTTTGAATGGGGCAACGGTCCTGCGTGGGACGCTGTTCTCACAGAGCTTCCGTACAGGCTGTGGCAGTACAGAGGCGACAAAGAGGTGCTTTTCGAAAACGCAACGGCAATTTTCCGCTACGTTTCATATCTTTCAACTCAGCTTGACGAAAAAGGTCTTATCCATATCGGTCTCGGCGACTGGCTGCCTGTTGACAACGTTAAGCCCTGCCCTCTTGAGGTGACAGACACCCTTGTTTCAATGGGTATCTGTCAAAAGGCGGCTGACATTTTCAAGGTTTGTGATATGCCGCTTCGTGCCGAATTTGCACAGAAGCTTCACGATAATCTTCGTGAGAGCTTCCGCAAGCATCTTGTCAATGAGAAGCTGGTCGTTTACGGCGATCATCAGACTACTCAGGCGGCGGCAATATACTTCGGCGTATTCAATGACGGGGAAAAGGAAAAGGCGTTCTCTCACCTGCTCGACCTTATTCATAAAGCGAACGACAATATGACCGTAGGCATCATCGGTTCAAGGACAATGTTCCATGTTCTCTCTGAGTTCGGATACGAGGAGCTTGCTCTGCATATGATCGCAAAACCCGATTATCCGTCCTTTGCAAGCTGGATAACCGAGTATGACGCAAACTCGCTCTTTGAAATAATTACACACAATCCGCCGAACGGCTTTTCGCACAATCATCACTTCTTCGGCGATATCTCGGCTTGGTTCATCAAAAACCTTGCAGGTATTATTCCCAATCCCGATGTTACGGACGCAAACAACATTCTGATCTCCCCTGCCTTTGTCGGCTCTCTGAGCTATGCAGAGGGTTGGTACACCGCCCCTGCCGGCAAGATAACCGTCAGATGGGAACGCAAGGACGGCAAGATCGAGCTTGAAGTGAATGTCCCCGTCGGTGTGAACGGAAAGATCAGACTTCGCCACGGTGCAAAATTCTCAAGCGGCAAAAACGAAATTGAAATTCAAAGCGGTAAATTCACAATCAGCGAATAAATCGGATTTTTGTTTTTATCCCCTTCGTCACGGCTTCGCCGCCTCGCATAGTTACTGCAAGATTTTTCGCCTCATTAGATTGTCAATCCAATGAAGCTTATATGGTTTATGCAAACTTTTTAACTTTATCGTCTAATGTCTAATATCTAAAATCTAATGTCTAATTTGGGGAAGGTGGCACGGACGAAGGAAGTGACGGATGAGGTGTACAATTAGACGTTAGACTTTAGATGTTAGATTTTAGACGAGGAAATTTATAGCTTATATAAGCCATAAAAGATAAGTTATAACATAAGTTTTTTTCAATCCCTCAGTCACGACCTGCGGTCGCGCCAGCTCCCTTTACACAAAGGAGCCGGATAATTTCATCGAAATTTGAAACTTAAACGTCTGAAGTCTAAGGTCTAATATCTAAAGTCTCTGTTTTCTACCTCATCACCGCCTGCGGCGGAGCTTCCCCAAGATAGACGTTAGACATTAGATGTTAGATTTTAGACGGTATTTTTTCAAAGTTTGATGAAACCCTTACAAGCCTTCCCCTTGAGGGGAAGGTGGCACGGACGTAGGACGTGACGGATGAGGTGGAGCAGGTTTGATATAATTTAATTTTGACTTGATTTTATGCTTTTTACACCTCATCACCGCCTGCGGCGGAGCTTCCCCTCAAGGGGAAGCCTTACAAAGTTTCATCAAACTTTTCGGCTCCTTGTGTAAAGGTAATATTATCCGACAACTGATATCAAAAAACTGCAAGCCTATCCTTTATGGATTTGCTTGCAGTTTTTTATTAACATTATATTTTATTCTTCATTTTTGCAGAACAGCTTATCGTTGTCGGAATAAATTTCAAAGGCATTGTGAACGATCTCAATATCACAGTTTCTCTGTACGCCGCCGAACTCTCCGTCAAGAGTCCACGGGACATCGTGCTCGCAGGTTATTTTGACCTTTTTCGTCTTGACAATCATCATTTGAACGCCGTCATAGTCCTGCTTGATCGCTTTTTTCAGCATCTTTAAGGCATCGGTATTTCGCTTGAGTCCCTTGACCATAAACAGCTCAAGATAGCCGTCGTTGAGCTTAATATCCTTGAGCTTAAAAAGACCGCCGACCGATGTGGTGTTCGAGATCGAGCCAAAATAAAAATCGTCCTCGACCACTCCGTCGTCATATTCAATCTTCATATGAACTGGTTTGAAGTTCAACAGCATCGGTATAAGACGGATAACGAAACCGTTTATCATATATGCCGCATGTCCGAACATATTTTTCATCTTCTGCGGAGTATTATATGAAAGGTCGGTCGCCACACCGAATGAAGCGATATAGGTAAAATACCTGTCGTTAAACTTGCCGATGTCATAGAAATTCTTTTTCCCGCTTTGGATAAGATCGGCAGAAGCTCCCAATTCTTTCGGGATTCCGAGAGTTGAGGCAAGGTCGTTTGTTGATCCGGACGGCAGGTAACCGACAGGAATTTTCCTGTCGAGCGTCATAAGACCGTTAATAACTTCATTCAGCGTGCCGTCTCCGCCGCAGCAGAGGATCAGGTCATAATCCGATCCGACTTCCTTAACGATCGTTGTAGCGTCACCCTGACAGCGAGTAGTCCTTAAATCCGTTATCCACTCGGGCGGAGAAAACTTCTTGACAATCTCAAGCGGAGCAAGCCGTTTGTTGTTGCGTCCGGCGCACGGATTGACTATCAGAAGAGCCTTCTTACTCTCCAAAGGGCAACACTTCCTTTCTGTTCCTATCGGAAAACGATTGCTCAGAACACAATAATTATACCAATCCGCCCCCTTTTCGTCAATGCTTTTTTTGCACTCTAAACAGAAATTATTAAAAATTTAAAGTTTATTCGTACAATAGAAATATTAAGTGTAAGATTATATGAAATTAACTTAAAATAATTGACTTATATATAGTAAATTGGTAATATATACACATATTTTAGTAAAGGAGATGTTAGTTTATGAATTTAGGAAAAATCATAGACAAAAAGCTCGATTCGGCTAAATATATGGTTGACGAAATCACCTATATTTGCAAAAACATCGAAAAGAGAGCACCCGGCTCCGAGGGAGAAAAGAAAGCCTGCGAATACATGGCAAAGGTTCTCAAGGAGGACTGCGGCTGTGAAAGAGCTGATGTTGAGGCCTTTAAGGAAAATCCCGGCTCGTTCTACGGCTGGCTTTACTTCACTCTCAGCTTTGTTCTTGCGGCTATCGTTTTTTATTTCATCGCTCCCATCGTATCGGTAATCCTCATCGTCGCAGGACTTGTACTTGTAGTCCTCCAGTTCGGTCTCTATTTCAAGACCATCGACAAGGTTTTTCCCGAAAAGACAGGTCACAACGTAACCGCAATCAAGAAATGCACGGGTGAGACAAAGAGAAGAATTATCTTCAACGGACATCCCGACGCCGCTTGGGAATGGCCTGTCAACTACGCTCTTGGCGGAGTTGGCTTTGAGGGACACGCAATTATCGGTTTCCTCGGCGCATTTTACTACCTCATTCTCTCCGTCGTTCAGATGGCACAGAACGGAATGGGCGGTGCTGACATCTCCACACCTCTCGGCAAGGCAGGACTTTGGGGACTTATCTTCGTTCCCTTCCTCATCGGCCTGTATTTCATGGTAAACTACAAAATCGTTGTTGACGGCGCAAACGACAACCTCAGCGGATGCTATATGGGTATTGCCCTCCTCAAGGCTCTCAAGGACGAGGGCATCGAGTTTGAAAACACCGAAATCGGTGTTGTTCTCACAGGCTCCGAGGAGGCAGGTCTCAGAGGCGCAAAGGCATGGTGCGAGGCTCACAAGGACGAGTTCAACGATGTGCCGACCTTCATCTACTCCTATGACACCATTCACGATCCGAAATTCCTCATGGTCAACTACCGTGACCTCAACGGAACGGTTAAGGCTGACAAGGATGTTGGCGACCTCTTTATGGAAAGCGCAAACGAGCTTAACATTCAGTGTAAAAAGGGCATGGTTCCCCCTCTCGGCGGATCGACGGACACATCTGCCTTTGCTCAGGCAGGTATGCGTGCCGCAGGTATCACGGGACTTAACCACAAGCTTGAGTCCTATTATCACACAAGACGTGATACATACGACAATATGGACGTTAAAGGTCTTGCGGATTGCTTCGCCGCAACCGTAAAGGTTCTCGAAAAGTTTGACGAGGGCGCAAAGCAGTAAAAAATACAATTAGCAAAACTCCGTTTCTCTGAAAAAGAAGCGGAGTTTTCTGCTGTTAAAAAATTAAAACATATGATATGAGATTTATTTATTTTTCCTCAGACAGTATCCTTCCTGAACAGCGGCAGCAATGGCAACCGCACAGACAATCGGTGCGGTATATTCAATTCTGACCGCTGTCAAGGTGAGCGGCAACAGGAACAAAAGTATTCCCGTAAGCCTGTTCGTTGCGGTGTGTGCGGACACAAACTTTTTTTGAAATATAAAACCGTATAATATATTGATTAGCTTTATCAAAGCGATCAAACCGATCCAAATCCATAGCCACACGGGTATTTGCAAAGACGGTAAGATTTTTATTGCACAGGCAACAACAAATAAAAGGTCTGCAAAAGTGTCAAGCTTCGCTCCGAATTCGCTCGCCGTATTTGTTTTTCTCGCTATTGTACCGTCAATCATATCGGTAAATCCGGCAAGCAGATAGAAAACGAAGAACAAAGGAGAAAACACAGGAAAGAACAGCATAACAATGCTGAACACTATCCGAAAGCCTGTAATTATATTTGCAGTATTTTTTCTCATAAGTTTTATTCTTTCTGAGCGTGATATTATAAAAAAGTCTTATTCGCCCAAAAGATCCGTTCGTAAACTACGGAATTATTCCAAATCATTCTGAACGAGAGATTTTGGATGAAGAAGGCTTTTTCTCTCGGCGAAGGCGTATG
>JBJEPQ010000035.1:0-8910 GCA_051881315.1 Acutalibacteraceae bacterium | reverse complement strand
ATTTTACGGGCTTTTTAAGCGGAGCAAACAGCCAACTCTACAAAAAATTTCGAGTGCTGCACCTTCGACCTCTCGGACAACTCTCCGTGTATTAGATTTTCCGTGTGCAGGGGAGGGTAAACCGACTTGCACATTGCAACGGATATTCTATCAAAAAAATGTACGATTGTCAACCGTAAATTTGAAAATTTCAAGCTGTAACAGTTGAAAGTTAAAAGCATTCGCAAATTTATCAGTTATACTGCACTTTCAGAAATTGAAAAGCATTATTAACTAACGGTAAAAAAATGAGCGTCAGCGGTATCATATGCGGCAAAATAATCAATGAAAAAACTATAATTAAATTTGGTTCTGAAAAAGAATAAAGAAATATATTTATCTATACAATGAATAGTCAATGTAAATTATATATTCGATAAGGCTCGCATCTACTCTTACATTTTGAACAAAAAAAACTTTCGGCATAGGGCAAGGTACACAAAAAATTTTTTCCAAATTGACTTTTTTTGTAATGAGTAGTATTATATTACATATTACTGCAAAGCAGAGAAAAGGAGTTCATCTATGTTAAAAAAAGCATTAGCTATTTTTCTTGCAGTTTTAGTAGCGCTTCCGATAATGGGGGTGTCGGTGTATGCTGCCGACGAAAAAAACTACATAATTACCGATCCGTATGCAGATGTTGACTGGGATACTTGGGGAGCATACAAGACTCAGCTCCACAGCCACACCAATGCCAGCGACGGATATCTTACGATCCATGAATATGTTCAGAAACACTATGACCTTAACTATGACATAGTTGCTCTGACGGATCACGGTACCATCAACAAGGGTTGGAATCAGGAGCCTGATCTTGTTCCGCTTCTTCGTTATATCAAGAAAGAGCGCACACAGATGGCTGACATTATTCCTCTCACCGAGGAGGAGTACAGCTCATACATCAACGGTACAGCCGAGTCTACAACACGTACTCATCAGAACGGTATGCTTGATGTTCCGAAAGGAATTGAGCTGAACATGGCTACCCCCGTTGCCGACTGCCATCTTACAGGATATTTCTCCGACTACGGTCAGGGACTTGCAGGCGTTTTCGGTGATTACGAAACTCCCACCGAAGGTGTTAAAGAGGCGGGCGGAATTTCAATGCTTTCACACGTCGGTGAATATGTTTATCCCGATAAGGACAGCGCAGATCATGTCGGTCAGAAGGTTGACGACTATTATGCGCAGAAATTTGCAAAGCTTTTCCTGGATAACAAGGGCTCAAGCGTCGGAATGGGTATAAACAGCGCAACGGACGCACACACACGCTGCGACAGAATTCTCTACGATCAGGTTCTTCAGAAGACTATTCCCAACGGTGTCGTTCCGTGGTCGTTCACATTCTCCGACTCACATAACGAGAGATCACTTAACGATGCTTACACGATGCACCTTATGCCTGAGCTTACGATGGATAATTTCCGCTCAAGCATGGAAAACGGTCAGTTCTTCTCGATTTCTCATTATTCAAACGGCGTTGAGCTTAACGGAATGGCAGAAATGCCCGGTTATAATGACGATTGTGATTCAAAAGATTATCTGAGCGATGATACGCCGATGGTAACGCGTTTGACCGTCGATCAGGAGAACGACACGATCTCCGTTGAGGGAACTGATTTCAATATGATCACTTGGGTTTCAAACGGAAACGTTATTCTTCGTGAAGAGAATATCACAGACGGTAAAGCTACGCTTGATCTTCATTCCGAGCTTCTTGACGAGCCTTATCTCTATGTAAGATTTTATCTCACGGGCGATAACGGAATCTGCTATTCTCAGCCGTTCGTACTCAATGTTGAGGGCGAGGAGTTTGCACCGGTTCAGGTTGACAAGGTTTACGATACTCCCTGGTTCCTCAGAAAGCTCGTAACGGTAGTTGACTTGATCTTCTTCAGATTAAATCCCATTATCTGGATTTTCAAGTATTTTGCATTAGGCTACAATCCGTTAGACAGATTGTGCAATCCTTTTTAATTATTTCGGAGGTTAAGAAATGAACAAATTCAAAAAAGTTATCAGCATATTTATGAGCGCCGTCATGATTTCTTCCGTAGGAGTTATGGGCGCAAGCGCAAACAGCGCGGCAGACTACACGATCAAATCACCCTATGCCGACGTTGTCTGGAGCGGTGAAAACGCTTGGGGTGCTTACAGGGGCAACCTCCACTCCCATACGACATACAGCGATTCCGATATCGACCTTGCTTCTATGGTTAAGGAATATTACAACCTCGGCTATGATTTCCTTGCGAATACCGACCATGCCGTAACAGGTGTTGAGTGGAACAAGGAGCCCGACATCCAGCTTCTTTATTCTTATCAGGAGATCCTCGGCAACAAGGTTGCTCACCTTACCGATGAGGAAAACGAGGCTATCACGACAGGCACATACAACAACAGAGGCAGAAAAATGGTCAACGTGATGGGTGGAAATGAGCTTAACAACCTTTCTCTCAGCAAGAACCATGTCAACGGATTTTTCCTTCCCTCCAATGTCGGCAACGGCTTCGGCGGTCTTGAAAATGAAGCAGGATACGAGAAGGCTATAAAGTTCGTACAGGACAACGGCGGACTTTCTCATATCAACCATCCCGGTGACTGGCTTGAAACAAACGCCAATCCCGAGGCTGTAAATGATCCCGACAACATCAAGTTCTTCGGCGACCTTCTCCTGAAATACGACACCTGCCTCGGAATTGAGGTTCTTAACGAAAGAAACGGTACAACGGGCTATGACAGGATCCTTTGGGATAATCTTCTTATGTACTGCTTGCCCTACGGCAAAAATGTTATCGGTTTCAGCAACACCGACGCACATTCTCTGATTAACTGCGACAGCTCTTTCAGCGTATTTATGATGGAAGAAAACACCGTTGACAATATCAAAGAAACAATGCAGAACGGTGCTTTCTTTGCGATTACAAGAGCACTCAGAGGCAATAACTTTGAAATCGGTCCTGCAGAGGAATTTGACACAAGAGGCTCCGGTATTCCGTATCCTATGTTCACCGAGCTTTCGGTAGACGGTCATGAGATCACTGCCCGCGCAACTGACGCTCAGGAAATTCAGTTCATAGCAAACGGCAAGGTCGTTGCAAAGCAGGCTATCGGAAACAATGCGGTAACGCTTGATCTTGATGATATCGAGGGCGTCGAGGACTTTGAGTATGTCAGAGTTGAGCTCAAGGGTGAGGGCGGAATGTGCCTTTCACAGGCTCTTATTATCGACGACGGTAGCGAGCCGCTTGAGTTCTCCGAAAGCAAGGGACTTTGTGCAATGCTCCATAATCTGTTTATCAAGATTAAGGGTACAAAGGCATGGACGATTATCCAGGAAATCGTTATTGCAGTAAAGAATAAGATTAAATAATCAAATAAAAAAAATAATCAAACTCCAAGCCGTGAGAGCAACCGCCCTCACGGCTTAAAAAAATTAAGGCTCTATGTCAATAGTTGGGGTAAAAACCCCGAAAGATGAAAAGGGTTAAAGGCAGTGGCAGGAAAGTCGCTGCCTTTAATTATGAAAAATATATGTAAAATGCGTTTTCTGAATCTGTTGAAGTTTGAGTATCCGTAAGTGTTTCTTTTATTTTTTTAATTGAATATTAGCTTTATTCTTTGAAGTCCGCAAAAAATATAGAACAAAAATCGAACTTGAGCTCCATTTTTACAATTCATTTGGAATAAAGGAATAATTATTTTTATAAAAATTTAGTAACCAAGGAGGTGCGTGGCATCGTGAAGAAATGTGTTCCGATCAACTTGATTGTATATTATCCAAAAACAGAGGAAGGTAAGCGTGAACTGGCTCAGAGAGTTGCCGATGTCCACGCCGAAACGGTGAAACAGACGGTAAGCAAACTCAACTGTTCCTCAAAGCAAAAGGAAGAACTGATAGATTCGGTTATCAGATCGGTGTCGGGCAAATGATGTCAGACTCAAAAATTATCTTCTGTTGTCCTGTGCGTTTCCGTAACGGGGGAGTGACTTGTCGGAATAGACAGAAGTGAAGCAGTCGTCGGAAAGTACCTTTGAAGCGATCTCAAGCGCCGTGTCGTTATAGGCGGTGTTATCGTGCTGTTGATTTCTGAAATACCACACCCTGTCGGGCAAAAGGCTTGTCGAAGCGTCAACCGTTCCGTCGGGTGAAATGAAATCGCCGTCCGGCTCTTTACCGAGTTTTTGACCGAGAGGAGCGGCAGTCGCACCCATTGAGGCGGATTCAACATTTATCATAGAATCTGAGCTGACTGTGTCGGCGGCGGCAATGGGTAAGAGCTGAAGATTGTAACCGACAACGGCGAAGAAATCGACTCCCTTGGATTTTAACTGCATCATCTGTTCGGGGAACTTTTTCTGCGCCTTATAGAAGCGGTCGGTTTTTGATCTCAGAACAGCGTATTTTTCTTCGCTGAGATTTTTTTCGGCAAGTGCTTCGTATTCCGTCGGCGGTATTGTACTCCACAGCGACGGGCAATGTATAATTGCGGTATCAACAAGCCCCTTCATTGCGCTGAGCATCATTTCATTGCTGACTTTTCGAGGCAAAAGAGAGAGGATTTTTTTGAGCATTTCGGAAACTTTTCTCGGAAACAGAAATTCGATGAGCGAGATTGCCTTGTCGGGATTGATATTCAGCTTCATCAGGTCGGAGATTACTGGAGTACCCTGTAATGCGGCGACGAAATACATAACCCTTTTAATATCGTTCTGATGGCCGTATGCGTCGAAATAAGCGATAGATACGGCACCGCCCATGCTGACCGGAACAAGATTGACCTTGTCGCAGTTATGCTCTTTTTTCACCTTTTGAATAAAATTGTTGAGCATCGCCGCCGTTTCGTAAGGCTCGCCGAAAGAGTTGTACGAAAAGAAGTAGAGCTTATCTTCTCCGATTATTTTACCGAGCCTTTGCATCGGCACCATACGGTATATGTAATTCCGCTCATCCTCGGTGCAGTCTGCAATGCTTTGCGGATAGTCAACTACACGGATAGGATTTTTCATCGTGCCGTCATCGTTTGTAGCTACCGGATCGACAATTTCCGACACGATTGAAGCCATTTTCTTTGAAAGTCCGAGATCGCTTCTGAGAATAACGGATCTGATGAACGGATATTTCAGCTTTCCGACTATTGAATCGGTGTCGATGTCAAGCTGCCAAGCCATTTTTAGCTTTTTTCCGTTGTCGTCAAGCAACTCGATCTTCGACTGACCTATACCGGGGATAATGATACACGGAGTGTATTTCTGTTCCATATTTCTGCCTCGTTTCAAGCTTTATGTCAAGATAATATCATTATATCGGCGAAAAATCAATTTAAAATGATATTATTTGTGAAATATTATTATATTCTTAAATTTTTGTTGAAGATTTTATACGAATATGTTAAAATGAAAAAATTCTATTCTTATTATTGAGGCACTTTTATTGTTTTTAAAAGCTATGGCAAAAGAGGTAAAAATTAATTATAATTTTTCAAATGATTATTTGTTTACAAAACCAATAATTATGGGATATTGATACATATAAAAGAACCGAGTTTAAAATGAAAGCTCGGTTCTTATTGTTTATGAACATGAATAAAATATTTTTATGTTTTGAATAAAGGAGTATTCACAATCTTTTTATAGTTTTCTCGCTTTAATCACAATCGACAACGGAAAATGTTTCGCTTTGAAATCGGCATAGTAACCTGAACTGAAGTCTGCTGATTTTTCAAGAACGGTTTCGCTTGTTCCTTCAACCACTCTTTCAACTGCAAAGCCCGCATCAGCAAGGGTGTTGATATATGTTGAAAGCTTACGATTTTGTAGAGTGAGAGGATTACCGTATTTCTCGAAAGTGTAATAATCTTCTTAGAGATAGTTGCCGCTGAAAATAATTCGTTCTTTGGTTGCAACTGTTCTGTTACCGCCCGACAACACAACGCTTTCCAAATCAACGCAATGCAGAAGTGGATGATCCCAAGAGAAAATGTATATGCCGCCTTGTTTCAGATAAGATGCCGCATTACTTATTGTTTTCTCAAGGTTGGTAGTCCACCCGATTGCATAGATTGAATACACAACATCAAAATAGTTTTTAGGAATGTTAGTGTTATCCTCCATAGGTTGACGAAAAAGTGTGCATGAGTATCCGTTTTCGCCAAGTAATTTATTTGCTGCTTTAAGCTGCTCCTTGGAAATATCAAGACCGAACAGCTCTTTTGCACCGTGTTCTGCGCACCATTTGAGAGAATGACCGCTTCCGCAACCCATTTCAAATACAGTCTTGCCGTTAAGATCGGGGAAAAGGTGAAGCTCATCTTCTTTCGGAATTGAACAGCCGAGTACAGGCAAAGCGGTTACGCCGAAGAAATCTTCGGCCAATGCATTCCAGCTTTTTTCATTTTGTTTTAATATATCAGTTTTCATTCAGATACCCCTGTTTTCTGTTAGTTTAATTTTACATTACACCGACAAGTCCTGTCAAGCAATTTTGACATTGTTATACACAAAGAAAAGCATCCTGCTGCGGTGATTTTTTCTGCCGTAAGCGGATGCTTCTGTTTATATTCTTTTTTGCTAATTGATTTGTATTTGAGAATTTATTCTTCTATGCAGTCTATTTTCATTTGCTCGGGTTCGTCGGTATTTCCGGCAAGGCTTTTCTTGTAATATGCGGTGTCGGGAATGAAATATTCTCCGATGCGGAAATCAATATTTGCCTTTCTTGCCTGAACTAATTGATAACCTCTTTTTATGCGGTACAGCTTGCCGTCTTTTTTGAAATAAGCACCCGTCTGATGAAAGCGGAAAGGCACATTTTTCTCAACGCATTGCCACCGTAAATCGAGTATCCAATCGTAGTCACATGGTCTTGCTTCAACACCCGATTCGCCGCCCGTTGCAACATCTTCAACCGTTTCGTCAAGATAGGCTGAAAGGTCAATATGCTCAAGCAGGGGAGAGGCGATTATCGACTTGTGTTTAATCGGAAGTGATTTAAAAATCGGAAGTCTGAAATCGGCTCTGTCCTGATTTTCAACGGTACATCCGACAAGAACATTGTCGTAGCCGTCACCCCAGTCATCGGGAATACAATCCATAAAACGGTCAATTCGTTTAGTAAAAAAATAGAACCAGCAGTCGCTTCGCTCTTTAATCATTTTCCAACATTCGTCACGCCACTCATCAGCGTCCTCCAACAGAAAATCAGAGGTAAAACAAGTGAAAACAATCTTGCCCGACGGAATTTTGTATGTTCCGTCTCTTTTCTTTTTTATGGGCAGATCGAACGACTGATTTTTCTTGCACAGACTGCTTGAAACGGTGCTCCCGTACATTTCGTCCTGCCTGTAAACATAGCAATATTTACAGCCCAGACTGATTTTTGTGCAGCCGTGCCAAGGGTTCCAGTCTGCATATACATTTATTCTTTCTTTACCGCTCATACTTTTAAGTTGTGAGCCTTGACGTAGTCAACGACCTCGTCAACGGTTGTGAATGCGAGCGCAACGCTTGTGTCCGCCGCACCGTAATAGATTGCAATTTTTCCGCTTTCGCTGTCGGCAAGTGCGGAACAAGGGAACACAACATTCGGCACATCACCGACACATTCGTAAATCTCATGAGGACCGAGCAGGAAGCTGTCCGCTCTGTAAAGCACTTTCCACGGCTCATCTTTGTCAAGTATTGCCGCACCCATGCTGTAAGAGAAACCGTTACAGCTTGTAATAACTCCGTGATAAAACATCAGCCAGCCCTCGTCAGTTTCAATAGGGGTAGGGCCTGCGCCGACCTTTGTCATCTCCCAGTTTTTGACAGGCCCCATTACAAACCTGTTTTTGCCCCAGTATTCAAGGTCACGGCTTCTCATAAGAAAAATATCGCCGTAGGGAGTGTGACCTCTGTCGCACGGTCTGATAAGGAGCATATATTCACCGTTAATTTTTCTCGGGAAGAGAACACCGTTTCTTGATACGGGATAGCAGGCTTCTTCAAGCTCAGTCCATTCCTCAAAATCGGTTGTATATGCAATTCCGATAACCGTTCCGTGCGGTGTGAGCTTAACCCATGTCAGATAGTATTTACCCTCGATTTCGCACAGACGGGGATCGTAACCCTCAAATATGTATTTGTCCGTAAGCCTCCAGTTGACAGCGTCATCGCTGAAGCCGGTAACAAGCACCTGATCCCGTGTTCTTGTGTCAACTCTGAAAACTCCTGCAAAGCCGTTGCCGTAAGGCACTACGGCAGAGTTGAAAATACTGTTTGCAAAGAAAAGATTATCCCTTGTGATGATCGGGTTTTCGTCATATCTCCACACGGGATATCGGTATCCCGCAGGCTTATCCTGCCAGGGAATGTTGTCGATTTTTTTGCCTATGATTTTTGACATACCGCTCGCTCCCTCAAAAAGTTTTTTAGCTTCCGTTGTAAGTCTTAACAAAATAATTATACCATAAATATATCTGCAATTCAATTCGCTGTAACCGGATTTTTAAATTTCAAAAAACATCAGGTTATGATTCCAATGACTTCCGCAGTTCTTTCAAGGCACGCTTTTCAATTCTTGAGACATATGAACGGGAGATATTGAGCTTCTTTGAAACCTCAAGCTGAGTCATCGGCTTTTGACCGTCAAGACCGTACCGCATCATTATTATTGATTTTTCTCTCGGATCCTTCATTTTCTCGATTTCCCGTGAAAGCTTTTTGAGCATTGTCATCTTATAGATATCCTCAACGATCTCGTCCTCGGTTGAAATAATATCCATCAGCGTCAGCGGATTTCCCTCGCTGTCCGTGTCGATCGGCTCATTGACGGAAATGTCCTGAGCCGTCTTTTTCTGCGCCCTGAACTGCATCAGTATTTCATTT
>JBJEPQ010000034.1:0-1619 GCA_051881315.1 Acutalibacteraceae bacterium | reverse complement strand
TGGTTTCGGAGATACTTATTGAAAGCAATAAGTTAAGGATTGATACCGACAATTTCACGCTCGACGGAAATGGAAATATGACTTGCGTTAATGCAGATATTACAGGCAAGATAACAGCAACATCGGGAATCATTGGTGGCTGGAGCGTTGATCAAAACGCATTATGTTGTGTCTATGGAGGAAATCGAGCATTTATTCAGGCACCGTCGAATGACAAAGATTACTATATTGCCGTCGGAGATAGTTATTCTGATAGTTCATATTCTATCAAGTTTGCTTTACTCGCCAATGGCGAAGTTTTAACTCCTGAAGTATCAACTATGAATAGTTCTCTTACAATAAGTACAGCAACTTCTACCAAAAATCGACGTGATAATTTCGAAATTGGCGGAGCAATATACGATATAAAAAATGATAAGAATTATCGTGATTTCATCCGATCTAAGGGAGGCTTCGTCATAGAAGCAGGAAACGGAGCTAATTCATTAACTCTATTGGGCGATCCGATTAACTTGATGGGTTCAGAAATATATGTGAATGGCGAAATAAGTCTCGGAAGCGTTGTTTTTCGTTATGCAATTGATAGCACCAAAAGCGATACTGCATATAAATATTTAGTTGTTTTTGAGAAAGATGGAAGTTTAGGCTTTGCATCACCATAAGGAGGCACAAAATGAACGTAAAACTCATTCAAATCTTAACAGCCCGTGATACCTTATCACGGCTCGGAGAACAGACGTTACCTGTCAAGCAGAGTTACCGACTTGCCAAGCTCATTAAAGCCATAAACGGCGAGATGAGCGTATATGAGGGAGAGCGAATAAAACTCTGTGAGAAATACGGCACAGTAAACAAGGATGAAAAAAAGTATGATATTCACGACATGGAGAGCTTCACCCGTGACACTGAGGAATTGTTAAATCAGGAAATCGAGCTTGAAGCGAAGCCTGTTGATATCAGCGGTCTTGAGTTGTCTGCGCAGGATATCATCAAGATCGAGCCGTTTATTATTGAGGTGGTAGAAGATGATTAACACAATCACCGTAAGCGAACAGAGGGGAATTTTCCCCGAAAAATCGAATATCGGTACAACAGGGGAGAGGAACGCAACAACGCTTGTATTTCTTCTCCCTGATTCGTTGCAGGGCTATGAAATGAGCCTTGTGTTTACCAACGCATACGGCAGTTTTCCTTATACCGTGGATAACAACAGCTTCGATCTACCGCAGGAGATATTGACAGACAATACGCTCAATATGCAGATCGTTCTCAAGGATAACGACCGTGTGATCTGGAAATCGAAGCCGACAACGTTCAATCTCAATCCTGCGCTTGACGACAGCGGCATAAATGTCATTGACACGGCCAAAGCCGATCAGAGAGAAGCGGACCGTTCCGAGCTTGCCGGAGTTGTTTCTGATCTCACAGGAGAGGACTTCTCAACATCCGACTGGGACGAGCTTATTGATGTAACCAATGAACTCCCCGTCAAGACTGAGCAGGATATTGTTGATCTGACCGGGTATTCTGAATTAACCAACGCATTCAGACAGTCCACTACCGCTCCGAGCTTGCTGACAGGTGGCTACAATCTTGACAAGGACGAAAACGAAGATGAT
>JBJEPQ010000033.1:0-1646 GCA_051881315.1 Acutalibacteraceae bacterium | reverse complement strand
AGCATGACAAAAAGGCCGCCGTGAAACGCCAGCCAAAAATCGTTAGCACAGTTTTGCCAGTCAGTCAAGGATAAATAGCTTCGCTACGCCGATGGCGTCCTTGACAGCCTGCCGAAACAGTGCTGTATAGCAAATAAGGGTGGTAAAGCCACCTCATTCTGAAAATGTATTTTCAGAGGAAGATAAGTATTCATTTACCTTAGCATAATAACGGCGAAGGAATTTGTTTGTGGCAGCAGTCATGTAAACATAATAAGGCTTACCCTCAGCGCGCTTTTTATCAATAAACTGAAATACCGGTTCGTTTTCAGGTGCGTTTTGAAGATAGCATTTCATTATGTTAAACAGGGTTTTGCGCAGATATGGTGAACCGCGCTTTGTAGTGCCGGAGTTCCTGCCGTATTTATCACCGGAATCGTTTGGAGCGGGGTCAATGCCCGCGAATGCCACAAGGGATTGCTTTCGTGGAAAACGGCGCACATCGCCGATTTCAGCCATAAGCTGAGGTCCGAAGGTGTCACCTACACCAAACATTTGCATAACAACCGGATACTCAGGGAGCATAGCTGCAAGACGGTTCATTTCCGTGCGGTACAGCTCTACGGAACGGGAAATAGCGGTAAGCTGCTTTGCGGCTTCTTTAACAATAACTTTGGCGGTTTGGGACTTCGGAACTAAAACAACAGCGTTTTTGGCAAGGGTATATACCTTTTCGACGGTATTTGAACGAACCAAATATCCGTGCCGTTTACACCATTTTTGGTAACGCTCTGCGAAAGCCTCCTTACTGTACTTTCGCACACAGTCTGCGTGCCAAAAGGTAATTACAAAGTCCACCCATTTTTGCGAACCGTCGCTTCGCACGGGACTGTCAAAACATTTGCGGACTCCGGGAAAGGTTTGTTCAAGTAAAGCGATTAAGTTGTTAGCACATGCGGTTTTCTGCTTTGAAGCAAGGTGAAACTGGCGATTGAGGGTTTTTAAATCATAGCGAATAGTATCCATAGGAGTATAATCTCTCAAATCCGCCCAATTGTCAAGAGCATAGCGAGCAATTTTCTGCGCGTCAGCCTTATCCGTTTTAACCTTACGGAGCGAATTGCCACCGTATTCCTTGATTAACAACGGATTAACGGCGCTCACAAAAAGACCGAAATTGTGCAGTGTGTTGGCTACAGGTTCGTAATACCGTCCTGTATGCTCCATTACAACGCGGGTTTCTCCTTCAATGGATTTTAACTGTTCTGCAAGAGCATTTAACTCTGCAGTGCTGTGACCGACTGTAAACGGCGGCAAAACAATTTCACCAAACGGTCTTAAAACGGCAACCATACTCTTACCTCTGGAAATATCGATTCCTACTGCGTTCATCTTAAAACTCCTTGCATTTGTATTTGTAACGGATGACACCAACCTTTACCCATTACCGATTCAATCTGTTTTTTGATGCGAACGCATTGGTTCAACCTACTAAAATCGAACGCTGTGAATAGGAGGTCGGCTGACTGACTTTCTTACGGACGTTTAAGCCCTTGGAGGTGAAGGTCAGACCATTACCTCTCTATTCTAACAGCTTTGGCAACGAGATGTCCCATGCCTATGGCTGGCTGCCATAAATCAAGGGGCAAATATATAATAACAGGAGG
>JBJEPQ010000032.1:0-9387 GCA_051881315.1 Acutalibacteraceae bacterium | reverse complement strand
TTGACGATTTTGTTCAGGACGAATCGGGTTACATGTGCGTCAGAGTTAAGCGAGGAAAAGGTGGAAAGTTTCAGCTTCAAAGAATATTGCCGGACGATATAGATTTCGTGAAGAAGTATTTCAACACCGAAAGCAGTGAGCGATTATTCAAAAAGTCCGATTTCTCGGATAAGATGGATTATCACCATCTGAGGGCATTACAGGCTCAAAGAGCGTACAAATATTACTATGACTACTTGCACACAGGCGACAAGAAACAGGACGTTAAAAACGCCTACAAGCTCACAGGGGAGCTTATGAAGCGCTGGAACGAGTACAACAAGAACGACAAGGGCAAGCCGAGACCGTTCCCGTATAAGAACATAAAGGGTGTGTATAAGCTCCGGGGAAAGAACCGTGAGAAAGCGTTAAAAGACGGCCTTGCAGTCGAATATGACCGTTTAGCCGTATTTGCCGTCAGCGTGTTCCACCTGAGCCATTGGAGACTTGATACCCTGACGAACTACCTGTTGGCGGTATAATTTTGTAATTGACATATAATGCACTTTGGAGTAAAATATTTCCATACAGAGGGGTACGGGAATGATGAAACGCTATGCAGAAATAAGCACCGTTGTTCAGGTTCGCCCTGCTACGGTGCTTTTGCCGTTTTAAGCCATATTGCCCCCAAAAATAAGGAGGAAAGTCAATGAAAAGAATTTTTAAAAGAACTATAGCTGTTGTAGTGACATTGTTAATGTTGCTTACATCGGTTCCGATAGCGGCACTAGCGGTCGGTGGAGGAAACGACGGCGCACTTGATACAAAAACCTATGTCAAGGGCGCAAGCTCTGTTGGCAATATGCTTGCGGAAACGCTTGAGAATGCACAGAATGAATATGAAAACAATCTTGAAAGCGAAGCATATATCTCAAGCCTTAATGTTGACGGTTTTACGGCAGAGGTCAAATTTTTGACCCAAAAGGACGCAAAAATTGTTGTGGCCGTTTACACAGAGGACGACGGAAAAATGCTGACCTCAGGTATTGTGAATGTTACAACAGAGGATGAATCGGCATTTGTTGAAATTAACGAAGTAAGCCTACCTCAGTATTATATAGTGAAAGCATTTTTGGTTGATGCAAATACTTTGGCGGCGCTTTGCTCACCTTATGTTGATAATACCCATACTCAGGCATATATTGAATTTATGTCAAAGGATGTCAACGACTTTGAAAATGATAAGGTCATAAATCTCGATAACAACGAAGAAAACAACTTCCTTGTTGTTGCTGACGATGCCGAAAAGGTTGTCGGAACATCGTCAACGAATGTTCTTGTCAGCGCTGACTATGATAACGGTATATATGAATTTAGTGATATTGATGATTCCTTAAAGAACTTAAAGCCCGGCGACGTATTTTATTTCCGAGGCTTGGACGGAATCGACGAGGTTATCAAGGTAAAAACAATCGACATTGACGGCACAAAGGCAACAATCGTTTCCGATGTTTTTGAACTTGAGGATGCTTTTGACTATATCAAAATAGATTCCTCAGAAATTCAGAGGGAGCTTTCGGCTCAGAGCGCCGGACAGCAAAAGGCGAAAAAGATTGAACAGGAAGCAAGTCTTGAGTTCTTTGATGCCTCATTCGAGATAAAATATAAGGAAAAAGAAAACGGAACAAGAGGCTTTCAGATTATCCATCACATTAATAAAGAGGGCTTAGAAGTAAAGGACACTCCTGATTCCGAAAAAGATTGGAACGACGATGATTTAAAGGTTCTTGCAAGTGTTAAAGCCGATGTTAATTTAAAGGTGGATTTTAAAATTTATATCGCAAAAAAATATAAAGAAATCAGCTTTACCGTGTCCGGAGAAGCTGGAGTAACATTGGAAGTCGGAACTGAATTTGAACACACCTTTAAGCTTGGAAAGTTTGAGGCTACATTTTTTAAAATTATAAGCGTCGGTGCAGCAATCGGAATTAAGGTAGATTTAAAAATTGTAGCTACCGTTTCGGGAACACTTACTTTCAGGCAGGGCGTTGAGGTAAAGAACGGCGATTGGAATATAATTAACGAAAAACCGGAGTTTAAGCCTGAGGTTAAGGTTGAGGGTGAACTGTTTATCGGAATAGAGCTGAAGCCTTATTTGAACCTGATAGACGGACATATTGTGAACATTGAAACGCCTCTTACGGTAGGGCCGAAGGTCACGGCGACGCTCTCTTCGGAGGTATTAACTGACCCGAATCACGATTGCAATGCCTGCATTTCGGGAGACATAAAGGTTGAGTTGGAAATCAAGGCTGACGTTTGGATTTGCAACAAAAAGCATAACTCGGAAGAAAGGCACTGGGAGCTTGGCAAATATACTACTTCTTGGTTTATAACCGATTTTTACTACTCGATAACCCATAACAAATTTGGCTGGGGCAAGTGCCCGTACATAAAGGCGAAGGATGACCCCAATACCGGAAACGGTGGTTTGACAGGCGGAGAAAAAACCGGAGATATAATCAAGTTCGGTAGTTATCCTCAAAGCAGAGTGACTGATGAAGTTTTGCTTGACGGACTTAATTCGCAGTCGCTTTCATGGAAATCGTATGAATACTACAGCGGCACGGGAAGTTTGTCTGACGGACAGATGAAGTCTTCGGATTATATGAAGTATGCGGATATAGTATTTAACGGCAATAAATACAGAGCAGTGACGTTTAGCGAATTCAGACCAATTTACACAGGCTACACATCTGCGGGCGAAACGTATCAGGACGATAACGGTTATTATGTTGATAATGTTTATTATTTTAAGTATGAGCCGCTGGAGTGGAGAGTGCTTGACGCAAGCGAGGGACTTGTGATGTGCAACACAATAATCGACAGCCAGGCGTATAATAATTTTACTATTAGCGACGGCAGTACTTGTTATTACGGCGATGCGGAAAAGACGTATTACGCAAGCGACTACGCAAACAGCAGCATCAGAAAATGGCTGAATGAGGATTTTTATAATACGGCGTTCAGTGCATCACAGCAATCCAAAATCAAAAAAACACATCTTGAAAACAAGAGTTCATATGAGAGCAAATATGACAGTGCAGATACTGATGATAAAATCTATCTTCTGTCATATTGGGATGTATTGAACAGCAGCTACGGCTTTAGTTCATCATATAGCACCAATGATACGGCAAGGCTGTTGAAAGGAACGGAGTATGCGAAGTGTCAGGGACTTCTCACGTTTAGCAACGGTAATTCTGGGTGGCGGCTTCGCTCTCCTATGTATTATGATTTTGACGCTTACGTCGACAACTACGGCCACACGTACGGCACCTACGGCTACGGTGGTGTTAGTTACACTAGCAGGGGCGTTGTGCCGGCTTTAAGATTGGAAAAATCCACAATCTCAACCGCAAGTATGGAGACAGCGGAAATTATCTCTGATACAGAAAACGAAACTGTAACTACCGGGGTCGCTCTCTCGGGAACAAAGGTTGATGTGAATTTTGCTTCAGGAAAGGCGAGCTTCGGCGGAGTTTCGGGTAACAGATATATGCTTTATTCCGTAAAAAATCTCGGCGAAACTCTTACAGTTACGGAAGAAAATCTAACTTACATCAATCAAGCAACAGGGGATACAGACGGAACGGTTACGGCGGGATTTTACCCGACGGATTTTACAACCTTAGTGATTGTCGGTGATTTCGGTTCCGGAATTGAGGCAAGACGGATAAATCTAACCTTTGAGCTTAAAAACGGAGCAAAGGCGGAAGTTTTAGACGGATTAACCTATATCACGGGACTTAGACCGGGCTTGGCCGAAGCTTCGTTTGAGAGCGAATATCTTGAAGCCGAAAATGTAAGTGTTAAAATGAATAAATCAACGTCATCAAATATAGGAACAGGCACGACATTGGTTGTGACATCTGAAATTGACGGAAGCGTTGTAGGGAAGTATACCGTGCTCATCTACGGCGATATAGACGGTGACGGCTGGTATGACGGACAGGACGCAATTACTGTTTCTTGCCTTGCAAACGGAATGTTGACACGTGAGCAGGTGGGAGAAGCCATATGGATGGCGGCTGACTGCAACCACGACGGAGTTATCGACCAGCTCGATGTTGACTTACTTAATCAGGCAGGCGTACTGCTCTCAAGCGTTGACCAGACCAAGCCGACAGAGGAGCTTCTCGAAACCTCTGCGGAGTATAACGAGTATCTCAGCCTCATCGACCAGATGGGCGGCGAGGATGCTGCCGAAACTCCCACACAGGACGAAAACGACAGCTTCTTTACAAGGATAATCGCTTTTGTTGAAAGCATTATCAAGCTTATAAACACAATCTTCACAAAAATCTTTTAAAAACTTTCCGGGAAGGGCTTCGGCTCTTCCCGGAGTTCTTTTAGTAAGGCAAATCTACTTCCCAGTCGGAATTACAATCATCATCGGAGTAATCAACATCACGGAAGTCTTCTTCGACACAGTAACACTCATAGGATTCCTCATAAGGATTTTCATAATAACGAGATTTAAGAGAATCTTCAAGTAGCTTTTCGTTTTCGTCATCGAAGTAAACCTTTATGTCACCGAACATTATAAACCTCTCCTCATCTTCATTGTCCTTTTTGGGCGGTGTTGCTGTTTCTTTAAAGGGATTTGCGGAGTACGAGCATAATTCTTCAAGCTTAGAAGACAGAATACTTTGAGGCAGTAATGAATTTTGCCTTTTCTTCTCGCTTGCTTTGTCCCATGATTTACGGTTGTATGTACGTGTTGAGCTGTTGTTAAACGATTGAATCCAGTTGACTTTATCGTTAACCGTAAGATTTGGGGTATTAAGGTAAGGAATATCCCAAAGACCGGCACGATATCCGGAAATACAGTCACAAAGAATTTTCCACTCATAATCTTCAGTATTTCGGGGACCTGAATATACTCCTTCATCTTTGGCCTCAAGGTCGAAAAAGAAGCGGTTCCACTGTTCAACTGTTCTGATACAAGTCTGTTTATCAGACACCTCTTTGTATCTCAAAAATTCTTCCTTGTTTTCAAAAGGAACAGTGTCGATATGAGCTACCTCGTACTTTATTCCGTCTATTTCCATATAATCGGCTCTTAAAGTTTCTTTAATCGGCTTGCGCTTCATATCGTAATCCATGTTCATTGATTTTACTTTATTGCTCGGCAAATAAGGAAAACCCTTCTGGATTTCTTTAAGAGTGGGATATTTTTTATATGAAGAGTCAACCTTACCCTTTCTGGAAACAACGTTTAAAATAAAAGCTTTTCTGTTCACAAGGCAATCTTTCGGCAATTCGGGATATACAGAGCTGACACCGTTCCGTGCAAATACACCGCCGAGAACACCGTGTTCTTTATCCTCAACAGTAAGACTGGCATTACCACGGGTGCATATATTCAGAAGGTCTTTCTGAGTGTGTTTAACCGACCAGATATCGGGATTAGCTTGTCCGGTTATTGCTCTTCTCGATTTCAAAAGCAAATCACGGAAACTGAACAGAGAAAGCTTGTTAAAATCAGAGAAAGGCATGTCCGTAATTAAACCGTCTGTAGTTGCGCTGTAAACTTTATATCCGTGAGAGTGAATAGCGGTGAAGGAAGAAAACAGCAAAGACCTGACGAAAGAGGTAATTAAACTGGCGGAGGCATTGTTGGTTATTACACTCTCGGTCGAGTTATCATCAGACGTAAACATATCCCTGACATTCTGAGCGATTTTTCCGTATAAAGAATTGATAATCAGCTTCATCAATCTTTCTTCAAGACTACCCTTACCGAATTGCTCGGCAGCCTCTACACGCGCCGTAACCAAAGAGCGAACAAGGTCACGATACAAATAGACAATGTTACCGCTTTCATCACGAAGAACATTTGCGAGGACACCGTCCACCATTATAATTTGAGCACCGTTCATCAGAGCAGTGAACAATTCGGGACCGCTGCAACAAACCTCCTTAGTCTCTTTGCGAGGATAGCAGGGGGCTTCTTCATCATCCTCACGATAACGGGGAAGATTTGGAAACAAACAATCCTCCGGGAACTCGTAAACTACATATCCAAAGATTGGCGTCATAGGATTTGTTTCACCGTCTAATTTAAAATCATCAAGACTCAGCTTGTATCCCTTATAATGCTTTTTGATAGGATGGGAATAATCAATACCGGGAACAAGAGCCATAGCTGTAGGGTAAGCCGAATTTGCGTCAATATCAAAGGTCTCATAACCGTTCATTGCGTCAACACTGAAACATCCGTTATAACCGCCGCGAAAACTCCGGGAACCCATAGTTTGTAATTGATGGCACTCGTAACTCAGAGATTGAAGAACTTTATCGGTAGAGTACGTATCACTGTTGTTATCGTGGTTCTTCTTGCTTCGCCTAACGAAGCCGGAATAAACAGCCAGATAATCCTTGTCATTATCAACTTTTAAAAGAGACGAAATATGCATCTTTGCAACCTTGCAGGCACTTGAAGTAATTGTGGTTGGAATAACTTTATTGAAGCCCCAGAGCTTTCCCATAAACAGCAAAACCGAAGTATTATACTCCCAGCAATACTGCATATAAAGCTTAGGAGAAAACTTGAGAACTTCATCGAGAACCTCACTGAAATTTGACTTGAACTTTGTAGAATTGAAATCGGTAGACTTACAACCGGCAACATAACCGCAAACCTCAGGGGTTAGATTATCAATACCGGTACAGTTATGATTAACGACATCACGAATATTAAGATTTACAAGATAAAGGAAATCCCAACCTCGACTTATATAAGACTTAATTGTTTTACGGATTAGCTTGTTTGTGAATAAGCCTTTGTTTACGGGGCATAAGAAATTGTTATAAGCCAAAACATTAAAGCTGTACTTTGATTTATAATCAACAGAAGAAAGAAACCTTTCACCGTAACAGAGCAACAGAGTAACTGAAATATTAGGATAACCCTTGTAAATGTAATCGGTTTGTACGGATAAGACGTCAGAAGTCTTGGAAGCTTTCAATGCATCAATAGTTTGAGATGTTGCTTTACCTTTAACAAAACCGTAAACAGCAGATTTCTCGGCTTCAGTCTTATTATTACTGACCTTTACTATAGGATTACCTTTACGACTCAGACAGGGTATGTACTTATAGACAGTACACTTTCGGCGGTCAACCCGAGGGCACTCCAGATAATCAAGAACACGGCCCAGCATATAATCCAAACTCAAACCGTCAACAATATCGTCAAAGACAAAGAACATTATGCTGATTAAGTAATCGTTCAGATAGAAACTGAAATTGTAACTGATAACATTGGAAGGACTCCCTATGTAGAAGCAATCGGCACGGAGGACAATCTCGTTTGTGTCTTTCTGCATTTCATTAACGAAGTCGAAATCCATAACATAACGGGATGCCACATCACCAGTAAAACCAATGGAGTCGTATCTTAACGACTTAGTAATGGTACTACAATCACCGCCGGGTTCTTTGGAAGAGAGGGCAGAAGACGACGGCTCACCCACACCCTCTCCTTCCCAATATACCATGGGAAAATTTTTGGGGGTGTCCGAAACCCTTGATTTTACTGGGTTTTCGGGCTTTTTCATTGCGGAGGTTTTTAAGTTCTCCGCAATTTTTTGCTTTTTAAAGTACACGGCGCAACGTTGATTATAGTCAATATCTCGGGTGCTGCCGGACGGTATCCGAATCCAAAAATCTCTTTTCAAATTCTCTTCAAACTTTTTATCGAAGAATCCTTTGTTCAAAAGAATTCCTCCTTTCGCTTTATTTTTGAAGGAGGCGTTTGAAATCCCCCTCCGTAAATAAATATGTAAGACGAGAACATTTGTTTGCTGTGCTTTTCTATCGCTATAAATCTATAAGTTCACAATTCTTTCGTTTGTTCCGGAAATAAAATAAAAAAGTCCCGCCAAAGCATTTGATTTAATGCCCTGACGGGATGGTATAGTGTATCGTTTTGTTTTGATTTTGTATTGACACTTAATACATAAGTGGTATAATTAACATCGTTGGGAGAGTACGAAAGCTATATGATATTGCTCGCCCAACGGAAGCATAGGTTATGTAGCATTTAATAATTGATACAGTTTGAAAGATACCTCATAGGTACATCCGTTGTAAGAGTTGACGGGAACGGCAAGGTAACAGCGGTAAAACGTGGCTCGGGTTCGGCGACTGTCACATGTACCGTCACCGACGCAAACGGCAATGTTGTAACAGACACCTGCAAGGTAAACGTCTCCTTGGCATGGTGGCAATGGATTATCATTATCGTCCTCTTCGGCTGGATATGGTACTAATTAAATAACCGACACAATCTCCGTGGAGCAATCTGCGGAGATTGATTTATACCTATAAAGTTTTTGGCACTTTTGGGGTGGGGGCTCGTTACTTGTTATCAAGCGGCAAGGTGAAAATAATTCACACCAAATACCACGAAAAGATTGTCTAAAACGAGATTGTGCCTTGATAACATAAACCGATTTTGCCGGCAAAGTGTAGCCCTGTGTTTTGGTGATATACCGTTGGCAAGTCCGGATATTCCAAGCAGGCGACATTTTTGCAGTTACTCCAACCGGAACATTGGTCTCCGGGTTTGCAACCGTTAATACTTGCGTTATTGCGGTTAGTTGTATTATTTTCTAAATCAATACGTTATATCGGGCATAAACAAGGATGTACATGGCTGTTCACACACATCAACCGGTAAATTATGAAAACCTACGGCAGAAAACAATCGCTTGAAAAAGCATAGAATTACCTGTGCCTAAAAATGACTTATAAAAAGACTTACTTTTTTTGCTGTTTAATGCGTATTATTGCAAAGATTTGCACCGCTCACTTCGTTGGCTAAAAAGAAAAAAGAGCCAAAAAACGCGTAGAATAGCGGTTTTTAGCCCGTTTTCGTATGGCCCGCACGAAGAGGTTCGAACTCCCAGTCGTCAGAATCGGAATCTGATGCATTATCCAATTATGCTACGTGCGGAAATATTAGCATATCAACTTGGTTATTATACTATTTTATGTCCCCGCTGTCAAGATCGGGTCGGAATGTCTCAATTATTTCGATAAAAGAAAAACATATGAGTTTTTTTGTAAAGGAATGATGCATATACCAAAATTTACAACCTAAGGAAATATACATTCGGTCAAAAATTGATTTTATTTCCTGAATGACTAATGGATTAGCTACTACCTTATCTAATAAACATCTTCTGTTTTGATATAATCTCTTAATTAGAATAACAGATATTTTCGTTTCCTTGAAAAAAGGTTGATTTGTTGAATGTAAAGATTTTTAAAAATGCAAAAGTAAATCATTTTTGCATTTAAAAAAAACAATTATGTAGATTTAATTGAATGGAATAA
>JBJEPQ010000031.1:0-1695 GCA_051881315.1 Acutalibacteraceae bacterium | reverse complement strand
TTACACCGAAGCTCTTTTTTTCGGTAAACTCATAGTATAAGCGGTAAGCTTCCTGAGAGTTGTTTCGCAGAGTATCTCTCATTCGGTCATAGATCGCATCTCGGTCATAGGCTTCTCCCAAGCGGTACAAACGAGTTGCTTTCTTGCTGTTGACAGAGCGAACAGTAGCGTATTTATGATATGGGTTTAGGTCGATTGCATATCCGAGCTGTTTCATAACATAGGTAAAAGCTTTAGGATTTGTACTCATAGTAAGCGCTTTATCTATCGCCTCTCGCATTAAATTGTATCGGGTAGGCTCGCCGTTCTTTTCCGCAAAGTACAGCTTGCGTGGCGTCTTTCCTGTGGGATTTTTAATGACCGTCAAACCGTTTTCTTTGCAAAGCTCATCGGAAATACTGCGCAGTTTCCAGTATGCTCCCTCGTTGCAGTTAAACTTCTTACCGTTCCACATATTCACCGAATTGATGACCAAATGATTGTGATATGTGCCGGTGTTAAAGTGCGTAGCGACCAGCACTTGGTACTGATCGCCCCACATTCTTTTGGCAAGTTCAACGCCGAGTTTGTGGGCAAGCTGCGGTGTGACTTCGCCTGTCTTAAAGCTCTGATATGCGTGATAAGCCACATTACCGAACGTCTTATCAAAGCGTACCTGTACCGCATTCATCTCGTCAAAAGCGGTTTCTGCGGTGCAGTTTACGCCTGTCACATACATAGCTTTTTCTTCACCGATTACGGTTTTTCGCTCGTCGCTTGCGTAGTGAAGTGCCTTGCAAATATCGCTGTAAATCGTCTTGTCCGGGTTTGCCGCATAGCTTAAAACACGGTTGACGCTGTCTGTTACAGCCCATATTTTTGTTACTGCCACGGCGAATCACTTGCGCTTTCCGGCTCACCGATTGAGTGGTAAGCCTTCAAAAATTTACTCACGACATAATCAAATCCAACGCTGATTCTGTCGTCGGGCAGCGACTTAAAGTTGTCACGAAGCGCAGTTAAACCTCGGTAAGCTTCGTAAAATTCCTGTGGCAAGGTTGCCTGAACTTCTTTGCCCAATCCGAGTTTTCTAAGGTAAGCAGAGAGCGAAAGTCCGCATTTTTTAGCGGCGGTTTCCATTTTTCTTTTCTCTCCCTCAGTCACTCGGATATTGATTGCAGTTGTTCTTTGTCTCATATATTTTCATTCCTTTCTCCTAAAAATCGGGGTTACAGGGGCGGCAAGTCCCTTTCGGCAATTTGCCGCAGGTTTTGTGGGTTTCAAAGGCAACACAAAACCTATGCTCGCTATCCTTACGGATTGGCATTACCTGTATAGCCTTATATCCACTTTCTCAAAAAGTGACGATAGTGACGGCTGTGACGACTTTTTCCTATATAGCGGATTTATTGTCATCGCCGTCATTGCCGTCATTCTTTTTTAAGTAAATCAGTCGACTCGTTCCGGTGCGTTTTGTTCTGTATTCAATGCCTTGCGGATGAAAAACTTCCGAAGAAAATCTGGCAAGCATTTTGGTCACGACATTCGGTGTAACCTCGGTTTCGTTCACCTGCGTTATAAGCTGCGTTGCTGTGCCTCGCCATTCTTTTACTTCCGAAATATAATCAACCAGCCGGAAAATGAACTTCGGAATTTCTTCGCGGTGAATATCCTCCATATCCTTTCGCTCGACCAACTCCCACAAGTGACTGCGGT
>JBJEPQ010000030.1:0-1697 GCA_051881315.1 Acutalibacteraceae bacterium | reverse complement strand
TTCTATCCGGTCAAGGACTGATTTTTCTACCCTCTATTTATGGCAATCCCCACCTCGTTTGAAGTGGGGATTTTTGCTGCCAAAGTAGAACATAGGGGTAGAACACCCAATCGAACACCGAAACGATTGATAGAACGTTAGTTAGAACAAAGAGTAGAACGATAAGTAGAACGCAAAGTAGAACACTTTTTAGACCACTTTTCCGAACTCAAAACCGACCACGTTTCGGCTCGATTTTGCCTCTCTCAGCGACGGCATTGTCGGCATAGGCTTCTCCACTTCTTGCGGTGCATATCCGCCCTCGTAGCCGTAGAGAACCCAGTTCAGCACACGGCGGTTTGCTTCATCGACTTTGCGGTAGTCAAACTCGATGTAGATGTCAGTGACCGTGTGGCTACTGTGCCCCAATGCAGCGGCGATTGTTTCTTTCGGAATGTCGAGGCTGGCGGCTATCGTCGCCCACGAGTGGCGAGCCCAATAGGTGGTGAGCGTGTCGATGTTCACGATGTTCTTTTCAGCAAGACGCTCACGGATAGCCTTCAGCCCGGTGCAGGTATTCATATAGAATGAGCGGTAATCTTTATATGTATCCATATAGTTAAGCAGGTGAATATCGCCACGATATTTGGCGATAATCGCCTCGATTTCCGGCTCTAATTTGATGGAATAGAGCTTGTGTGTCTTTGCACGGACGTACTCAATGCGACCATTTCTTACGTCTTTAAGGTTGCAAAGGTCCACGAAGTTGATGCCGATGAGCATAAACGTGAGCTTGAACAAGTCACGGTAACGCACCATCCAAGAGTCGAGCACATCGGCATTGAAAATGGCTCGCAAGGTCTCCACGTCAAAGTTGCGTTTGCGTGTAGGTTCGCCCTTGATTTTGAAGCGACGGAATGGATAATTTGTAGTTATCTCGTTGTCTATCGCATAGTTGAAGATTGCACGGAAATTGCGCATGTGAATACTGCGTGAGTTTGCCGAGGGAGCGGTTTGTGCAAGGTAGTCGTTGAAGCGGTGAAGCCACTCCACATTCACTTGCTCAAAACGCAGACGGTCAGCCTCTTTGCCGAGGAATGACCGGATTTTCTTCTCGGTGCACTCGTAGAGGTTTTTGGTGCGTCCGGTCTTATGTTCCATAAACCGACCGAAAACGCTCATCACGCAGTTGTCGTCAATGCGGATTTTGTCGCTGTTCTTCCAATCCACGAGCAAGTCTCGAAGCTCATTGGCAGAGAGAGTATCGAGGTCGTACTTCTCGGCTACCTCCGACAAGACAACCTTGTATTCCAGCAGTTTTGCTGAAATAGCATCATTCAGACTTTTTCTTTTGGGGTGTTGGGTTACTTTGCAGCCTTTTGCGTCCCACTGTAAGGGTTTGAGGCTTATTTCCAACGGAATATAAGCCGTTTTTGAGAGGTGCGACACTGCAACCTTTAAGGCTGCTTCGCTCGTTTTCACACTAACATGCCGAGCGTCGAGGAAAATTTTCAATTTTGCCATAGCTTAAAAGGGTTGCCTTTTATCACTACGATTTTGACTTTCAACGACTTACCTTTAAAAAATTGTCCGAAAAATTTTCAAGTTTTTTTCAAGTTTTTTTTCGGCAACAATCGCAAAAGGTAGTCAATCAATCGGCATAAATCGTAATTTAGGGGCTTTTTTTTAAACTCTTGGCAGGAAATCTACCTTAAAAG
>JBJEPQ010000029.1:78953-270406 GCA_051881315.1 Acutalibacteraceae bacterium | reverse complement strand
ACTTGCCAAGGCTTCCCCTTGAGGGGAAGCTCCGCCGTCAGGCGGTGATGAGGTGTTAAATAATATGTTGCTTGATATCCGCACATACACCTTCAAAATTTGTGTTTACATCATAGTTTGAATATCTCAGAACCGTAAGTCCATTTTCTTTCAAATAAGCATCTCGAATTTTGTCAGATGCTAAACCTCCGTCTTCGAAATGCTGCGATCCGTCCAATTCAATTACTAATTTTGCTTTTGCACAATAGAAATCGACGATATATTTTCCAATCACCTTTTGACGGTTAAAGGTTGCAGGAAGTTTCTTTAAAAAATCATACCATAAGCGACATTCTTCTTTTGTCATATTCTTTCTTAGTGTCTGTGCATTTGGTGTTAATTTTTTGTTGCTGTTATCGTTCATATTTACACCTTCCCCAAATCAGACATTAGCTTTTAGACTACAAAGCTTTAAAATCTGATGAAACTATGCAAGGCTTCCCCTTGAGGGGAAGCTCCGCCGTTAGGCGGTGATGAGGTGGAGCAAGTCTGATTACATTACATTTCTGCTTGGTTTTCAGCTTTTAACACCTCATCCGTCACGGCGTACCGCCGTGCCACCTTCCCCTCGAGGGGAAGGCTGAAAAGGCGATAGATTTCAGACATAAAATTAAATTCTACGCACAAACTTGCCAAGGCTTCCCCTTGAGGGGAAGCTCCGCCGTCAGGCGGTGATGAGGTGGAGCAAGTCTGATGACATTATATTTCTTCTTTGTTTTCAGCTTTTTACACCTCATCCGCCTCGTCCCTCGCCACCTTCCCCTCAAGGGGAAGGCTGTTTCAACCCCTGCAATACACTCTTATCAATCCGTCATAATTAACGATCATCTCATAGCCTGCGTCAATGTAAGGCTGTTCGATCTCGGCGATCTTAACGGAATTGGAGCTTCTGAGGTCAAGGACAAGATAGTCTGTATCAACGGCGTTGTGATAATACTGCTCATATATCACTTTGCGCTGAGAAAGTTTGGGAACAAAGAACGTTGATGCCGTCACGCTGGCGTCCTCAGGAATCTCGTCAAGGACAGCGGTGATAATTTCAAATTCCTCTTTATTTATGCTGTATGTCAGCGAATAGCTTGTCATTCTCGGATACATAAGCGAAAGCATCATCACAATGCTGACGATTGCGGAAGAAAACGCAAGGAATCCGCCCTTTCTCTCCCGTATTTCGGAAAGATTTATCACGGCGGCATAGAAAAGGAACGCCGTAATGCCGAACGAATACTGCTTGCCGAGGTCACACTGATAGTAGTAATCCGAAAGCAGGTTTATCAGCACGGGACAGACGAGAATAAGCCTTGAATACTTCTTCGTCATAAACGGGAGCATTGCCAGCGGAACAAAAAGCTGAATAAAATAAATCAGCTTTGCCGACTCGGAAGCCGTGCTTCTGAACAGCTCGTTGAACACAAGCATAGGAGTTTTGAACACCGTCTTGATAACTCCGAGCAAGCCTTCTTCGGGCAGCTTGAGGTTTGCAAACCTGTTCGACATTATTCCCTCGCCGAATCTCGAAATATAAAATACAGCACAACCGAAATAAACAACGGAAAGGACGATCAAAGCCAGGCCTTTTTTGTAGTCCTTTTTGGCAAGAATGATGTAAACCGCAAAGATGAAAACATAGGCAAATGCCTCCTCCTTGACCATCAGGACAAGGACGGCAAAGAAAAACATCGGAATATTTTTGCCCTTTTCGTAGAAATAGAACATCCACAGAAGCAGAGGCAGAATAAAACAGTTTTCGTGGAAATCGTAGATACAGCCGTAGCTTATCGCAGGATAGGCAAAGAACGCTATCGCCGTGAACATCTTCACCGCATTGCCGAGCTTGTATTTGTTCATTATCAGCAAAAGAGGAACAATGCCGCTGAAAAGAATAATTACCTGAGAAATATTAAGCGTAAGCTCCGACGGAAAAATATAGTAAATCGGCAAAAGTAAATATAAAATCGGTGAAAAATGAACGGCAAAGTGAGACAAAAGCTTGTCCCGTTCGCAGGTTGAAAGAGGCTGAAAGCTCTCCTTGAGATTATAGAAAACATTGCAGAAAATACCGAAATCGAAGTTCGGCGATGTGTAGGTCAGCACCCTGAGCACCATTATTGCCGAGACAAAAACCGTAAAAAGCAGGGCGGCACAGGCGGTTACAATGCCCGTACATTTCGCCGTTATTTTCATTTCAAGCCCCGAAAGATACGCATATCTCGCCGCAAGAAATACTGCGACAACGAAACCGAGTATCACGAACTTGTCCGTCACCTTCATCGAAGCCTCAATCGAAAACAGGCATACCGACATCAGGACGAATACAGGAATGATTTTATCGCTGTTGAAAAAATATCTTATTGCCGTCTGCGCCGCAAAAAACACGAGGAACAGAGCGACGGCAACAAGAATGTTTATCGACTGAAAAAGCTTTGCGTCAATCGTACTGCCTGAGCTGAACAGGAAGAGTATCGAGCCCATAAAGAGCCATGACGAAACCAGCTTGGCGATAAAATCCCTGCCTATTTCGGATATTATTTTATTTTCTTTTATGCTTTCTTTCAGCTTCATTTTTTACTCACTTTCACTTTGCCTTACACCTGACCGCCGAAAGGCAGGGTTTACATGCTTTCGGGAACGGTGATGCTCAGCATTTCAAGAATATTCTTTATAGTATCCTTAACGCAGATGCAAAGATAAAGTCTTGCCTGCATAAGCGAATCATCGTCGCACTGAACACGGCAGGCATTGTAGAACTTATGGAAAAGAGTTGCAAGGTCAACAACATAGCGTGTAATCTTTGCAGGATCGTAGAGCTTTGCGGAGTTGACAATCTCATTTGTAAGTCCTGCAAGATGTCTGATAAGCTCACGCTCCTCAGGCTCTTTGAGAGCTTCAAGCTCCTCATCGGTGCAGTCACGAGCCTCTATACCCTCTGCTTTGAGCTTCTTGATGATGGAACAAATTCTTGCGTGAGCGTACTGGCAGTAGTAAACAGGATTTTTTGCGCTCTGCTCAACCGCAAGGTCAAGGTCAAACTCCATCTGTGAGCCGGGTTCTCTCATATTGAACAAAAATCTGACTGCGTCAATCGGAATATCCTCAAGCAGATCGACAAGTGTGATTGCCTTGCCCGTTCTCTTGGACATTCTGACGACCTCGCCGTCACGGGTGAGCCTGACAAGCTGCATGAGAATAACATTCAGCCTGTCTCCGCCGACGCCGATTGCGTCAAGCGCACCCTGCATTCTCGCAACGTGACCGTGGTGATCTGCGCCCCAGATGTCAATGGCGGTGTCAAAATTTCTGACGGCAAGCTTGTTGCGGTGATATGCAATATCCGCCGCAAAATATGTCGGATTGCCGTTTGCACGGATAAGAACGTCATCTTTAAGCTCAAGCTTGTCTATATTTTCCTGAGAAAGTCCCTGCTTTTTCAGTCTCTCGGTCTGAACCTCAATGTTCTTGTACCAGAGCGCACCGTCCTTTTCGTAGGTCAAGCCCTTTGACTTCATCAGCTCGATCGTGTCGGCAAGCTCGCCGTCGTTGTGCAGAACGCTCTCATGGAACCATGTGTCATATTCAATTCTGTACTTTGTAAGGGTATCCTTCATCGCCTGAATATTCTTCGGCAGAGCAAAGTCAACCAAAGCCTTGCGGCGTTCAGCCTCATCGGAATTGAGGTATTTATCGCCGTATACATCGGCAAATTCCTTTGCACGCACCTTGATGTCCTCGCCGTGGTAGCTGTCCTCGGGCAGTTCAACAGCGTCCTCGCCCTTGTATATCTGCTGATATCTGATGTCAAGCGACAGAGCGAATTTGTCAATCTGATTGCCTGCGTCGTTGATGTAGAACTCACGGCTGACCTCATAGCCTGCACAGTCCAGCACGGCGGCAAGACAGTCGCCGAGTGCGCCGCCTCTTGCGTTGCCCATGTGCATCGGACCTGTCGGGTTGGCGGAAACAAATTCAACGTTGATCCTCTTGCCCTTGCCGTAGTCGGAGCGGCCGTAGTCCTTGCCCTTGGCACGGATATCCTTGAGAATATCGGCATAGTAGCGGTCGCTGAGATAGAAATTTATAAATCCGGGACCTGCAACCTCAACTCTTTGGAAGTATGTGCCGCTAAGATCCATTTCTGCGGTGAGAGTGTCGGCGATCTTTCTCGGAGCGTTTCTCAGCTCCCTTGCCCAAGCCATTGCGGCATTGGTTGAAAAATCTCCGTTCGCCCTGTCGGCAGGAATTTCAACATTGAAGCTCGCTGACGGACAGACGGCAAAGCCGCCGTTTTCAACCGCTTTCTTTGCGGCATCGTCAACTATTCTTTTAAGGTCGTCCTGAACCTTGTTGACTATATATGACATTTATAACCATTCCTTTCAACTGTTTTAAAAAGCATTGAACACTATTCTTATAGGAGTTCAGTTTTATAATCCGTTAATATTTTTATTCTGTTTCGGCTTATCATTTGATTTTCAACATCAATTTTATACATAAATTCAAGCCTGTTAAGTCTGCCGCCGTGAAAGTCCGAAACAACCTTTGTGGCATATATCCCCATAAGAATATTTCCGACCGGGGTTGAGTAGGAGCAGAGGTTGTGTCTGCCCTCTTCAAGCTTCATCGCCGTGCTGTATGAGCCCTCCCGGACGATTTCAACGCATTTTCCGCCGGTCACGGTGATTCTTGTCAGGCAGTCCTTCATCTCCTCTGCCTGCTCCCTGTATTCAACGGTGTAGCGTTCCGCACTGCCCTCGATGACTGCAATCGTTATCATCTCAGAGCGTTCGGTTTCGCCGTCGGTCAGGTGCATATCATAAATCGTTATCAGGCAATTCATCTTTCCCATTTCTCCAGAGCAAGGGTAAAGAGCCTGTCGATAAGCTCGCCGTAGGGTATGCCCGAAGCGGCGAACATTTTCGGATACATTGAAATCGAGGTGAAGCCCGGTATCGTGTTAGGCTCGTTGAGCATGACCTTGCCGTCGCTGTGTCTGACAAAGAAATCAACCCTTGCAAGTCCGCTGCAGCCGAGAGCCTTGTATGCGTTGCAGGCCGCCGCTCTGACCTCGTCGATCTTCTCCTGTGGAAGCCTTGCCGGAATGTGAAGCTCAGAGGACGGATTGATGTATTTTGCCTCGTAATCGTAGAAGCTGTTGCAGGGAACAATCTCGCCGCAGACAGAGGCGATAGGTTCCTCATTGCCGAGCACGGCACACTCAACCTCCATACCGTCAATGCCCTCTTCAAGAACGAGCTTGCTGTCCTCGGCAAAGGCTTTTTCGATGGCAACGGTAAGCGAAGCTCTGTCTACAGCCTTGCTTACGCCGACGGACGAGCCTGCGTTGGCAGGCTTGACGAAAATCGGAAATCCGAGATATTCCTCAGCCTTTTTGAGATAGTCCCCGGAGTTTTTGTCATAATCATATCTGTTGAAACCGAGCCACTTTGCCTGCGGAATACCTGCCGCATCGGCAAGAGTGTTGGTCACCACCTTATCCATACAGCAGGCGGAGGAAAGCATATCACAGCCGACGAACGGTATTCCCGCCACCTGAAGAAATCCCTGTATCGTGCCGTCCTCGCCGTTCTTGCCGTGAAGCACGGGGAAAGCAACGTCGATATGTATTTTTTCAACGCCGTCCTTGCCGAAAACAAGTATTCCGTGGTCACTGCGGTCGGGAGAAACGATCGCCTTTGAAAGGAGATCCGTATCCTCAAGCCATTTATCCTCCGGAAGCCTTGAGGGATCGCCGTCATATTTGAGCCAGCGGCCGTCCTTGGTGATGCCGACAAGGATAAGATTATATTTATCTTTCGGTGTATTTTCGATAACGGAACGGGCGGAAACGACCGAGATATCATGCTCACTCGATACGCCGCCGAAAAGAATAAGTGCATTTTTCATAAAGTCACATCCTAAGAAATATATTCATACCTATACACATTAGATAATGTTATCATAATCGTCAAATCAAGTCAAGAAAAATAAGCTCATACCGATATTTTCGCTCACAAATTTGCAAAAAAATAGTGACAAAAAGCTATTTATATGATATAATGCTATTTGATTATGTACAGTTGTATAATTATGCTTAAACCAAGGAGAAAAAGACATGGAACTTAACGAAGCTTTCGGTTTGATAATGAAGGGTGTAGAAAGCACAATGAGCGATCACGGCTTCAGCGTGGTTGTTCCCGACGGCACCGAAAAGGGCGCCGTTCCCGTTGCCGTAAAGAACGGCAGTACGGTGCTTACCTATACTGGTCAGAAAGGCTCTGCAAAGATTGAATTTCTTGAGGGAAAGATATCTCTGCTCTGCGCTCAGTCACAGGCGGCGCAGGCGGTTGACGATGATTATAAAAAGATCACAACGACTCTTTTCGATCCCGAAACGGCGGACAGCAGGGATATAAAATACCTCGTCAACGATTTCAGCGACGGTATTATTGAGATTTTCGGAGCTAAGAACAAAGGCTCAAAGAAGCTGCCTCAGCCTGTTTCAAAAGCAGAGGCAAAGAGCGGTGCGGCTTACTATGACCTCAACACTCTCGGCAGCAGATTTGTTACCATCTTCCCCGAGCTAAAGGAGATATACAGGGCGAACGTAACAAAGTACGGCGAATTTCTTGCCGATGATTTCTTCCTCAACTACGGCAACGCAAAGGTGCGTGAGACCGTGCAGAGGAACAACCCCACCCAGATGAAAAAGCTCTTCAATATGCTTAACGAGATATACAACGACGGCACAAACCAGACGCAGAGCGTTATCGTAGTTACAATTCTCGGCTCGCTCTACGATGACGAAAACCTTTTGGCAAACTGCGTCGATTATATGGACGATATGACGCTTTCCGTTATCGAGACAAACAAGCTCCTCAGGAAGAAATCTGTCAGAGCAAAGCTTGAGCATCCTCCCCTTTACAAGCCCAAAAAGCAAAAGAAATCGTCCACCTTTATGAACGCACTGAACGGAGGTAATTAACCGTGGCAAACGAAGAAAAGAACGAACCTATCATTGCCGTAGCAGATGTCAGCGGTGAAGAACTGCTTGAAGAAGCTATGGACACGGTCGTTACCGAGGAATACGGCGCAGACCAGATACAGGTTCTTGAAGGTCTTGAGGCCGTTCGTAAAAGGCCCGGTATGTATATCGGCTCGACAGGTCCGAGAGGACTTCACCACTTGGTTTACGAGATCGTCGATAACTCCATCGACGAGGCACTCGCCGGCTTCTGTACTCATATCGAGGTTGAAATACATCCCGACAACATCATTTCCGTCCGTGATAACGGACGAGGAATCCCCGTTGCAATCCACGACAAAATGGGTATCCCCACCCTGACCGTTGTTCTGACCGTTCTGCACGCCGGCGGTAAATTCGGCGGCAGCGGCTACAAGGTTTCGGGCGGTCTGCACGGCGTAGGCTCCTCGGTCGTCAACGCCCTTTCCGAATGGATGGAGGCGGAGGTCTCCCGTGACGGACACATTCACTATCAGAAATTCTCACGCGGCAACGCTGTGTGCGATATGAAAATCATCGGCGACACCGAGGCTACGGGTACTCTCATCCGCTTTAAGCCCGATCCCGAAATTTTCACGGAAACAACCGAATACGACTTCGATGTGCTTGAAAGAAGGCTTCGTGAGTCCGCTTTCCTTAACGCAGGTCTTTCGATCACTCTTACGGATTCAAGAGATCCCGAAAACGTTGTTCAGAAGGTCTATTGCTATGAGGGCGGTCTTTCCAGCTTCGTTGAATACATCAACAAAAGCCGTGCTCTGACTCCCCTGCACACTCCGCCGATACACATTTCAACAACAATCGGCGACAAGTCCGCCGAGGTTGCAATGGCTTACAACGACAGCTACAACGAGATCATACTCTCGTTTGCGAATAACGTTCACACGATTGACGGCGGTACTCACGAAACAGGCTTCAAAACCGCTCTCACCCGTGTTTTCAACGACTACGGCAAGAAATACGGAATACTCAAGGACGGCGACAAGAAGCTTTCCGGCGAGGACGTCCGTGAGGGACTTTCCGCAGTTATCAGCGTCAAGCTGACCGAGGCACAGTTCGAGGGACAGACTAAGGGCAAGCTCGGCAACACGGAAATGACCGGTATCGTTTCTTCGCTTGTCTACGAAAAGCTGATGACCTACTTCGAGGAAAATCCGTCAGTCGCAAAGGCGATTTTCTCCAAGGCTCTCGACGCTTCAAGAGCAAGAGAAGCCGCAAGAAAAGCCCGTGACCTTGCACGCCGCAAGGGTGCGCTTGAAAGCAACTCGCTTCCCGGCAAGCTCGCAGACTGCACGGAAAAGAGTGCGGACAGCACCGAGCTTTACATCGTCGAGGGAGATTCCGCAGGCGGCTCGGCAAAAGAGGGACGTGACAGACAGTTCCAGGCAATTCTTCCTCTTTGGGGTAAGATGCTCAACGTTGAAAAATCACGTCTGGACAAGGTTATCTCCAACGAAAAACTTATTCCGATCGTGACCGCTCTCGGCACGGGAATAGGTGAGGATTTCGACATCAACAAGCTCAGATATGACAAGGTCGTTATCATGGCCGATGCCGATGTTGACGGCGCTCATATCAGAACGCTTCTGCTGACATTCTTCTTCAGATATATGCGTCCTCTGCTTGAAACGGGACACGTTTATCTTGCCCAGCCTCCCCTTTTCAAGGTCAGCAAGGGCAAAAAACACTCTTACGCTTTCTCCGACGAGGAACGTGACAGGCTCATTGAAGAGATGGGCGGAAGCTGTGACATTCAGCGATACAAAGGTCTCGGTGAGATGGATCCCATTCAGCTTTGGGAAACAACAATGGATCCCAAAACGAGAATTATGCTCCGTGTAACCCTTGAGGACGCTATGGAGGCTGACGAAACCTTCTCAATCCTCATGGGCGACAAGGTTGAGCCTCGCCGTGATTTTATAGAAAAGAACGCCAAGTACGTTCAGAATCTTGATGTATAAGGGAGGGGAACGAAATGGCTAAGCAAGACGGTTATCATCCGGACGAAAACTTCAAGGAAAATCTGGAAAACACCACAATATATAATGTAGATATCAATAAAGAGGTCAGGAAAGCTTTCCTTGACTACTCAATGTCGGTTATCGTTTCCCGTGCATTGCCCGACGTGCGTGACGGACTCAAGCCCGTTCACCGCCGTATCCTTTATACAATGTATGAAAACAACCTGACTCCCGACAAGGCTTACCGTAAGTGCGCCGACACCGTCGGTTCCGTTCTCGGACGTTACCATCCTCACGGCGACGCTTCTGTTTACGACGCAATGGTAAGACTTGCACAGAATTTCTCGATGAGATACACCCTTGTTGACGGTCACGGTAACTTCGGTTCGATCGACGGCGATCCGCCGGCGGCTTACCGATATACCGAGTCAAGAATGAGCAAAATGGCTCTCAAAATGCTGACCGATATCGACAAGGACACAATAGATTTCACAACCAACTATGACGACAGACTTAAAGAGCCGACAGTCCTCCCCTCCCGTTTCCCGAATATTCTCGTGAACGGTTCAATGGGTATCGCCGTCGGTATGGCAACCAACATTCCTCCGCACAATCTGCGTGAGGTAATTGACGGAATGTGCTGTCTGATCGACAATCCCGACGCTTCTCTTGACGAGCTTATGGAGCATATCAAGGGACCCGACTTCCCGACCTACGGCATTATTATGGGACGTTCGGGTATGAGGGCGGCTTATGCGACGGGACGAGGCAAGATTGTTGTCCGTGCCCGTGCCGAGATCGTTGAGAAGAAGAACGGCCGCTTTGAGATCAAGGTTACGGAAATTCCGTACAACGTAAACAAAGCAAGACTTATCGAAAGCATTGCAGACCTTGTCAAGGACAAGAAGATCGAGGGTATCTCCGATATCAACGACTATTCCTCCAAGGCAGGTATGCACATCTCGATCGACCTCAAGCGTGACGCTAATCCGCAAGTCGTTCTCAACCAGCTTTATTCCTACACTCAGCTCCAGACAACCTTCGGCGTGATTCTGCTTGCCATTGTCAACGGTGAGCCGAAAATCCTCACGCTCAAGGAAATTCTTCAGCATTACATTGATTTCCAGCAGGAGGTCGTTACAAGAAGAACTCAGTACGACCTCAAGAAAGCTCAGGACAGAGCGCATATACTTGAAGGACTTCTCACCGCTCTTGACTTTATTGACGAGGTTATCAATATTCTTCGCAGCTCCAAGAGCATCAACGAAGGTAAAGAAGCCCTTATGGAACGTTTCGGTCTTGACGATGTTCAGGCTCAGGCAATCGTTCAGATGCGTCTCGGTCAGTTGACCGGTCTTGAAAGAATTAAGATCGAGGACGAGCTTGCCGAGCTTAAAGCGAAGATCGCAGAGTTTCTTGAGCTTCTCGGTGACGAGCACAAGCTGCTTGCCCTCGTCAAGTCGGAGGCTATGGAGATCTCCGACAAATACGGCGATGACCGCCGCACCGAGATTGTTAATGTATCCGGCGAGGTTGATATCGAGGATCTTATCCCCGAAGAAACCTGCGTATTCACTCTGACCGACTTCGGCTACATCAAACGTATTCCCATGTCGGAGTACCAGACTCAGCGCAGAGGCGGCAAGGGTATCAAGGGACTTACAAGGCGCGAGGACGATATCGTCAAAACGATGTTCACCGCCTCAACCCACGATCACATCGCTTTCTTCACCTCAAAGGGCAGAACGTTCAGCCTGAAAGGCTACGAGATTCCCGAGGGATCACGCACCAGCAAGGGTATGAACATTGTCAATCTTCTGCCGCTTGAAAGCGGAGAGACTATCTCCTCGATGAATTGCGGCAGGGGCGACGAGTATAAATACCTTTGTATGTTCACACGCAACGGTATTATCAAGCGTTCCTCGGTTGATGAATATGCTTCTATCCGCCGCACTGGCGTTATTGCCATCACTCTTGATGAGGGTGACGAGCTTGCATGGGTAAAGATGACAAAGGGCAATGACGATATCATCGTTGCGACAAAGAAAGGTATGTCGATCCGCTTCAACGAGAACGACGCAAGACCTATCGGCAGAACCGCACGAGGCGTTAAGGCGATTGAGCTTGCCGAGGGCGACGAGGTTATCGGCGTTGCAACGGTTGAGGAGGGCAAGTCTATCCTCACCGTCAGCGAAACGGGCTTCGGCAGAATAAGCGACTTTGACAACTACCGTGTTCAGTCCAGAGGCGGTAAAGGTCTTATCAACTATCATACCGAGAAAAACGGCGACGTTGCCGCAGTTACCTCGGTCAGCGACAAGAATGACATCATTCTCATTTCTTCCGACGGAATTATTATCCGTATCCCTGCCGACGGAATAAGCAAGTTTGCCCGTCCGTCAAAGGGCGTGCGTGTAATGAGAGTTTCCGATGGTGAGAAAATCGTCACTCTCACTCCCGTTGAAAAGGACGAAGATGAAGAAACCACCGACGAAACAGCCGAGAACTTGACCGAGGAAAATGCTCAGGCTCAGGAAATTCAGGAATAATTTTCGGATTGTTTTAACTTTCTTAAAATTGCGGAGGGACTACTCATGGGGCAAAACAAGCAATCCGTTAAATCCTTTTTCGTAAACAACTACCATTACATTGTTCTTATTTTATTTGTTCTGACCAATCTTTTTATTATTTTCAGATTGGGAATAGCAACAGATGACCTGTGGTTCAGAAAAGCATCTGTCTGTTCTCCCTCCGTAATGCTCCAGTATTTTCAATGGCATTATCACAAGGAGAACGGAAGATTGCTCGCCCATATTCTGACAGTTCTGTTTTTGAGGAACAAAGCCACTTTTTGGATCTGGAAAATTCTGATGGTCTTTTCGCTCTTTGCCTACTGCATAATTATCTCAAAGCTGTCCGCAAAGAACAAAAGTCAATATAAATCCGCAGTCGTTATAACCGTATTTCTTTTTATGACCGTAATAACGGATGTTTATACCGGCTCCGTATATTGGCTTACAGGCTCTTTCAATTATTTTTTTCCTGTTCTTTTGCTGTTGTGTATTATGCTCCTCACAGTCAAAAAGCCGCAATCATTTCTTCTTCCGATCCTCTCGCTTTTCTGCGGAGCTTCAATGGAGCAGACAGGACTTATGACGATCGGCTGGTTCCTCTTAGTTATTGCCGATAGTCTTATCAGAAAAAGAAAAGTGGGAATAAACAATATCGTTTGTGTTATTTCCTCCTGTCTGGGTTACGCAACCGTGTTCTTTTCACCTGCCACAAACACGAGAGTTTCAAATCAAGGCTTTCAGGGTTTCAGTGAAGTGTTGATAAACATTTTGAAGATAATTCGCAGAAACTGGATAGACAACATCAGCCTGATGTTTTTGATGACTCTGATCGTTGTCTCGGTATGCTTTTGGCTTTATAAATTCAGAAGCAAAAATTCTTTCTTTTCAAAAATAACGGTTCCCGTGATTGTATATTTGCTTACATTCAACGTTTTGAACTATATTCTCAAGCTGGCGCTTTATGCCTGCGACGCATTTCTCGGAAAAGACATCAGCTTCCCGTCATCGGTCAACATTACAATCGCCGTATTTTGGGGACTGTATATGCTGATTTTAGCCGTTTCCCTGATTTATACAGTTATCAGAATATATATTGAAAAGAAAGAGTTCCTTGTTTGCACCGCAACGATTCTCGGCTTAGGATCGCAGATTATGATGGCCGCATCAAATTTCGCACCGAAAAGAACCTGCTTCTCAGGCATCACAATGTTTATGTTTTTCGTTATATATTCTCTAAATGAGATGTATAAGGATATAATTGCAAGCAAAAAAGTCGGCAGAGTGAAAGTAAAACCTCATTCGCTCAAAATTGCAGTATGCTTCGTCTGCCTTTTCGCTTGTGTTTATCAGTTAGTCTTTTTCCGTGTTTTCGGATATATGTATGTTGATTTCGATTCAAAAGAATATCACCCTATCTCATCCGAAGAAATGACGGAAGAAACCGATCAGAAAGAACTCAGGAATTATTATTTCTATTCAAATCCGGATTCGGTTTGGAATCAGAATTACGACATTCTTGATTTTTCACTTTATAGTTAATAAATCAAAACGGAGGTACTATATGAATATTGCCATTATTGCCCATGACGCAAAGAAAGAGCTCATGACTCAGTTCTGCATTGCATATTGCGGAATCCTCAGCCGTCACAGACTGTTTGCAACAGGCACAACGGGCAAGCTCGTTGCCGATGCGACAGGTCTCGACATTACGACTTTTCTCCGCGGCTCTCAGGGCGGAGATCAGCAGATAGGTGCTCTCATTGCCTGCAACGAGATAGATATGCTTCTCATCTTCAACGATCCTCTTGATCCCAAGGAGCATGAGCCGAACGTATCAAACCTGCTCAGACTTTGCGACGTTCACAATGTTCCTGCCGCAACCAATATTGCAACCGCAGAGGCTCTTATCCATTCTCTCGACCGAGGCGACCTTGATTGGAGAGACATCGTTAACCCGAAATACTGATCAGATAATTTTACAATTTCGTCTGCATAAGCGGACGGAATTGTTGCGTACAGAATTATAAATTCAGGCGTGGGAGGCTGCAAATGCGCTGTAAAAACTGCAAGAAAGAAATAAATCCCAACTTTTTCAAGTGTCCGCACTGCGGAAAGCCGATAAAGCACAAGAAAAAACGTGACCGTGCGGAGCTTGCTCTAACAGCCGGATTTTTCGGAGTAGGCGCATTATTCGTTATTCTTAGTTTTTTCAGCCTTTTCTTCACCTGCGCTTACTATTCGGAGATCGCAATGATTATCGCCGTGATCGTTTTTCTGATCTGCGTTCCGTTCATCTTCGGAAACTATCAAGGACTTTCTCAAAGGACTTCGGAAATTCTCGGTGCTATCGTTTCCCTGCCTTTTATCGGCAACTGGCTTGCCGTGGTCGTGTTCGCTAAGGTCAGCGTAAACTACGGCGGACTTTCAAACGCATATTACATTTATATTATAGCCGCTCTCGTTCTTGTTGATATGATTCTTTTGCTCAGGGCGGCAGGCATATTAAAAAGACCGTTTCTCCTTGCGTGGATTTCTCTTGCTTTAGGAATTGTATCGGTAGTTTTCACATTGGTGTATTTTCTTTATTCAGGCGTTGCAAAGGGATTTGCGGTCACTATAATTACGGTGCAGGCTCTCCTGCCCGAATATATGGCTTTCCACATTTTAATGACGGATTATCGGAAAGAAATTTCCAAATAATATATAACTCAGTAAGGAGTTTTTCTATGGCGCTTATAACCAAGGCTATCAAGGGAACGCAGGATGTGCTTCCCTCACAGAGCCACAAAAACCAGTTTATCGAAAGCACGATGCTCGGCATTGCGAAGGATTTCGGATTTAAAGAGATCCGCACTCCCGTGTTTGAGCATACGGAGCTTTTTACACGTTCGGTCGGTGACACAACCGACGTTGTTCAGAAAGAGATGTATACCTTTGACGACAAGGGCGGCCGCTCGATAACCCTCAGACCGGAGGGCACGGCAGGTGCGGCGAGAGCTTTCCTTGAGCACGGACTTCAGAATGAGCCGATGCCCCAGAAGGTCAGCTACGTCACCTCCTGCTACCGCTACGAAAAGCCGCAGGCAGGCAGACTGCGTGAATTTCACCAGTTCGGCGTTGAGTGCTACGGTACAGCCTCCCCTGCCGCAGACGCAGAGGTCATTTCACTCGGCAACGAGATCTTCGGATTTCTCGGGATTGACAGAATCAGCCTTGAGATCAACTCTATCGGCTGTCCCGAATGCCGAAAGAAATATCAGGACGCTCTGAAAGCCTACTTTGAGTCTCACAGGGACGAGCTTTGCCCGACCTGCCTTGAAAGGCTTGACAGAAACCCGATGAGAATACTCGACTGCAAAAGCCCCATCTGCCATGAAATCTGCGAGGGTGCGCCGATAATTCTCGACTATCTCTGCGACGAATGTCACGACCACTTTGAAAAAGTTAAAATGTACCTTGAAGCGATGAACATTTCCTATACGGTCAATCCGCACATCGTCAGAGGACTTGATTACTATACACGCACGGTATTTGAGTTTGTGACCGACGCACTCGGCGCTCAGAGCGCAGTCTGTGCAGGCGGACGCTATGACGGACTTGTTGAGGAGCTCGGCGGACCTCATGTTCCGGCTCTCGGATTTGCTCTCGGTCTTGAAAGAATACTTCTTCTGCTTGAGACTCAGGGAATTGAGCTTCCTGCGGCAGATGTTCCCGAAATTTACATCGGCAGTATCGGTGAAGCCGCTCTGACGAAGGCGGCGGCTCTCGCTCTTGAGCTTCGCCAGTCGGGCATCGGCGCACAGTTCGATGTTGTCGGCCGCTCGGTAAAGGCTCAGATGAAATATGCCGACAAGATCGGCGCAAGGTTTACGGCTGTCATCGGCGACGACGACCTTGCCGCAGGCGTTGCAAAGGTCAAGAATATGGAAAGCGGTGAAACTCAGGAAATTCCTCTTGACGGTTTTGCCGATGAGTTTATGGAATATTCCCTCCAATCGGCGGCAATGAAATTGCAGAACACCGCCGCCGAGGATATGGGCAGTGTTGATTTAAGCAAATTATTAGGAGGCTTAATATAATGGACTTTATGACAGGTTTAAAGCGCACCGACTACTGCGGCGACCTCAGAATCGGCGACGTCGGCAAAGAGGTAACCGTCGCAGGATGGGTACAGCGTCAGCGTGATCTCGGCGCTCTCATCTTCATTGACCTGCGTGACAGAACAGGTATCGTACAGCTCGCATTCGGCGAGGATACAGACAAAGAGATTTTTGACAAGGCGTTTGCGGCAAGGAGCGAATTTGTCCTCATGGCAAAGGGCGTTGTCCGTGAGCGTTCCTCAAAAAATAAAGATATCCCGACAGGCGACATTGAAATCGAAGTCAACGATCTTCGTGTTCTCGGCAAGAGTGAGACTCCGCCGTTTGAGATCGTGGAAAACTGCCAGACCTCAGAGCTGACAAGGCTTAAATACCGTTATCTCGACCTTCGCCGTCCCGATCTCCAGCGCAACATTATTATGCGTCATAAGATCTGCAAAATCACCCGTGACTACTTCGACGAGAACGGCTTTGTTGAGATCGAAACACCTATCCTCATCCGTTCCACTCCCGAGGGAGCAAGAGATTTCCTCGTTCCCAGCCGTATCCACAACGGAACTTTCTACGCTCTGCCGCAGTCACCTCAGCTCTACAAACAGCTTTCGATGGTTGCAGGCTTTGACCGCTATATGCAGATCGCACGCTGTTTCCGTGACGAGGATCTCCGTGCAGACCGTCAGCCCGAATTTACTCAGATCGACCTTGAGATGTCCTTTGTTGATATGGAAGATGTACTCAAGATCGGCGAGGGCTATATGAAGCGTGTTTTCAAGGAGGCTCTCGGAGTTGACATTCAGCTTCCGCTTCCCCGTATTACATATAAAGAGGCTATGGAACGCTTCGGTTCGGACAAACCCGACACACGTTACGCAATGGAGCTTTATGATCTCAGCGATATCGTTAAGGACTGCGGCTTTGCCGTTTTCAGCAACACAGTCAAAGAGGGCGGCTCGGTCCGAGGCATTACCGCAAAGAACGCTTTCAAGTCTCTTTCAAGAAAAGAGATTGACAAGCTCACGGAGTCCGTAAAGGGCAACGGCGCAAAGGGACTTGCATGGGCAAGGCTCGGCGAGGACGGAACGGTTTCCTCCTCCTTTGCAAAGTTCATCACCGAGGACGAGCTGAAAGCTATCCTTGACAAAGCAGGCGCAGAAGCAGGCGACGTTGTTCTCATCATCGGCGACGTCAAAAATTCAATCGTTTTCAACGCTCTCGGCGCACTGCGTCAGGAGGTTGCAAGAAAGCTTGATATAATCCCCGAAGGTCAGTTCAATCTCCTTTGGATCACCGAGTTCCCGTTCTTCGACTGGGACGAGGACAGCAAAACCTGGGTTGCGATGCATCACCCGTTCACCGCACCGATGGACGAGTGCCTTGAATACCTTGAAACCGACAAGGCAAAGGTTAGGGCAAAGGCATATGACCTTGTTCTCAACGGAATTGAGCTTTCATCGGGATCTATCAGAATTACCAATCCTGAGCTTCAGAGCAGGATCTTCTCCCTCCTCAACCTCACTCAGGAGGAGGCTTACGCAAAGTTCGGCTATCTTCTTGACGCATTCAGATACGGCGCACCTCCGCACGGCGGAATGGGCATCGGTCTTGACCGTCTTGTTATGCAGATGCTCGGCTGTGACAGTCTGAGAGATGTTGTCGCATATCCGAAGGTGCAGAACGCAAGCGAGCCTATGACGGGATGTCCCGCCGAGGTTGACGAGCTTCAGCTTGATGAGCTTGGAATTAAACTGAAATAAACCATTTGGGCTGTCGTTTTTGAGCGACAGCCCATCCTGTTTATATTCTCCCGTTTTTGGTCACGGGACATTCACATTTCACAAGTATCGTATCCTCACCTATCACGTCAATATCGTCCCACGGAATGATGAAATCCTCACTTTTTCCGAAAAGTCCCATCACCTTACCCTTGCCGTAGATTACAATGGAAACCAGCCGTCCGCTGTTGACATCAAGTTCAACATCGTCAACGTTTCCAATCCTCGTTCCGTTCAGTTTACATATGACCTCCTTGTTTCTCAACTCAGCTATCGAACAAGTCATACAAAATTCAACCCCTTTTTTCGGCTATTATTCACAAAGCTGTTTCTGTTGTAAAAAAGCCCGTTTTGTGATAAAATGTACTTGTAAAATTTTATTCAGAAAGGTGATATATTATGAAAAAAGTAATATCATTACTCCTTTCCGTCGTTATGGTATTCACCGTTTTCAGCGTTGCACTCACAAGCAACGTAATGGCGGCTGACACGGCGGAAGTTACAGTTTCAGAGTCGGCGGCAGTAATGTCTGTCGACCTGGGTGGACTCAAGATCCCGACCTCGTGGGATGAGCTTGGCAATATGCTTCTCAAATCCCTTTATAATGTTGCGGATCAGCTGATCGACGTTATTCTTAAAGCACTCAACAAGTCTATCCCTGCCGTTCAGTTTGAGAAGAAAGAAAACTTCACAAGCGACATGTTCTTTGAGGGCATGGAGGATTACCTCAGCACACCTGCGGCAAATGCGGTCTGGAGCCTCGGCTACGGCAGTGCTTCACTCCAGACGGGCGACGAGCTTGACGGCAAGCACTATGTCGGCGGAAGTCTTTCTTTCCCGAAGACAAAGGCGGCTACCGCGATCTATGACGACCAGCGTGTGCGTGTTATTGCCGTGAATGACGGCAGCGGCAGAGGAACAATCGTGTTCGCCTCTCTTGACGCTTTCGGACTTTCCTATCCCGATGTCCGCGGCATCCGCAAGGAGCTTGCAGACTTCGCAACGGCTAACAACATTGTCGGCATCAACATTTCCGTTCTTCATCAGCATAGCTGTGTTGACACCTTCGGAATGAACGGCGACCTTGTTAAGATGATATTCACCAACCCGGCTCTCAATGTTATCAACAACACTTTCGGAACGGATTACAAGCTTCTGAACGGTCAGAACGAGAGCTTTATGGAGCATCTTTATGATGTTACGGTTGACTCCATCAAGCAGGCTGTAAACTCAATGACAACCGGCAAGATGTACTATTCGGAAATCGAATCCGGCGAATTCATTCACGACAAGCGTGAACCGATGGTTTATGATACCAAGGTACACCGTTTCCGCTTCGTTCCCGACAACGGCACCAAGGAAACATGGCTTTGCAATATGGCTATTCACTGCGTCGGCAACGGTGCGGCAGGCACAGCTATCACGGGCGACTATCCCTACTATGTTGAGCAGGAAGTAAATAAGGCAGGCGCAAACTACATTCAAATCCAGGGTGCGGAGCTTGCTATCACCACAAGCCACAGCAGCCTTGACATTCCCGAAGGCACTCCGAGACTTGAATCTCTCAAGATCTACGGCACGGCTCTCGGCAAGCACATTGTTGAATCCGATGCGGCTGAAACCGAGGTTGCTCCCCTCCTCAACTACAGAATGAAAGAATACTATGTTCCCGTAACGAATCAGATCCTTGCTTTTGCAGGCAAGCTCGGCGCACTTACCAACAAGGTTGTTGCGACCGACGACAACAACACGGAGCTTGAGGTTGTGACCGAGCTCGGTTACCTTGAATTCGGCACGGAGCTTGCAGTTGCGGTTATTCCCGGTGAGCTTGAGCCGGCAATCGCATACGGCGGATATCTTGATGCAGACAGCTCATGGACGGGTACAGAGTTTGACTACACCACTCTTCAGGAAATTGTAGGAACAGACAAGGAGCTTCTTGTATTCGGTCTTACAAACGATCAGATCGGTTACATTCTTGAGGACAATGATTACAGCAGTATCCTTTCGGGAGTAAACGAGGAAATCGTTGCAACAGGCTGTTCCGCAGGCTCAACCACAATCAATGCCTTCGAGGAGCTTGTAAACTCAATCGGAAGATAAAGCATAACCCGGCATTTTGCCCGATAACTCCGTGAGGTAAGTTTATGGCAGAAAAATGGAGCAAAGAAAAAGCTCGGCAGACCGATCATAAATACCGAATGGCTTGCACGCTGTTTGAAAAACAGGGTTGAGGAAATGTTCCCTCTTTTCTTCCTTGAAAAAATCGGCTGTTACAACCGGGGACTTGTCGCCGGCAAATATCAGACCTACGAGCCGTGGGAGGGAATGTGGGACAGCTACTATAACGATCCCGAAAACTCCTCGTGGGATTTTGAAAAATGGTTTCACGACCTTTACCGTCCGAGCTTTCGCCCCTACAATCCCAAGGAAATTGAGCTGATACAGCATTACAGCTCCCTTGCAGACAAACAATTTGAAAAATAAGCAAATATTATACAATAACAAACACTCCGGATTTCATTAGGAAATGATCTCCGGAGTGTTTTTATACTGTTATTTACTATCAATAATACCGTTTTTGGTTTTCAAAAGTCACCTTTGCCAAGTGCGCAAGTGACTTTTTTATATCCCAAAATGAATGACATATTTACCTTCCCGATACGCTCTGTTTAACAGGACGGTCAGCTCTGACAATTCGGGAATATCTTTAATTATATTGAGCATTTCATTCGCCTTTTCGGGTGAAATCAGCGTTATGCCGCAATATGCCAATCCGTTGCCCGTTATATCGACGGAGTGCCAATAAAACTGTATTTGCGACAAACGTTCTGATAAAGCAAGTATATTTTCGTCGTCAACACTGACACAATTATACTTCTGCGGCTCGTAATCATCAAACCTCTCCCCGACGAGCGGTTCGTGTTCCATAATTCCAAATTCATGAATTGCCATCAAAGTTCTCCTTTTAGGTATTTAATGATATATCATTTCTGTGAACGAAATTCGGCTCTCTCCCTCCCACGCCTCGGCGCGGGGCTCTCGTCTCCCATAAAAAAAGACACCTGAACGACTTTTCGTTTGTTTTAAAAAACTTTCGCGGCGCTCTGCGCCTTGCACCTCAGAAACATAGTCGCCTCGCTCGCTTGGTGACTCCCCACAGTGTGGGGAGATGTCTGCGAAGCAGACAGAGGGGACGGCCGCAGTCAGCGGCGCTTCGCGATTCTCCTTGTTTCTTCACTCGTTCGCCTCGCTTCTTCCGCCCCCGGCGGCGCTTCGGCTCTCTCCCTCCCACGCCTCGGCGCGGGACTCTCGTCTCCCATAAAAAAAGACACCTTGAAAGGTGTCTTTTTTTATGGCGGAGAAGGGGAGACTCGAACTCCCGCGCCGGTTACCCGACCTACGCCCTTAGCAGGGGCGCCTCGTCACCAACTTGAGTACTTCTCCATTGGTAACAAAACCTGAATATTTTGTTGTTGCAAGACTTCCGAAAAGGAAGTCCTGCAAAGTGGCGGAGAGAGTGGGATTCGAACCCACGGTACGTTGCCGTACGACGGTTTTCAAGACCGTTCCGTTATAACCACTTCGGTATCTCTCCTAATGCTCGGATATTTTATCATAAATTCACGGCAATGTCAATATAAAAATAAAATTTAGTGTGGACTTTTTTCATTTCATAATATATAATCTTATCCGAAGGAGGGGATTTTATGCTGAACAGCGATGACAAAAAAACTGCGGCGTATGTGATAAGATCGGTTGCCGCTGTCATCAACGGCACAAAGCCGCCCGAAAACGACGGCTTGGACTGGCAAAAAATCATCAGTCTTGCTCAAAAGCACAGCGTATTGAATATCCTTTCCTATGCGGCGGAGGAGCTCACCGTTAAACCCGACGAAATGACGATGAAATACCTGCGTGAATTTCGCATGCAAAAGACCGTAGTTGAGGCTCAGCAGGAGCTTGCCGCCTGCGACATCTGCGAAAAGCTTGACGAAATGCAGGTCAGGCATATGCTTCTCAAGGGTTCGGTTATGAAAAATTATTATCCCTCCCCCGATATGCGTACAATGGGAGACCTCGACATTCTTGTTGACGCCGACCGCTGTGATGAGGTTGTAAAAGCCTTTATTGAGGACGGTTTTGAATTCGCAGGAAAAGGCGATCTTCACACAAATATCAGGAAAGGCAACGCATATGTTGAATTTCACCGTTCAATGGTTGACAGCTTTCACACGGTGCTGTCGGAATATTACGGAGACGGTTTTAAGCGTGCCGAAAGATGTGACGGCAGTTTCTCCTACAAGCTGTCCGACGGGGATTTTTACGTTTTCCTCATTGCTCACATTGCAAAGCATTATCGCCACGGCGGAACGGGAATACGTTCCCTGCTTGATCTGTATGTCTACGAAAAAGCTTTGCCCGATCTCGATTTTGAATACATCAATCAAGAGCTTAAAAAAATCGGACTTCTTGAGTTCTGCGAAAAGATAAGACGGATCGCTTTCGGCTGGTATTCGGGAAGCTTTGACGGCAAGTTTGATCTGATGTCAGAATATATTGCAGCCGGAGGAGTGTACGGCATTGAGGGAACGGAAATGCAGAACAGCTATATTTTCGATCATATCGACGAGGACATTCGTTTTCAGAAAATCAAGACGCTGTTCAGGATAGTTTTTCTCGGATATGACGAGTTGAAAATCCGCTATCCCTTTTTGGAGGGCAAAAAATTTCTTCTTCCCCTGTTCTGGATAATCAGGTTTTTCGATACTCTGATTCACAATCCACGCAATGCCATACAAAGGCTTGACGATTCAAAAAAGATAATGAGTATTGATGAAGAAATGGTGGAAGTTCAAAGAATTTCGGGAATAAAAAAGCTTTAATTTCGGAGGGAAAAATCAGTTGATCGGTCTCGGTACAATAATTAACTCCGCTGCAATAATAGTCGGCGGAGTTTTCGGTTTATTATTCGGCAAGCTTCTCAAGGAAAGAGTTCAGGACACTCTGCAAAAAGCCAACGGCGTTTGCGTGCTGTTCATCGGCATTGCAGGCGCAATGGAGGGTATGCTCAAACTGTCCGGCTCCACCCTCTCGTCAGGCAGATCAATGCTGATCGTTGCGTGTCTCGCCCTCGGCGCCCTTGTCGGCGAGCTGATGAACATTGAGCATTGGGTGGAGCGTTTCGGAGAGTGGCTCAAGATCAAAACAGGCAACGCAAAGGACAAGGATTTCGTGAACGGTTTTGTCACCGCTTCGCTGACCGTCTGCATCGGCGCAATGGCGGTCGTCGGTTCAATCAAGGACGGAATTGAGGGCGACATATCCATACTCACAACAAAGGCAATTCTCGACCTGATAATAGTTATGGTTATGACCTGCTCCTTAGGCAAGGGATGTATTTTTTCGGCGATCCCCGTCGCCGTATTTCAGGGAACAATCACGGTTCTCGCAAGGCTTATCAAGCCTCTGATGACCGAGGCGGCGTCAGCCAATCTTTCGCTTATAGGCTCTGTACTGATATTCTGCGTCGGAGTAAACCTTGTCTGGGGCAAGAAAATAAAGGTTGCAAACTTCCTGCCGTCGCTTGTGTTCGCCGTAGCAATTTCCTTTATTCCGATTGAGCTTTAAATCCAATTCGTCATTAGCAACAAAAAAGCACACGGTTTTTTTACACCTAATCAATCCATATGCGTTGCGTTTTATTTCCGATTTTGATAGAATAAAATTGTAATAATATTTTGACGGGAGTGATTACTGTGGCAGAATTCAGAACCGAACGCAAGGGCGAAATAATCAAGTGCGAATACACCGTCAGCGGCGGAATTGACGGCGGAGCATATTCGCTCAGAGCTTCAAAGACAGGTGAAAGCACCGCCGAGCTTGCCGTTTCAAACGTTGTCAATCAGGCGACCTTTGAGCGTGAAAAGTATTATGACATCGGAACGGAAATTTTTGATGAAGTTGCAAGAATTGTTGACCGATACAGAATGTTGCGCTGGTCGGCGAGGGCGGAAAAACCCGTCCTTGTCAATGATGAGGAAATCACGATCGTTCGTATCGTTGTGTCCGAGGACGGCGAGCCGAAAGCGTATAAAATATCGAGCAAACAGATGCTTCCTGCCAACGCTCTGAAAGCCTTTAAGGAAATTCGGACTTGTATGGAAAGCTTCACCAAATAAAAATTAAGCGGTATCATTCTCAGAACGAGATTGATACCGCATTTTTTATTTCCTTACCGTTTCGGGTAATGAACCGCACCTGAGCGATTTCGGGAGGAGATTTTCAGCTTCCTCCCTTGTGATCTCACCGGCATTATACTTTGCCATAATCTGAACGTCTTTGTCTCGCAGACGGTAGAACAGATAGATGAACGAGGTTATCGCAAGTCCGATGCTCGGAACAAGAATATATGTTACCCACAGTCCGTTGAGAGCCGTTGCGCTCTGCACGATGTTCAGCTTTTCTATATCGGCAAAGCTTTCCGCCTCGATCTTTGTCCAGTCAAAGAAGCCGAGGATCGCAAGACCGAGCGACGAAGCGACCGCCGCGGCAATCTTTGTAGTAAATGTCTGAATGGAGAACGTTATGCCCTTTGCGTCCACACCTGTTTTGTATTGACCGTATTCGGCGCAGTCGGGGGTGAACATAAAGCCGAGCGTGCCCGTAACGCTTGTGAAAAGACTGCGAATTACCGTCAGCACGATGAACAAAAGCTTATTCTGCCAGCCGATAAAGTACATCACAAGTCCGAGAACGGCGGCGACGGTGTTGCAGATGAAAAACAGCTTGAACTTGTCAAACTTTTGGGAAACAACGGGAATAAGCAGGGCGACGACGATTGACGGAACAGTGCTGAGTATGCCGAGAATAATGTTGAAATTTGCACTGCCGAAAAGATAATATGAGACAAACAGGGACAGCGCATTTCCCGTCATAAGTCCGTTTGCGAATAGATAGCCGAGATAATAGATCAGCAGATACTTGTTGTGAACAAGATACATCAACATTCTCTTTATCGAGAAAGCCTCGTCCTCAAGCTCACCGTGATAGTTTCTTTCCTTACCGGCAAAGCAGAGAGGTATCATAAACAGCAGTCCGAAAACAGAAAGAAGAATGACGGTCGGACTGAAGCTGAGACCGACCTTCTCGCTGACAAGGAGAGTGCAGAGCATTCCCGAAAGTCCCATTCCTGCGCCGCTGAAAAGTCTGCCGAGCGACATAAGCGTGTTACGCTCGTTGATATTGTCGGTCATTGTTGTGACCATACTGTAAATCGGCACGTCGCAGACCGTGTAGCTCGAATCCCAGAGAAGATAGGCAATCATAAACCAGATCAGCTTACCTGACTGAGCCATACCGCTCGGTATGATAAAGAGCAGAACGGTCGTGATCGGAACAAGACCGACGGAGAGTCTGAGCCACGGAAGACATTTCTGACCGTTTTTGAACTTGATTTTGTCAAATATTATGCCGAACATCGGATCGTTGACGGCGTCCCAGATCTTGACGATCAGCGTGACAACAGCGATCTTTCCGAGGTCAATGCCGTTCATCATAAGGTATGTAGCCATAAAGGTCGTGACAACGTTATAGAAGATGTTCTGACCGACAAAGTAAGACCAGTAGCTCACACGTTCACCGAGCTTGGTCGTAAAGTCAGGGGGCGAAAGAATACTCTTGATACTCATATAATCTCCTCCGAGCCGCTTTTTATTTTATTATACGTTGTTTTTGCCTAACCGTCAATATAAAAAAACCGACAGCCCGAAAAAGCTGTCGGTTTGAGCAGTTTATCATCAGAAAGACATTGTGTGGGTACAAATCCATTCGCCTCCAGCGGAGGCAATAATTTTATTACCATTAAATAGGGCGGCAGTTATAACACCTGTACCATCCGTAACGGTAAGAGGCATATCAACACGAACGAAGCTCACTCTGCCTGCGGCGTCGATGTTAGCCGTGAGGGTTGTGCCGGGATATTTGAACTCAGCTTGTGTGATTTCGGCAAAGCCGTTCAATGCGCCTGTAACCTCGTTGATGTCAAGCGGCCATGCGCAGGAGGCATTGTAGGGCGGTTTTGAAGTGTGACCGCAGGTTTCTGAAACAAGAGTTATTTTAACTTGATATCCTCTTCCATTCTGTGTAATTTCTGCTTTCTTTACTCCACTTGCAGAAAGATTAGTAGGAAGAACATAGGTACTTGCCGCCGTACCGTCGGAAGCTCTGCCATTAGTAAAGCTCTTCGATTCCTCGGTCTGTTTCTGATTACTCGAAGCAATTTTATTAGCCAAAGAAGTAACAGTACTGTTTGTTCCACCATCGTTAAACTTTACGGACTTAACAGTGATTTTAACCTGCTCGGTTTTTCTGTCGGTCATTCTTGGCTGAGAATAAGAGCTTTTGAGGCAAGTGTTATAATATGCAACAATCTGATTTTTGTTATATCCGAGCACGGTTGACGCCTGAGGCTGAGCGGAATTATTTGCGCCGCCGTTGTTGCTTGCTCCGCTGTTATTGTTAGCGACAGTACCGTTCTGCTGAGTGACCGTCTGTCCGTTTACGTTCGTGACAGTTGTTCCGTTCTGCGCAACGCCCTGATTATTGGTACCGGCATTGACCTGATTGCCGGTATCGGAATAGTTATTATCCGAAACGTTTGTTTCAGGCTCAATACTGCCCGTAATTTTATCCAAAGCAACGTTCCATGCCGTGCAGCAGATAATTACGGCAAGCATTACCGAAACAATTACTGTAAATTTTTTCCAGCTTCTGTTCATGGTTTTCACACTCTCCCATAAGATATATTTTTATTCTATCATACTCTGATGAAAATTTCTACTGTTTTATCCGAAATTTGTGTATTCAACAACGGTTTTTGCCGATCCGCTGACCGCACCGCCCTTTATTTTGACAAGGGTTACTCCCGAAAGGTTGAAACGCTCGGTATAGCTGACCGTCATAGACTTCAGGCTTGAGTCATCAACGCTTATCCTTGCCGTAATGCTTATTCCGTCCGCAGAAACGCTGACCGAGGACGCCGTGGACTTAAATTCTCCAAGCGATGCAGTCACCTTTGCGGCGCTGATATAGTCTCCGCCGAGCTTATTGAGTATTCCGCTCTCGTCGGTGGGATCACTTTCCGGATTAAGCTCGGCAGTGAGAACAACAAGGTTATCCTCCTGCTTTGCGCTGATTGAGGAAATGTATTCCTTATCTATCGGGCCTTTGACAAAGTTGTTTGCGAAAAGCTTACTGTCCGTATTATAATCGTATTCGGCGGAGATATCTTTTTCCCCGAACACGGAAGCGAAAGCATCGGAAACATTTGAAACCGATGAAAGCGAACCGACGCTGTCAACGCTCGCATCGCATTTTACCGTCTTTTTATATTTATAACAATACTGATCTACATAATTGACAGCCGCATTGAGCATATCCGCAAGCTCGGTTTCATCCGTCGGTATTGAAGCTATCTTCACCGTCTGAGACGTTGCGGATTTCTCAAAAGTCGGTTCCTCCTCCTGTTCGGGAGAGGGCGTTTTGTTTCCGCACGCAGAGAGTGAAAATAATATGCATACCGCTGTTGCCGCAGATATGATTTTCATTATATACTCTTTCATTTAATAATCACCATCAATAAGATTACCTTATACGCACATTTTTGTCAAGAGTGTGTTATCTTCCGAAAACAATATCTGCAATTTCTTCACAGCTCTCGACAATGTAGTCAGCCTTATATTCAACAAATTCCTCACGGCTTCCGTAGCCGAAAAGCACTGCGGCACAGACAATGCCTGCCTTGTGTGCGCCGACAATATCAAACTTCCTGTCGCCGACCATCAGTATCCTCGACCTGTCGGTCACACCCGTTTTCTCGATCGCCGAATTGACTATCATTGCCTTGTCGGAATCCTTATATCTTTTGTCCGCACCGACAATGCAGTCAAAATATTTATCAATTCCGCTGACCTTAATTATTTCTGTCAGAGCCTCCTGCGGCTTGGAGCTTGCAACGGCAGTTTTAACGCCGTTCGCTTTGAGCTTTTGCAAAAGCTCGGTCATACCGTCATAAAGATAATATTTATACAGTCCCGTTTCGGCATACTTTTCACGGTAGCTCACCATCAGCGATTCCACATCGTCGTCCGTAAGCCAAGGATACAGCGTGTGGAAGCTGACCGTCATCGGCGGACCGATGAATTTACGGATTTCCTCATCGCTCGGCTGTTCAAGTCCGTGTACGTCAATCGCATGACGGACGCAGAAGAAAACACCCTCGCCCGTGTCGGCGACAGTTCCGTCAAAATCAAAAAGAACCGCATCAAAATTTGCCATAATTACGCCTCCGTTCATACCCGATTATTGTAACACAAATAATAATGATTTACAACACGGGATTTTTATGATACAATATAAAACAGCTTGATTTTGGAGTGATAATAATGGAGAATACAGAGAAAAAAGACCGTGTGCTGAGTATGATTCAGCCGACTTCCGTTCCAACCCTCGGAAACTACCTCGGCGCACTTAAAAACTGGGCGCAGATGAGCACAGACAACGACTGCATCTTTGCCGTTGCCGATCTTCACGCAATTACCGTCCGCCAGGAGCCTGCAAAGCTCAGAAAGCAGTCGCTTGAGATGTACGCTTTGATGATTGCTCTCGGACTTGATCCCGAAAAGAATATAATTTTTGTTCAGTCGCACGTTCCCCAGCACAGCCAGCTCGGCTGGATCCTCAACTGCTACACGCAGTTCGGCGAGGCGGCGAGAATGACTCAGTTCAAGGATAAATCCGCAAAGCATGCCGACAATGTAAACGTCGGACTTTTTGCCTATCCTACGCTTATGGCGGCGGATATTCTTCTGTATCAGGCGGACTATGTTCCCGTCGGTGCGGATCAGAAACAGCACCTTGAGATCGCCCGTGACATTGCCGAGCGTTTCAACGGAATTTATTCTCCGACCTTTACCGTGCCTAAGCCGTATATCGGCAAGACGGGAGCTAAGGTAATGTCGCTCCAGGATCCGACAAAGAAGATGTCGAAATCGGACGCAAATCCCAAGGCGTCTGTTTTCGTCCTCGACACACCCGATGATATTATGCGTAAGTTTAAGTCGGCTGTCACGGACTCCGAAGCCAAGGTACGCTATGCGGACGGCAAGGACGGAATAAACAATCTCATGGGTATCTATTCCTGCTGTACGGGCAAAAGCTTTGATGAGATCGAAGCCGAATTTGACGGCAAGGGCTACGGCGATTTCAAAAAGGCTGTTGCCGAGAGCGTTATTGCCGACGTGAAGCCTGTTCAGGATAAATTCAACGAGATAATGAAGGACAAGGCTTTCATCGAAAGCTGTGCCAAGAAGGGCGCAGAGAGAGCCTCCTATATAGCCAGCAAGACCTTGTCAAAGGTTATGAAAAAGGTCGGTTTCTGGCAGATCAGATAAACTGAATATAATAAAAAAATCGTCCGCTTTCGACGGACGATTTTTTATATTCATCTAACAAGATCGTCAAGCTTTTCTTTCATAGCCTGCTCGGTGTCACGGTAATACTGCGTTTTGGGATTCGGATGCTTGTTCTCCGCCCAGAGCTTGTCCGCCTGCTCTTTCCATGCGGCGGCAAACTTGTCGCACTTGGCACAGAGATGCTCAACGCCCTCCTGATTTTCAAGGTCGGTGGATTTTGCTCCCGTCTGCTTTATCATCTTTCTGAGATATTCGGGATTTTCAAGCATCGGACACGGACGCAGGTGGTTTTCATTGAAAGGCTGATTGTGATAATAGCTCATAAACAGAGGATTTTTCAGCGCCTCAAGAATGGTATGCGTCCTGATATTGGAATCCGAAAAATGAATGAAAACGCAAGGCTCGATATCGCCTGCCGAGTTGATGTGGAAATAGTTCCTGCCGCCTGCGATACAGCCGCCGACATATTCGCCGTCGTCCTGGAAGTCCATAACAAACAGCGGCTTGCCGGTCTTGCCGTTTCTCATCTTTTTGAGCCAATAGTACATATGAGTTCTCTGCTCCGGAGTGGGAATAAGCTCCTCAACAGCGCCCGTACCGACAGGCATATAGTTGAAATAAAGGGCAAACTTCGCACCCTTTTCAATCATAAGGTCAATAAATTCGTCGCTCGTAACCTTTTCAACATTCTGCGATGTGTAGCAGATCGAAAGGCCGTAAATGCACTTGTTCTTTTTGAGCAGGTCAAGGGCTTTCATCGTTCTCGCATATGCGCCCTCTCCCCTGCGTGAGTCGTTAGTCTCCTCCGAGCCCTCAATGCTGATAGCAAGCGTGAGGTTTCCGACCTCTTTCATATCCTCGCAGAATTTCTGATCCACAAGAGTTGCGTTGGTGTATGCAAGGAAGGTGCAGTTCTTATGCTCACGACAAAGACGGAGAATGTCGTCCTTGCGGATAAGCGGCTCGCCGCCCGTAAACATATAAAGATGTGTTCCCAGCTCAATGCCCTGATTGACAACGCTGTCAAGCTCGTCATAGGTCAGATTGAGCTTGTGACCGTACTCCGCCGCCCAACAGCCCTTGCAGTTCATATTGCAGGCACTCGTCGGGTCAATGAGCATCAGCCACGGGATATTGCACTTGTACTTCTCACGGTTTGCCCTTACAGCCTTTGTTCCGTAAAGACCTGCGCCGAGGACAAAGGAAAGAAACATCTTCTTGAGATAATCCCTGTCAACATCGTTGAGCCAATTCATCGCATAGGTAAACCACACGTTGTCATCGTCATTGATCGCCTTACGGAAATTTACAAATGTCTTTTTCGGAAAAGTATTTCCTGCATACTTCTCTGCAAGATCAATCAGCTTGAGGATATTCTTTCTCGGGTTTTTGTCAACATACCGAAGAAGTCTGTCTAAAAGGAAGCCCACTCCGGCACGCTGAAGATTTTCTTTTATCATAATACGTTTTACCTCATAACTTAAATTGATTTATATTTTCTCATATTTTCGACATAAAGTCAACAAATAAAATCAAATTAAAAGACAATATGTATACATTGTCTATTTTTTAACAAATTCTGTTTTTTGTCTGAGTTTGCATTAAATTATTACATATTATTCCCAAAATTTTGTATATCAATGCGGATTTATTTGTTAATTAAACAAAATAATCGCTGTATATAACCACCTTTCTGTTGACTTTGCTTTTTCCTTGGTGTATAATTAAGCTACAAATACAATGGAGGTATATTCAATGAAAAAGGTAATAAGCATACTTCTTTCGGTTGTTATGATCGCCCTTCTTGTTGTTCCGACCTTTGCGGTTGACACAAGCTCGGCTGTAAAATTTAACTCCGACGGAAAATTCAAGATCATGATGATCAACGACACTCAGGACGTAATTCTCAAGGACGTTCTTCAGGCAAGCTATCTCAAGAAGATTGCCGAGCAAGAGAAGCCCGACCTCATCGTTATGGCAGGCGATCTGCTGACCGATTTCTTCCCCGGTGCAACAAGAGATCGGCTTGAGAAGTGTCTCAGACAGTGTCTTGATGTTATCAACTCTTTCGGTATTCCGTTCGTTGCAACCTTCGGCAACCACGACCACGACTGGGAGGATATCTTCCCGCTTGAGGAGCAGATGGCTGTCTACAAGTCATACGAAAACTGTGCTATCGTAAATAACGGATGCGACGTAGGTACATATTATCTGCCCGTCAGATCTTCCGACGGCAGAAGCGTTCCCCTCAACATCTATGTTATGGACTCGAACAACAAAGCCTCCGGTGAAGGACTTCTCACAGGCTATGAGGGACTCAAGCCCGAGCAGGTACAGTGGTACAAGGACACCCGTGACGCTCTCAAGGCTGCAACGGGCGACTATGTTCCGTCACTTGTTTTCCAGCACGTTCCCGTTAAGGAGATCTATCAGTTTGTTGACAAGGTTCCGTTCAACGCGGATCATACGGACTGCGTCTTCGGTCTCGACGACGGTCAGTGGTACAAGCTCAACGACAAGGTTGAAAGCGGCGTTCTCGGCGAGGTTCCCTGCTCCGAATCCGTAAACGGTAATACGGGCGAATATCAGGCATGGCTTGAGCACGGCGAGATCATCGGCGCATTCTTCGCTCACGATCACGTCAACAACTTTGTCGGTGTTACGGACGAGGGCATCAAGATGGGCTACAACGGCGGAACAGGCTTCAGCACCTACGGCAGAGGCGGCGAGCGTTCGGCAAGAATTTTTGAGATCGACGAAAACGATGTTAAGAATTACGACACACATCTTGTAACCTACAACGATGTTTCCTCATTCAAGATCAATTTCTACATCATGGATCTCTTCTCACCCGTTATCGCAACCGTCCTCGGAAGACTGATCGACCTTGTCTGTCCTCAGTTCATCAAGGATATCATTGTAAACAATCAGTAATCAAATAATTCAAAGGTCGGAGACCTGATATTGAAATGCCAACGGCTTGATATCAACGATATCAAGCCGTTTTTCTGCATATATATCAAATGCTTATTGCTTATTTTCAGGCAGACGCCACCTTGTATAAAGAACAGAACACTTTTCATCTCCCCTAAGCTTCTGATAGTATACCGTCATAATACTTCCGTCCGCAAGCTCGACCGACGCAGGATAGCCGAGATCGTTATCGTCCGTATTGTCATCTATCACATAATCCGCCGTCCACGTTTTCCCATAGTCATAGCTTACCATTGCACGCTCTCCGAACGGCTTCTCACGCCGTCCGTATGAGCAGATCAGCGCACCGGACGAATGAAGCAACAGATGAGGAGGTGATCCGCTGACATCGGTGCAATTCAGCTCACTCCAGCTTTTTCCTCTGTCGGACGAAACCGAGGTAAATATCGTAAAGCCGTGCGGCACATTATCGCCCTGAGCCCTGATAGCTCCAAGCAAGCGGCCGTCGGGTAGCTCAATCGCATGCGGTTCATGGAAATTATCTGCGTTAGTTCCCTCCGGCAGAGCCAATGTCGAAAGATAATTCCAGGTATAACCTCCGTCATGACTTGCATATGCGCTTATACTGTTCAGCGGAGCAAGACCGTCAGAGTACATTTCCTTGCCGAGATATATCAACGAGCCGTCGCTGAGCAGAGCAGGTCCGTGCGGAGATGACACAGGAACCTTTATTGTATCGCTCCATGTAACTCCGTAATCCTCCAATATGCGTATAAACGAGCCGCCGTGTGCGTCCTCTGCGGAAAGATATTTCATACTGTCGAGCATACCGATCGCAGCATTTTTATCTATCTCCCATGCGTCGTTTACTATCGCTTCATTCAGCCATCCGTCAAGATAGCTTTTTGCAGGATGAGCAAACCACGTTACAAGTATTCTGCCGCCTCCCATATAAACAATGCCTGCGTCACGGTCATCGAGATATGAGTCGTTTATGACTATCGGCGGAGTCCATGTTTCGCCGTTGTTTTTGCTTATATACATGACCGTCTTGCCGAAAGGACAGATGTGACGAAGCCTGAAGCCTGACGCAACGGCATAGAGCGTTCCGTTCTCGTCCCGGCATACGCTCGGCCAGCCCTGATAATCAAAAATACTGCCTGTCTTTTTGTTCACGACGCCGTGTACGGCATCGGAAATTTTTTCTGTTTTCGGCAACATATATGCTCATACCTTTCTTAATTCAGATTTAAACAAAACGCTTGAAAACTGTCAAGCCGTGTGCGTTTTACATAATATTATTCCTGTAATTTTCAACAGGCTTCCATGCTTTTTCGTACAATTCATTTTTCGCCGTCTCGTCCAACGGAAGAAGCGGTTCACGGCATACTCCGTAATTAAGTCCTGAGAAATTTATCATTTGCTTGGAAGCGGAAAGCGTGCCCCTTGACACAACCTCGGCAATAATCTTATTTGCCAGGGACTGAACGGCATTAGCTTCTTTCATACGTCCGTTATTAAACAGCTCATAGATTGAGAGAAACATCTCCGGCATAAAATTATATGTCGTGCCGATACCGCCGTCCGCTCCTGCGGATAGACCTGACAAAAGCATCTCGTCACAGCCGTTGTAGAATATCTTATCGGGGAACTCCTGCTTCAAACGGTTGAGCAGAAAGAAATCAGACGAAGTGAACTTCATACCGCCTACCCCGTCGATAGAAAGAAGCTCGGACAGCTGACCGAAATCGAGAGTCGTTCCCGTCAGGGCGGGGATGTTATAAATGATAACAGGAACGCTGACAGCTTCGCAAAGACAGGAGTAATAATGCTTTATCTCCCTGAAGCTGTATTTATAGTAAAGAGGCGTCACAGATGATATCGCATCGGCTCCTGCGCTTTCCGCATGGCGTGAAAGAAGAATTGCATCCGCCGTTGACATTGCGCCCGTGTGAGCAATAACTGTCAGATCGCCGCTTGCTTCCATAACAGTTTCAAGCAGTTCCATTCTCTCTTTGACCGAGCAAAGCACCATTTCTCCGCTGGAGCCGCCGATATAAAAGCCGTGTACTCCGGCCGACTTCAGTTTTTTGACAAGAGCCGCCGTATTTTCTTTGCTGATACTTTCTGTTGCGGCGTCGAACGCTGTCATAAGCGCCGGCATTATACCTTTAAGTTTCTTATCCATAGTAACTCCTCCTGTGCTGTTATGTGGATTATATCATCATATAGCAAAAAAGTAAATGTTTATCTGTCCATCATATCGCTTTTTGTTGACATACTTATTTTTAGTTGATATACTTTAAATCAAGAGAGGCAAACTCCGCCTCCAAAAAATATAAAGGAGCTTAAAAATTATGGTGATCAACAAACCCACAATGGGATGGAATTCATGGAACACATTCGGCGAGGACATCAACGAAAAGGTCGTTATGGAGACTGCCGATTTTATCGCCGAAAGCGGACTCAAGGACTGCGGCTACGAGTATGTCATCATTGACGACTGCTGGAGCCTTCGTGAGAGAAACGAAAACGAGGAGATCGTACCCGATCCCGAAAAATTTCCTCACGGCATGAAGTATGTTGCCGACTACGTTCACTCAAAGGGACTCAAATTCGGTATGTATTCCTGCGCAGGAACAATGACCTGCGCCAGATATCCCGGAAGCCTTGACCACGAATTTATCGACGCAAAATGCTTCGCCGATTGGGGTGTTGACTACCTCAAATATGACTTCTGCTTCCACCCGTACACAACTCCCGGTCATGTTCTCTACAAAAGAATGGGACTTGCCCTTGCAAACTGCGGCAGAGATATCGTTTTTGCCGCCTGCTCATGGGGAAGTGAGAACACAAAGACATGGATCAAGGAAACAGGCGCTCACACATGGCGTTCAACCGGAGACATCAACGACACATGGGAATCCATAAAAGAGCTTGCACTCTCCCAGTATAAGGTTGCCGAATACAACGGCTGCGGCTGCTTCAACGATATGGATATGCTTGTCGTCGGTATGAAAGGCCGAGGAAATGTCGGATTTAAAGGCTGTACGGTCGAGGAATACAAAACTCACTTCGCATTCTGGGCAATGATGGGTTCTCCGCTCATCATCGGCTGTGACCTCAGAGAAGCCGACGAGGACGCAATGGCTATCCTCAAAAACGAGGAGCTTATCAGAATAAATCAGGACGCCGCATACAGACAGCCTTATTTCGCAAACGGATACAGAATTGAAAATCCCGAAAGGAAAGGCGACGAACCGCTCTTTGAGCATTATCCCGACCATTGCCCGATTCTTGTCAGACACCTTGAGGACGGCGATATTGCAATCGGATTTTTCAACTTCACCGACAGCGACCGCAGAGATAACTTCACTCTTGACGCGATCGGTCTCGGTTTCCACACAGGCAAAACAATCGAGATGAAAGACGTCTGGACAGGCGAGATCAGACGTCCGGTAAACGATACGGTTGAAACCTCACTCAAGGCTCACTCCTGCGTTGTTTACCGTGCCAAGGTCGTTGATATTAAATGACCGTATGCAAAAAATGCGGCAGAGAGCTTGACGGCAACGACATCGGGCTGACGAAGAAGCTCATCAACCGCGGTGCTGTGGAGTTTTTCTGCATCGACTGCCTTGCAGAAAGATTTAACTGCTCCCATGAGTTGCTCGAAAAAAAGATTGAACAGTTCAGGGCAAGCGGCTGTGCTCTTTTCCCATAAAGAACAGGGTTGTCACATTCGGCAAATGCTTTATGTGACAACCCTTGATTATTTATAATTATTTCAGCGTTTCCTTAATCTTGTCCGCCGCATCGTAAAGCTCCTTGATCTCGGCAAGCTCAACTGCACCCTTATCGACAAGTGAGGCAATCTCGCTTCTGATCGGAAGCTTAGCAAGCACGGGAATGTCAAGCTCCTTGGCAACCTCGTCAAGCTTGCTCTCTCCGAAAACGGATATCCTCTTGCCGCAGTCGGGACACTCAAGATAGCTCATATTCTCAACGATACCGAGTATCGGAACATTCATCATATTCGCCATATTGACCGCTTTCTTGACGATCATCGTTACAAGATCCTGCGGAGTTGTGACGATGACAATACCGTCAACGGGAAGCGACTGGAAAACAGTCAGCGCAACATCGCCCGTTCCGGGAGGCATATCGACAAACATATAATCAATATCGCCCCAGAAGACCTCGCTCCAGAACTGCTGGATAACTCCCGAAATAACAGGACCTCTCCATACAACAGGCTGATCCTCCTTCTCAAGCAGGAGGTTGATTGACATAACCTTAATACCTGTCTTTGTCTCGGCAGGCAGAAGTCCCATTTCGTTCTGCATCGCAGGACCTTTGAGGCCGAAAGCCTTGGGAATTGACGGACCTGTGACATCTGCGTCCAGTATTCCGCAGGCATTTCCCTTGACCTGCATCGCCGTAGTCAGCATTGAGGTTACAAGCGACTTTCCTACGCCTCCCTTTCCGCTGACAACTCCTATAACCTTTTTAACCTTGCTGTACTCATTGCACGGAACGTGCAGATCCTTTTTATCACAGCTTGAAGAACAGCTTGAACAATCTCCGCTGCATCCCATTTAAAACATCTCCTAAAATAAAATCTTTTCCAAAGCCAATGCGCTGTCCTCAACGAGCTGAACGCAGGGGCGTTTTTTATAATACTGATCGTTTCTTTCGTCAGGCTTCGGGTGGGAATTTTCTCCCTTTGAAAGTCCCAGAAGCTCACGGCAGACTATTGACGGATTTACCTTTTTGAACTCGGCGATAAATTCCTGAACCTTGTAATAGCAGAGCTTTTTGCCCTCTGAATCATCGCCGTCGGTTGCTCCGTACTTCATACCGATAAGCATAGCCGCCGCAGAAACCGTTCCGCAGACCTCTCTCGAACGTCCTACTCCGCCGCCGAGACCTGCCGAAACCTTCAATGCCGTTTCCATATCAAAGCCGAACAGATCGGCATAAGCCGCAAAAACAGCCTGAGAGCAGTTGTAGCCGCTTTTGAAAAGCTCAACCGCCTTTTCACTTCTTTCAGACATAACAACACTTCCTTTCGCACATTATAGTCCTATTCGGCAAGTTATGTCAAGAGTATTTTGCTCCGCTTGACACTTTGCCCTAAAGGTATTATAATCATTCTATACTTTAAAACAGAGGATTTTGATTATGAAAAACACCTATGAAACACCGCTCAATTCACGTTACGCAAGCAAAGAGATGCAGTATCTCTTTTCACCCGATTTTAAGTTCAAGACATGGCGCAGACTTTGGATCGCCCTCGCCGAGAGCGAAATGGAGCTTGGACTTAACATAACTCAGGAACAGATTGACGAATTGAAGGCTCATGCCGAGGATATCAACTACGAGGTTGCGGCAGAGAGAGAAAAGCTCGTCCGTCACGACGTTATGTCCCACGTTTACGCTTACGGCGTTCAGTGTCCCAAAGCAAAAGGAATCATCCACCTCGGAGCGACCTCCTGCTATGTCGGCGACAACACCGATATTATTACTATGACCGAAGCTCTGAAGCTTATCCGCAAAAAGCTCGTCAATCTCATGGACAAGCTTTCAAAGTTCGCTCTCGAATACAAGGATCTGCCCTGCCTCGGCTTTACTCATTTTCAGCCTGCTCAGCCGACAACTCTCGGAAAGAGAGCTTCGCTCTGGCTCAATGAGCTTCTGCTCGATTTTGAACAGCTTGAATTTCAGATCTCTCAGATGAAGCTCCTCGGCTCAAAGGGTACAACGGGCACACAGGCAAGCTTTATGGATCTTTTTGAGGGTGACACCGACAAGGTTAAGGCTCTCGACAAAAAAATCACCGAGAAAATGGGTTACACGGATTTTTACCCTGTTTCGGGACAAACTTATTCAAGAAAAGTTGACACTCAGGTGCTTTTCGTACTTTCGGGCATCGCTCAGTCAGCCGCAAAGTTCACCAACGATCTCCGTCTTCTTCAGCATCTCAAGGAGGTTGAAGAGCCGTTTGAGAAAAATCAGATCGGCTCGTCGGCAATGGCTTACAAGCGCAATCCGATGAGAAGTGAGAGAATTTCCTCACTCGCTCGTTACGTTATGGCGGACGTTATGAACCCGACTATCACGGCGGCTACCCAGTGGTTTGAAAGAACTCTCGACGATTCGGCAAACAAGAGAATAAGCGTTGCAGAAGCCTTCCTTACAACGGACGCTATTCTTGAGCTTTATATCAATGTCGCAGACGGTATGGTCGTTTATCCCAAGATGATTGAAAAGCATCTTATGGCGGAGCTTCCGTTCATGGCAACGGAAAACATTATGATGGAGGCTGTTAAGCGAGGCGGCGACCGTCAGGAGCTTCACGAGAGAATCCGTGTTCACTCCATGGACGCAGGCAAGATCGTCAAGCAGGACGGCGGCGAAAACGATCTGCTTGAAAGAATCGCAAGCGATCCCGCTTTCGGCGTAACGCTCGATCAGCTCAAGGCGATCATGAAGCCTGAGCTCTATGTCGGCAGAGCGCCTCAGCAGACGGAAGAATTTGTTGAAAACTACATCAAGCCGATAACCGAAAAATACAGCGACCTTCTCGGAATGAACGTTGAAATCAAGGTGTGATAATATGGATAAGCTTTTTGACAGCATAAATAACTTTATCGCAAAGCATATTAAGAATGAAAAAATAGTCGGCATTTGCCGCAAGGTTCTCAACCGTGAGGTGTTTATGTACCTTGTTTTCGGCGTGCTGACAACGGTGGTTTCATGGGCAAGCTATGCCCTCTTTATCAAAATTCTCGGCGGTATTTCAAACTCCGACGTGAGAATTTCCGTTGCAAACGTGCTTTCATGGATTGCCGCCGTGCTGTTCGCTTTCATCACGAACAAGCTCTGGGTTTTCGACAGCAAGAGCTGGAAGCCGAGCGTTGCAATAAAAGAGCTGGGAATGTTCGTCGTTGCAAGACTTGCAACAGGATGTATCGAATGGTTCGGCGTTCCCCTGCTCGTTAAGATCGGTGTAGATCAGGAGCTTTTCGGCACGGAGGGAATGGTTTCGAAGATCATCGCAAGCGTGCTTGTTGTCATTCTCAACTATTTCTTCAGCAAGCTCCTCATTTTTAAGAAAAAGGAATCTTAAATTATGAAAAAAGTCAGCATAATCATTCCCGTTTATAACGTTGAAAAATTTCTGCCGAAATGCCTTGACAGCGTTGTCGGTCAGAGCTATGCCGACCTTGAAATAATATGTGTTGACGACGGTACTCCCGACAGGAGCGCCGCCGTCATTTTGTCCTACGCCGAAAAGGACGGAAGAATTAAGCTGATCTCACAGAAAAATCAGGGACTTTCGGGCGCAAGAAACACGGGTATCGGTGCGGCAACGGGCGAATACATTGTTTTCCTCGACGGCGACGATTGGCTGGATACCGAAGCGATAAGAGCCGCCGTTGAAAAGGCGGAGAGCAATTCCGCCGACGTCGTTATGTGGGGATATGTCAGGGAGTTTCCCAATCGCTCTGCCGAAAAGAAAATCTTTGACTCGGACAAGGCTTTTGATGAAAAAGGCTCCCGTGAGCTTCACCGCCGAATGGCAGGACTACTCGGCGCAGAAGCCTCGGATCCGAGCAACGCCGACTCCCTCTCAACCGCATGGGGCAAGCTGTACCGCACGGATATTATCAGGGACAATCACCTTGAATTTGTCGATACAAAAATTATCGGCACGGAGGACGCTCTGTTCAATCTCTACTATTTCGGCTTTGTTCACCGTGCTGTATTCATCAACCGTCCGTTCAACCACTACCGCAAGGACAACGAGGTCTCGCTGACGAGGAGCTACAAGCCTAAGCTTTTCAGCCAATGGAACGAGCTTTACGACCGTATGGAAGCTTACATAAAAAGCAATAAGCTTTCCGAAGAATTTAAGGCGGCGCTGAACAACCGAATTTGTTTCAGTATGATCGGACTGGGACTTACGGAGCTGTTGAACAGGGACAAAAAAGCAAGAATACGCAACATCAAAAAATTCCTGTCAACGGAGAGATACCGCAAGGCATACAAAGCGCTTGACATCAAATATTTGCCGATACATTGGAAAGTGTTCTTTATCCTTTGCAAACTGCGCTGTGCCTGCGGAGTGTATCTCCTGCTGAAAATAATGTCAGCCATAATTGAAAAATAATTCAAATTTTTTTCAGAGCTGTCGCTTATTGCGGCGGCTCTTTTTTGTTGTAAAAATTTTTGCGATTTATCGCTTTAAAGTGTTGACAAATGCAGTATGCTATAATATAATAAACTCATCACTTGAAAAGGAGCGGACGTTATGAATCTCGGCAGGTTTCTTTATTACCGCAGTTTCGACTGTCTGTTCAGCTGTTCCGAGTGATATTCGTACAAAACAGACGGTCTTAATCAGCTTGATTAAGACCGTTAAATTTTGAGGAGGTTAAATTATTATGGCAGTTAAAATCATTTTGCTCGTCGCATTCTTTGCCGTTATGGTCGGCGTCGGCATCTATTGCCGCAAAACCGCAACCGATGTCAACGGCTTTGTTCTCGGCGGCAGAAGCGTAGGTCCTTGGCTCACAGCCTTTGCTTACGGCACATCTTATTTCTCGGCCGTTATTTTTGTCGGCTATGCCGGACAGTTCGGCTGGAAATTCGGCGTTGCGTCCACCTGGATCGGACTTGGCAACGCATTCATAGGCTCGCTTCTCGCTTGGGTTATCCTTGGCAGAAGAACGAGGGTTATGACTCAGCATCTCAACTCGGCGACCATGCCGCAGTTCTTCGGCTCCCGTTTCGACAGTAACGGCCTGAAGCTTGCGACCTCGCTGATTATCTTCGTTTTCCTTATCCCCTACACCGCTTCGCTTTACAACGGACTTTCACGTCTTTTTGAAATGGCGTTTAATGTTGATTACACAATCTGCATTGTCGTTATGGCGGTGCTGACGGCGATCTATGTTATCGCAGGCGGATATATGGCAACGGCTATCAACGACTTCATTCAAGGTATCGTTATGCTTGCAGGTATAGTTGCAATTATTTATTCCGTCCTGAAGATCAACGGCGGCTTCAACGGCTCTCTTGCCGCTCTTGCCGAGGTCAGCGATCCCACCGTATCCAATGTTCCCGGAGTGTTTGCATCGTTCTTCGGTCCCGATCCCGTAAGTCTCGGCGGAGTTATAATCCTGACCTCGCTCGGCACATGGGGACTTCCGCAGATGGTTCAGAAATTCTATTCCATCAAGAGCGAACAGTCCATACATACAGGTACGATCATTTCAACGCTCTTTGCCATTGTTGTTGCAGGCGGCTGCTATTTCCTCGGCGGCTTCGGCAGAATTTTCAACGTTGACGTTGCAGAAAAAGGCTTCGACGAAATCATTCCGACAATGCTTTCAAATCTTTCACCCATCATCATCGGAATAACTCTTATTCTCGTTCTTTCGGCTTCGATGTCCACGCTTTCATCGCTTGTTCTCACATCAAGCTCAACGCTTACGCTCGACTTCATTGTTCCGATCACAAAGAAGAACGATGAGAAAAAGACTCTTATAATCATCAGAGCATTCATTCTTGTGTTCATCATCATTTCGGCTGTCATCGCCGTTATTCAGTACAAGCATAAGGTAACGTTCATTGCTCAGCTCATGGGACTTTCATGGGGCGCACTTGCAGGCTCGTTCCTTGCTCCGTTCCTTTACAGCCTGTACTGGAAGAAGGTCACAAAAGCGGCTTGTGCAGTCAGCTTTGTATGGGGTTCGGGCATAATGCTTGCCAATATGTTCTTCAAGTCAAGCTTCCCGACGCTTCTTCAAAGCCCGATCAACTGCGGCGCATTCGCAATGCTTGCATCTCTTGTGATAGTTCCCGTAGTCAGCCTTATCACCAGAAAGCCCGAGAAGAAATTTGTTGACAGCGTCTTCTCATGCTACGACAGAAAGGTCACAGTTCCCGTCAGCGAAGTGCTTGAGGAAAACTGATTAAGAAATTAAATAAACAAAAGTCATAGCACTTTGAGCATTTGCTCACACAAAAAGGCTTGTATCGGTACCGATACAAGCCTTTATTGCATATATTTATGTGTTTAGATTTCGGGGATAACAACTTCGACTTCCTTGCCAAGCTCTGCGGACTTAACAATATGGTCGATAATAGCCTGATTGTAGAGAATCTGGCTTGACGGAACGGGAGCCGGAGCTCCGTTTTCGATAGCCTCAAGGAACGAACGGCACTTCTTGTAGAACAAGCCCTTGCCATGGTTTTCAAGCAGAGGAATAACTGTCTCAACCTGCTCGCCTGCAACGTCATGATAAATCGTCATAGGACCGGACATTGAGCCGTTCCAGCAATCCGTTGCCGGGATTCTGAGTGCGCCCTCTGTACCGAAGATGATTGTGTCGCCCGGTGAGTCGGGATGCATTGCCCACGAGATACGGAAATCAAGGATGATGCCGCCCTCAAGACGAACAAATGCAGCAGCGAAATCTTCAACGTTAAATCTTGCTGCGTCGGCAGGATTGTTGTACTTCGGATTTGTGCCGAAGAAAGCTGAAGTATAGCCTGTAACGGTCAACGGCTTCGGATAATCAATAGCGTTGAGAACAACGTCGAGAGAATAGCATCCGATATCGCCCATTGCGCCGATACCTGCGGTCTTCTTCTCGATGAATGTGCTGTTCGGAATACCGCGACGGCGGCCGCCGCCTGTCTGTATGTAGTAGATCTTTCCAAGCTCGCCCGACTGAACGATCTTTCTGACCATCTTCATATTCTCATCGCCGCGGGGCTGGAAGCCGATTGAAAGGAGCTTTCCGCTCTCTTTTTCAGCCTTGCAGATTTCAACAGCTTCTTCTGTTGTAACGCACATCGGCTTTTCAAGCAGAACGTTTACGCCGTGCTTGAGGGAATAAATCGTACATTCCGCATGAGTCATATTGTAGGTACAAACGCTGACAGCGTCGAGGTCAGGCTCATTGTCGATAAGCTCCTCATGGTTAGCATAGAAATGAACGTTGTCAAGACGTCCGTCCTTGTTGTATTTTGCCGCAAACTTCTCCGCCTTACCGGGGATAAGGTCAGCCATGGCAACGATATCAACATCGTCCATGTCAAGATAGCTCTCGATGTGAGCCTCGGCAATCCAGCCTGTGCCGATGATACCTACCTTAAATCTTCTGCCCGAAGAAGTATTTTCCTCTTCGACAGCCTGGGTAAACTGGTTTAATACTGAGTCAGACATGATAAATCTCCTTTATTTGTTAATTTCTTTAATATAATCTATGCTCATTTTTGCACACTCAAGCGGAGTTTTGCCGAGCGAGGGCTGATCCTGCTCAACAACTACCCAAGAGGTTCCCGCCTTTTTGCAGGCTTCGAGAATTTCGGGGAAGTTCTGAACTCCGTAGCCACAGGGACGGAAACCGAATGCTTCCTCCTCTGCTTCTGCGTCCTGTGCGCCGTCGTCAATGCCGATAAGCTGATAAAGCTTAGCCGGCTTGCCCTTGCCGCTCATATGGAAATCCTTGAGGTGAACAACGGGTGCTCTGCCCGAATATTTTTCAACATACTTTGCCGGATCCTCACCGCCGACATTTACCCAGCAGGTGTCAAGCTCCGTCTGAAGCTCGTCCGGTGTAAGCGTTGAATAAAGCAGGTCAAGACCGTAGACGTCTCCGACCTTTTTGAACTCAAAATCGTGGTTATGATAAAGGAATGTGATGCCGTATTTCTTGCCGACAGCCGCAAAGCGTCTGATTCCCTCGACCGTGTCGTCAAAAAGCTCCGCTCCGGGACGTCTCTCCTCAACGGCATAAGGGATAGCAATGTACTTGCATCCGATTTCTGCATAGTCGGCGATCGTCTTTTCGGGATCGGCGTCAAGCTCGTCATAAGGAACGTGGGCAGAGATCGGAACAACGCCGGCCTCGTCACAGATTTTCTTGACATCTGCGGCAGAGTTGCCGAAAAGACCGGCAAACTCAACGCCGTCATAGCCCATTTCCTTGACCTTTTTTATTGTACCTGCAAAATCCTCCGCCATTGCGTCACGGACGGAGTAAAGCTGCAAAGCAACAGGAAAACTCATATTCTTACCTCCTAAGATGTTTTGTTTATTCTATCATACCTTAAATAATAATACAATGATTTTTTGTTAGAAAACATCAAATCCCAAGGATTATTTTTCTTCCTTTTCTTCTTTTTTCTTGTGGAAAAGAATTTTGTCCACAGGGAAGTAGATGAAGAACTGAATTGCCGAGCAAGCCATGGTTGAAATGTTGGCGGCAAGCTGAGCCGAGATGTTCAAAGAGATGAGCCAGCCCTGTATTGTCGGGGCAAGCCATGCCGAGAAGCAGATGAGCGCAACGGTGAACACAATGTATATCGGCAGGGTGACAGCAATGTTGCTTGACGAGCCGAAAGTCTTTTCACGGTTGACGAAAAAGGCGACGATCTGAGCAAGAATATTCGCAATGTTGAACGCAATGAAGTAGCCGAAGCCCTTGCCCTCGCCGACGTAGTTAAAGACGAACCATGTGAAATCCTCGTTCATTATCTCCTTGATCTGAGGAAGAAGCAGAAGAAGATTGAGAACGCCGAACTGGACGATACACGCAAGCAGGCTGACAAAAATAAACTTTACAAACTGCCAAAGCGTTACAATTCCCGATCCTTTCTGTTCTGCCGATTTGTCAAGATTTTTCAATCCCATATTTTTTACCCTCCGGTTTTCAAAAAAATCCGCCGACAGATCTGTCCGCCGTTTGCGAACCGAAATCTGTCAGCGGTGTTTTTAGTATAACATCTGCCGAGAATAATTTCAATAGCGGTTGCTTATTTTACGGGAATAATAAGCATCATTTTTTCGGGTATTTCCTCCGAGGTCAGCTCATTTTCGCTCATAATGTCATCGACCGTTGTGTTGTACTTCCTTGCAATGTCCCAAACCCTTTCTCCGCCTGAGCAGAAGCAGATCACAAGAGAGGAATGTCTCTTTTTCAGCTCCGAGGTTTCCGACGCTTGCAGGCTGACAAGAGTTCGGCTTTCACAGCTTTCCGTTACCGTTCCGCTGATCCCTGCCTCCGCCTTAAACTCGGCTTTTCCGTCACCCGTCAGCGTGCAGGAATAGCCTGTAAGGACGAGCTGAGGTTCAAATCTGAGATTTCCGCTTTGAGAATCTACCGAACGGGAATAATCAAATTTAGCCTCCCTCTCACAGAAAACAGGCGTTCCGTCGCCTCCGATCAGGATCAGCTTCAGCGGTATTCGTCCCGTGACGGACATTTTGTCCCCGTTAAAGCTCACCTTTGCTTCGGGCGAGTCCGCAATGACCGTATAAATCCTCTGCGGCTCCATTGAAGAAATATCAAGGTTTTCACGGCAGACAAAGCTGTCGTTGATGTTCTGCGTAATTCGGGTGAAGGTCGCTGTCTTATATTTTGCGTCGATCTCCTTTTCGGTGGAATATGCGTCGGCAATAATGCCGAGAGTGCTCGGTCTGTATGCCGTCACAAGGGCGCAGATGTCGCAGCCGATGTTCAGGTATTTATATTCGCCGTCGTTATCGGTTTTCGGCTCCGCCTGAACCTGATCCACGCAGAAAGAAACCGTAATTTTGCAGTCCTCGGTTACGTTTTCGGCTTCCACTATCTCGCTGAACGGCAGATTGAAGTTGGCGCAGACCGACTTGTTTTCTCCGCCCTCGGCGCAATATATTACCTTCATCGCCGCCTCTCCCTTGAGGAGAATTTTACCCTTTATGACCTTGGTTTCCGAGAGCACGGGCGAAGCCGAAGCGAAAAGGATTTTGCCGATATCTCCGTCCGTTTCCTCAGTCTGTGCAAGCTGAAACTTCTTCTGGATAACGGCAACCGCAGAGTCCGCAGAAATCTCCTTTTTCATCAGCTGAACTCCGTCGCCCTGAGCGCCCGTTATCACATTATCCTTTTTTATTCCGAGTATGCGAAATCTGATGCTGATAACGCCGTGAATATCTATCCTCTTTTTGCTGACGGCTCTGCAATTTGCATATTCCGTCTTAGCCGTGGCAAAAAGCATCGCTCCGTCAAAGGTAGAGGGCAGCTCGGCAAATTTTGAGAACGGATAATCCTGTTCAAAGGTGTAAATACCGTTTTTTTCATCGGTGTATATTATTCTTATTTTTGCGCTGCCGTCAACGGTGGCACGGTCACCCGATATTTTTGAGTTTGTTATGCTGTTCGTCACACTGCATTTGAGTATTCTCATTATATCGGGACAGTAATCGGGCATAGCAATATCGCAGTCAATGCCCTGCTCAGCAAAACTGTCGTAAAGATTTTCTAAAACGCCCGTCTCGGCGGTCATCGGTTCAATGCTCATATAATCAACCTCTCTTTTTTATTTCACTTGATTATATGAACGATTGCGGACAAATATGATAATTTTATTCAGGCAAGCGATAAAGTCCAGCCTTTCTGAGTTACCGAGCTTCTGACCGTCTCCTGTTCCTCGGAGGTAGGGAAATTATTTTCAAAAGCGTACCTCGACACAGTGACCTTCATCGACTCTTTTGCTGCCAATCCGTCAAACAGATTCAGCATACTTTCCTTTGAAAGCGATTTGCACGCTCCGAGATCTATACTCAGACCGATCGACTCTTTTTTGAAAGAAACCTTTTCAAGAGAGGAACACTTTGTGAAGACATCAGTCGCAATTCTTGCGACGGTAAAATCCAGCTCTCCGTTAATTTCTTTAAGAGCAATACAGCCGTTGAACATATTTGAAAAATCAATAACCTTGCTGTTTGCGCCAAACGTGACCTTTTCAAGCGACGTGTCACCATCAAATGCCCACTTCATATTCATACAGTTTGTAAGGTCACCGAGCACGACTTCTCGGAGTGCGGTTGAATATGAAAAACCGTTCAGAATTGAGGTTATCTTGTCAGTATTTCTCAACTCAACATAGCGCAGTCGATTCTTTCCTCTGAAAATTGTTTCCAGCGTTGTTGCCGAGGACAAATCCAAACCGATTTCGGTAAAGTAATCGTCAAAGTTGCCGGCGGTCAGAACACTCATATTCTTTGTGTTGAAGAACGGGAGCTTATACGGCTTTGTTCCTCCGCACCACGGAGCAAAATTGCTTCGAGACTTATCCGACATCGCCTCGTCAACAAGATCCCATTTGTCCGCCCTGATCTCAGTCTGAGCAAGCTCATTCTTAATATCTGCAATCTCGGCATTAAGACGGTGAACCTCAGCGGAATGTTCCTGATTTAGCTCGGCGATCTCCTCATTTTTCATCTTTTCCATATTCTCGGTATTCTGATTTGCCTTATTGAGCTGAGATCCGATTTCAAGAATTTTTTCCTCGTAAGAGCGTTTGAGTGTTTCAATCTCGTTCTTGTATTTTTTATAAGCCTCGTCAATGCTGTCCTGTCTGAATCTGTCGAAAAGCGTTTCCGACGGTGAAAAGGTCTTGCAGTCCTCGGGCAGAAGCGAGGAAACCACTCTGACATTCACCTTTCCTGCCGTGAGAACTTTTGCGCCGTCATATCCTATGACGGAAAGCTCAAAATCACGGTCAACACTCAGCACCTCCCACGGAACCGTAACCGCAGAGTGCTTGACCTCGATTATGTAAAACTTGTTTTCGGCGGTTCTGAATATTGCCGCCTTGGAATCGAAAATCCTCCAGTTGGCGTCAAAGTGAAAGCGAAAAGACACCGTTTCGTTGGCATCGGCGGCGATAGCAATTTTATCCGCACCGTAAATGCGCTGTTTTTCAATTCTTAAATCATAGTAAACCATTTTATATCTCCTCTGCCTCCCCAATAGCATCGGTATTATTATAGCGAACATTTGTTCGTTTTGTCAATAGTTTTTTGTTTTTATATTTACATTATCAAAGTTATAATGTATAATACTTTCGGAATTTTCACAGAAAAGAAGGTTTAATATGGAAATGGTAAAGCTGTCGCCCTTCGTTGCGGACAACATCTGGGGCGGAACAAGACTGATTACTGAATACGGAATAAAGACCGACAAGGATCCTGCCGCCGAGGCTTGGGTGCTCTCCTGTCATCCGGCAGGCCCGTCAACCGTGCTCAACGGACAGTATGAGGGTAAGACCTTGCAGGAGGTCTATCTTGAGGACAAGAGCATCTGCGGCAAAAAGGGAGAAAAATACGAATTTTTCCCGCTGCTTATCAAGTTCATTGACGCAAAGAGAGATCTTTCAATTCAGGTGCATCCCGACGACGAATATGCGATGAGGGTTGAGGGCGAATACGGAAAGACCGAGGCGTGGTACATTCTCGACTGCGATCCCGACGCCGAGCTTATACTCGGCTTCAACAGGAATGTAACGGTTGAGGAATTTAAAAAAGCCGCTCAGAGCGACGATATGATGGACATTTGCAACCGTGTCAAGGTACACAAGGGCGATGTATTCTTCATCGAGTCGGGTACTATGCACGCAATCTGCAAGGGAATACTTCTTGCCGAAGTACAGCAGAACTCAAACACTACATACAGAATTTACGATTACGGACGGCTCGGCAAGGACGGCAAGCCCCGTGAGCTTCATGTTGACAAGGCGGCGGATGTTACAAAGCTTTGTCCTCCGTCAATCCCCGATCAGTCCGACCGTGAAACGGAAAAATTCGACAATGCCACGAGGAGCAAGCTCACCTCCTGCGAGCTGTTCACGATGTATGAGCTGAGCGTTGACGGCGAGTATTCCTCGGTCAGCGACGAGGACTCCTTCGTTTCCCTGCTCTGCCTTGAGGGTGGCGCAGAAATCGAATGTGACGGCGAAAAGCTCGGAATGAAGAAAGGCGAAAGCATTTTTATCCCTGCCGCAAAAGGTAAGTTCACCGTCAGCGGAAACGTCAAACTGCTTGAAACAAGACTTTAATAAAATATAAATAAGGGGCTATCGCAATAAGCGAAAGCCCCCTTTTCATGTATTGTCCTTACTAATAGATTGCCTGATAAGCAGGCGGCCGATCGCCTTGGCATTGAACGGAATAAGCGGATGAAGATATCCTCTGCCAGTGACCGTCACGGTAAAGGCTATTACGAGCATCACTGTAACAAGTCCTGCAATAAAGCCCCACAGGTTAAAAATCGCAGTCAGGACAACCATAAATATCCTCGACAGCTTGAAAGCATATCCCAGCTCAAAGCTCGGCTGTGCAAAATTAGCTATGGCGACAAAAGCCATTATCAGCACGACCTCGGAGGAAAACAGCTCTGCGCTGACGGCAAGATCGCCCAAAACGAGCGCACCGATCACGCTGAAAGAATTGCTCAGGGCGTTCGGCGTATTCAGCGACGCAAGCTTCAAGGCGTCGATAACGACCTCGATTATCAAAAGCTGTGCGATTATCGGCATTGAATAATATTCCTTTATTTTGATAAAATTCAGCCATTCCGGGATATAGTCCGGATTTTTAATCAGCAAAAACCACACAGGCGCAAGCAAAAGTGCAAGCCCGAAAATCAGTCCTCTGACAAAGCGCAGGTAGGTGCCCACGCAGGGCGGAAAATAATAGTCATTCGTGTCCTGCAAAAAATCGAAAAAGCCTGTCGGGACTATCATTGCCGCAGGTGAATTGTCTACAAAGAGGATAATGCTTCCCTCCGCTATTGATGCCGACGCCGCATCGGGACGTTCGGTATATCTGACCTTGGGGAACGGATTCCATTTCTGCTTCCTTACCAGACATTCGATAACGCTTTCCTGGCTCATATTCAAGGTGTTGACGTCGATTTTATCAATCCGCTCACGCAGGTCGGCAACCGTCCTTTCGTCAGCCTTCCCTTTCAGATAGCATATTGCGATATCGGTTTTCGACCTCACGCCCGCCTGCCTGACCTCCATAACGAGGTCTCGGTCACGGATCCTGCGGCGAATCAACGCTGTATTTATCAGCAACGATTCCACAAAACCGTCGTGCGCTCCGCTGAGCACCTTATCGTTATCAGGCTCGCCGACATCCCGCTTGGGATAGCTCCTTGTTTTGACAAGAAAGCCTGTGTCAAAGCCGTCAACGATAACGAGCATTGCGCCCGAATAAACGACCTTGGCGATCTTGTCAACATCACGGCTGAGCTCCATCTCCATATAGGCAATCATACTTTGAGCAAAGGCTTCGGGTGACTTGAAATCGGACTTGACGTTGCTCGCCTGCATCATAAAATTCATAACACGCTCGGAGGTCTCGCCGTTTATAAATCCGTCGATGAAATAAAGCTTGGCTTTTCTTCCTCCGGCATTAAATCTTGTTGCAACAACGTCATAATTTATATCCGTCCTGAAATACTTGTCAAAGAATTTCTCATTTTCATAAAAATCCGAAAATAAAACATTATCCATAATCATTTCTCCGTGAAAAGTATAATGTTATTATTTTCGGAACAGGTTAATATATACAATTTTCGGTTATCTGTACTGATTGTAAAGATTGACGATCGCATTCCATGTCAGCACGCCGACCTGACCGTTCTGTTCAAGTCCCCGGAGCTTCTGAACGGCAAGCACGGCATTTTTCGTCTGATCGCCGTAATAGCCGTCAACGGTTACTTGGGGAACCGCAGGGTTGTTATTCGCAATGGTTTTCAAAAATGTCTGGAGCTGTTCGACAACCTTTCCGCTTGCTCCCGTTGTAATAATGTATCCCGGATAAAGCAGTGACGAATAGCTTCTGTATTCATCGGGAAGAGAATTGAGCACGCCTATATATGCGTCCTGAATCATATCCCATGTGTTCTTTCCGACAATTCCGTCAACGTCAAGTCCGTAAAGCGACTGGAATGTCACCACGGCGTCATAGGTCTCCTGACCGAATATTCCGTCCATGGACACATACGGCAGCTTCAGATTGAAGAAGCTGAGGAACTGAAGATAGTATTGCAGTATCCTGACGGACGGTCCCCGTGTGCCGAGCTTCAGAAGTCTTTCATATTTCCTTTCGATCTCGCTTATCGTTATGCCCTCCGAATAAAGCTCTGACAGACCTTTTATTCCGTTGTATATCTGCTTGATCTTATACCATGTGTCCTTGCCGACAATTCCGTCCTGAACAAGGTTGAATATCTTCTGAAACTGTTTAACAGCGGTCTGCGTAGTCTGTTCAAAATATCCCGTTGACTCTGTGATTTTCGGTATCGACGGATAATTGGCGGCTATTCTGTTAAGCTCTCGCTGTATCTCAACAACATCCTCTCCGCCGCTTCCGAGCCTCAGCGGAGTTCCGGGATATGTTGGGGTGTTAGTCTTGATCGGCGCATTTCTGATAATATCAATATCGTTGCCGTAGTAGTATTGCAGTATGCGGTACGGGGTATAACCCTGATTGGCAAGCGTGACCGTTCCCCACTGAGAAAGTCCCTCACAGCTTTGGGCGCAATACTGGGTGAAATAAGGCTGTATCTGTCCCTGCTTTACAACATAATCGTTGAAAATATCGTCCACCACACGGCTTATATTTTCGAATATATCTCTGCCCTCGACATAATACTGGTCGAACTGGGTTGAATTTGTGATGTCAAAATCGTAGCCTCTTGACCTGTAATGCTCGGTATATATTCTGTTGAGAGCAAATGTGATCTCGGCATAAATATTCGCTCTCAGGGAGCTTTCCGGCCATGTCGGGTAGATCTCACTTGAAGCGACATTCTTTATATACTGGGAGAATGGAACACGGACATTTCTCGCGGCGGCACTCGGCTTGCCTAAGTGGACGGTGATAAATTCGGGTACTATCGGCAAATCAGGCATCAGACCTCACCTCCGAAAAGTCCCATTGACTGCTCAGGTATCGTGACCGTTCCGGGTTCTTCGCCGGTTTCCGTCAGGGGAACCATCTGAGCCGGCTGGATCGCCTTTATGTTTGCAAAGACGGGAACATTGAAAAATTCCGATTTCGCAAAATTCGGGTGAGTGACCGTCACCTCATATACGGAAAACGGCGGTACGGTCGAATTTTCCTCATCAAAGGAAATGCTGCTGTCGGGAGCAGGCAGGACAATGTTGTCCACAATTCCGTTGATATCGGTATAGCCTGAGAAAATCTCCCTGTCGCCCGTTCTGAGCGGTATGCGAACCTTGACAATGGCATTGATTATTGGATAGCTCTGTCCGCCCGCTGTCACCTGAACCTTCATACTGCCCTTGGACGGGTTTTTCTTTTGAAAATCCTCGTAGTCGGCATAGGTGTCTATCTCCTCTTTCTCCCCTGCGGTTACGGGAAACTTGAGGGCGTTCGCCATAACGGGAATTGCCTGAACATCTTTTTCGTCCTTTTCTTCGCTGAAAAAGTCTTCGTCGGCGGCTATGTTCTGCTTTGAAAATTCAACAAGCTCCTGCCGATATTTTTCGATCATTTTTTCAAGCTCGTGCATTAAAAAACCTCCTTCGCTTTATAATATGCGAAAGAGGTTTTTATTGCTATTCAATAATTATTTTTTAGCACTCTGACCGTAGCCGTAGCCATAGCTGCCGTAACCGCCGTAGCTGCCGTAGCTGTCTTTGCCGGCCTTACCGTAGCCGCCGTAACGGCGTCCGTATCGACCGTTTTTGCTGACATTGCTTGTATCGGCATTAAAGATACAGCCGATGATCTCTGCGCCGTTTGCATCAATGTCTTCGATAGACATTCTGATCCTTGAGTAAGGTGCAAAGTCCTCACGCACAACGATTATCGCCGCATCGACAAATCCGGCAATAACCGAGGTGTCGGTAACAAGACTTGCAGGAGCGGTATCAATAAGAATGTAGTCAAACTCTTTTCTGACTTCCTCAATCGTTGCCTCCATCTTCTCCGTGGAAAGAAGCTCGGATGGATTGGCAACGCCCTTCTGGTCTGCAAGGACACACACGTCAAAGCTGTTTACACGTTTGATTGCGGTATCAAGTGTCGCCCTGCCGATAATAACATCGCTGAGACCGTACTCCGTGTCCGGAAGTGAAAGGAGCTTGCTTACGGAAGGCTTTCTGAGATCGGCGTCAATGATGAGGACATTTTTTCCGTTCTGTGCAAGGGAAAGTGCAATGTTTACGCAGGTTGTCGTTTTGCCCTCGTTTTCACAGGCACTCGTAACAATGAAAACCTTGTTGCCCGTCCTTGCGGAATTGTTCTCGATTTTTGTTCGGATCGACTTATAGGTTTCAATAAACGAGAAGCCGTTTTTTCTGTCCGTAACGAGAAGTCCCTTTGCGGTCTTATTTTTATTCGTGACCTGCTGAACCGAGCCGAGGATGTGGACATCAAGCTTGTCGCTGAGCTCGTTTGCTGACTTTGCGGTATCCTTGACAAGGAACATTATAAAGAAGATAACACAGCACAGAACAGCGGCGATGAAACCAAACATAGCGGCAAAAGAAATTGCCGACTTATCCGTATTGGGATAGGTTGAAAGAACCGGTCTGTCACAAAGCGTAAGCTTCGCATTAGGATAGGTTTCAGAAACTATATCCCCGTAAACTTCGACTACCGTATTTGCAATTCCATATGCAACCTTCGGATCCTCTGCCGTGACGGACATAACAATAACGTTAGTGGAGGTAACTACCTTTACCGAAATGCTTTTATCCACGGTTCCGTAATTCACTTCTCCGGGATATTTTTCAACTATTGCCTCTTTCATAACACGGCTGGAGAGAATATAGCTGAACGTGCCCGCCATATTGATCTGTGCATTGATCTCGCCGCTCGCCGCCTGCTCGTTCTCCGTTGCTGTGTTGACAACGAAAGAAACCGTAGAAGTGTAGGTCTCTGTCTTTGTCGCCTCTGCAAAAACCGCTCCGCATATCGCACCGATAACCGTAACGGCAATTATGATCCAGAGCTTTTTGGACAATTCCCTGAAAAATGCAACAATATTGATTTCCAATCCCTTTGAATTTTTCTTTTCCGAATAAGATCTCAATTAAATCACTCCAAAACTGTTATTGCTTATTCATTCCGTATTTTCTTCCGCCGTCGCTTTGTATCGCATAGGTCGCACAGTAAACTATTGCGATAACAAGCTGGCCGTATTTTGAACTGTAGCTTATGATGCCGGTATCAAGCACCGCCATCATTACAATCGCTGTAATAAACAGTACGGAAGCCTTTCTTCCGTCGGCAAAATAATATCTCAATAGCTTTATCAGACAGAACACATACATTGAATAATACAGCGTGCAACCGATCAGTCCAAGCTCGCTGAGAAGCTGCCAATAGTTGTTGTGACTGTAAAATTTACCCAATGAATATCTGCTGTCAAGAATAAAGGCGAAATTACCCATACCCTTGCCTATCAGCGGAGATTCCTGAAACATTTCCTTTGCAACGCTGATAAAATACTGTCTGACAGAAAGACTGCTGTCCTGGCCCTCTCCTCTCACGTAATCAAACATCGTATCAAATCTTTTTCCGATAACCCCATAAAGCGTTTCGTTCTCCATAACGAGAAAGACAATGAGAGCAACTATAATTACAGAAGCCAACAGACGCAGGGCATAACCTCTTTTTCTGAATGAGAGCAGAACTATCATCATAGGTCCGGCTATCGCCGCCATAAGACCTTTTCTTGAGCTTGAGAATGCGCAGAATACAACAAATATTACTACAAGAATATACATCGGCTTTTTGCCTTTAACATATGCTCTGTAAAAGGCGATGGAAGCCGCAAAATCCATCCATATCGTAAGGTCGTTCGGGTTATTGCCGCTGAAATAGCTGCCCACACTTCCGCGAACCCATCCGTCGGCAGGTACTGCGGTACATTCAAGCAGAACTATTATTAACGATCCTGCTACAAAAAGAGACAGAATCCGGTCAAGATCCGCCATATCGTCCACATATATCGCAATCGAGGTGGATATCAGCAATATGATTATCAGCTTGGTTGCAAAGCCGAGATTGTAGGTCGTAAAAAACTGTGCCCACAGTCCGGAAAGTACACCGTAAACAATCAGCAGAAAGTACCATATTGAAATGTAGGGTATCACGATACTGCTTTTGTTTTTTTCAACCATCAGAATACACGCTGCGGCAAACATCAGAATAGCTGCAATCGGACCGGCATTTTTCACATCATAGAAAGCAAACATTACGATCATATTCAGCAGAAACGTAAACTCAAACAATCGCTTGGCTCGCTCATAAGCAGTATAATTGATTTTCAAAATACCGTTTTTCAGTGAAACCATAATTATCCTTTCCTTAATACCGAGACAGCGTAGGGACAGGGAAAAAATCCGCATATGCTTTACTTGCATCGAATTTTTTCTCCCAGAGCACTCTTGAATTATCTCTGTATTCGTTCTTTTCCGATCTGCTTAAACCGTAGAATTTTTCAATGCACTCGGCAAACTCCTCTGCGGAAGCTCTCTCTCGAAGAAGCATACCGTTTCGTCCGTCCTCCACGATTTCACAGACTCCGCCGACATCGGTTGCGATTATCGGAATACCGAAGGACGCCGCCTCCATCATTGAAACAGGCAAGCCCTCGCTCCTGCTTGTACTGATAAACAGATCAACGGCATTATTTTTATAATAATCGTAAACCTCATTATTAGGAATGTTTCCGAGAAATTCCGTCTTTGTGAATTTCAGCTTTGCTTTTATGCTTTTTTCAAGCTCGGCTCTTCCGTTTCCGTCGCCGATATGCGTCCATTTGATATTATAATTACCGTTTTTTTCAAGTTTTTCAAGTATATCAATAATTTTATCAATTCTCTTTATATTTGTTATCAGCGAACAAGAAACAATGTGCAGACCGTCCTCGGACTGTTTGCCGAGACCTGAATCAACCGTTCCGAGGTGCGCCGTTTTTATCTTGTATGAGTATTCGGGATACCTCGACGTGATGTGTTCCGTTCCAACATCGGAGCAGGGATAAACCGCGTCGCATTTTTCAAGAAGAAAACTTCTGAGGGGAAGGTAATTCAAAGCGTTTCTTTCCTCATAAACATCGTATCCGTGAGCTCTGGAAATCAACTGCACGTCACTGCAAAATTCAGAAAAATGATCCTTGAGCAAGGCTCCGACAAACGCCGTTGCAAAAAACCAATAGCTGTAAACTGTAATACTGCCGTATTCGCTCAGGTCATATTTTTCAAGGGCTTTCAGACATTCTCCGTAGCTTCTGACGGAGCGATTGCAGAAATATTCAAAGAACATTCTTTTTCTGAAATTGCTGCCGATCTCGTCCTTGTCGTATTTTAAATATTTTGTAGGGGAAACAATGTTGCGCAGTCCGCCGAACACGTCGCGCGTTCTCGCAACGCTTTGTTTCTTTTCGGAAACGTTGCAGTATTCTATACCGTCGGGGAGCTTACGCATAAGAGGGGCTTGCGGATCAAGCTCAATAGGAAGAACAATAACCTTGTCGAAGCGATCTTTCAGAAAAATAATCTCTGACTCTATATAGGTTTCGCTCATTCCGTAAGGGAAACCGCTTGTTATCATAATCAGGCATCTTTTCAACAAATCACCCCACATTGTCTAATTCTATCATCAATTCGACAGAATGTCTATATTTTTTTAAAAATACATTATAATTCCACTTTATTTGCAAATTTCTGCAATTACATCGGTAAAAATCGCCGCCGCAGTCAGCAAATCGTTTATCGGCATAAACTCGTTTGCCCCGTGCATATTCGTCACGGTATCACGGCTGATTGCGCCGAATGCCACACCGTTCTCAATGTCGTGGACATAGGTGCCGCCGCCCATCGAGATACATTCGCCCTTGTCGCCGCTGTAATCCTCGTAGGCTTTGAGCAGAGTTTTTATAAACTCGGAATTTTCGTCAACATAGTGCGCCTTTATCATTTGAGTGTTTTCGATTGCAAAGCCGTGCGCTTCAAGCTTTGCGGCAATGACGTCGGCACAGTTTTCTTTTGTTGCGGACATCGGCGTTCTTGTGTCAAAACAGCCCTCGAATTTCCCGTCCTCAAAGCTGACAATATCAAGCGTCAGGGTAAGACTGCCGAGCATATCGCTCATATCAACTCCGAACGCTTCGCCGCTGTATTTTCCGTGAGGGAAAAGAGTTTTCAGGTCGGCGACAAAATCGGAGCATTTTTTATCAAACTCAATTTGACTTAAAAGCTCGATGAGTGCCGTGATCGGATTGTTTCCGTTTTCGGGCAGAGATGCGTGAGCCGCCGTTCCCGTGCAAACAACAGTTCCGCCGTCAAAGGAGAAGTCTGCACCCGTGCCTTTCGATTTCTCGGCGGCGGCTTCAAATTCCGCCGTGCTTATTCCGGCAAGCTCCGCCTTTGCAAAGGTCGGTACGGCGTTTTTCGCCTCGCCGGCATTGATCGTTTTTATGTATTTCTCACAGTCGGAAAAATCGACAGTTCTGTAAAAGCTCTTTGTAAACCTGCCCTTTTCGCCGTTTGTGACAGGAAAATTTGCATCGGGCGTGAAAGCATATTTCGGATAAGGATTTTTTGAAAAATAATATTTCAGATCCAAGCTTCCGCATTCCTCGTCCGTGCCCAGAATAAGCCTGCAATTTTTGCTGACGGGCAGGTCAAGCTCCCTGACCGCCTTCATTGCGTAAAGTGCGGCAACGGCAGGTCCCTTGTCGTCGCTGACTCCTCTGCCGAAGATTAAACCGTCCTTCTCAACAACGGTGTAAGGATCGGTGTCCCAGCCCTCGCCTGCCGGCACAACATCAAGATGTGCAAGTATTGCAAGCTCGGTATCTCCGTCATTCAGATCGACCGTTCCGACATAACCGCCGTGGTTTTCGGTTTTAAAGCCGAAACCGTCCGCCGTTTTCAGAGCAAGCCCCAGCACCTCGGCAGGCTTCTCGCCGAAGGGCATACCCTCTTTCGCCTCGCCCCGCACACTCGGCACGCTGACAAGCTCCGATATGCTTTTTATCATCTCGTCTTTATTATTCTTGAAGTAGTCGATTATTTCTTTTCTCATCAAAACTCACACTCTGCATTGCATTTTTCTGTTTTCACAAGAGAACCCTTTTCAACCGTTCCGTTCTCCGCGCCGCACCACGGGCAATAGATATGATCCTGCGGTGCAGTCAGATCGGGGTTGAGCGGAATGTCCGTGTTCCTGACAACTTCAAAGCGTTTATAGCAACATTCGCATTGCTTTTTCATTATGTAAACACCTCTGTTTATAAACAAGGAGCCGCCGAAAAGGAGATATCGACCGTCGGAAATCAAAGACTTTCCGATCTGCACAAATATCCCAATACAGCAACCCCGTTCAATTTATCTCTTTCTGAATGAAAATCCGTTTTATCTGCGATCGCCGAAAAGGCTCTGTCTCGCCTTTCTGATCTCGGCAATATTCGAGGAAAGCACCTCGTCGCTGTTCTTCATAATATCCTCAACGAACTCTGCGGCGGCAGAACGGATCTCGCCTGCCCACTTGTCCGCCTTGGTCTTTGTCTCCTCAGCCTGATTGTTTGCGTCAAGGAGAATAGCCTCAGCCTGACTTTTTGCATTTCTGACAATATTTTCAGCCTCTGCCGTTGCCTGAGCACGGACACGGTCGGAAAATTCGTGAGCAAGTCTTGTGATCTCGGATGATTCAATCATCTGCTTTGCCTGCTCCGAAGCCGAAGCAAGCGTTGACTTTGCGTTTGCTTCTGCCGTAGCGGCAATTCCCGAAGCCTTTTCCTTTGCGGCGCTGATTATACCGTCCGCCTCGGTCTGAGCGGAAGAAACGATGGACGAAGCCTCGTTATTGGCTCTCGTGATAATATTATTGTGGTGGGACATAACCTCCTGAGCCTTTTCGATCTCGATAGGCAGATCATATCTGATGTCCTCGATGCACTGCTTGATCGTCTCCGCATCAACAGCAATTTTTCCCGAAAGAGGAATTTTACTGCCCATATCAATGGTATCTTCAATTTTGTCAAGTAAGCCCTGTACGTTCATCCTTAATCTTCCTTTCTTCTTATTCCTTGAACAATATCGTCGAGCACCTGCTCCGGCACGAAAGCGGAAACATCGCCGCCGAGCTCGCAGATCTGCTTAACGATACTGGAGGATAAATACATATAATCCGCACCTGCGGTAACAAATACTGTTTCAACATCGGGATTGAGCTGTTTGTTAGTCAGCGCCTGCTGAAATTCATCTTCAAAATCGGAAACAGCCCTGAGTCCCTTGACTATTGCGTCGGCATTTTTGATCCTTGCATATTCCGCAAGCAGACCGTCATAAAAATCAACCTCAACATTCGGAAGAGTGCTGACGCATCTTTTGATAAACTCAACTCTCTTTTCGGGAGTGAAACAGCCGACAGGCTTCTTCGGGTTTATCATAACAACGACTATCACCCTGTCAAAGAGCTTCGCCGCTCTTGTTATTACGCTGAGATGACCTTTTGTGACCGGATCAAAACTGCCCGGACATATCGCTGTTCTCATCGGCTCTCCTCCTCGCTGATACGGTAGACGGTTATGCCGATCTTGCCGTATTTATAGTCACGGTAAACAGAGAAATGTCCGACCGTCTGCGGCATCTCCTCGCCGTAGGGATGCTCGCAGATTATCACGCCGCCGTCATTGACATTCTGCACGGCATAAGGCAGAGTGTTCTGCAAAATTCCCTTTGAATACGGGGGATCCATAAACATTATATCGAATTTTTTTCTGTTTGATTTGAGGAAAGCGACCGCCTCTGTTCGGATAACCTCCGACTGCCTGTCCAGCTTGGTTGAAATAAGATTTTTCTTAACCGTATCAACGGCCTCTGCGCTTATATCGGTAAAGGTTGCGAACGCCGCACCCCTGCTGAGCGCCTCAATTCCGAGCTGTCCCGAGCCTGCGAAAAGATCAAGCACACTCCTACCCTCTATTTCAAACTGAATAATGCTGAAAATAGCTTCTTTGACTCTGTCCGTTGTCGGGCGGACATCGTCCCCCTCCAGAGTTTTGAGAACCCGTCCTCTTGCTGTTCCCGTAATTACACGCACGGCACAAGCTCCCTTCTTAAATAATTATTTATATTCATCTTATATTATCACATTTTTTACCTTGTGTTGTCAACATTTTTTCTGAAATAATCATAAACTTTTTGCGCCGTAGCTCTGTTTATTCCCTCCGCTCGGCACAGTTCGTCAATTTCCGCATTTTTAACCGCCGTCAAGGTCTTGAAATGCTTCAGAAGCGCCTTTGCTTTTTTCTCGCCTATTCCGTCAATCTTTGTAAGCGTTCCACCGAGAGATGTGTTTTTATGCTTCGCACGGTGGTAAGCGATCGCAAATCGGTGAACCTCCTCCTGTATCGAGGAAACGAGAGTGAACGCCTGCCGCTTGGAATTGATCGCAATTTCACCGCCGTCCGAGGCGATCGCCCTTGTGCGATGCTTGCTGTCCTTGACCATACCGTAGACGGGAATGTCATAGCCGAACGCCCTGACTATCGGCAGAACGGCGTTTACCTGTCCCTGACCGCCGTCAAGAAGAATGAGGTCGGGCAAAAGTCCGAAGCCTTCGCCGCTGTCCTTTTCCTCCTCGTACCTGTTCAGACGGCGTGAAATGACCTCCGCCATAGAGCCATAATCGTCCTGACCGTCAAAGCCCTTTATCGCAAATCTGCGGTAGGATTTTTTGTAAGGCATACCGTTTTTGAAAACAACCATACCCGCAACGTTATCGCTTCCTGCCGTGTGCGAAATATCGTAGGATTCAATAATAACGGGCGGCTTCGGCAAATTCAACAGCCTTGCAAGCTCGTCCAGAGCCGCCGTCGCCCTTGCATTCCTGCCCATACTCAAGGCGAGCTTCTGCGCCGCATTGTTCATACACATCGTCATTATTTCGACCTGACGTCCTCGCTGTGGAATATTTATTTCAACCTTTCGGTGTGCGTTCTCGCTCAGCCATTGCACAAGCAGTTCTCTGTCCGCAACCTCTCCGTCAACGGTGATAAAGGGCGGAATATGCCTGCCCATGGAATAAAAACGGGTGATAAGCTCACGCCTTGCTTCGGGCAGGGTGTCGATCTCGCTGAAAAGAAACCACTCGTTGTCCCTGAGCCTGCCGTCATAAAACCTCAGAACGGAAAGGCAGTATTTCTCGTCCGACTGTGCGATTGCAAAAACATCCTGCTCCCTGACGTCAGATCCGACAACCTTTTGCTTTTCGTTTATCTTTTTTATGGAATTTATCCTGTCTCTCAGCTTCGCCGCACGTTCAAAATCGAGCCGTTCGGCGGCCGCCTCCATTTCCTCGGTCAGATCCTTGATAATCTTTGCGCTGTCGCCCTGCAAAAACTCGATTGCCGAATTGACAGACTCGTTATAGTCCTCACAGCTTATCTTGCCTGCACACGGAGCGGAGCACTGCTTGATGAAATAATTAAGGCACGGTCTGCCCTTGCCGATCTCTTTCGGAAAGCTCTTGCCGCATTGAGGGAGCATAAAAATTTTCTGCGCCTCGTCAACGGAATTTGACACGCTGAAAGAGCTTGTGTAAGGACCTATGTACCTCGCACCGTCGTCCGCCTTTTGCAAAACTGCGCTGATCTTCGGCCACGGTCCCTCGCTGACTCTGATATAGCTGTAACCCTTGTCGTCCTTTAAAAGAATATTGTATTTAGGTGAATACTGCTTGATGAGCGAACATTCAAGGACGAGGGCTTCAAATTCGCTGTCGCAGAGGATATAGTCAAAATCAAACACGTTTTCAACCATTTTTCTGACCTTGACCGAATGGTTGTTCTGTGATCCGAAATACTGGCTGACACGGTTTTTGAGCTTCTTCGCCTTGCCGACATAGATTATCTCGCCCTTTGTGTTCTTCATCAGATACACACCGGGCGTAAGCGGCAGGGACATCGCCTTTTTCCTCAGTTCGTGAATGTCCACGGTATTCACCTCGCTTTCCGTAAATTTAAAAACTGCCGCATCATACAATGCGGCAGTCGTTTCGTTTTGTGTTATACTGCGAAGCCTGAATTTACAAGCTTTACAAGCTCGTCAACAGCCTGTTCCTCGTCGGGACCCGCAGCAATGACCTTGATTGTTGTACCGCCGTCAATGCCGAGAGAGAGAACGCCGAGCAAGCTTTTTGCATTTACTCGTCTTTCTTCCTTTTCGATCCAGATAGAGGACTTGAAGCAATTTGCTTTCTGAATAAAAAATGTTGCAGGACGGGCACTGAGACCTACCTGATTCTGAACTGTAACGTCTTTCTCACACATAACCGATATCTCCTAATTAAAAAGTTAAATGCCTATTTGTATTCAGACTTTTATACAACAGTTATTATATCACAAAAGTTTGCATCGTCAACAAATAAAACCTAACTTAAAATTATTTCGGCTTGTATTCCAAATGTGACGTTTTTGGGAAGTCGCAGTTTGTGCAATTTGTACACGGTCAAATATGCTTTTTAATGCACATTGACTATTTTTTTCTTTCATTATCCAAAGATTGGATAAATTTCAAGTCTTTTCTGTCTAATTCGGCTTTTCCCAAAAGATCCGGTCTGCGCTCCTTAGTCCGCTCAAGCGAGCGTTCTCTGCGCCATTTGGTGATGTTTGCGTGATGTCCCGTCAGCAGAACATCGGGTACGGTCTTGCCGTGCCATTCATACGGTCTTGTGTACTGAGGATATTCGAGAAGTCCGTTGTAGTGACTCTCCTCCTCGAAGGCTTCGTCACTCGCAAGAACGCCCGGAAGCATCCTCGTTATGCTGTCGGCAAGGACAAGCGCAGGCAGCTCGCCGCCCGTCAGCACATAGTCGCCGATCGAGATTTCCTCATCGACAAGCTCCTCAATAACACGCTCGTCCACTCCCTCGTAGTGTCCGCACAAGATGGCTATATTATCCATTTTCGCAAGCTCTTTCACCTTTTGCTGATCGAGCTTTTTCCCCTGGGGCGACATATATATCAGGTACGGCCGCTTGCCTATCTGCTTTTCAAGGTCGCAGAAGCAATCGAATATCGGCTGACACTGCATAATCATTCCCGTTCCGCCGCCGTAGGTCGTGTCGTCCACACGGCGGTGCTTGTCCGTAGAATAGTCACGGATGTTGACGCAGTTGATCTCAACCAGTCCGCCCTCTCTCGACCGTCCGATTATGCTCTCGTCAAGCACACGCTCGCACATTTCGGGGAACAGAGTCATTATGTCAATTCTCATCGTCAAAAATACCTTTCATCGGTCTTATCAGCACCCTGTTTTTTTCAATATCCGTGTCGATTACAAAGCTCGGCACGGCAGGAATGAGATACTCCTTGCCGTCGTCGCTCTTAATGTGCCAGACGTCGTTTGCACCCGTTTCGCTGACGTCGGATATTTTGCCGTAGCATTTTTCCCCATTGTCGGCGTCAAAAACCTCACAGCCGATCAGCTCCTCGATGAAATAAACTCCGTCTTTGAGCTTTGCGTCTGCACGGCGCATATAAAGCTTCCTGTTCCTCATTGCCGAAGCGGCTTCAACCGTCTCAACGCCCTCCAGCTTCATCAGCACGATATTTCCGTGAGGACGTGCGGATATGACCTTAACTGCGTTTTTGCCCTCCGAATCATAATACAGCGTTTTAAACTGTTTGAGAAATTCGGGCGAGTCCGCCCACGGATTGACGCGCATTTCACCCCGCACTCCGTGAGTGCCTACGATCTGTCCGACCGCAAGAAAATCTTTTATCATAAAATCACTTAACCTCTGTGAAATATTTTACAAAGCTCATACCTGCATTAAGTCCTCTGTCGGTCAGGTTTACGCCTGCATTCATCAGCAGAGCACCCGAATATATCTCGCCGTTATCATCGTCACGGTAGAGCTTGTCGGGATCAAGACCTTTCATTCTGACAAGCAGGAAATCGTGCGGCGGCTTATTCTTTATAACAACGGTCAGCAAGGCTTCGCTCTTATCCTTGGAAACATTTTCCCACGCACACTTGTATTCATCGTCCGTCGGTGCGATAATCCTGTAAAGATCTCCGAAATGAATCACATTGTAAAATCTGTGGTAATTCTCGACCTGACCTTTCACCTTTGACTTATCCTCGTCGCTCATACGCTTGGGATCAAGCTCGTAGCCAAAGGTTCCTGCCATTGCAACGGCGGCCTTAGTTTCAATGCCTGCACGCTTGCTTGCGGAAACGTGAGCGCCCATACTCGAAGCAGGATAGCACATGGAAGTGCCGAACTGGATTGTAAGTCTTTCGATCGGATCGGTATTGTCCGAAGCCCATGTCTGCGGCATATAGTAAAGTATGCCCGGATCGAAGCGTCCGCCGCCGCCTGCACAGCTTTCAAAAAGAATGTGCGGAAATGCGCTCGTTACCCTGTCCATCAGCTCATAAGTGCCGAGAATAAATCTGTGGAAAAATTCCTTTGAATGGCGTGCGTCAAGAAGCATTGATGCAGGCTCGACAATCGCTCTGTTGTAGTCCCACTTGAGATAGGCGATATTATTCTTCGACAGAACATCGTACATCTGATCAAAAATACAGTCACGCACATCCTGCCTTGTCATATCAATAACGTACTGCTGACGGGCGGGAGAAATGTCTCTGCCCTCAACGTGAACGCACCAGTCGGGGTGCGTTCTGTAAAGCTCGGAATCCTCGGAGATCATCTCAGGCTCATACCAGATACCGAACTGAACGCCCTCGGCATTTACCCTCTCGATAAGCTTGCCGAGACCGCCCTTGAGCTTGTCCTCGTTGACAAACCAGTCGCCGAGTGAGGAATCGTCGCGGTTGCGGTGGCCGAACCAGCCGTCGTCCATAACAAGAAGCTCGATGCCAAGCTCCTTTGCCTCCTTGGCGTAATTGACGAGGGTTTCCTGATCGAAGTCAAACCCCGAGCCCTCCCAGCTGTTGATAAGCAGAGGTCTCTTTTTATTCTTCCACTCGCCTCTTACAAGATTGTTATTGTAAAGGTCGTGATAAGTGCGGCTCATCTTGCCGAGTCCCTCGTCGGAATAGACCATAACGACCTCAGGGCTCTGGAACTCGTCGCCCGGCTCTACAACCCATGTGAAATCAATCGGATTGATGCCCATTACAAGCCTTGTGCAGTCGTAATAATCGGTTTCGATATCTGCGGAGAAATTGCCGCTGTAAACGAGGTTGAAGCCGTAGGCATTGCCGAAGTCCTCGCCGCCCTTATCGTCAACGAGGGCAACGAACGGGTTGTGATTGTGGCTTGAAGATCCTCTCTTGCTGGCTACGGACTGAATACCGTGAGCAAGGTGTCTTGTAACAACACGTCTTTCCCTTGCCCATGAGCCGGAAAGGTTTATCATATTGTAATCCATTGACGGAAGATTTACACAGCAGCTTGCAATTTTTTCAATCTCAAAGGTTTCCTTGCCCGTGTTTTCGACCTTGACGCTCTGAGTGATAACGCTGTATTTTTCAAATGCGGTATAACAGATCGTGACCTTTGCGCCCGTAAAAGCGTCAAGAGTTATAAGCTCCAGTGTCTGAGCCTCGCTGTCGTCATTGCAGTAGGTTGCAGGCAAGCCCTTGAGCTTAGGCTTTCCGTTGTAAATCTTATGGTCAAGATAACGGATATCCGTCGTCGTTCTTCCCATCGGATCCTTGATCGAAAGTGCGGCAAGACGGAAATCTCCCGATCCGTTGCAGGAATACTCCATCGGCTGAACATCGAGAGAGAATTTGTAATCGTCAACGCTCACGTTGTTGGGCGAAATCGAAGAGAAGCCGCCCCTGAACGGCATAGTCCAAAGATTGTCGTCCGATATCTTCTTTCCGTAGTAAAGATGTATCAGAAAGCCCTCTCTTATTCCGATAGCGTATGTAGAATCAAGCGTATCGAGCTTGAAAATTTTCCTTTGTTCATCAAAAGTAATAGGCATAGCAAAACCTCGCTCGCATTTTTAGTATGGCTTATTTTATCATATCGAGTGAGCAAGGTCAACAATTTGCGATTGACAAATGCGTTTTATTACTATAAAATTTTATCGAGGTGTTATGAAATGGAGAAGAAAAACATACACAAGGATCACAGAAAAAGAGTTAAGGAGCAGTACCTCAAAAACGGTATCGACTCCATGGCTGACCACAACATTCTTGAGCTTCTCCTTTTTTACGGAATACCGTACAAGGATACCAATCCCATAGCCCATGAGCTTATCGAAAAGTATCACGACATCAACGGAGTTCTGGACGCTCCCGTCAGAGAGCTTGTCAAGCTTGACGGAATAGGCGAAAATGCCGCCGTGATGATAAAGCTCGTTCACGATATAGCACACCTCTACCGTGACAATGCGGTGAACAGCAAGGTCAATCTTGCTTCAAGCGAAAGGCTCTATGACTTTGTGAGAATGAAATTTCTCGGAGAAACAAGAGAGATTGTTTATATGCTCTCCCTCGACGCTCACGGCAGGCTGAAGCACTGCATCAAGGTTGCCGACGGTACACCGACAAGCGTTGTTTCCGACAACCGAAGCCTTGTCGAGCTTGCGCTGAGATTTGATGTCACCAATGCAGTCATTGCACACAATCACCCCAACGGGTTTGCCACACCGTCGCAGGCGGATATCGCCGCAACCGAGGCAATCGCAAAGCTCTTTTCGACCGTCAGCATAAATCTTGTCGATCACGTTATCGCCGCCGAGGACGAGATTTTCTCCTTTGCAATGAGCAAAAAATATTCCTCATTCCTCGGATAAAGGCTCGGTTTCCTCCGTCTCGAACTCAACCCTCTGACAGATGTTTTCGTAGCAGTCATATTCACCGACAACGGATCCGTTTTTTATTCCAATGTTTTGTGAGATTATCTGAGCGTGGAGGGTTTCGTGATAGCTTTTAACCGCATAATCGCCGAGCGCAGTAAGCTCGGCTGTTTTTTTGTCAACCGTGATTTTCTCCTCCTCAAAGTCGGTGTACTGAGTGTAAAAAATTCCGAACGGCATCTTTATTCCGTGCAGGTAAAGCCATGATTTGTGGCGGTAAACGACGTCCGCCTTCTTCCGTCTTGCCAGAGAAATTTCCTTGCCGAGAAAACAGAGCGAATATACCCTTTTCGTTTTCGGCTTGAGGACGGTTATTTCCTCCTTTATCGGAACGCTGACGTTTATTTTTGTCCTTGCAACGACATAACCGTCCGCATCGGTGAACACGGACATTCCGTTCCTGACCTGAGTAACACCGCTGACAAGCAGACTGCCCTGCATAACGGTCTGACCGCTTTTTATCGCCGCCGAGCCTTTATACGGCTCGATGATTTCGACCTGACCGTCCTTTCGGGCGACAATATTGGAGGTGTTGCCGCTCTTTTCCACGCTCGGTCTGTGAAGCGCTTCTCTGACCTTGATCTCGGCAACCGAGCCGTCAATATTGATCGAAGCCCACGACAGCTCACCTATGCTCAGAACGGCGTCGGAATTTATATCGCTTGCGTCGAATTTGTTTTTTCTCACACCTATTCTCAGTCCCGCATCCGAGAAAACCTCTGCAATCTCCTCGTCGCTGACGGTCGTGTTGCCCTGAACGCTCACAACCCAAATGTGATTTGACATCAGCGAAAGTATCAGCAAAACGGCGGCAAGACCGACGAAAAGTCCCGTGTGGCTCTCATATTTTTTCAGGATAAACGGCAGTCCGACCTTTCTGTCGATCCTCACCTTCATTCCGCTTCCACGGGCGGATTTTTTTATTTTTCTGTATCCTGCGACCGTGGTGCAGGCGGTCAGTCCGTCCGGCCTTTTCCGTATTCTCCAAAGCTGGATTTCCTCGGCGGTGCAAAGGTTGATAAATCTTTCCGCAAAGCCGCCGCTCGCCGTGAAACAGACGTAACCGAAGATAATATGAAACAGGTTAAAAATCATATAAAGCCCTCACTCGCCGAATTCCATTGAAAGTATCGTTCCCTCTATCATAGCCTGTTCAAGCGAAAGGGATTTTATCGTCAGCTCACAGCCTGTAAACTTCACACTGTTATTCCCAAGGTTCAGCTTTATTACCGTGTCGTCATATTCCATAACGCTCTTACAGCCGTCCACCATTGCACAGCAGTTTGAAACAATCTCAATGTGACTGCAATTACGGATTACATCTTCGGGCAAATCGAGCTTTTCACAAATCCTGTGCGCCAGCGGCGTATTATACTGTCTGCGATCCCTCTGCTGCATAGTCATCACCCTATCATAAATGAAAGTTTTTCCCTCATATATATTTACGGGTGATTTGCTTGAATAATTACAGAAAACTGATTTTTCCTCTGACCTGCTCCGCCGCTTTTATCATACTGTTTTTTATCAGTCCGTCCGATATGAGTTCAGGCGTGCGTAACGGTCTTTTCCTCTGCGGCGAAACGGTCGTTCCGTCGCTTTTTCCGTTTATGATAATCTCTGACTTTTTAGTCCGTTCGGGTGCAAGCGTCAGTATAGGCAGGCTCCTTTCTCCCGTGACGGAAAAGGTTTTTCGGCTTCCCGGCTGTTCGGCATGTGCAATTTTTATGAGCCTGATCGGCGGCTTTCCCGTCGGAGCGAAGATGATATCTCAGCTTTATGAAAGCGGCGCACTCACTCAGTCTCAGGCGAAAAGAATGGTTCGTTTCTGCGTCAATTCGGGTCCTGCCTTTGTCATCGGTGCCGTCGGAGCTTCAATGCTTTCTGACAAGAAATGCGGAGTGATACTGTTTGTTTCTCAGACCGTTGCGGCATTGATAATCGGGTTTCTGTCACGCTTCGGCGAGAAGGAAAAATTGCAAAGAACAGATATCGTACACAAATATGTCAACCCCTCAGCTTTTACCGAATCGGTGGCGTGTTCAACCGACGCAATGCTCAATATCTGTGCGTGGATACTGCTTTTTTCAAGCTTAATGCCGTTTCTGATGAAGCTTTCAAAGATCAACTCAGCCTTTAGTATTCTTGTCGTTTTGTCCGAGGTCACGGGCGGCTGTTCCTATGCCGCAAATCATCTGCCGCTTTTTTTCCTTGCTCCCGTTCTGTGCTGGTCGGGCTTTGCGGTACATATGCAGCTTTTGCCGTATCTGAAAAAAATCGGCGTGTCCCTGCCCGATTTCTGGCTGTCGAGGATCGCAAACTGCGCTCTGTCCCTGCCGATCGCTTTCCTTTTATTCAAGCTCTTTCCGTGCGAGGCACAGGTTTTCTCCTCGTTTTCGGAAATTACCGTCAAGCCGTATTCCGTGTCAGTTCCGGCATCTGTCGCAATGCTCGTGCTCGGTGCGTTTACCATTATGGATATTAACCTTGCAAGGGACAAAAAAGTGTGATAAAATATTTTCAGAAAACTCCCGGCGAAAGGACTGTTGAAATGAAAAAGAAGCTATTCAACTCCGACGGCATTGTACCGGCTTGCAGACTTTGCTCTCACGGTATGATAGCGGCGGACGGAGACTGTGTTCTCTGCGTAAAAACAGGAATAAGACAGCTTGATTCCTCCTGCCGCAGTTTTAAGTACGATCCGCTTAAAAGAGTTCCGAAAAAGGCTGTGGGCATCGGTCACTTTACCGAAGAAGATTTTAGGCTTTAATTATCTGTCGGAGGAAATTTTATGATAGTAATTGCTCCCGATTCGTTTAAAGGAACTTTGTCTGCGGCAGAGGTATGCGAGATTGTCAAAAAGGAGTTTCTGAAGCTTGACGCTTCGCTTGAGGTCAGGTGTTTTCCCATAGCCGACGGAGGCGAGGGAACGGTTGAGTCCCTGATTTTTAACGGCGGAGATAAGATTTTTGTCGATGTTACAGGACCTCTTTTTGAACAGGCAAAGTCTTTCTACGGTATTCTGCCCGACAACACCGCAGTTATAGAAATGGCGGCGGCAAGCGGTCTGCCCATGGCAGGCGAAAAGAAAAATCCGATGCTTGCCACCACATACGGAACAGGTCAGCTTATTAAGGCGGCTCTGGACAAGGGCTGTAAAAAAATAATGATCGGCATCGGCGGAAGTGCAACGAACGACGGCGGTATCGGCTGTGCGGCGGCTCTCGGAGCTAAATTTTACGGAGCAGACGGCAGAGAAGTTCCTCTCAACGGTTCGGGACTTGCCGAGATAAGGCGCATTGACCTCGGCGGATTGGATAAAAGACTTTACGAAACGGAAATTGAGGTGCTCTGCGATGTCATCAGTCCGCTTTACGGCGAGACGGGTGCGGCATATGTTTTTGCACCGCAGAAAGGCGCAGACGGCGAAATGGTTAAAGCTCTTGACGACGGACTGAAAAATCTTGCCGAAGTAACCGCAAAAACTATCGAAAAAAACAATTCTCAGGTTGAGGGCGCAGGCGCGGCAGGCGGTCTCGGCTTCGGTCTGATAAGCTTCATCGGCGCAAAGCTCGTCAAAGGTGCTCCTGCCGTACTGAAAGCTATGGGATTTGAGACAGCGGCTAAAGAAGCCGACCTTGTGATTACAGGCGAGGGCTGTATGGATAATCAGTCCCTGCTCGGTAAAGCTCCTGCCGAGGTTGCGAAGCTGTCGGGAGATACGCCCGTTATTGCAATCGTCGGAAAAAGCAAGGTCACGGATATGAGCGGTTCAAATATCAGGAGAATTTATGTGACCGACCACGGTGAAAGAAGCTTTGAGCAGATTGTAATGGAGTGTCGGGACGACCTTGCGGCGGCGGCTCACAGGGTTGCCGAGGACTTTTTCAACGGCGAGATTTGAAAGTTTTCAACATTTTCAACAGATTTTTCCACAGTTTTTGGTTAAAATCCCGTTTTTTAATATCAATTTAGAAATAATGTAATACCGAAGACGATTTTCCACTAAGTTTTCCACACCTTTATTAAGCCGAAAAAATAATTGCTTCAAGCCGTTTTATTTTCCGAAAATCACTTGACAACGGATATTACATACTGTATAATACTTGCCTGTAAAGAAAAAAACTTTACAGGCATTTTTTTTGAAAGGAAGAGTGAGATGGGTAAAAATCTTGATATGACCTTACTGCTTGATTTTTACGGCGATATGCTTACGGATAAACAGCGCACGTTTATCAGCTATTACTACAACGAAGATCTCTCACTTTCCGAAATTGCAGCCAACGAGGGTATAACCCGTCAGGGCGTTCGTGACGCAATCAAGAGGGCGGAAGCTCAGCTTGTCGGTATGGAGGAACGGCTCGGACTTGTTACCCGATTTGAAAATATGAAAAGCGGTCTGGGCGAGATAATCGAGGTTTCCGATGAGATTGCCGCCTACAACCGCGAACACACCCTTTCCAAAGAGATTAACGATGCAACTGCCAAGATCAAGGCGGTTGCCGGAACTCTCCTTGCGGAGGACTATTCTTAACACAAGGTGGTGTGCCGAATGGCATTTGACGGTCTTTCAGAAAGACTTGAAGCCGCTTTTCAACGTTTGAAAAGTAAAGGCTCGCTGACCGAAGCGGATGTCCGCAGCGCAATGCGTGAGGTTCGTCTGGCTCTGCTTGAGGCTGACGTTAACTACAAGGTTGCCAAGGACTTCACCGAGAAGGTCACAAAGAGAGCGGTCGGAGAACAGGTTATGGAAAGCCTCACTCCCGCTCAGATGGTTATAAAAATCGTCAACGAGGAGCTTACAGCTCTCATGGGCGGCACCAAGGCTCGTCTTGCGGTCGCCAATCATCCCCCGACAGTCGTTATGATGTGCGGACTTCAGGGCTCGGGTAAAACAACCCACTGTGCCAAGATCGCACTCATGCTCAAGAATGAAGGTCACAGACCTTTGCTTGCGGCCTGCGATATCTACCGTCCCGCCGCTATCAAGCAGTTACAGGTTGTCGGTGAGAGTATCGGAGTTCCCGTCTTTGAAATGGGACAGACCAATCCCGTTGAGATCGCTAAGGAAGCTATCAAGCTCGCCAAGGATCACGGCTACGACTATGTTTTCCTCGACACGGCAGGTCGTCTGCACATTGACGAGGAGCTTATGAACGAGCTGAAGAACATCAAGGCGGAGGTCAAGCCGCATGAAATTCTCCTTGTCGTTGACTCAATGACAGGTCAGGATGCGGTAAACGTTGCGACCTCCTTCAACGACGCTTTGGGAATTGACGGTATCGTCCTCACCAAGCTCGACGGTGACACACGAGGCGGTGCGGCGCTTTCGACAAGAGCCGTCACGGGCAAGCCGATTAAGTTTGTCGGCGTGGGCGAAAAGCTCACCGACCTTGATACCTTCCACCCCGACCGAATGGCTTCGAGAATCCTCGGAATGGGCGATATGCTTTCCCTCATTGAAAAAGCGGAAATGGCCCTTGACGAGAAAAAGGCGATGGAGCTTGAAAGAAAGCTCAAGCAGAACAAGTTCGATATGAACGATCTGCTTGACCAGCTTGCACAGATCCGCCGCATGGGTTCAATCAAGGACACCCTTTCCCTTATCCCCGGAGTTGAGAAGCAGATCAAGGACGTTGAGATTGACGAACGGCAGTTCGACCGTGTCCGTGCGATAATCGAGTCCATGACTCCTCAGGAGCGCGAAAAGCCCGAAATCATCAACCCGTCCAGAAAGAAGCGAATTGCCGCAGGCTCGGGACAGGACATTGAGGCGGTCAACAGACTTCTCACCCAGCACAAGCAGATGCAGAAGATGTTCAAGCAGATGAACGGCAAGGGCAAGAAGCGCAGACGGGGACGCCCCGACCTCTCACAGCTCAAGGGCTTCAATATCTAAGCTTTCAAACACGCACTCATCACTTGCGTGATTGATATATTAAACAAATATTTTTTGGAGGAATTTTACAATGGTTAAAATCAGACTTCGCCGTATGGGCGCAAAGAAAGCACCTTTCTACCGTGTTGTTGTTGCGGATTCAAAGTATCCCCGTGACGGCAGATTTATCGAGGAAATCGGTATCTACGATCCGATGAAGAATCCTGCTGAGATCAAGATCGACGCAGAGGCAGCCGCAAAGTGGCTTGCAAACGGCGCACAGCCGACCGACACCGTTAAGGATCTTCTCAAGAAGAGCGGTATCGTTAAATAATTAAACAGAGGTTACTACAATGGACGAATTACTGGTTCAGATCGCAAAGGGACTGGTCAGCAATCCCGATGCAGTAAACGTTACTGTTGACGACATTGATGAAGACGGCGTTATCGTTTATCATCTTCATGTTGCGGCTGACGATATGGGACGTGTTATCGGCAAGCAGGGCAGAATTGCCAAGGCTATCCGTACCGTTATGCGTTCGGCGGCAAACAGAAAGGATCAGAAGATTTCGGTTGAGATCGACTGATCGGTTTGAGAAACAAGTGGTCTGTCGCACTAAGCGAAGACCAAAAGAAACCAAACTAAACAGAGAGGCTTGTATTTGTTAAATCGATACAAGCCTCTCATACTTTTATTTTAATAATGTTTCTTTTGGTCTTCGCTTAGTGCGACAGACCTTTTTCATAATAATTATTAAAATTCAAAATGTTAAATATAATTCCAAATTGTCTCCTGCATTGTTGATATTCTCAGAGCAACAAGAGCGTCATAGGAATTGATGTTTTCGTCCGAGTTTATGTCGGCAGCCTCCGACTGTTCCGAATTAAGCTCAATTTTTCCGACGGATTCTTGCAGTATCAGCAAGGCGTCGAGCGAATTGATTTTTCCGTCTGCGTTGATATCGCCTTTGGTACAGCCTCCGCCGATGAATATTCTTATCTCCTCGTCAATCAAGCCGTCGTTGCTCTTCACGCTGACTCTCGCATAGCCCGGTTTAACCGCCTCAAAGGTGTTTCCCGAAACCGTGACAACCTTGCTGTTGCCTGAGCTGACGGTAAACTCAAAACCGGGTGCAAATATCGGAGCGGCCTGCGGATTAACCGTGCGTTTTTCGCCGATCTTCATTGTCAGCTCGGACGGGATATCAAGCGTATATCCGTAGTTTATGAAGTCAATACCGTTTTCCTCGGCATATTTATGAGCCGCCGAGTTCTTATAACAGCGGACAGTTCCCGTAAATCCGTCAAACGCACCGTCTGCAACCTCGGTAACGGTTACAGGGATATCAATATCTCCGCTTTCCGCACGGCATTTAATAAGCACGCCGTCCTTAATAAGCAGTTTCTCGACTTTCTGAACGCTTACCGTCCTGCCTGTATCCTGCGAATTTACAAACAGCTTATATGTCTTTCCGCTGTCCGATTTGACCGTACATTGCCAGATGTCAAAGCCGTTCTTTTGGCTTTTGGAAAGACTGATTTCTTCTTCTGCACAAACGAGCTTAACAGACTCCGCATCCGGCACGGCAACAAACACATCTGCCTCGTCGCTCGCCGTTTCCGCAGGATATTTCAATGCGAAGTATTCGGCGATCTCTTTTTCTCTCACAAACACGGAAACGTTTCGGTAGCTGTGCCATTCTCCGTCGGCAAAGTAGCTTATCCCGATATCCTTTGTGCCGACCGAGCTAAACGGAACGTCAAGCTTTGCCGTCTTGTCTGCCGCATTTGCGGTAACTGTTCTGCCGTCGGCTGTGGCTCTGACCTTCTCCACCCTCTCGTTCAATGTAAAGTTCAGCTCTGCGGTCTTGTCTTTCGACACCAAAGTTTTCGGGCAGTTCAAGGATGTTATCATTCTATTGCAGTTTTCAACCGCTTTCTTTGAATTGAAAGTATAAATCTCGCCCTCCAAAATATGATTGTAATACGCTCCGATCTGAATCGGCTGTTCAGTCAGTGCATAAACTATCGTTATAAGGCTGAAACCGCCGATCCTCTTTTCCGAAATGCAAAACGTTCTGTTGCTCACCGGCAAGGTAGTTGTACTTCCGTCGCAGAACACCCTAATCTTATTCGGAGTTCCCTTTGCAACCAACACAATTCTGTTTCTCTGATCGTAACGGCTGAGGGCATCTATATAACAACCGACTATCGGAGAAGGGCCTTCCTCTGCAAGTTTATCAACCTTTTTCAGCGCTTCATCAATTTTTTCGAAATTTTTCACCTGCTGTTTCGCAGAATCGCTGAGAGCGTCATATTCCTGCTTTGCCTCAAAAATAAGGTCAAGATTATCTGAAATATTATTCTGCGGCAAGGCTTCGATAAGCCTCGTCACTTTGTCAACATCTTCGTTTGCGGTTCTTGTCACCCTGTAATCCACGCTTGCGCCACGGTATCTGAGCGAAACATATGTGTTGCCTATCTCGTCGGTAATTTTGTTATACACAGGGTTTTGCGCTCCGAGACAGTCGCTGACATAGGATAACGCCGCTTCAGGCTGAACGGTCTTTTCCGTTCCGTCTGCAAATACGGCTTTCAGCTCCAGACCTGAGAGATCAATGCTATCCCCTGATGTATATGTAAGTTTGTCAGGTTTTTTGGTAATTATCAGTTTAGTCGGCTCATTATAATTTGAAACCGTTGACATTCCGACAAGATTATCCTCGTCATCATAGCTCATAACGCTGACAACGCTTTCCTCGGGAATAGAAATCAAACCGACTGTAAATTCATTTTCAAAAGGAAGCTCGAATCTTTTTTCACCGTTGACATAGACATAGTATTCCGCAACATTTTCGCTGTCGGAAGAAATATAAAGTGTCGAACCGTCCAGCCTGAGAGTTGAAGCTCCCGAATTGTTAAGTGCGGAACCGTTCAGGGAAGCGTACAGCGTTTCAAAGCTTGCCATCTGAGTGTCGATCCAGTCAATTCTGCGGCTAATCCAAAGCTTGAAATTGTTCAGGTCATCTTCAAAGCCGACCTTATTACTCCATAGCCTGTCGTTATTTTCTCCGGATTCGCTGAGCTTTTCCAGAGTTTTATCAATGTCTCCGCCGGGCTTGAGCATATCCTCAATCAAGGTGTAGCGGTACTTCCTGTATGAATCATAAAATGCTTTGACAAACACAGGATCTTTAACCACATTTGAAAGAAAAGCCCTGTCCATTCCTATCCATTTGTAATGAGAATAGTTTGTAGAGGAATTGTCGCTGCTGTTATCAAGATCCCAGACAGGACCGAAAATCAGCTTGCCGTCCACATCTTTATACATATATGTACTGCGACGCATAAAATCCTGATTTTGAAAAACTTCGTTGACAAGTGCATACTTCGCAAGCGATTGTAAATCCGCAAGCTCCGTGTATCTGACTTTATGTCCGTTTATAATGGCGAAAAAATCCGATGATAGGGCAGCTTTTTCAAAATCGGAATAATATCTGTTGATCTCCGTCAACATTCCTTTTCCTATTCCCTCAGGACTGCTTACAGATACGCTGTATCCGCCGTCGGAAACAAAATACGGTTCCTCCGCTTCATAACCCTCCAAAAGATATCCGCCGTTGGTTTTCGGCAATTCATAATAATCCGAGATCGTGTATGTTTGACCCTTATAGGTAATAAAGCCGTCAGTTACCCAGTCCATATTCGCTTCCATAAGCTCCGCCAGCTCGTCACGCTCGGCTTTCGTCATGGTCTTCTTGTTGGCATTGTATATCGCCTTTGCCGTGTCTTCGGCAATATCATCCCAATTTGTAATATCAACTCTGGTATCGCCGACACGAACGTGTTCGCAGAGAAGATAATTGCCGACAACCTTTCCGTTCAGCACCACATCAATCCATTGACTGCTCATTGTATCAAGTCCCATATCCGCCGCAAGATCATATATCAGCTTATTCCTTGAAAGGGAAGAATCATAAGGATTGGAAAGAAGCACCCAATGCTTGTTTTTGCCCATGCCGAGCAAACTCGTCTTGGTGTCCAGCTTGATTTTATACGGCTTTTTGTCCGCTTGCCACGTTGAATTTCCGCGTCCCTTTATTTCCAATTCACCGTCATAGAGAACGGAGCTGTCGTTAAATTCCGAATTGCCCTGAAGCTTCATATGAGCCCTGAGTCTCTTTTCCTTAACGACAATATCCTCTCTGTTCTCAGTCTCAATATACATTACGGGAAGCCTGCTGATGAACATATTCGCCGTGCCGATAAGCTCTCCGTCCGCACCGCAGACCTCTGCCATCAGCATGGACTCGATATCGGACTCAACGGGAGTATAGCTGTCCGTAAAATTGCTTATCTCCTCCCCGTCTATGTACCATTTATAGAGCAGATCATCTCCGCCGCCCTTAACGGAAACCGTCACAGGCACGCCGACCTGAGCGTATTCCTCATTGAAATACACCTCATCGGTATTCTTTGTATAAACCTTCTCTGTGTCGCTGTATGCAGCAAAAGAAATAAGCGGTAAACAACCGAAAACGATTGCCGCCGACAGCAAAACCGAAATTAGTTTTTTCATTCTTACAGTCCCCCTTTATATATATTTTAATATATTTGTAATTATTTTATCAAAAGAATAGTTTAAAGTCAAACTGAGAATCTCGACAAAATCCGCCGTTCGTCAAAATTACTTTGCAGAAATAAATCTTTTCTCCGTTACAACTCCGTCTGCGGTTATATCCCATTTTTCCGTCGGGATCTCTCCGTCTTTGAGCAGAAGCATTTTGGGACAGACAATTATCTTGTCTCCTGTATAATCCTCACAGAAGCGGTCGTAATACCCTCCGCCCCTGCCGAGACGTCTGCCGTTTTCATCGGCGGCAAGACACGGAAGAAGCATCAGATCAATTTCATTTTTTTCAACCGAGAGGCTCGTATCGTCAGGCTCGTAAATTCCGAATTTACCCGAGCTGAGCTGAGCCTGATTTTTTATCTCTACCGCTTCCATTATTCCGTCTCCGACGATTTTCGGAACGCACAGCCTTTTTCCCGTATTCAGGGCTTTTTCGATAAGTCCCGAGGTGTCCGTCTCCGTCGGCATTGACACAAAGATAAAGACCGTTTCGGCTTTTTTCCATTGCTCCGTTTTCGTAATAATATCGCAGACTTCCTCTCCCCACTTCCTGAATTTTTCAGGCGAGGTGATTTTAATTTTTTCAAGGCAAGCCGACCTCAGCTCTTTCTTATCCATTTTACTGCCTCCTTTCCGAAATTATAACATCATACCTTTTTTTATGTCAATAACACGGGGGTGTCGCACTAAGATGAAGAAGCCGTTTTCTTCCGATGCCAGGCGTATGAGTATACGTCAAATCGGAAAAAACGGCTAAAAAGAAACATTATAATTTGTTCTTAATAAGAAATATCAAGGCTTGTATCGGTATAAAAACTCCAATACAAGCCTTTTGGTTTTGTTATTGTTTCTTTTGTTCTTCGCTTAGTGCGACAGCCCCTGCAAATAATTTTGTTTTTATGCCTTCAACTTTATGCCCTTGCTTTCAAGCTTCGCAATAAGCTCGTTGACAATAGCCATAACCTCGTCCTTGACGAGAGTTCTTTCGGGATGGGAGAACACAATTCTGATCGTGATGGACTTGCCGTTTGCATCGTTGTAGGTATCGACAACGGAGGTCTTTTTGACAAGCTCCGAATTGATAAGCGCAATAGCTTCCTTGATCGGTCTGAACGTGTCGGCAACGAAGGTCACGTCAACCTCGATCGACGGATATTTTGAAGCCTCGGCATACTTGATACCTGCGTTCTGGGTTTCAACAAGGTCTTTCATATCAATCTCAAGGAAAACAACATTCGCTTTCTTGTCGATATTCTTGAGAACCTCAGGATGAACAACGCCGATCTCACCGATCTCCTTGCCGTCGCAGACGATAGCATTGAAATTCTTCGGATGAATATAATTGAGACCTGTCTCTTTCGCCGTGAAAGAAAGGCTCTTATGCTTGATGTCGTCAACAGCAACCGAGATCATACGGATAAGCTTGAAATAAAGCTCCTCGGTCGTCTCCGTCTTGCTGAACAGGGTTACTGCAAGCTTTTTGTGCTCACGGCAAAGGTTGTTTTCGTCAATGCCGTCAACAGTACGTCCGATCTCAAAAATTCCGAACGACGGAGCGTATGAAGAATTGGTCTTGATCTGACAAAGCTGAGTCGGGATCATTGATCTTCTGATAGTCTCAATGTTCGGGTTTGTCGCATTGAGAAGCTTTACATTCGGCTCTGTAACAATACCGAGCTTTTTATATTCGTCGGTGTATTCCCAGATGTAGGAGTGAACCTCGTGCAGAGAGAACTCCTTGACAAGAATATCCTTAATCTTGTCCTCAATGCTCTTTTCGGCAAACGGGCGCACGGGATAGAGCGGCGCCGCCGCAGTGTGAACATCAAAGTTGTCGTAGCCGTAAATTCTCGTAATTTCCTCGATGATATCCGCCTTGAGGGTAACGTCCTTTGTCGCTCTCCAGCTCGGAACATCAACGGTAAAGTCGTCACCGTCAAGCGTAACCTTAAAGCCGAGAGCCGTAAGCGTTTTAACGATAGTATCGTTGTCAATCTCGATGCCCGTGTAGCGGTCAACAAACCTCTTGTCGAAGCTGAGAGTAACCTTGTCAAACTTCTTCGCGTACTCATCGGTAAGGCACGAAGTTACCTTTACTCCGCCGTCAAAGTCGCTGAGGAGCTTGACAAAACGTGCAACTGCCGTGACCGTCATTTCGGGATCAAGGCTCTTTTCATATCTCATCGAAGCGTCCGTTCTGTGGGAAAGACGGGCTGAGGACTTTCTGATTGAAACAGCGTCAAAGGTTGCGGACTCAAGCGTGAGCGAGGTTGTATCCTCCACGATCTCGGAATCAAGGCCGCCCATAATACCTGCGATCGCAACAGGTGTATTGTCGTTGCAGATCATCAGCGTGTTCTCGTCAATATGCCTTTCAACGCCGTCAAGAGTCTGGAACTCAAACGGAGTTTCAAAACGCTTTATTCTGATTTTTTCAACCTTTCTCGAATCGAAAGCGTGCATCGGCTGTCCCATTTCAAGCATAAGGTAGTTTGTCAGGTCTGCAAGGAAATTGATCGCTCTCATACCGCAGTAATAAAGACGGATTCTCATATTTGCAGGACTGATTTTTCTTGTGATATTCTCAAACTGAAGACAGGAATATCTGTAACAGAGGGGATCCTCAATCTTCATATCGACCTTGGGAAGATCCTTGTATTCGGTAAGATTGACGGTGTCAAGCGGCTTGAGCGGTCTGCCTGCAAGCGCGGCAAACTCCCTTGCAATTCCGTAGTGTCCCCAGAGGTCGGGACGGTTGGTAAGCGACTTGTTATCAACCTCAAAAACGATATCGTCAATTTCCATAACGTCCTTGATATCCGTACCGTTGGCAAGGCTCTCGTCAAGCTCCATAATGCCCGAATGGTCGTCGCTGATACCAATCTCTTTTTCGGAACAGCACATTCCGCAGGAGGTGAAGCCCGCAAGCTCTCTCGGTGTGATCTCAATCTCTCCGAGCTTTGCGCCGACCTTTGCAAATGCGGTTTTCATTCCGGCCTTAACGTTCGGTGCGCCGCACACAACATCGGTGAGCTTTCCGTCGCCTGCGTCAACCTTGAGCAGGTGAAGCTTTTTTGATTCGGGATGGTTCTCAACGGACTTTATCTCGGCGACAACAACTCCGCTGACATCGCTTCCCTTATAGAAAATCTCGTTTTCGACCTCGGCGGTGGAAAGAGAAAACTTGTGAATAAGCTCATCAATATCCAAACCCGAAAGATCGACGAAATCCTTTATCCAGTTAATTGAAATAAACATTGTTCTGCCTCCTTATTCGTCGTCCGTGAACTGCTCAAGATTTACAAGAGCGCCGCTGTTGAGATCACGGATATCCTTGACGCCGTACTTCATCATCGCAAGTCTCGTCAGACCGAGACCGAAAGCGAAGCCTGTGTATTCGTCGGGATCAATACCGCCCTCTCTGAGTACGTTCGGGTGGATCATTCCGCAGGGGCAAAGCTCCAGCCAGCCGCTGTGCTTACACGAGGGACAGCCCTCGCCGCCGCAGATGAGGCAGTTGATATCAAGCTCGAAGCCGGGTTCAACGAACGGGAAGAAGCCGGGACGGAGCCTGACCTTGATATCCCTTTGGAAAACCTCGGAAAGCATTGTTTTCATAAAGAAGATAAGGTTTGAGATGGAAATATCCTTGCCGACCATAACGCCCTCCATCTGGAAGAAGGTGTTTTCGTGGCAGGCGTCGGTGCTCTCGTTACGGAAACAGCGTCCGGGGAAGACGGCCTTGATCGGCTTGCCCTCGTTGATAAGCTGATCCTTATATTTTCTGTAAATAGCGTTCTGAGCCGCAGAGGTCTGCGACTTGAGAAGCTGACCGTTTGTCAGGTAGTAGGTATCCTGCATATCACGGGCAGGGTGAAACTTGGGAATATTGAGCGACTCGAAGCACTCATAGTCCGTAACAACCTCGCTGTAATCCTCAACGGTGAAGCCCATCGACTTGAACACGTTCTCGCACTGACGCTGAACAAGAGTGATCGGATGATAAGATCCTCTTGAAAGATCGGTCGGAACGGAAACGTCAAATTCGGGAGTCATTTCAATTTCTTTTTTAACTGCAAGCTCGTGCAGTTCCTCAGCTTTCTTGCCGATAGCGTCCGCAACGCTCGTCTTAAAGGTATTTATAACCTGTCCCATTTTCTTTTTCTCATCCGGGGAGAGCTTGCCCATTCCCTTGAGGAGAGTTGTGACAAAGCCGCTCTTGCCGAGGAAGTTGACACGCAGGGTTTCCAGCTCGGAAGCGTCCCTGACCTGCGAAATGGATTCCTCAAACTTTTTTCTGAGCAATTCAATCTGTTCTGACATTTTATAACCTCCTGATAAAATAAAAACCCGTCCGATAACAAGGCTAAGCCTGTTATGGGACGGGATAACCCGTGGTACCACCCATATTCGGAGAAAAACTCCGCACTCTTTGACCGTCTTGATGCGGACGGGTACGCCCTGCTTAATCATAGCTTTCGCAGGACACTCCGATGCTGAAATTCGTTCCCGACCGTAGGGCGGCGCTCTCAGCCGACGGCTGCCGCTCTCTTGACATACGCTGACGGGAATTACTTACACATCTTCACCATGTATCGTTCGGAAAATATATTAACATCTTAATTCGTATTTGTCAAGCGGTAATAAATTTCAAAAACGGACTGCCGAAGCGACAGTCCGTAAATTGATTTTAAGCTCTGTTCTTTTTCTTCGCAACCGTTCTTTGAATAAGCTTGACGATTTCGACAATCGGAATTATCGAAATTGCAAGACCGATTGACGTTGCATACTCGGCAATGCCGATCGGGGTGAAGCCGAAAGCGTTTGCAAGGAATGGAACTTCGATAACTGCTGTTGTGAGGAGAAGCGAAGCAACCATTGCCGCAAAGAGCGGAACGTTGTGGCTGCCCTTGATGCTCATGGCGATCATCGAGCCTCTCTGTGAGCGCATATTCAGCGAATGGAAAATCTCGCACATCGACATTGTGAGGAACGCCATCGTCATACCCTGCTCACATTCTGCAATGTTTCTGAATGCCCAGTAGCCTGCCTCAAAGCGTTCGCCGATGAAGAATGCGGCAAGAGTCAAGGCTGTTACAAGAATTCCCTGATACAGAACGTCAAAGCCGAGACCGCCTGCAAAAACTCCGTCGGACGGATCACGGGGCTTGCGGTGCATGATATCCTTTTCGGATTTTTCAAGTCCGAGCGCAAGAGCCGGGAAACAGTCGGTTACAAGGTTGATGAAAAGAAGATGCGGAGCCTTGAGAATTGTGAAGCTCAGAAGCGTTGCAATGAATATCGAGAGAACCTCGGCAAGGTTGGAGCCGAGCAGGAACTGGATAGCCTTACGGATATTGTCGTAAATTCTTCTGCCCTCTTCAACGGCGTTGACGATCGTTGCAAAGTTGTCGTCGGTGAGAACCATATCGGCAACGTTCTTCGTAACATCCGTACCCGTGATGCCCATTCCTACACCGATGTCTGCGCTCTTGATCGACGGAGCGTCGTTTACACCGTCGCCCGTCATTGCGGTAATCTTACCCTTAGCTCGCCATGCGTTGACGATCCTTGTCTTGTGTTCGGGCTGAACACGGGCATAGACAAAGGTGTTTTCAACTCTGTCGGCAAATTCTTCGTCGCTGAGAGCGGAAAGCTCTGCGCCCGTCATTGCCTGAGAGGGATCGGAGAGGATACCAAGCTCGGTTGCAATGGCAACTGCGGTATCCTTATGGTCACCCGTTATCATTACAGGGATAATACCTGCACTGCGGCACTCGTCGATAGCCGCCTTGACCTCGGGACGAACGGGATCAATCATACCCGTAAGTCCTACGAAAACAAGCTCGTTTTCAAGGCTTTCGGGAGCAAAATCGGACGGTGCGGAATCGTACTTTCTGAATGAGGCGGCAAGCACACGCAGAGCCTTGTCTGCCATACGCTTGTTTTCCTTTGCGATCTCCGCCTTGATCTCGTCTGTCATCGGAACGATCTTGCCGTCAACATAAGCCGATTTGCAGAGATCGACTACAACGTCGGGAGCGCCCTTTGTATATTGAATAATTCCGTCTGCCGTTTCATGGACGGTGGACATCATCTTTCTGCCCGAATCGAACGGTGCTTCGCCAATTCTCGGACTGTCCTTTTTAAGTCCGTTTTTGCCGAGACCGAGTGTTGCGGCGTAGCTTACAAGAGCGGCCTCTGTCGGCTCGCCCGTAACGGTGCCGTCTGCGCCCTCCTCCGCATCGGAGCAGAGAGCCATTGCCGTAGCAAGAAGTGTTTCGTCGCCGTAGTGATCGACAACGGTCATCTTGTTCTGGGTGAGAGTACCTGTCTTGTCGGAGCAGATAATCTGAGCGCATCCGAGGGTTTCAACCGCCGTGAGCTTTCTGATGACCGCATTTTTCTTCGACATATTCGTAACGCCGATTGAAAGAACGATCGTAACAACTGCGGCAAGTCCTTCGGGTATAGCCGCAACCGCAAGGCTGACGGCAACCATAAATACATTAAGTACGCTGTTGAAGATTTCCGTTGAGTTGCCCGAAGTGAATATATCACGCTGCATGAACAGGGTGAATGCGAAAATGAATACGCAGATGCCGAGAACAAGGAAGGTAAGCACCTTTGAAAGCTGGGAAAGCTTCTTCTGGAGCGGCGTCTGACCGTCCTCCGCCTGAGTGATAGCGTCGGCGATCTTGCCCATTTCCGTGCCCATTCCCGTTGCCGTTACAACAGCTTTACCTCTGCCGTAAACAACGGAGCTTCCCATATAAGCCATATTTTTTCTGTCGCCGAGCGGAATGTCGTTTCCGTTTTCAACTCCGAGAGCGGCAATCATCTTGCTGACAGGAACACTTTCTCCTGTCAGAGCCGCCTCCTCTATCTTGAGGCTTGCGCTCTCAAAAATTCGGCAGTCGGCAGGAACTGCGTCGCCCGCTTCAAGAACGATAACGTCGCCGACGGTGAGATCCTCGCTCTTAACCGTCATAATTCTGCCGTCTCTAATGACCTTTGAGGTTGCCGCACTCATTTCCTGCAGGGCTTCGATGGCTTTTTCCGCCTTGCTCTCCTGCAAAACGCCGAGAACGGCATTGATGAGAACAACGACGAGAATGATTACCGTGTCGGTCGGGAAAGCGGTTGCGCCCGTCATTTTTCCCTCATAAACCGTTGACACGGCGGAGATGACAGCCGCCACGATGAGAATAATTATCATCGGATCGGAAAGCTGTTCAAAAAATCTTTTTACAAGAGATTTTGATTTTGCCTGTGCAAGCTTGTTTTTTCCGTTCTTTTCAAGCCTGCTCTTGGCTTCGGACTCTGAAAGTCCCTGCTCGGAGCTGCCTGTTTTTGAAAAAACTTCGCTCACATCTTCAAGATAGAATTTCAAAAGATGACCTCCTTAGTAAAATAAAAAACCTTTGACAGACTGATGTCCGCCAAAGGTCTTGCTTCAAATACGAATGATCGCATAGGTCTGCTGCCAGCTGAAAGCGGCTGAATATCTTGAGCCGTTGCAGCGGCTGGTGACAGCAGATGGGAAAATCCCATAGCTACTCCCCAATGGATGTAAAATTATAATATCATAACAAAAATTTTTGTCAAGAAAATTTTATAAAAATATTTACAAAAACAGGTAAAAGTAAAACTATGTTATACTCCGAGACCTCTGCCCCTGACGCCTGTAATATCTTTTACCACCTCACCGGCAATTATAAGTCCGACCACCGAGGGCACGAAAGCCGTGCTTCCGGGCACCTGTCTGCGCTGAGTGCATTTTCTTGCCGTTCCGGGAGGACAAATACAATGCTGACGGCAGCTTATCGCCATGTCGTCAATCGGTGTTATCGGCAGCTCCTTTGAATAAACCACCTTGAGCTTTTTAATCTTTCTTTTTTTCAGCTCGGTACGCATGACCTTTGCAAGCGGACAGACCGAGGTCTTGAAAATATCCGTAACCTCAAAGGCGGTAGGATCAACCTTATTTCCCGCTCCCATTGAAGATATTATCGGAGTTTTCGCCTTGTTCGCATTCTCGACCAACGCGAGCTTTCCTGTCACCGTATCAATCGCATCTACGATATAATCGTACTGCGAAAAATCAAACTGATCCGCCGTTTCGGGGGTGTAAAAAACCTGATGCTTGTTCACGACGGCGTCGGGATTTATCTCGGCTATCCTTTCGGCGGCAACATCGACCTTGTACTGTCCGACCGTTTTCCTTGTCGCATATATCTGACGGTTGATATTTGTAAGGCAGACCTTATCGTCATCAATAAGATCGAGAGTGCCCACTCCCGACCGTGCAAGAGCCTCTGCGGTATATCCGCCGACTCCGCCTATTCCGAAAATCGCAACACGGGAGTTTTGCAATTTTTCCATGGCTTCTTTGCCGTAAATAAGCTCCGTTCTTGAAAATTGATTCAGCATAGTTTCATTCCTCAAATAATTTGCTTTTTACTTCTTAACGTTTCCAATGTCGGTCACAATTCTGTATCCTGCCGACAGGACACGTCTTTCAAGACAACCCCGGCACTGAGCCGCTTCCTCGCCCGTACATATCTTGTTTTCATAGAGAGCATAAAGCTTACGCACTCCGACAGGCGATAAATTCGGCATAACGACATTTGCTCCCGCTTTCAGTCCAAGCTCACGTCCCTGCGGATGAATTGTACCGAGAGCCGTTGTTGACGGAATGAGCGCATAGGGGAACATCAGCCTGAGTATCGAGATCAAACGCAAGGTCGTGTTCAGATCGCCGCTTTTAAACTCTGCAAACGGAGTTTGAGCATGAGTTATATACGGTCCTATTCCTATCATATCAGGCTGAAGCTCCTGCAAAAAACGCAGATCGGCAACAAGATTTTCCGTCCTCTGATACGGTGAACCCACCATAAATCCCGATCCGACCTGATAGCCTATTTCTTTGAGATCGAACAGACAGCGTTTGCGGTTTTCAAGGCTCATTGAGTCGGGATGAAGCTTGCCGTAGTGAACACTGTCGGCGGTTTCGTGCCGCAGAAGATATCGGTTTGCTCCTGCGTCAAAATATGCCTGATAGCTCTCTCTCGGTTTTTCGCCTATCGAAAGAGTTATGGCGCAGTCGGGAAAGCGTGAACGTATCTCCGAAACGATATCACATATTTTATCATCGTTAAAATAAGGATCCTCTCCGCCCTGCATAACAAAGGTGCGGAATCCGAGACGGTAACCCTCGTCACAGCAGGCAAGTATCTCCTCCTTGGTAAGGCGGTATCGCTCGGCACAGCGGTTATCACGTCTTATTCCGCAGTAATAGCAGTTGTTGCGGCAGTAATTCGTAAACTCTATCAGACCTCTGATATATACCTCGTCGCCGTAGTTTTCCCTGCGCCTGATATCGGCGGCATGGGCGAGAGGCTCGTTGAAGCAGTCGTTTTCAATCAGCTCCCTGAGCTCATCATCGGAAACATCACCGAGATCAAAAAGTTTTTTCGTGATATCACAGCCGTTCATACCGTCACCTCCATATACCTATTAAAACGATAGACTTTTTATATTATACAAAAATGTGAGCTAAAAGTCAACAATTACATCCCCATAGTTATTTTATATGCAAATATTATTAAATCGTTTTATTTTCCTTGAAATATTTTTCTTTATGGGTTATACTTTATTTTAGGGAATCGAAAGGAGAAGCAATGCATTACATCATAATGGATCTTGAATGGAACAATGCTTATGTTTCAAAGACCAAAAGCTTCATGAACGAAATTATCGAAGTCGGTGCAGTCAAGCTCGATGAAAAGCTTGAAAACATCGGCGAATTTTCCTGTTTTATTAAATCAAGGATAGGTAAAAAGATCAGAAGCAATATAAGAAAGCTCACGCACATCACCAACGACGATATGCGAAGCGGAGAGCCTTTTGAAACGGTAATGCAGAAGCTTGAAGATTGGATCGGCAACGATGACAGCGTTATCCTCACCTGGGGAAACAGCGATATCCGTGTCATCATCGAAAATTTCCGTCTTCTCACAGGCCGTCAGACCGTTCCCTTTCTGAAAAACTATACCGATGTTCAGCGTTATTTTCAGATAAAAAAAGGAATCCCCGTTGACAAACAGCTTGGACTTTTCAATGCGGCGGCGGAAATCGGAATGGATTCCGATGAATTTTCCCACCACAGGGCGCTTGATGACAGTCTGCTTACCGCGGAATGTTTCCGCAGTGTTTTTTCCGAGGATTTTTCAAAATATATTCTACGATGTGACGACGCATTTTATGAGAAACTCTTTTTCAAGCCCTATCCTATCAGCAATATCAACAGTCCTCTCGTTGACAAAAGCCTTCTCAGCTATTCCTGCGAGGACTGCGGAGTAAAGGGCACCTTGCTCGCAAACTGGCGGTATTCCAATCAGTATTTCCGTGCAACATATGTCTGCCCTCAGTGCAAGAAAAAGGTTCGGGTGGCTGTCAGATTTAAAAAATACTTTGACCGTCTTGATACAAGAAAAACGGTCACTCTCATTACCGAGGACGAACAGCCCGTGCTTATACAAAATGGCCTTGAATGATTTATTCGGGGCCTTGTTTTTTGTGTAAACCGTAAAATATGAACAAATTTTTAATAACCGATTGACAAACCCCCTATTTCGTTATAGAATAAATCGAACTCTTTAAGAGCGGTACAGTGATGCCGACAAGAATTTTACATGAAGCAGAGCTCAGTCTGCATATATTCTTATGTAATTTTGTGTCTTGCCGCACTGTGCGACAGGGCATTTTCTTTTTTTCGGAGGTTCAGCATGAACAAAAAGATCATGGACGAAGCGGCTCTCAGACGTGCCGTGATGAGGATCTCGCACGAAATTATCGAAAAGAACAAGGGAACGGAAAATCTCGTGCTTGTCGGGATCAAGCGCAGGGGTATTTACCTCGGTCAGATGATCCGTGACAACATTATGAAGATTGAAGGGGTTGAAATCCCCTTTCAGACTCTTGATATCCACTTTTACCGTGACGATCTGACTATGGAGTCTGACGCTCCGGTTTATAAAGAGGAGAACAACGCCTTTGAGGTCACGGGGAAGAAAATAATCCTCGTTGACGATGTTATCTATACGGGCAGAACGGTCAGAGCGGCTATCGACGCAATCTTCACAATGGGCAGACCGTCACAGATTCAGCTTGCCGTCCTTATTGACAGAGGACACCGTGAGCTGCCGTTCAAGGCGGATTACATCGGCAAGAGCATACCGACCTCAAGGAACGAAACGGTGTCGGTCAAGATTGAATGTCTTGACGGAGAAACAGGTGTTGATCTTCTGACCGACTGAGTATTTAGGCGTTCTCATGGACGCTTTAAATAAAAGCAGCCGATCCTGTGATCGGTAGAAAAAAACGGAGGTATATCAAATGAAACTCACCTATGACATTAAAGACAAGCCGAAATTCGGTCAGTTGCTCGTGTTCGCTTTCCAGCAGCTTCTTGCTATCCTTGCGGCAACGATCGTTGTTCCCGTAATTGTCGGCCACGACATGAGCCAGGCGGCAGCACTTTTCGGCGCAGGCGTCGGCACAATCATCTATCTTCTTTTCACAAAGTTCAGAAGCCCCGTTTTCCTCGGTTCTTCCTTCGCTTTCCTCGGCTCAATGGCAGCAGCCTTTGCAGGCGGTGTTTCAGCCGCTAAGGGATATGCCGGTATGATCATCGGTGCGGCGCTGGCAGGCCTCGTTTACGTTGTAATCGCAATCGTAGTTAAGGTTGCAGGCGTAAAGTGGGTTGACAAGCTTATGCCGAAGCAGGTTATCGGACCGACAGTTGCAATCATCGGTCTTTCACTTGCAGGTGCGGCAATAAACGATCTTACGGCAGGTAAGGTTATGACAGAGGTTGTTTCTCAGGAAATTGTTGACGGTGCAATCGTTGACGTAACAAACTATGTTTCCTCCGCAAACGTTCTTCTTTGCGTACTCTGCGGTCTTATCACTTTCCTTGTTGTAACGATCTGCTCTGTTTACGGCAAAAAGACAGCAAAGCTTATTCCGTTCATCATCGGTATTCTTGCAGGCTATGCAGTTGCGGCTGTTTTCACGGTAATCGGTATCAAGACAAACGATACTTCTCTCCAGATCATCAACTTTGAAGCATTCAAGGCAATCACTCCCGCAACAATTTTTGCAGTTCCTAAGTTCACTTCTTTCGAAGCAATCAAGAACGGCGGTTTCTCCGAGCTTGACGGCTCATACATCGCATCAATCGCAATGGCATACGTTCCTGTTGCTTTCGTTGTTTTTGCAGAGCACATCGCTGACCACAAGAACATTTCTTCAATCATAAACAAGGATCTCCTTGAGGATCCCGGTCTCCACAGAACACTTCTCGGTGACGGCATAGGTTCAATGTTCGGTGCTTTCTTCGGCGGATGTCCGAACACAACATACGGCGAGTCAATCGCCTGTGTTGCAATCACAGGTAACGCTTCCGTTGCAACAATCCTCACAACAGCAATTATGGCAATCGCAATTTCGTTCTTCAACCCGTTCGTAATCTTCCTCGGATCAATTCCGAACTGCGTAATGGGCGGCGTTTGCATGGCTCTCTACGGCTTCATTGCTGTCAGCGGTCTCAAGATGATTAAGAATGTTGACCTTGACGATAACAGAAACCTCTTTGTTGTTTCGTCAATCCTCATCGCAGGTATCGGCGGTCTTGCTCTCACCTTCGGCAAAATCACAATCACTTCAATCGCAACCGCTCTCATCCTCGGTATCATCGTAAACCTCATCCTTTCCAAGAAAGGCAAGAAAGCATAAGAATTAAAGTAATATTTAAGACTGCCGGCAACGGCAGTCTTTTTCATTTGGAACGATAATGAAATTGCGCTTTATAAAGATTATTGTTGATAACCTCTGACAATTCCTCATTCAGCTTCGCTGCCTTTACACAAGGGAGCCGAAAAGTTACTTCAAAACTTAAAATGATATTGTCTAAAATCTAACATCTAAAGTCTACCGTCTGACTTTACACCTCATCCGTCACGTCGTTCCTCCGTGCCACCTTCCCCTCAAGGGGAAGGCTCAGACTGATGACAAACCCTCGTTTCAAATTGATTCGAGGGTTTGTCATCAGTCTGAGTCATTGAATTGTCAATGATTGCTTATTTTTTGTTGAAAAAAACCCTCAAAAGTATTATAATATTTTTAAATCCGTCGGACAGAACGCAGAGAAGGTGAAGAAATGAAAACGTGTTACATAATTTCCGCAGTCGAGATGAAGAATAATTTTCCGTCACCCAATGCGGACGATCTTGTGATTGCGGCGGACGCCGGTTACCTCAATCTGCAAAAGGCAGGCATAAAGCCTGACGTTATCATCGGCGATTTTGATTCGGCAAAGAAGCCTGAAACCGACGCTCAGGTCGAAGCCTTTCCCGTCCTCAAGGACGATACCGACACGATGCTTGCGATTCGCTACGGCTTTCAGAGCGGATATAACCGTTTCGAGATTTACGGCGGAATAGGCGGCGAACGCACAGACCATACAATCGCAAATATTCAGTCGCTTGCCTACATTGCCGAGCACGGCGGAAACGGCACGCTCGTCGGTGAAAGCGAACGCTTCACCCTGATAAAAAACTCCTCGGTTACGCTTCACTCCGAAAAGGGTAAAACCCTTTCTGTTTTCGCCTACGGCGGAATTGCCGAGGGAGTGTCAATAAAAGGTGCTGTGTATGAAAGCGACGGCCTTGAGCTTTCCCCGTTCTTCCCTCTCGGCGTCAGCAACAAATTCAAAGAAGACACGGCAACCGTCGGAGTAAAAAAAGGATATATACTTATCAAGTGGTAATACAGAGCGAAAAACAGGTTTATGAAACCTTTTAAGGCTTCAACGAATTAGACATTAGATTTTAGACATTAGACGTTAGACGTTTATATTTCAAATTTTTATGAAATTATCCGGCTCCCTTGTATAAAGGTAGCAAAGCTGACTGAGGGATTGACAAAAAACTTATGCCTTAGTTTATCTTTTATGGTTTATATAAACTATAAATTTCCTCGTCCAAAGTCTAACATCTAAAATCTAATATCTTCTTTTACACCTCATCCGCCTCGTTCCTCGGCACCTTCCCCTCAAGGGGAAGGCTGAAAAGCTTGCAGAAACCAAACCAGCCTCCCCTTGTTGCATGGCAAGGGGAGGTGTCGCATTTATGCGACGGAGGGGATAAGTACAGACTAAAAGATTTAGAGAAGACATAAGTCTAAAGTTTCATCAGATTTTAAAACGATACGGTCTAAAGTCTAACATCTAAGGTCTAATGTCTGCTTTTACACCTCATCCGTCACGACCTACGGTCGTGCCACCTTCCCCTCAAGGGGAAGGCAGAAAGTAGACGGTAGACTTTAGATGTTAGATTTTAGACGATAAGGCTTTTATACATTTAATAAATTTTTTCATTCCATCATTCAGCTTCACTGACAGCTCCCCCAATGGTGGAGCCAAAATTGTTTAATATAAATCTAAATCGACTGCAAACCTATCCTTTTTGGATTGCTTGCAGTCGATTTAATTTTTATTTGAAATATATCTTGATTTCGTGTTCGCCCGGCTCGGTTTGGAAACGGACGACTCCCTTTTTCTTGATCTTGATTTCCTCGCCGTCAAGCTCAGCATATTTCGGAACGGACGGAACAAAAACTTCGGTCTTTGCCTTTGTTTCATCGCTCTGTTTAAATTCGAGAGTAAAGGAATTTTCCTCTCGGTCAAATCGGTAACGCTCGATCTCGCCCGTTACTGCAACGGGGTGCGGTCGGGTGAGCACATCATTGTAAAGCTCCGTTTCCCTCAGACCGTCGAAATATGCCCAGTAGGTGTTGCTCCACTTGTATGAATCGAAAAGATCAAGCAGAAATTCAATGTGCGGGAACCACTCGTTGCCCTCTGCAAATCCGCCCCATTCGCCGACGATAACAGGAGTGCCGAGCCTCATCTGAGAACGTCTGTGCTCGGCAAAAATAGAGCCGACTCGGTCGTTGCTGGCGTATTTGTATGACGGAGTGTCCACCATAAAATCATAGGCGTGCGGAGAGAAAATTACGTTGTTATCCGTCTTGCCTGAAAGCACGGGACGCGGACACGAATACGGGATTCCGAGATTGGAATAATAACTGTTTTCCATAAAAACAAATTTATCGCTGCCGCACCGTCTTGCCGCTCTCGTCATTTTGTTGATGAACGGGAAGTATTTTTTTGTGTCAAAGGTTTTTATGATATCGTCTGCGGCACTCGTTATTTTACGCAAGTGCTTGCCTGTATAAAGATCAAGAACTCTCGCAGGATCCTCGCTTTTTGTCGCAAGCTCAATGAGCTTTTTCTTGGAAATTGTTCCGTCAAAAACCGTAGTTGACACAAGTTTTTTTATCAGCTCCCTGAACGCTTTTCCGCCGCTTTTTCCGGGGAAAGGCTCATTGAAAAAGTCGAAGCCGATGACGGTGGGATGATCCTTGAATTTTTCAATTACATAAGACCACATTTCTTCAAAATAAACCTGCAAGCCCTTGCCGTTTATTTTTTGATCGTCCCAAAAAGCGTCGAAAGCGTGATGCACGGCTCTGCCCCAGAAATATCCCTCAGCCCAGACTATTTTTGTCGGCTGATATTTATATTTGCCTGTCAGCGTCGCCCATTTCGGCGCTCCGTCGCCGCAGAGAAGGCTTGAGCCCGAAAAAAGATCCTGGTGCATATCGAGATAAACGTAAACTCCTGCTTCTTTACACTCGTCAAGAATGTCACCGATAAAGCCGAGATATTCCTCGTTGTATTCACCCGGCTTAGGCTCGATCGCATCCCATGTTAGTCCGAGACGGATAAGATCCATTCCGTGCTCTTTAAAGTCGGCGGCAAGTCCTTTTTTCCACAGCTCGCCGTAGGTTCTGCTCTTACCCTCCTCATAACTGCCCTTGTCGCAAACGTTTATTCCCGTCAGAATTCTTTCACGTCCGTGAGAATCGACTATTCGTGTTCCTTTTACAGTCAGTTTATCCATTTTTTCCTCCTTTGTTTTTGCGCTGTTCCTTTGCCTGGGCGGCATATTCTCTGCGCTTTGCTCTGAGTTCCTCTTCCTCTGCAAGTCGGCGGTTTATTTCCTCCTCGTTGCGTTTCTTTGATTCCTCGTAGCCCTGCTTGATGTCCTCATAGTGCATATAATTTTCACGCTGTTTCAGAAGCTTTTCAGCCTCAAGATAAGGCTTTGCGGCACGGGTATAAATTGAATTTTCGTTCGTGACCTCTTTGATTTTTTTGCGGACGGTTTCCCGTTCCTTTCTCAGCGATTTAATTTTTTCTTTCGCCGATTTTTCCGCTTCCTTGTCGTGCTGTTTTGACGCTTCACGAAGCGCATTGACGGTTTCTTTTATTTCTGCGTCAAAGGCGTCTTCCTTTTCAAAAAGCCGGTCGAAAATTCTGACGTCAAATTTTTCTATTCCGTCGGGATAATGCTTTGCAAGAACCTTTTTGGAATCCTTTATCATTCTTACTCTGCTTATTGCATTTCGGCGGATATCTTTTTCGTCGTCGGTGTTTTTAGGCAAGCTCTTTGCCGCTTTCATTGACGGAATTTCAAGAGAGTAAAGACCTTCAAGTCCTGCGTCAAAAATCTTTTTCGCTTCTTCAACCTGAGACTTCACCGCCTCGGTTTCAAACTTGTTGATCTCCTTGACAACGTACTTTGCAATTTCAATTTTTTCGTTTTTCTCTTTCAGTTTTTTGTAATCCTCTTTTGCTTTTTTAACGGCATCCTTATCTTTGGTTTTCTTTGCCTTCTTGATCTCATCCTTTGTAGGCTTGACAGTATTCTGACCGTAATAGAGCTTTGACTCCTCGATTATGTCAATCGCTTCAACAAGTGCGGCGTCGGACAGAACTCCGTTTCCGTAGTCCTCGAACAAGGCTCTTATTTTAAGCACGGTGACCATCGCTTTCTGCTTGATCTCCGTCAGGTCGTAGAAGAAATACGGAATAACATTGAGCGACGCTCCGACCGTTGCGGCGATAATCAGGACGCTGCAAATATTTTTGAAGTACATCGGATCGGAGAGCACCTGATAAACATTGCTTCCGTCAAAGCCGAGACTTCTTGCAACCTCCTCGTTAAGTCCTGCACGGTCATAAAGCTCCGGCAGAGCGGAATTGGTAATAAGAGTGATAACGCTTCCGATTGCACCGACGGCAACGAACATTCCGTCAATTCGTTCGCCCGTGACATACTGCTGATAATCTCTGATATCGCCGTTTACTCCGGGCGTAAGTAAGGTTACAGCGTGAGCCGCCATATAGTTGAAGAAGAAGCAGAACATCAGCGGCCACATAATTTGCGACAGCTCGCCGTAACGGATTATCGGCAGCATAAGTATGATAAAAATAACGTTGATAATGTTGCTGACAACGAGAATCTTCCTCTTGCCCAAAAGACGAATCAAAAACGGAATGAAAAGCATCGGCCAAAGCGAGGCGTTTCCTCTTATGGTTATAATAAGGGAATACTCGGCCGCGCTGCAGGCATCCTGATAGCTGTAAAGCCAGTCCATGATGTTTTGTACGGCATTTTCAAGGAAGCCTATCCAGCCTGCGAGCGAGATGATCCAGAAATATTTGTTGCGGACAACGGCCCTGAGAGCGTCCATAAATTTAATTTTGACCGTATGTGTTTTTGCCTGGACAATTTTTTCTTCGGTATTGAAATAGGCAAGAAGTCCGAGGAAAAATCCGAAGATAACCATCGGCGGATAAAACGTTCTGTAAATCCTGATATCAACGAGGGTGTTTTCTCCCGTGATTGCTCTTGCAACAAGAGGAAGAATAATATTTCCGATCGTCGGGGCGAGGGAATTGACAACGGATTTGATCGACGTCACATCGCTTCGCTCAATGGTATTCGGAGAGAGGACGTTTATGATGCTTACATCTACATCATAGTAGAACATATAGAAAAACTGTAGACCGATATTATAGATCAAAACAGTAAGACACTTAGCAAGCATCGACATCCGTTCATACGGCATAAACACAAAACCGATCGTCAGTATGGCGGTCGGGACACCCATAGATAGAATGAACGGGCGGTAGCGGCCTTTTTTGCTTTTTGATGAATCGATGATTTTTCCTCTGAGCGCTGTCAGAGGGAAGCTGATAATAACGCTGAGGAGATAGATTATATAAAGAGGCTTCGGCGCAATACCGATCGTGTTGCTGAGAAGTGTATTGCCGACGCTGATTATCATATTCTGAGCGCAGAAAACAACGAATTGTATTCCCAATCCGCCGACTGCGAGAGAGACGATTTCCCTGAACGACATATACCGTCCCACGGGAGGCTTCTTCCAGTAAACCCTTATATCATCGCAGAGTTCCACAGCTTTTTCTTTAATATTCACACGCATCACCTCGTTGATACTTATAAAAAAATTATAACATAGCGGCAGATAAAAGTAAATCGGAACATTACATAAAAAACACCCCGATTTTTTCACAGATCGGAGTGCGTAAATTTATTTTATTCAAATATTTCAAGCCCGAGTTCATAAAGAAGCTCGTTAATCTCAATGACTGTCAGTTTGTTTTCGAGAGCAAAAAGTATAACGTTGTCCCGTTTGTTTTTTGCATAAAGAAGCGGAGCAGAACATTCAAGCAAAAAGTGCTGAGACTCCTCGGCGGTCATTCCGAGACCGAAGCAGAACATCAACAGCTTGTCCCTTGACGGAGTTTTCGTTCCCGAAAGAATTTGATATGCGTAGTGTCTTTCGATGCCCGAACGGCGAATGACATCTGCTTTGACAAGCTTTCTGTTTTGTATTTCCTCATTCAGAAGCTCGTGCGGTTTTTTGTTAGAAAAGCTAACCTCGTTTTCGTTTATGTACTCATTCAGGCTGTTACATTTTTTCAGCATTTCCTGTAGTTGCGCCGTGGTTTTTTTCATGTTATAATACTCCTATCTTAAAGGATGGCGGTGATTTTTTTGAGCGAGCTTTCTCAGCGTTATGAGCTGTGGAATATAAAAGAGCTGAAGCGGATCAACGAAAATTCCGTGATCGTCTTTGACGAGAGAAGCGGAGAAATAATGATAAAAAAGCGAGTTGATACCGACAATCTTCCCGTTATGCAAAAGCTGTGTTCGATAAGACACAAAAATCTTTCCGCCGTATTAAAAATTGCGGAGGAGGACGGAAAACTTTATTCGTATTCCGAGTTTGTTTCGGGCAGGTCAATACAAAATCTGATTGACAGCGGAACAATCTTTGATGAAAAAGAAGCGGTGAGAATAATTTCCGAGGTGTGCGACGGACTTGAAGTCCTGCACAAAAACGGAGTGATACACCGTGATATTACCGCCTCCAATATTATCCTATCTTATGACGGCAATGTCAAGATAATTGATTACGGCATTTCAAGATTGCCTAAACAGAACGCATCCCGTGACACTTACATTCTCGGCACGGCAGGTTATGCCGCTCCCGAACAGTTCGGATTTGCACAGAGCGACGAAAAAACCGATCTTTATTCGGTCGGAGTTCTGCTTAACGTTATGCTGACCGGAGCATTTCCGAGCGAAAAGCTTTATCCCGGAAAGCTCGGAAAAATAATTTCACGCTGTACCGCGATTGATTCGGAAAAAAGATTCAAAACGGTCAAAGAAGTCAAATCAGCCATAAAAGGCAAAAAGGAAAAATCCAAATCGGCAAAGGGATTTCCGGGCTTGAGGACAAAGAATAAGATTATCCGCGCCGTTGCCATTGCTTTTTACGTCATCGTTTTGCTGTTTGAAATTACGTTTGCCTGGGTTGTATATTCAAATGCGGGAATATTGCATATGATCTTTCAAATCATAATTTCGGTCATTGTCTTTTTGGTAATTGTCTGTATGATTTTTGATCCGAATAACATTTTAGCAAAATCAAAGCTTGCTTCCAATGTCAGCGAAAAGACGTTGACAACGGTTAAAGTTGTTGTTTCGTCTTTTCTGATTTTGTTCGGTTTTTTCTCAACTGTTTTTCTTTGCTAATCATTATTCAATCATTAAACGGTTTATATCGAAACTCACCGATATAAACCGTTTAATTATTCTGTTATTCCCACTTTCCCGTTTATCAGAAATTAAAGGTCTTTGTAACCTTTGTATTGTCGAAGCTTAAAAATGCTCCGACCTCAACCTCAAGCGGTGTTGAAGTGTCGTTGAGTTCATAGGCGACCTGTACGTCTATTGTAACTCCGGATTTAATTTCCTTGGATTGATTATTGTTGTTTGAGTAATCATTGTCAACAATAAAGGCTTTCTCTGCCTCCACACCATTCTGGTAAGCGTGATCTATGAAAGCTAAATTGAAAGCGGCGGCTTCCTTTGCGTTGTTTGTAAAGGCATATGTAACTATTGCAACAGGTTTGCCCTCATAGTCCTTGCCGAGCTTGCAGCTTTTTATTTCGACCTTGTAATCGCCGATGTTTGAGTTGCTGTTCTCGTTAACTATTGCGCCGGCAGGATCGGATGTCTGTCCGCTTGCACCGCCCGATGTATCGGAATTTCCTCCCCCTGCGGCAACGGCAATAATAACCACCGCCACAACGATCATCAAAAGAATAAACCAAACTCTTTTATAGATCGGCTTTTTGATTTTTGCCCCGCAGTTAGGGCAGGCTTTAGCGTTTTTTGAAACCATATTTCCGCACGAGGTGCAAGGTTTCATATTCTTGTTCTGTTCCTGACTGAAATTATTGTTTTGAGTTTCCATAATACGTCCCCTCTCTTTTTTGAAAATTATAGCGCAATAAATTCACGTTTGGTATGCCGTCAGCATACAATCGAACAACATTTTCTATTTGACATATACTTCATATAATGCTATAATCTGGAAAGTTTATACAGGAGGAACAGAAAAATGAAAAACATTAAAAAATTTATTGCGGTTGTTATGACCTTGGTTATAATTCTATGCAGCTTTTCCTTTGCCGCATACGCCGAGGATCAGTCAACCTACGGCGAAAAAGAATATGTTGCTGCCGTCTATCTCTGTCAGAAATCCCAAGCACCCTATATCAACGGCCACACATGGCTCTACTTTGAAAACCTTACAAACAAAACATTAACGGTCGGCATCTATCAGCTACCGAAGAATCAGGGAGTTTCTGTCGGAACTTACGGCTATCTTATCAAGGACGGCAGAGGTCTTTACTACAATGTTGAAGGCTACCGCTACAATCACCCGAAAACAGATGATTTCATCTGCCTGAAGAAATATCTCACTCAGGATCAGCTTGACATAATGAGCAGTAAGATCACCTACAGCGGAACATGGCTCTATTTGCTTAATTGCAGTTTTTCCGCAATTACAACATGGGATATGGTATTTGGCAAATTTGTACCCTATCTTATTTTTCCGATACTTGTAAGAATGTGTATTCTTATGTACCCTCAGCACCAGTCGGGATTCTATCTTTACAGTCCCAAATCCGATCAGATTTTCAAGCAGGTCGGCAGAGGAAGCAGAGCAACACTCGTTCCTGCGGATCCCGTTGTGCCGAAGAGCTGAGTTGAGCAGGGAGGACCTATGGGAACATCGGAAAGCTATATCAATTTTGTCTGCGAAAAGCTTGAAAATTTCGGCAGCATACGAAGCCGCAAAATGTTCGGCGAATACATGGTCTATCTCAACGATAAGCCTATACTGACCGTGTGCGACAACACCGTCTTTGTCAAAAAACTGCCGCACCTTGCGGATATTATGAAAGCTTCGGATTGCGGTTTCCCCTACGAGGGTGCGAAGGAATGTTACATTCTGGATATTGAGAATGACGAGCTTGTCGAAGAAGTAATTCCTAAGATCTGACGCTTCTGCATTTATAATAATTACAAAAGCTATAATTTCCTAAAGTCGAAGAAAATCGCTTTTTGGAGATTATAGCTTTTTATTGTAAAATTTTTAATTTTTATATTGACTTTAAGAACAAAGGGAGTATAATAAAAACAATCGTTTTAAAACATATGTTTTAAAATGTTAAATCAAACCATATATTTCACCTGTTCAAGGTTTTCCTTTCCGGTCTGAATGTCCTCTGAGATTCATCTTCAAAATATGTCGCTTTTCTTGACAACACTTTTTTGATATGTTAATCTTAATTTATATATGATTATTCCGAACAGGAGGAAAACCGATGGGAGACACATTGACCTCAAATCGCATAGCTTGGATTGACAATGCAAAGGCCTTTGCAATCTTTTTCATTGTTCTCGGTCATATTATTCTGAACGGTCCGCTTTGCCATTATGTCAATTCTTTTCATGTCCCGTTTTTCTTCTTTCTTTCAGGTCTTACCTTCAGCGCAAAAAAAGCGCCGAAAGAATTTTTCGGAGAAAAGATCAAAAGAATTCTTGTGCCGTACTGGATTTTTTCGCTTATAAGCATTGCTTTGTATCTCCTGCTCGGAGAATACGCTTCAAAAGAACTGGGCAAAACAGACAGTCTGCTCACGCTCGGACAGTGCATTTACGGAATGTTTTACGGAGCAAGGGGAAACGGTCTTATGAACTGGAACCGACCTTTGTGGTTTCTCCCTTGTCTGTTTTTTTTGCTGAGCGTTTCATACATTATAAAAAGATTTGTTTTTCGCAACAGTGAAAAGAAAATTTTTACGGTCATATCCTTTGCGATTTGTGTCGTAGGATTTATTTTGATGTATCACTTCGGTTTTTTCCCGGAGCTTCCGTTCGGTATGACTCAGGCGGCAAGCGCTTCACCTTTTTTTACCCTCGGAATTCTTGTCAGGCAGTTTTTGTCCGATCCCGTCAAGCCAATCAGGCTCAGACCGGTATTTAAAATCCCTCTCTGCATTATTTTTATTGCAGTCGGAGCATATGTCGGCAAACTTAATTTCTACGGAGTCGGTTTCTCTTATAACCGTTTCGGAATACTTTGGGCATACTTCGTTTCCGCCTTTTCGGGTATTTTCGGGTGGTGCTTGTTATCAAGCCTTTTCCGCTTTAAGGCGATTGAATATGTCGGAAAAAACACAATGTCTGTACTGCTGATGCATAAATTCCCGATCATTCTTTATGCCTTCCTGCCTATTCCCGACGCAGAAGGGAATGTACCGATAAGTATTGCTCTTTCGGTTCTTACGGTTTTGCTTTGTCTTGCCGCAGGTGCCGTAATCGAAAAAATCCTCCCTGCCGCAATAGGAAAACCGCGAAAAAAAGCTATGCCGAACGATATCAAAGAACAGTAGATAATATATGAACAAAACAACAGTAAACGAAAAGAGGAAAACACATGCTAAAAATTGAACACCTTACAAAAAAATACGGCGATTTCAAGGCGGTTGACGACCTTTCCCTCAGCATTGCGCCGGGTGAAATTTACGGTTTTATCGGTCACAACGGAGCCGGCAAGACCACAACGCTGAAATCCGTAGTCGGCATACTCCAGTTTGACGAGGGCGAAATCTTCATTGACGGAACTTCGGTCAAGTCCGATCCCCTCAAGTGCAAAAAAGAGATCGCTTACATTCCGGACAATCCGGATATCTACGAATTTATGACGGGAATAAAATATCTCAACTTCATCGCCGATATATTCGGCGTAGATTCGGTCAAGAGACTTGAGAGAATAAGGGAATATGCCGGATTGTTTGAGCTGACCGCCGACCTCGCTCAACCGATCTCAACCTATTCCCACGGAATGAAACAGAAGCTCGCCATCATATCGGCGTGGCTTCACGATCCCAAACTCATAATAATGGACGAACCCTTTGTCGGTCTTGATCCCAAGGCGGCTCATATTCTCAAGGGTATGATGAGAGAAGTGTGCGACAAGGGCGGCGCAATATTCTTTTCAACTCATGTGCTTGAGGTTGCCGAAAAGCTCTGCGACAAGATAGCGATTATCAAAGAGGGCAAGCTCATACGTTCGGGAACAATGGAGGAAGTCAAGGGTGACGACAGCCTTGAAGAAGTATTCCTTGAACTGGAGGAAGAATAATGCTGAAACAACTCTTAAAGAAACAGATGCTTGAAATGTTTCAGAACTTCTTTGTTGACCGCAAGAAAAACAAGGGACGTTCAAAATCCTCAAGCATAATGATGATAGTCGGATATGCAGTTCTTATTGTAGGCATATTCGGCGGAATGTTTTCACTTTTCACAAGAAGTCTTTTGCCCCTTGTCGATATGGGTTACGACTGGATGCTTTTCGCCTTTATGGGACTTATCGCAGTTGCGATGGGTGCATTCGGAAGCATATTCAACACATATTCCGGACTTTATCTTGCCAAGGACAACGATCTCCTACTGTCAATGCCGATCCCCGTCGGATACATAATGGCGTCAAGACTGCTCGGAGTTTATATAATGGGCACGATTTATTCCTCGCTTGTTATCATTCCGGCAATCGTTGTTTATCTCAGCTATGTACCGCTCAGGGCGGCCTCGGTAATCGGATCTGTGCTGTTTGTTATTATCATTTCGCTGATCGTTATGGTAATCTCATGCTCGCTCGGCTGGGTGGTTGCAAAAATTAACAGCAAGCTGAAAAATAAGAGTATTATCACCGTTATCGTTTCGCTTGCGTTCCTTGTGATATACTATGTTTTCTATTTCAAGGCGAATGAGATTATTCAGAAAATCCTTAAAAATGCCGACGCTTACGGTACTAAAATCAAAGGCTCGGCTTATCCCCTCTATGTCTTCGGCAAGGTCGGAACAGGCGATTTGCTTTCCACAGTCATCGTGCTCGCCGTCGTCGGCGCACTTTGCGCTCTAACCTATTACATAATTTCTCACAGCTTTATAAAGATTGCGATCGCATCGCAGAACGCTTCAAAGAAAAAGTATGTTGAAAAAACCTTAAAGATAAAAAGTCCCGATTCCGCACTGTGCGGCAAGGAGCTTCGCAGATTTTTCTCAAGCCCGAATTATATGCTCAACTGCGGTCTCGGTGTACTCATTCTTATCGGTGCAGGAGTTTTCACGCTGATAAAGGGCGATATGATTACGGAATTTATCCTTTTCATCTTCGGAAGTGAAAAATATCTCTGCGTTGCTATGACGGCAATGATCTGCCTGATCGCTTCGATGAATTATATCTCAGCTCCGTCGGTTTCGCTGGAGGGAAAAACGGTCTGGCTTGCACAGTCCCTGCCCGTTTCCTCATGGCAGATAATCAAAGCAAAGAGAAACGCTCATCTCGTTGTCACCGCCGCACCGACAGCTTTCTGCTCCGTGTGCGCCGTAGTTTCGGTGAAGCCGTCAATAACGGCGGCAATAATGATGATCGTCACGCCGCTTGTCTTCGTTCTGTTCTTCGATATGTTCGGACTTTATCTCAATCTCAGGCACCCGAACCTCACCTGGACGAACGAGATCACGCCGATCAAGCAGAGCCTCAGCGTTTTTGTCTCTCTGTTCGGCGGCTGGATATATTCGATTATATTTTTCATTCTTTTCTATCCTCTCAGGGAGAGACTTGTCGGGGAGCTTTATCTCGTCCTGATTTCGGCATTTACGGGGCTTCTCTGTCTTGCTCTCGACAGTTGGCTGAAGAAAAAGGGTGCAAAAATTTTTGAAGAACTTTAAAGCTTGCGATCGCTTTAATAATAATTTATCCGAGAGGAGACACTAAATGGATAAGAAGTATTATCTTATCGGCAACGCTCATATTGATCCGGTCTGGCAGTGGCGTGTACCGGAGGGACTTGCCGTCGTCAAATCAACCTTTCGTTCGGCTCTTGACCGAATGATTGAGTACCCGAACTACATTTTCAATTCGGCCTGCGCGTCCTATTACAAATGGATAAAGCTCAGCGAGCCTGAGATGTTCGAGGAAATCAAGCAGAGAATTAAAGAGGGACGCTGGGAATACACGGGCGGAATGTGGGTTCAGCCCGACTGTAACATTCCGTGCGGAGAGTCCTTTGTCAGACATTTTCTCTATTCTCAGAGATTTTATAAGGAGAATTTCGGCGAGATAACCGATTCGGGCTACAATGTTGACTCCTTCGGTCACAACGGTATGCTTCCTCAGCTTCTTAAAAAGGCAGGAATGAAGAATTACGTTTACCACAGACCGAGCCGTGAGACGGAAAAGAAAAATCTTCCTGACGACACGGTACATTACTGGGAAAGCCCCGACGGAAGCAGCGTTCTTGCGTACCATATTTATGACGGCTACGGCGGAGATATCAAGGACGAGCGTATCGAGAGATATGACAGATTTGCCCGTTCTCAGATGATATTTTTCGGCGTCGGCAACCACGGCGGCGGACCGTCCATCGAGCATCTTAATCAGGCGGAAAAACTCGTTGCGGACGGCAAGGCTGTCTATTCGGGTGTTGACGGATACTTCGATCATATCCGTGAAAACGAGAGCGAGGCTATTCCGACCGTAAGCGAGGATTTACAGCACCATGCAAGCGGCTGTTACAGCGCAAACTCCAAGATCAAGAAGCTCAACCGTGAAGCTGAAAACGAGCTGATTTATGCGGAAAAGATTGACGTGCTCTCCTCCGTGCTCACAAAGTCCGAGCCGAAAAGCGCCGAGATTGAAAAGGCGTGGGAACGTGTTATGTTCAACCAATTCCACGACATTCTCGCAGGCTGTTCGATCAAGCCTGCCTATGAGGACGCCTACGCAGGCTTCGGCTATGCCAAGGAAACTGCAATGGAGGTTGCCTCCTTTGCGGCTGAGAGAATATCATGGCGTGTGAACACGACCAAATTCTTTGACGCAGAGCCTTCGGGAATGAGAGGCCGCCTTTGGATAAGAAAGGGCGAGGGCGCACCGATGGTTGTATTCAACCCACATTCGTTCCCCGTCAAGGGCACGGCAAGCTTCGGCGAGCATTGGGTGTCGGGCGTTGTTGACGAAAACAACAACGATGTTGAATTCCAGATGGTAAGGGCGCCTTACACCGACGGAAGAAGCAAAACGAGATGCCTCTTTGACGTTGATATCCCTGCCTACGGCTACTCGACCTACTTCATCTTTAAGGAAGAGCAGGAATACAATCCGCTTGAACGTGAAAATCAGTTCAAAATCGGCGACCGCTTCATCGAAAACAGCGTTGTTCGTCTTGAGTTTAACGATGACGGACTGGTCACATCATATTTCAACAAGAAGAAGAACAAGGAATACTGCAAGAAACCGATGGGCGCAGTTGTCTGCGAGGACATAGAAAGCGACACATGGGGACACCTTGTCTTTGATTACAACAAGGATATCGGAAGCTTCGGCAATGCGAAATTTGAAATTGTCGAAACGGGCACAATGAGAGCAACCCTCAAGGTTGAGAGCAGTTATAACGATTCCGTGCTTGTCCAGTATTATTCACTCTACAAGGACAGCGACAAGGTTGAAGTCAGATGCAAAACTCTCTTTAAGGAGGATTACAAGCTCCTGAAGCTGACCTTCCCCGTTGCGATCGACGATGCAAAGGCTGTTTACTCAATGCCGTTCGGCTTTATCAAAAAGGAGACTAACGGCGAGGAGGAGCCTGCACAGGGCTGGACTGCAATCGAAAACGACGCAGACGGCTTTGCCCTTATCAACAACGGCCGTTACAGCTTCTGCGCCATAGGCAGTGAGATGAGAATGACGGCGGCGAGATCCTGCGCTTATCTCGACCATTACGGACAGGAATACCGTGATCCCGACATGGAGCTGATAGATCAGGACGAGCTTGAATTTACCTACGCATTTATGAGCTGTGACAGCGGAGATTATTCGCAGATCGTCCGTGAAGCAGAGCTTTTGAATATGCCTTTGGCTCTCTATCAGGAGACTCACCACAAGGGCGAGCTTCCCTCGACCTACGGCGGAATGAACATTGACTGCGACAACGTGATCGTTCAGGCAATAAAGATCGCCGAGGACAAGAACGGTTATGTTCTGCGTGCATTTGAAACAAGCGGAAAAGCCTGCACCGCAACGCTTGACCTCAGCTTTATCGGCAGAAAGGTTACAATGAGCTTTGCTCCGCAGGAGTTCAAGTCGATCTTTGTTCCGTTTGACGGCGGAGAGATCAAAGAAATTTTGCTGACAGAATTAGATTAAAATATTTTAATAAAACGGCTCGATCCGACAACTCTTTAAAACGAGTGTCGAATCGAGCCTTGTATTTCAGGTGCAATTCAATATGCTTTTTATGCTTTCTTTTTAAGTACAGGCATCCAGAGTCCTGCCTGAACGGTGCGGTGACGGAACGAACATTCCTTAGGCTCTTTCGTTTCGTACCAATCCGAGAAGCAATAGCGGTCCTGAGTGTCACGCAGATATCTGACTATGCTTTCGGAGAACAGCTTGGTGTTCTCTCCGCTTTCGTCAAGAACGGAAGCCCACAGCATCCAGTCGGTTTTCGTGAAATCCTTACGCATATCGAGAGGAACACCGTATTCGTTCAGCTCCTCACGGTATTTTCTGCTCTCAGCGGCATAGATGCTCTTGTCAAAGAGGTTGAAGCCGAAAACAAGATCCCATGCCATATTGTATTTCAAGCTCCAGCTTTCTTCGTTGCCGACTGCGAACGAAAGATATCCGTCGACCGAGGCCTTTTCAACAAGCTCCTTTGCAAAGGCTTTTGCGGTTTCCATTGCGTCGGTATCCTTGCCGAGTGCTTTTGAAATCCTGTCAAAACAGGCAATTCCCATAATCGACTTGATTGCAAGGTTGACGTTCTTTTCGCTGTGTCCCGCAAAGTCGTCCGTGCAAAGCTGATTATCAAGGACAACACCCTGCTTTATCAGATAATCCGCCCATTTTTCAAGCAGATCGTAATTCGCTTTCATCTGCGAATCGTCGCCGCTGAAACGGTAATACGCATAGGACATCACAAGCATATTACCACATTCCTCAACGGGCATATGATATTTCGGATCAAAATAATCACGGTTTTCTGCAAATAAGGTTCGCCTGTATTTGTTCATCGAATCCCTGAGCGCATAGACCTGACCGTCGGCAAGCGGATACTGACCGATATCGTGCGGTGCAAAGTCAAGTCCCCATGCCTTGCTTCTTGAAAACTCGAATATACCCGTCATCATCGCCTTGACAAGCTCGGGATTGTAGATAAGGAACATCGGCACGGCAGGATAAGAAACATCAACGGTATTGATACAGCCGTTTGAATAACATTCCTTTGAAAGATAGAGAAGCTCTCCTTTTCCGTTCCTGACAAGCTTATGACCTGCAAGAACCTGCCTTGCGGCGGCGGTGAGAATAGCCTGATAGCTTTCGCCGAAGTCCTCGGCATCGTCAAGGATCATTTTGTTCTGAGCGAGCAGTTTTTTATAAAGCGTTTCCCTGTTGTCACGGCAGAAAATAATCGCATCCTTAATATCCGCAAAGCTTTCCGTCCACAAGCCCTTGAGCTTTTCGCCCATATATTCGATCGAATAAACATCGTCAAAAGCGGCGATGAAATTAAACTCAAGCAAAGCGTCCGTTCTTCCCGAACAGACGGAGCTTATTCTGTGCTTTCTGTCCGTGCCGATCTCGGCCTTTCCGCCGCAGAGATAGTAATATCCCCAGTTAGCGCCGACATCGTCGCCCGATTCGGAAAGAGGGGTTTGATTTTTCAAGCCCATTGAAGCAAGCTCGGAATTTTTATAGCTTTCAACCGAGGTTTCGATTTCCTTAGGCGTTTTGTTGTAGCAGAACTCACTTGCGAGCGACAGCTTGACGGAAACCTCGTGAATTTTCCCGTCAGCCGAACTGACCGAGCAGTCAATAAATGAGCAAGGCAAGGAAAGACAGTCAAGCTCCTTTATCAAAAGCGGAGTATAAAATCTGACATCAAGCTGAACTTGCTCATTTTTGAAAGTGTAATATGTAATATACGGCGTGACCTTGCGGTCGGTCTGCTCAATCGCAGGCTGAACGCCCTTGCCGATAAAGCGGTAGGCCTTGCCGTCAATACTTATTGTTGCGCTGATGCGCTTTTTCCGACCGTACCAGAGCATCGTGTCGTCGTCGTAAAGCTTCTCGCTTCGTGACCAGATGGAAAAGAACGGATCGACCGTTATAAGGGGATATGCTGGAAGTCTCATTTGATTTCTCCTTTTGTTAAACATTTAATGATATTCTAACCGCTTTTTACTCTGATGTCAATAAAATCAAAAGCTATAATTCACAATCATTCGTCCGATGTGAATTATAGCTTTAATAATTTTAATGAATTTATCTCGACAGCAAGCCGTCAATGAATTGTCTTGCAAGCCGTGCGGATCGGCTTCCGCGTTCAAGAGCGAAACGCTCCGCAAGCAGGTCAAGCTCGCTTTCAGGCATATCAATTCCGTTTTCCTGTGCCAGATGATGCACGATGTGAAGAAACGTCTTTTTATCCGGCTTTGAGAAAGTGATGTGAATACCGAAACGCTCCGACAGGGAAACAAGCTCCTGCATGGTATCGTTGCGGTGAACATCGTCGCCCTCACGGTCGGAAAACTTCTCCTTGATAATATGACGGCGGTTGCTCGTTGCATAGATCACAACGTTGCCCGACTTCGCCGTAACAGAGCCTTCAAGCACGGCTTTCAGTGCATTGAAGCTGTCATCGTCCTTGATAAACGACAGATCGTCTATGAAAAGCACGAATTTAAGCGGATTTTCCGAAAGCTCGTCAAGGATCTTGGGTATCGCCCTGAGCTGATCCTTCCTGATCTCAATAATTCGCAAGCCCTCTTTCCACAAGGCGTTCGTGACCGCCTTGACGGTTGAGGATTTTCCTGTTCCTGCGTCTCCCGTAAGGAGAATGTTTGCCGCAGGCTTGCCGTCAAGCAGAGCCTTCGTGTTGTCAATTATGATCTGTCTTTCACGCTCATAATCAATAAGGTCGCAAAGCTGTGTAGAATCGGGATTACGGACGGGAACAATGCTGTTCTGCTCATCAACATAGAACATTCTGTTCTTGGCATAAATGCCGTGGCCGTATTTTTCGATGTTTTCGGCTCGGTGCAGATACATTCCGCACAGATCAGTCTTTGAAACGGCAATTTCGGGCAGATACCCCTTGTATTCCAGAGGCTCACGCAGTTTTTCACAGGTAAGCTCCGCAACCTCCTGCAAGGTTTCAAGCTCCTGCAAGAGAGCACGGCGCAGATGATCTTGCGGCTGCTCTCCCCTGCCTACCGTCCTGACATAGACATTTTCGCTGTCCTCGCAAACGCTGCGGACATATTCGCTGATATTGCCGCCGTTTGCGTTATAAAGAGCCGCCGCAAACTCGGCATAAGCCGAGGTTGCGGGAGACTCAAGATAATTCAATAATGCAGAAATAACGGGATCCTTGAGCAAGCTCCTGAATATGCAAAGAGCCTCAAGTCTGTTCTTTAACTCTTCCATATCAGTTAAGGATCGCCCCCGACGCACCGCCGGAAACAAGTGACGCATAACGCTTGAGGTAGCCCGAAAGCTCCTTCTTCTTGGGAACGAAATTCTTCATTCTCTCGGCAAGGACAGCCTCGTCAACCTTCAGCTCGATGCGGTTTTCGGGGATATTGATGCTGATGATATCGCCCTCTTCGACAACTCCGATCATTCCGCCGGAAGCGGCTTCGGGTGTGATGTGACCGACACACGCACCTCTTGTTGCGCCGCTGAATCGACCGTCCGTAATAAGCGCAACGCTGTTGCCGAGTCCCATACCCATAATCGCAGAGGTAGGATTGAGCATTTCACGCATTCCCGGACCGCCCTTGGGTCCCTCGTAGCGGATAACAACAACGTCGCCTGCAACGATCTTGCCTGCGTTGATGGCCGTCTGAGCGTCCTCCTCGCAGTCAAACACTCTCGCAGGTCCCTCATGCACAAGCATTTCGGGAAGAACGGCGGAACGCTTAACTACGCTTCCCTCAGGGGCAAGATTACCCTTGAGCACGGCAATTCCGCCCGTTTCGCTGTACGGATTGTCAATCGGTCGGATAACCTCGGGATCAAGATTGACACAGCCCTCGATATTTTCGCCTATTGTTTTGCCCGTTACTGTCATACAGTCTGTATTGAGCAGACCTTTTTTATTAAGCTCGTTCATTACGGCATAAACTCCGCCTGCCTCGTCAAGATCCTCCATATAGGTTCTGCCGGCAGGTGCAAGATGACAGAGATTCGGCGTTTTTGCGCTCATCTCGTTCGCAATATCCAGATTCAGCTCAACACCGCATTCGTGAGCTATCGCAGGAAGATGAAGCATACTGTTTGTCGAACAGCCGAGAGCCATATCGACCGTCAGCGCATTCATCAGCGCCGCCTCGGTCATAATATCCCTCGGACGGATATCCTTGCGGACAAGCTCCATAACCGCCATACCTGCGTGTTTTGCAAGCTCGATACGAGCCGAATAAACCGCAGGAATTGTGCCGTTGCCTTTAAGTCCCATTCCGAGAGCCTCGGTCAGGCAGTTCATCGAGTTTGCGGTGTACATACCCGAACATGAGCCGCAGGTAGGACAGGTCTTGCACTCATATTCCAAAAGCTTCTCGTCAGAGATCTTTCCTGCGGAATGTGAGCCGACAGCCTCAAACATACTCGAAAGGCTGGTCTTCTTACCGTCCACCTTACCTGCAAGCATAGGACCTCCGCTGACGAAAACGGTTGGAACATTCACCCTTGCCGCCGCCATGAGCAGACCGGGAACGTTCTTGTCGCAGTTCGGCACCATAACAAGACCGTCAAAGCCGTGCGCCAATGCCATTGCCTCGGTGGAATCAGCGATCAGATCACGGGTTACAAGCGAATACTTCATTCCCGTGTGTCCCATTGCAATTCCGTCACAGACGGCGATCGCAGGAAAGACGATCGGTGTGCCGCCTGCCATTGCAACGCCGAGCTTGACCGCTTCAACGAGCTTGTCGATGTTCATATGTCCCGGAACAATCTCGTTGTATGAGCTGACAATTCCGATAAGCGGTCTTGACTGCTCCTCCTCGGTCAGTCCCAGAGCGTGAAACAGGCTGCGGTGAGGCGCATTCTGAACTCCGTCGACTATGTTTTCTTTAGGCATATACATACCTCCTGTCAGTTATTGATAAGCTTATCCTCGTCGCTCCAGCTGTAAAGCTTGCGGATCTCTGCGCCGACAGCCTCGGACGGATGCTCGCTTGCAAGCTTTCTCATAGCGTTGAAATGAACCTGAGCACCGGCAGAGGACATATCAAGCAGGAAGTCCTTTGCAAAGGTACCGTCCTGAATGTCCTTGAGGATCTTCTTCATTGTCTGCTTTGTCTCGTCGGTGATGATCTTAGGACCTGTGATATAGTCGCCGTACTCAGCCGTGTTGGAGATTGAATAACGCATTCCTGCGAAACCGCTCTGATAGATAAGGTCAACGATGAGCTTCATCTCATGGATACACTCAAAGTAAGCGTTTCTCGGATCGTAGCCTGCCTCAACAAGAGTTTCATAGCCTGCCTGCATAAGAGCGCATACGCCGCCGCAGAGAACTGCCTGCTCACCGAAGAGGTCTGTTTCGGTCTCGGTGCGGAATGTGGTCTCAAGAACACCTGCACGAGCGCCGCCGATACCGAGAGCATATGCAAGACCGATATCCCATGCGTCGCCTGTTGCGTCCTGCTCAACAGCGATAAGGCACGGAACGCCCTTGCCTGCCTGATACTCGGAACGAACGGTGTGTCCCGGTCCCTTGGGAGCAATCATAATAACGTTTACATTCTTGGGAGGCTTGATGCAGCCGAAATGAATGTTAAAGCCGTGAGCGAAAGCAAGAGTCTTGCCCTCTGTAAGGTTCGGCTCGATGCTCTCCTTGTAAAGAGCAGCCTGCTTCTCGTCGTTGATAAGGATCATGATGATGTCCGCAGCCTTAGCCGCGTCTGCGCTTGTCATTACCTTGAAGCCCTGAGCCTCAGCCTTTGCCCAGCTTTTCGAGCCTTCATAAAGACCGATGATAACATTTACTCCGCTGTCCTTGAGGTTGAGAGCGTGAGCGTGTCCCTGTGATCCGTAACCGATGATCGCAACGGTCTTGCCGCTGAGCTTCTGAAGATCACAATCCTGCTGATAAAAAATTCTTGCCATGGTAATTACCTCTTTCTATTATAAATTTATTGTTTGACGAATGGTGGTGCTTCCCTTTTCGAGGGAAACGCTGCCTGTTCGGCAGATTTCAAGAATTGTGTAGTCCCTCATCAGATTGATAAAATCATCAATCTTTCTTGATGAGTCGGTAAGCTGAAGAATAATGGTATCCTTTGAATAATCAACCGTTATCGCTCCGAAAGCGTCAGCCGCACTCTGAATATCGCCGCGGCTGTCGGGATCGTTCAGCATCTTGATGAGAAGGAGCTCACAGCTTATCGAATTGTCATCGTTGAACTCCTTGATCGAACAAACATCGGGCAGCTTGTAAAGCTGGTTTATAAGCTGCTGTTTTTCCGTTGCGTCACCGCTGAACACAACGGTGATACGGGAAAGCTCGCTCGTCTCGGTCTCGCTGACGGTTAAGGCGCTGATGTTAAACTGACGGCGGCGGAACATACTCGTAACTCTGTTCAGCACTCCGAACTGATTTCGTACCAGCACCGCAACTGTATATCGGTTCATGTCAGTCACCTACCTTTACGATTATATCGTCCATACTGCCTCCCGGCGGAAGCATAGGAAGAACAAATTCATCCTTGTCAATCCTGCAATCGACGATGTAAGGACCTTCGCAGTTAAAAGCTCTTGTGAGAGCTTCATCAAGCTCTTCGGCTGTCGTGACGGTTTCGCCGTCCGCACCGAAGGATTTTGCAAACGCCGGGAAATCCGTCTTGCGGTCAAGGATAGTGTTTGAATAATGCTTATTGAAAAACAGCGTTTGCCACTGGCGAACCATTCCGAGCACACCATTATTCAAAAGCAGAATAACAATGGGAATGTTGTAGGTCACAGCCGTTGCAAGCTCGTTAAGACACATGCCGAAGCTGCCGTCACCCGTGACAAGCACGCTGCGCTCCTTTGTGCCGAATGCTGCACCGATAGCCGCTCCGAAGCCGAAGCCCATCGTGCCGAGTCCGCCGCTGGAAACAAATCTTCTTTGATTTTTGAAAACCAGATTCTGAGCCGCCCACATCTGATGCTGTCCGACGTCGGTTGCGACAGCCGTGTTTGCGCCCAGATGCTTGTTAAGCGTCATTATCGCCTTACGCGGAGTGAGGCTCTCCCTGTTGTCGAGGTAGCCCTCCTCCTCGGTGCGGAAATCGCTGATCTTCTGCGACCATTCGGGCTTACTGCCCTTTTCAATCAGCGGAAGAAGCTTCTGAAGCGTCAGCTTCACATCGCCCCTGAGTCCGCATACGGCATTGACGGTCTTGCAAAGCTCCGAACCGTCAATATCTATGTGTACGATTTTTGCACCTGTTGCAAACTTCGCCCTGTTGCCCGTTACACGGTCATTGAAACGAACGCCGAGAGCAACGATGAGATCGGCATTGTGCATCGCCATTGACGAGGCGTAATGTCCGTGCATTCCCTGCATGCCAAGAAATCTCGGATGATCCGTCGGAACTCCCGAAAGTCCCATCAGCGAACAGCCTACGGGAGAATCGATAAGCTCTGCAAGCTCCAGCATCTCCTTCTGTGCGCCGGAAGTGATAACTCCGCCGCCGAAATAGATATAGGGGCGTCTTGACTCGTTTATGATTTTCGCCGCTTCTTCAATCCTCTTGTCCTTTGCAGGATGCGGAGGCTCTGCCTCGGCAGGTGAAGTCGGTGTAAACTCGCATTTTGCAATCTGAACATCCTTGGGCACATCTATCAGCACGGGACCCGGTCTGCCCGACTTTGCAAGAGTGAAGGCCTCACGGATCGTATCGGCAAGCTTATCGACCGAGCCGACAAAATAGTTGTGCTTGGTAATCGGCAGCGTTATACCGGTGATATCTATCTCCTGAAAGCTGTCCGAACCGATCTGAGTTGTCGGAACATTGCCGCAGATGGCGATCATCGGGACTGAATCGAGATAAGCGGTTGCAATACCCGTTACAAGGTTTGTTGCTCCCGGTCCCGAGGTGGAAATAACCACGCCGACCTTTCCTGTTGTTCTGGCGTAACCGTCGGCGGCGTGTGCCGCTCCCTGTTCATGCGCCGTCAAAATGTGATTGATCTGTTCCTGATGCGTATAAAGACTGTCATACACGTTGAGGATCTGTCCTCCCGGATAACCGAATACCGTATCACAGCCCTGTTCGATCAGGGTTTCAACAATTATATCTGCTCCTGAAAGAAGCATTTTGTTCACTCCTTTCCGATGTTTGCAATTATAAGCTCGCCGCACTTTTTACAGCCGACCTGAGTCATACCCTCGCTCATAATGTCCGCTGTGCGGTAGCCTGCGTCAAGGTAAGCCGATACCGCATTTTCAACAGCGTCCGCCTCTTTGGGCATATCAAAGCTGAAACGGAGCATCATAGCCGCCGAAAGGATAGTTCCGATCGGGTTGGCAATGTCCATGCCTGCAATGTCGGGGGCAGAGCCGTGGATAGGCTCATACAGTCCGCAGGTTCCTGCGCCGAGACTTGACGAGGGGATCATTCCGATTGATCCCGTTATCATCGAAGCCTCGTCCGAAAGAATGTCTCCGAACATATTCTCCGTTACCACAACATCAAACTGTGAGGGATCCTTGACTATCTGCATAGCGCAGTTGTCAACCAGCATATCGCTCAGCTCAACGTCGGGATATTCCTCGGCAAGAGTGTGCATAACCTTTTTCCAAAGGCGGCTGGAATCAAGCACATTGCTCTTTTCAACCGAGCAAAGTCTTTTTCCTCTTTTTCTTGCGGTCTCAAAGCCGATCCTGCCGATGCGCTCAATCTCGTCCTCGCTGTATTTGAGTACGTCGATCGCCGTAGGCTTGCCGTCAACGGTTTCCGTTTTATGCTCGCCGAAATATATTCCGCCGATCAGCTCTCTGACGATTATGAAGTCGATACCCTTGTCCACAACGGACTTTTTAAGCGGTGAAGCGTCGGCAAGCTGAGGCCATATCTTTGCGGGACGGTTGTTGGAATAAACTCCCATTCCGGCACGCAGACGAAGAAGTCCTTTTTCGGGACGCTTGTCGCCCGGAACATCGTTCCATTTGTTTCCGCCGACCGCACCGAGGATAACGCTGTCGGAGTTGACGCACTTTTCAAGCATTTCCTGCGGAAGCGGATCGCCCCACTTGTCGATGGCACAGCCGCCCATATCGACATCCGTATAATTAAATGTGTGTCCGAAAACCTCGGCAACCTTATCGAGAACTCTGAGTGCCTGCTCGACAATTTCAGGTCCTATGCCGTCGCCTCGGATCACTGCAATATTTTTTTCCATTATTCCTTGCCTTCTTTCAGGGATTTGAGGAGTCCGCCGCATTTGATGATATTCTGAATAAACGGCGGAAAAGGCTGAGCCTTGTATGTTTTTCCCGTGGTGATATCGGTGATGACTCCCGTGTCGAAGTCCACCTTCACCTCGTCATCCGCATTGATCTCCTCGGCGGCGTCCTCACATTCAAGTATCGGAAGACCGATATTGATAGCATTGCGGTAAAAAATCCTTGCAAAGCTCTTTGCGATAACACAGCCCGTTCCGCAGGTCTTGATAACAAGGGGGGCGTGTTCACGGGAGGATCCGCAGCCAAAGTTCCAGCCTGCGACCATAACATCGCCGGTTTTAACCTTTTTCACAAACTCGGTGTCGATATCCTCCATGCAGTGCAGAGCAAGCTCCTGTGCGTTCGGTGTGTTGAGGTAACGAGCAGGAATAATAACATCGGTATCGACATTGTCGGGATATTTAAAAACTTTTCCTTGTGTCTGCATATCTTACGCCTCCTTGTATTCGGTGATATAACCTGTCAGCGCACTTGCGGCGGCAGTCTGCGGAGAGGCAAGATACACCTCGCTGTCAACGTGTCCCATACGTCCGACAAAGTTGCGGTTTGTTGTTGCGATACAGCGTTCGCCTGCCGCAAGGATACCCATATATCCGCCGAGGCACGGTCCGCAGGTCGGGGTTGAAACTACTGCGCCTGCATCAATAAATGCGGTGTACCAGCCACGCTCAACACATTCACGCAAAATCTGCATTGTTCCGGGAATTATGATACAGCGTATTCCGTCTGCAATCTTTTTGCCTTTAAGAATGTTGTAAGCAGCTTCCATATCCTCTGTTCTGCCGTTCGTACAGCTTCCGATAACAACCTGATCGACCTTGATGCCGTGAAGCTCACTCGCAGGATGGGTGTTTTCGGGAAGATGAGGACAGGCTACCGTCGGGACGATCTTTGAGAGGTCGATATCAACAGTCTTTTCGTATTCCGCATCGGGATCTGCCTCAAAGAATACAGGCTCACGCTCGCTTCTTCCGCTGAGGTAGTTTTTCGTCACCTCATCAACGGGGAAGATACCGTTTTTCGCTCCGGCTTCAATCGCCATATTGCAGATGCAAAGGCGGTCGTCCATAGAAAGATTTGCAACGCCGTCGCCCGTAAATTCCATACTTTTATATAAAGCTCCGTCAACGCCGATCATACCGATGACGGTCAGGATAACGTCCTTACCGCTGCAGTTTGACGGAAGCTTACCCGTGAGATTAAATCTGATAGCCGACGGGATCTTGAACCATGCTTTTCCCGTTGCCATACCTGCCGCCATATCGGTCGAGCCGACGCCTGTTGAAAATGCGCCGAGCGCGCCGTATGTGCAGGTGTGGCTGTCTGCGCCGATTATGCAGTCGCCTGCGGTTACAACTCCCTGTTCGGGAAGAAGTGCGTGTTCGATGCCCATTTTGCCGACGTCGTAAAAATGCTTTACGCAATGCGAACAGGCAAATTCACGGCAGGTCTTGGACTGCTCCGCCGCCTTGATATCCTTATTCGGTACAAAGTGGTCAAGTACGATAGCCACCCTGTCCTTGTCAAATACGTTTTCAAATCCCGCCTTGTTAAACTCATTGACGGCAACGGGAGTTGTGATATCATTGCCGAGAACAATGTCCAGCTTTGCATTGATGAGCTGTCCTGCGACAACCTCATCAAGTCCTGCGTGAGCGGCAAGAATTTTTTGAGTCATTGTCATTCCCATTGTCATTTACCTCCACGCATCATATTGTTAAATGCGCTCAAAAGAGCTTTTGTGCTTGATTTTATCACATCGGTGTCCGTGCCTGCGCCCCAGAACATTTTTCCGTCCTCACGTTCAAGTCCGATATAGGAGGCGGCGACGCTCTGAGAGCCTTGTCCCTGCATACTGTGCTGAGAAAACTCCTGCAAGGTGTAGCTTTCACCCGTATATTCGATGAGTGCGCTGTTCACCGCGCTGAGTGAGCCGTTGCCCTCCGCCTGAAGCTCAGTCTCCTCTCCGTCTTTCATAAAGGTAATATCGATCTTGACAGTACCGTTTTCACGAATGAAGTCGAAATCGGTAACGCTGATATTGCTCTGAATGTTGAGGTAATTCTCCTTGAATATGTCGAAAACCTCGTTCGGTTTAAGCTCCTTATGTCCTCGGTCGGAAATATCCTTGCAGAGGTAACTGAAATGCTCACGCATCTTTGGCGGCAGGCTGTAGCCGAAGGTCTGCTCAAGCATATAGCCTATTCCGCCCTTGCCCGACTGGGAATTGACACGGATCACATCGGCGTCATATGTACGGCCGATATCCTTGGGATCAATCGGAATATAAGGAACGCTCCACTCATGAAGCTTTTTCTTGCTGCGGTATTTCATACCCTTTGCGATAGCGTCCTGATGACTGCCCGAAAATGCGGCGAACACCAACGCTCCTGCATAAGGCGCTCTTTCGTAAACGTGCATACGGGTGCATCTTTCGTATTTCTCAATAAGATAGTTCATATCGGAGAAATCCAGTTTAGGATCAACGCCATGGGAATACATATTGAGTGCAAGTGTGATGATGTCAACATTGCCCGTTCTTTCACCGTTGCCGAAAAGCGTACCCTCAACTCGGTCTGCTCCTGCAAGAAGTGCAAGCTCCGTATCGGCAACACCCGTTCCGCGGTCATTGTGCGGATGGAGTGAAAGCGTGACAAATTCACGGTACTTGAGATTTTCGCTCATATATTCAACCTGACTTGCATAAACGTGCGGCAGGCTCATTTCCACCGTCACGGGCAGATTGATGATAACGTTATTGTCCTCGCTCGGCTCAAGCACGTCAAGAACAGCGTTGCAGACCTCAAGGGCATATTCAGGCTCCGTACCCGTAAAGGATTCTGGAGAATATTCAAATCTGAAGTTTCCCTCATATTCTGCGGCAAGCCTTTTAACAAGCTTTGCTCCGTCCACGGCGATCTTCTTGATTTCTTCCTTGGACTTTTTGAAAACCTGTTCACGCTGAGCGACGCTGACCGAGTTATAGAAATGGATTATTGCGCTCGGTGCGCCCTTGCAGGCTTCAAAGGTCTTTCGTATGATATGCTCACGGCATTGGGTGAGCACCTGAACGGTAACGTCCTCCGGGATCATATTGTTGTCGATAAGGGTGCGGAGAAATTCATATTCCGTTTCACTCGCCGCAGGAAAACCGACCTCGATCTCCTTAAAACCTACCTCCAGAAGGACTTTGTAATACTCTAACTTTTCTTCAAGGCTCATGGGTACGACAAGGCTTTGATTGCCGTCTCTCATATCGACGCTGCACCACACGGGCGGCTTTTCGATATGATCCTTTTCAACCCATTTGTTATATTTCTTATCGACCGGGAAATAACCCACTCGATATTTGCTTGCATCCATCATTGACTATTTTACTCCTTTTCTGCGATAACTTCAACCTCTACCAGAGCACCTTTCGGCAGTTCCTTGACCGCCACGCACGAACGTGCAGGTTTCTGGGTGAAATACTGTGCATAAACCTCGTTAAATTCAGCGAAATCTGCCATATTGCTTAAAAAGCATACAGTCTTTACCGCCTTATCGGTCGAGCTTCCTGCCGCCTCAAGCACCGCTGTCAGGTTTTTGCAAACTCTGTGCGCCTGTTCGGTGATATTTTCACCCTCCATAGCTCCCGTTTCGGGATTTAGGGGGATCTGTCCGGAGGTAAAAACGAGGTTACCCACAACCGTTGCCTGTGAGTAAGGTCCGATTGCCGCCGGAGCCTTGTTGGTTTGTACTTTGCTGCTCATAGCTTTTACTCCTTTCAAAATCACACTGTCTTAAAGCCTTCGTCACGCAGAGACTGTGTTATCAGGTTGACGTGATCGAAATCCTTTGTCTCCATCTCAATGCGGAGGAAACAGCCGTTTATCCTTTCTGTGTTGCCTTTTTCATAATGAACGCCCGTTACGTTACCGCCACATTCAGCAATGATCCTTGAAATATCACTGAGCTGACCGGGTTTGTCGATAAGCTCAATAAGAAGACTTGACGAACGTCCCGAATTGAGCAAGCCTCGGTCAATAACCCGTGACAGATTGGTAACATCAATATTTCCGCCCGAAACAATGGCAACAACGCGCTTGCCCTTCAGGTCGAATTTATTGAACATAACTGCGGCAACTGCCGCCGCACCTGCGCCCTCGGCAATCATTTTCTGTTTTTCTATCAAAGCGAGTATTGCGCTTGCGACCTCGTCATCGCTGACAAGGGCAATGTCGTCAACATACTCGTTTACAAGACTGTAAGTGTTTTCGCCCGGCTTCTTTACGGCGATGCCGTCCGCAACCGTGGAAACCGAGGGAATACATTCGATCTTTCCGCTCTTGACCGAGTTATACATACTCGGTGCGCCTGCCGCCTGAACTCCGTACACCTTAACGGACGGTCTGATTTGCTTTGCCGTATATGCAATTCCCGAAATCAGTCCTCCTCCGCCGACCGGAACGACAATGGCGTCGATATTGTCAAGCTCGTTGAGAACCTCAAGAGCGATCGTACCCTGACCTGCGATCACATTCTCGTCATCAAAGGGATGAACGAAGGTGTAGCCCTCGCTGTCCTTCAGCTCAAGAGCCTTTTGATAAGCGTCGTCATAACAGCCCTCAACAAGGCAAACCTCTGCGCCGAAGCCCTTTGTAGCCTCGACCTTTGAAATCGGGGCGGAGTCCGGCAGGCAGATAAGAGATTTTATGCCGTTCTTCGTGGCGGCAAGAGCAACGCCCTGAGCGTGGTTGCCGGCAGAACAGGCTATAACGCCCCTCGCCTTTTCCTCCTCGGACAGCATTGCAATCTTATAAGCCGAGCCTCGGACCTTGAATGAGCCTGTTATTTGCAGGTTTTCCGGCTTCAGGTACAGCTCACATTCCGGAGCAATACCGTATGCCCTGACAACATTTGTTTCACGAATAATGTTTTTCAGCACCGTCTGTGCATTGAAAACTTTGTCAAGAGATAACATTATAAATTCCGCCTTTCACATTTTTTCCGAAATCCGCTGTCGGTTCGGAGCTTGTTTTCACCTTTTGTCAGACTGTAAATGTAAAACCGGCGTGCGGTTTCCTGCTTCAAAGCGGAAAGTACAAAAAAACCGCCTCAAAGCACATTCATTGCTTTGAGACGGGTGTAAATCAATTATCACTCGCGGTACCACTCAAATTGCGAACATAAAAATTCGCCAACTCTTCGAAGTCTGACAACTTCTATGCACTGACGTAGCATTCACGGGAAGCGCCTACTGGGTGTAAACCTTTGGGACTTCCGGCTCGGAAGTGATAGGAATTCTACTAAATTTTGTCGGTATCGCACCGCCACCGACTCTCTGAGAAAAATTCGGATAGATTCCGTCTTCGTCTTTGCCTTTGATTACGGTTCAAAGTCAAACAACCTCTATGCACTGACGTAGCCTACACGGGTCACCCTACTTAACACCGAAACGGAGGTTCAGGTTTCCGGCTCAGAAGGGAGAAGACAAGGTTTTTTCATACCGATTCGCACCGACCATCGGCTCTCTGAAATGTTTTATCGCCCTGACCATTCTTCGTCACAGCCTTTAATATTTTGTTTTGAATATATTACTCCAATAATACAGTATTGTCAATACTTTTTTTAAAAAAATATTATTTTCCTGTCGAACAATCGTCCTGCTGTTTTATAATGCAAGTCCGCTGACGTCGATTGGCTTGAATCCGTCAAGCAATACTCCGATAATTCTCTTGACCGAGGTATCCTCAACCTCAACGGTCATCTGAGTTGACTTACCCTCCGAATTGATCGCAGTGATGATCGCCGTTCCGCCGGAAACGCCCTCAATAACTCCCTCGTTGCTTACCACCGCAACATTGTCGTTCGATGAAGTCCAGCTTGTAATCTTTTTGCCGCCGTTTACAGTCGGATTGTAGGTCTCCATATAGGTAAGCTCTACTTTCTTTTCGGCAAATTCAAAAGGAATAACCTTGGGAGCTTCCTTTTTCTTTTCAACCTTTTTCGCAACGTAGGCTTCGCTCGAAGTTGATCTGTAAAGCGAAACGCCGTAGGTTACGCTTGAAATATAATCGTAGGTAATGTAGTGAACCGTACAGAGATATGGCTCAACATAGTTGCTGTCGAACACATAGAAACCGTTCTCATCGCAGGAAAGGAAGATCGACGAATGTTGTGAATACGCCGTTGCCCACTGAATGTAGTCGCCCGAAGCGGCCTTGTGCATAATGTTGTAAAAATCCTGATATCCTGCCGAGCTGAGTCTTGCAATCTCGGTTGCCGCACGGGGCGTCGGAACGTAATAGCTGTATGCGCCCGAATTGTATGCGCCTACTCCGCCGTTACCGTAAAGCTCGTTAAACATCATATCCGCAAAGCCCTTGCAGGTGGTTGCGGTTCTGAACGATCCCGTCCAGTAAACGCCCGACCACTCGTTGATAAGCTGCTGAAGCTTGGGGCTTGTGCAGGTATAGTCCTTTGCACTCGCCTTACTGTATGATGCAACCGTAAATATCAGCGTTATCGCCAATAATACAGGTACTATTTTCTTGATAGCTTTCTTCATATAATAAACTCCTGTCGCTTATTATTTGCACAACGGGCAGGAGTATAACATAAAAAGTTACAAATGTCAAATTTAAGAATCGGATTTTTTTCAAAATCAAGGCAAAATTTTAGCTGTTTTTGCTTTTCAACGCCCGTTTTATTGTTTATTTGTTACAGTTATTAAATGTATTTACCCGTATTTATTTGCTAATTATAACAAAAATAAAAAAGTTACAAAAAGTTACAAATTGTAATAAATTCATCTTTCGGATTTCCGTATACAATTATATATAATGTTCAGAACAAAACTGTTGATTTTCCGATGTAAAAAGTGGTATAATTCACTTGGTACCGTTTGGTATAATTACTTAATATTGGAGGAATATGATGATAGTTAATTTTATGCAAAAGCTTTTTGCTCTCATTCTTTCGGCTCTCATTTCCGCCGGAATAATCGCTCCCGTTCCGTTCCCCTCGGACGGTGTTCAGGCAGATGCGGACTTTGTCTTTGCCACCGAGGAGTCAGGCTCGGCAGCGGGTACGGCGATGGTTGAAGCAAACTTCGACGCAACCTATGAGCTTTACTGGGGCGACGCTCAGGGCAACAAGCTCACAACAAGCTCAGCGAGCGGCAAAACCGTTCCTTACAGTTGGTTTGCTCAGGTTGAGGTCAAAAAGGGTGAAGGCACAAAGGAGACAAATTCTTTCCTTGCTATTCCCGACGGAGCGGAAACTATCCTGCTTTATTATCAGGATCAGCTTCTTGACACCGACAGAATCCCGGAAGAAAACATTCCTGATTACGGCGATATGACTTACAGCTTCGGATCGCTCAGCGATATCCACTTCAACAGATATTTTGACGACGACGGCAACGATATCACGGATATGTCCTATCCCCGTGCTCTCGATTTCCTTGACGATATGGGAGTTTCTATAATCGGTGTTTCGGGCGACCTCTCCAATAACGGCGAGTCTTCGTCATATGAATCCTTCCGCAAGTATAACGATCAGCACGATTTTCACGTTTTCTCCTGCAAGGGTAACCACGACTGCAGAAAAGAATTCGTTTACGAGAGCTGGAAAGAGAATGTCAATGTCGGTGTATTCTCGGACAATAAGCCCGCAGGCGTTCTTGATGTTGCAGACAACGGATATGACTTTGTATATTCGGGCGAGGAAACTCATGGCGACATTTTTATTTTCTTTAGCCAGATAAGCAATACATACGCTCCCTTTGTTCAGCTTGTAACCGATGAACAGCAGGATTGGCTTGAAGCAATGTTTGAGAAGTATCAGGACAAGAGAGTTTTTCTCTATTTCCACACCTTCCTCAATGCTCCCACGGGCAACCCGTTCCTCGGTGAGGGTAACATCTATAACGACTGGGGCCTGTTCTACACACTTCCTTATTTTAAAGGAAATAAGGACGAGCGACGCTTCAGAAACCTCCTTGAGAAATATAAGAACGTGGTTTTCTTCAACGGTCACTCTCACTGGACATATGACATGGAGTGCTACAACCCCGATCTTAACATCTCGGACTATGATGGAACAACCGCAACAATGATTCACGTTTCAAGCGTAGGCGCACCGAGAATAACAAGCTTCACTCAGCCGACAAAGAAGTCATGCCCGGGTGAAATGTCAGAGGGAATTTTCGTTCAGGCTTACGGTGATTTCATCATATCCAACGCCTGCGACTTTGTAAACGGTCAGCTCCTTGCATATGCGATCTACAAGGTTGACAATAAATAAAAAATCGGTTTAATAAGAACGACTGCAAGTTATCCGAAAAGGATTGACTTGCAGTCGTTTTGATTTAATAAGCTTAATTTAAAAATTACTTAAACAAAGCATTTCAGCTCTTTTAAAAATTCCTTTTATCCTACAATCACGGTGACAACTCCTGTAACTTCGCCCTGAAGCTCTCCGTTCAGATATGCCTGAGCGGAATATGAGCAGTTGTACTCACCCGAACCAAGCACCTCGGTCAGCTTATCTTTTTCCAGGCACTCGCCGGGTTTTATCATCGGTGAGGTGTAGATCATTTCGCCGTTGTCCCTGTAAATAACGAATTTAATATCATACAGGCAGGTTTCCGGATTTTCCAGCATAACGCTGCCGAGAGAATATTTATCCTCAAACACAATTCGCTTATTGATAAGATAACGGATCTCACCCTCCGGCACGCTCGTTATGTGAACATCGGGATCGACGCCCGAAAGAACGCCCTCGCTGACCTTACCGCCGGGTGAAAGCTTCAATCGGATTTGAGAGACCGTACCCGTCATAAACAGTATGCCTATCACGACGGCAAGCACGGCGACGGCGGAGATCAGTATTATTTTTTTATTTGCTTTATTCTTCGCCATTGTACTCAACACCGACCGCAATTTTTATTTTTGCATATTTCGTTCCGATTTTATTGTTGGTATCCTTATCGTAGGCGTTGACTGCGACTTTAACATCGTGGACGCCGTAGCTCAATTCCTTGAACAGCTTCACCTTGTTAATCTCTCTGCCTGGCTCAAGTCCGAGCGAACGGTAAAGCACCTCTCCGTCACCGTCATAGACAGTTGCGATAAGTATGCAATCATTGGTTTTCGGATTTCCGAAGCAGAGATCCTCGGTTGAAAAATCGTCTCCGACATTCACAACGGAGTTGAAATAGAACTTAAACCGTCGGCTTCCTCTCGCTTTCAGAGCGTCGATAAAAACCTGCTGTTGCTGAGCATTAAATACGCTTTGCTCTGCAACTGTTTCACTCTCTGTTCTGCCGTTAAATTCGATTGCCCTGATTTGTGCAGGGACGTTCAGACTTACGGATTTTGACAGGTAAACACAGCCGGTTATAATCAAGGCGATCGGAAGAACTATGCAGGTGAAAATCCTGAAATAGTTGAATGAGAGCAAAAACTCCTTGCTCGTATAATAACGAAATTTTTTTACAAACCTTTTTTTCCTTTTCAGCCGATTTAATTTAGCGGTTTCTTTCTTCGTTTTTTTCTCCGCAATTCGGTTTTTCTTTGCGCTTGCCTTTTGACGCTGTTTTTGGATCTCTTCGCTGCGTTTTTCACGCTGCTTCTGCTTGCGTTCTTTTTCCTCAAGGACACGCTTTGCGTTCTTTTCCGCCTCAGCTTTTTTCTTCTGAGCCTCTTTTTTTCTGTTATAATTGTTTTTGCCTGCGACAGTTTTACCTGCCACAGGCACTTTTTTCTTATTAGACATATAAATCAACTTCCATTATTCCCACGGCAATTTTTCAATATTCCATAACTGCGGATAACGGTTGAACTGAACGGCGTCAACCTCGATAAGAACCTTTACCGAAGCGTCCTCTTCAAATCCCGATGCGTCAAACTTGCTTTCATCAAACCCGTTGATGAGTGAAAAAGCCTCGTTGACCGCCTTGCCGGAACGGTCGCCGCCCATATAATATACACGGTAATCAACACTGCGGTTGTCATACCATTCATCGCCGAAAATGTAGGGAATGTTTGTTGAAAACTGAGCAACTGCTCCGTCCGACGACTGCCACTCAAAGGCGGTCTTGACTCTCAGACAGCAGGCACTTCCGCTCCTGCGGACAGTTACTCTGAGCTTGCCGATGTAATTTTCATCATCTTGGTTAAGGCTGAGAATATAAAGTCCGTTTTCGTCCTTATACTGTCCTGCGTCAACGTTCTTTTTGCCGTTTGCAAAATAAACGTCAGCCGAGGTTTTTATTCCCGAAATTGAGAAACTCTGCGACTTTGAGGTCTGAGTAACGAACCACGCCAAAGAACTGCCGACGACGGCAATTACAGCGATAACAGCCACGATCACTACTATTGCTTTTTTGCTTATCTTGTTTGACATATCCGTCACCCCGATTCCGTTAAGCGATTATACCGTCCTTGTCCTGAGTTGCTGTCATATAAATCCTCGTTGCATAGCTGACGGTATTACCTTTGTTAAGCTCTGCACTGACATCATCATATTCAACCCAGCTTGCGATCTTGATTTCCTTGGTCTCACCGGGAGCCAAAAGAATATATTTCTCGCTGTTGTATTTGTCAAGCTCAGTCTTTGTGAGTGCGGGAACATTAGCCTTGATCGTATCCTTAATGCTTCCGTTCACAATCATATCGTCCGTATATACGAACCAGCGGTATCCCTTTACACCGTCGGCAATATTGATGCTGAAATAAACTCTCACCGGGACATTGCCGGAATTAGTGACATTGATGTTGTCGAAATTGACAGCCTTGTCAAAGAGAATCTCGTTGTTGTCGGCAAGCTTTGTCGCCGCATCAAACTGAACGTTGTGGTTGATTATAAACTTTGTGTTTACGGAAAAATTTCCGAAAACAAAGCTGTCGCCGCTGTCGATCGTTCCGCTTTCATAAAACCAAGCAGAGGTCTTTGACATTCCGGAAAAATATCCGATGCAAAGCACAAGGGCGATAGCCATAAGAGGCGTCAACACCTTCCTTATTCTATTCATCGCTGTCACCTCCGTTTTTCTTTGCTTTTATTTTAGTTAAAATAATGTTTATTGCAATCAAAGCTATTGCAACCGTCGCAAGAATTATCAAACCCTTTGTCTGCGAAAGACTGCCGAATGTGATTGTAATAAAACCGAGTAACGGCACGCTGTACCACATTCTGCCGACTATTCTGTCCGCCGACGTATCCATCGGATCCTTTTCGGGGTTGTTGTCGCCCTTTGTGGAAACCGTTTTGTTTTCACGGTCAATATCAACTATCCTATGAGTAAAGTATTCTTTGCCGTCCGCCGAGCCGACCGTCACAATATCGCCGATTTTCAGCTCGTCAAACTCAACCTCACGGGAGAAAACAATATCTCCCCGCTCAAGCGTTTTTGCCATACTCTGACTTGTAACGGCAAAACCCTTTGCGCCGGTCAGAAAATTGAAAGCCACAAATCCGACCGAAATTACTGTAACTATCGCCAGAAAATTGAAAAGTATGTTTCCAAGCTTCAGCTTTGTCTTACCTTTTTTCATGCGTTTGTTCCGGAGAGCTGATAGGAATCAATACTACTCCACGAAATATTGTCCGCCTGCTTCGCTTCAAAGGTAACCTTGAGATTTACAGGCTGACCTGAATATGCCTTTGAAATATCTTCTTTATAAACTATGCTTGAAATCGCATCAATATAGGAGACGTCGGATTTCACCGTCGGAACCGAGCCGAGATCATATATCGTGTCCGTTGAGTACTCATCGCCCATGTAGTAGAAGTAGCAAACGCCGCCTGCGTTAACATTCTTCGACCACTTGCCTGCCGCAAATGTAACCTCAATATCATCTCCGTTGCCGGAATATATCTTCTGTTCCGCCTTTCCGGAAGCGTAGCTTGTATACTCGATAGAGAGTCGGATCTGTACGTCTGTTGTTGAATCGTTATTGATCCTGAGCATTGCGCCCTGTCCGTCTAAGCTCACAAGATTGTCGCCCGGCATAATTATTGTCTTTTCGTCCGAATCAAGATCGGTCAGCTTGGCGGTCTGAGAGGTGCTGACTACGGAAACGGAAATGCTCTGCTTCTTTTCAAGCGTGGTGACAAACCATGCGTATGAAGTTCCGCAGTTCATAAGTCCGATCACAACCGCCAGGGACGCAACCAAGGCAATTATTCTTTTACTCATAAGCCCTCTTCCTTTCTGCCAAAAACAGCTCAATCTCTATCGCCGCCCAGGCGATATATATTACTGCGACTGCGATCTTGACCGCAGTGTATCTCAAAAATTTTACAATGTATCCCAAATAAGGAATTACTGCCTCCACCTTGCCCTGAGCATATTCCGCCGGGGTAGGTCCGACATCGTTCTCCTCGTTTGCGTCGCCCTTTGTTGTGAAGGTTCTGTTCAGCTCGTTAATTCCCACAATTCTGTGAGTGAAGCTTTTCTGCTGAGAGCGATCCGTAAAGGTTACGATATCTCCGATGCGGTAGTCCTCAAAATTCTCATATCTTTTAACATAGATAACGCTGTACGGCTTTATCGTCGGAGACATACTTCCTGTTTCAACGACGAACATATCCATCTTCATTATCTTTGGAACATAAACAACTCCGACAGCTACAACGGAAATACAGATGATGATTGCCGTAAGGAGAATATTAATCTTTTGCTTCCGAAGACTTTTCATCATCTTCATCCTTCTGATCGGAAAATTTATATTCAGCGATTAGCTTCGCCAGATTAACTGCCTCGCCCAGGGTAATAAATATCAGCGGCAAAACGATAAAAATCAGAATGATCGTCGGGTTTCTCAAAACGTCAAAAACCGATCCGCCCACCGAGCCTAAATTAAATATCATCTTGCCGACAAGGTCGATTTCAAAAACTGCCGCAGTATCGGCGTATTCGTTTGCATCTCCCTTGGTACGAAAGATTTTTTCTCCGCTTTCACTCTGCTTGATTTCAACTATCCTATGGGTATTCACTTTGCCGGAAATATCGACATCGTTTGAATAGAACGAGATAACATCGCCGACCTTCAGTGACTCCGGCTTAACCTTGCGGACTATCACTATCCCTCCGACAGGTATTTCCGGATCCATACTTCCGGATGTTACCTGAAGCACGCTGAAACCGAAAACGCTCGGAGCTTTGCCTGCCGATGCTCTGAGCACCGACACAAATATTGTTAATCCGAAAATAAATATTACCACGGAGATAACCGCCATTATTCTCGAAAAAATTTTACCTGCTTTTTTCATAAATTATGATACCGGCTGAACATTGATCTTGAGTGTTCCGAGCGAGGAGGAAAGTCCCTCGATCGTTGACGGGCTGTCCTCCGCCAAACCAAGCTCATAATAAATTACAAACACGTCGTTCTTAGCCGTCTGATAAGAGGCAAGGGATCTTCCGTCAAATATCTTTCCGTTGGAAAGCTCGGACAACCTTATATAATCGGATCCGAAAATCATCGCTCCGTCCTCAAACGATACAACGTTGTTCTTGACTACCTTTGTCGCCTTGTAAACCGTGTACTTAACCTGAACGGAGTTTTTAAGGTCGGTATTCATATTGGACGGCAGACCCTCGATCGACATACCGATCTTCAGAGCCTCGTCCGTGGCGGTTGTCATTACAATTCTGTATTTTTGATATGAACCTGCGGTCCAATTATCAAGAGCCATATCTCCGACCAGTCTCGAATAGCTTCCGTCCGAACCCTCGGAAAAGAAAATAACATTCGCATAAGTCGGGCTGACAACTTCACCGGTAATTGACGGCACGAAGTTTTGATTTGAATCGCTGAACCATGCGAAAGAAACAGCAATTAGAGTCAGGGCCGATGCCACAGCTAATATTAAGTTTTTAACAAACGTAAACTTTTTTCTCATTGTAACATCAACCCTCTATTTATTTACCAATAACGCTCCAAATTGATCTGATTCCCCACGACGGGTTTGCCTCAACGATCTCAACCGAAATCGTAACCGAGTCGGAATTTCCGATCTCAATGAGCTTGCCCTCGTTCTTCATATCCTTAACCTTGAGTGACTTTCCGTCGGGATCCGTTGCCTTGACCTTATAGCCATAGCCTGTCGGCAGGCTGAGATCAACATACAGTTTACCGTCGGCAACACTCGCACAGTTAATTCCTCTTGTTTCGGAGCCGACCTCGGTGAAGAAGCCGAAGGAATTGGATTCACTTCCATGCTTGCACTTGAGCATCACACCGATGAGCTTTCCGCCGAGATCCTTGGTTGAATCCGTGACAGAATAGCTGACCTTAACCGAATTTTCGGTTGACGGCTCTGCGTATCTTGCAATCGTATTATCCGCTGAGGCAAAATCCTTGTTCCTCATGAGCGTGATCGTCAGACCGTTTGATCTGTCAACGCTTACTGCATTGGAATTGACCTCGGCAGGAATATTGATGTCGGTATAATTCATCGCTGTGCCGACATTCATACCGGAAATATACTTGACCGTCATCGCCGCAAACTCAACCGCTGTGGCAAACTTTGCGCTTCTTTCGGTCGAGTTAAGCGTTGCCGGAACGGCATAGCCGGAGGTCTCGGAAAATCCGACAACTGATGCCGCCGAAAGAGCCTTTGTCGAAGCCTCCTTCATCGCATCGGTTTCACCCTCAAATGCGGCTGTTCTGTCCGCTGCGGTTCTTCCGTCAAAGAGAACATTATCGGCGGAAGAAGTGTCTGCAAAGCGGCCTGCGATATTTCCTGCCTTGCCGTCAGAGGACTTGACCATATTGCCGAATACGGAATTGCTTAACTTTGTATATTCTGCTTCACCGACAAGTCCGCCTGCATATCCGCCGACCGAAACGAATGCCGTTGAAACGGTATTATTTATCTGTGAATTGTAAGCCGAACCGACAAGTCCGCCGGCGGCAATAAGGGAAGCACCCTTAACTCTGCCCGATGTGACGCAGTTTTCAATTCTTGTGCCGTTTGTCGCACGTCCTGCGATAACGCCTGCGTCCTGAGCCTTAGAGTAAGCGTTGATGTCTGCAATAACAACACAGTTTTCAACAACCGCTCCGTCAAGTGTTCCTGCAACGGCACCGAGGGATGTTGAATTTCCGCCGTCGATGTCAAAGCCGACAAAGCCGATATTTTTAACTGTTCCGCTTACATTTTCAAAAAGTGATGATCCGCTGAAATCATAAACAACGTGATTGCCGCCGTCAAGGATTCCTGCAAAGCTCTCTGCCGAGTCAAGACCGCTGAGATCAATATCGTCAGTGAGGAGATAGTAAACCTCTGCCCTGTCTGCGTTCTGCATCATAAGTGCAAATTCGTCGGCAGTTCCGATTCTGTACGGATCCGACTTCGTTCCCAAACCGCTGAGAAGCGAGCTGTATGAAACAGATATTGCAGTCTCAAGTCCGTCAGAATAAGTGAACACAAGCTTTGCGCCGTCCACCGTTCCCACAGCGTTGATTGAGGAGTCCTCGGCATTGTAATTCAAAACGCCGTCGGGATCCGAATGTGCCGACACAAGGTCAAACCTGTGTCCGCAAAGCTCAAACGACTTGTAAGTTCCGTTGCCTGCGCTGAGAACGATATCCTCATCGGAAATAACGGTCTTTTCGCCGTCAAGAGTGATGAACGACTTCTCGGTTGAGTCAATCACACATTTCATTGCGCTGAGATCAACCGCAGTAAACTTCAAATTCTGGTAGGAATTGAGCTCCTGCGTTCCGAACACGCTGTCATTCTGATATGATGAATAATATACGTCGGAAATAATCTCCGTCTTTGTTGTTCTGCTGTCTGACAGCTCGGAGATATCAGCCTGTGCAATTACTGCGGCAGAAGTTTCTGCCTGTGCTTTTGCGGAGATAACCGTCTCGGAAATCAACGGCCTTTCAAGCTTTGCAAGGCCTGAGCCGACCTCTGCTATTGCCCCTGCGGCAAGCTTTTCTGCCTTGACAGAGCCGCTGACATAGCATCCGCTGACGGAAGTGTTGACAGGATTGTCAAGCTTGCCGATTATTCCGCCGGCCTCATATCCCTCAACCGTTCCGCTGATTGTTACACCGCTGATGTCGGAAGTTGATGCAGAGCCGACTGCTCCGCCGGCAACAGTACCCGACTTGACGGAAATATTATCAAGCTGAATGTTGCTGAGCTTTCCGCTGAATACACCTGCCACACCGCCGGCTGTCTCGACCGTTGCCGAGGTTGCCGAAAGTGTTGATGAAGCAGAGGATTTGCTTATTGTAATGTTCTCCGCCGTCACGTTCTCAGCAGCTCCGGCAAGAATACCTGCGGTACTGCCAAACTCGCTTGAGTATGCAGAGGACGAATTGATTGTAACATTTCTGATAACGGTATCCTTTGCGCTGCCGATAACAACACCTGCATAGTTCAAGCCTGTCACATCTGCATTGTTGATAACAAGATCAGAGATGACCGCTCCGTCGGTTGCTCCGAAAAGACCGCCGAAGGTGTTGCCCGAAAGCTTCAGTCCGTTAATTGAATGGACTTTGCCGTTATAAAGTCCGGTGAACGTACCCTTAAAGCCGCTCTCGGCATTTCCGATTGTGACAACGCCGTTGCCGACATTGTAAAATCCGCCGCCGAATTCAAAGTCAGAGGTCTCAAATCCGATATCTTCGGCAAGAGCGAAATACTTGCCGAGACTGTCATAATAAGCAACAGATTCAAGGTCGTATGCATTGGAAATCAAATACGGATTATCTGCCGTACCCTCGCCCTTGAGCGGAGTGCGTACATTGGACTTGATCGCAAAATGTACGGGAATACGGACCTCGCTGTCCGAAGCAAGTACATAATATGCCACTATCGAAATATCAGCCATATGCTCGGCTTTCAGAACGAGCTTATCCTCGGACGAAGACACAACGCTTATTCTGTCCGAAGCCTCGGAAACCCAACCCGTAGCCGAATCAAAGGTATAGCCCTTGACCGTGGGAAGATTTGAGAGGGTGATCTGCGTTTCATTCGATGTTGTGAGAGTATCGACCGACGAATGAATGGACGAGCCGTTCGGTTTATCCATATCGGTGATCTTCGCCGACTTTATTCCTGTTTCGGAACCGAACGCAGAAGCGTTGCCGAAATATGTTGAAATAACAGTATTCTTAACAAAGAGATCAATGCTTTCGGATGTGATCGTATTTTCGGTATCAATGTAGCCGATCACAACGCCTGCTTTTCCGTTTGAAGCATCGGTATTGATCTGAGCCGCACAAACGGACTCGGAAACAACGGCTGTTGCTCCGTTGAAGCTGCCTGTTCCCTTGACAAGACCGATCAAACCGCCGACAACAGCATTACCGCTGACCTTGCCGAGAATTTTTACATCATTGAAGGATACATTATTTACTGCGCCTGCGCTGAGCTTTGCAACCAATCCTGCCGAAGCAACTGCGTCTGCGGAAGCAAGGCACTCAACATTTGCAAATGACTTTATTCCGTTTGCTGAAAGTGCGCTCTCGCTGCCCGTAATCTCACCCACAATGCCTGCCGAAACAGCCGTTGACGTGATGACGGTCTCTGAATCAATATAACAATCCTTCAAAATTGCCGCTCCGCCTGCATTGTGGACGGCAAGAATACCTGCGGCAACCGTATTTGCATTTTCAGCCTTTACTGTTGAGCCGTAAACCTTGATATTATTTACTGTGAGTTTTGCATCGGAAACCGACTTTCCGACAACCGCCGAAGCGATACCTGCGTTCACTTTCGTGTTTCTTACTTCGGCAGAGTCAATAGCCGAACCGAAGCTTGACGCAATTCCGCCGGCAACAAATGCCGCCGTGTTTGAAAGTGTTGAAATATCAGAGCCGATAACCTTAACACCTGTAAGCGAAACCTCGCCCTTGCCTGCGGCAATACCGGAAATCTCGGATACACCCTTGATATTTGCATCGGCTACCGTTGCGTTCTTCACCGAGAACGTACCCTCGGCAAGACCGATCACACCGCCGACATATTCCGCACCGCTGAGTGTTATTTTTTCAATATCAATATCGGCAACCGAGCCGCCGCAGTTTACATGACCTGCAAATGCGCCGACATAGTTCGCCTTTGAAGCAACCGAGGATCTGATAACATTGATATCGATTGCGGTAAGATTACCCGAATCGACCGATCCTGCAATAATTCCGCTGTAAATACCATCTGCGGAAACCTTACTGTCGGAAACGGTGATGTTGTTAAGCTTTGTATTGCCGACAATCTGTCCTGCAAGAACAGCGGAATACAAGCCCTTTGTGTTCACTTCGGCGCCGGAGATAACAAGATTGCTGATCTCTGCGTTTTCAAGTGAGGCAAAAAGTCCTGACTTTGATGTTCCGTTGATCTTGAGACCTGAAATAGTATGGCCGTTGCCGTTGAGCTTGCCGCTGAACGGTGCAAGAGTTCCGCCGATCGGCTCAAACGAGCTGATAACCGACATATCAATATCCGAGTTTACAACAAAGCTTGAAGCGTTAAGCTCGGAAATGTTTTCTCCGATATACGCAAAATCGTATGCGGAAGTGATAACGTAGTTACCTGCGCCGTCCTTCTCAAGTCCGTTTGAAACATATACTGTTGTATAAAGACCTGTCTTTTTGTTTGTAACGGTCACCGGGCAACCCTTGACGGTGATAACTCCGCTCGCACGGGTTACCTTGAGTACAAGCGTTCCGTTCTCCGCTGTCACCCTTGCATTAAGCTTTGCAGAATCACAGCTTACGGAATAATCCGCCGCCGTTGAATTAAGCAATGCTTTAACCGAGGGAACAGTCGCCGTAAAATCTCCGCCGTTTCCTGTGAAGAAAGCGGTCTCTCCGCTGTCAAAGCTCCACTCGACAAACTCTGATTTATCAACAAAACCGTATTTTGCAAAATCAAGAGCAGTCTGTGTTCCCTTGCTGAGATAAATATTGGAAATCTTAGTATCCGTCGCCTTTATTGAGGCAAGGAACAAATACTTACCGGCTTCATTCTTGCCGGAAGCGTAGCAATTTTCTATTTTTGCATTTGAAGCGTTTACTGCACCGATAAAGCCTGCGGCATTGACCGCCTTGTTTGACAAGCCGATATTTACTGCCGCACCGCTGTTAGTGATCGTTGTACCGCTTCCGTTTACCTCTCCTGCCAATCCGCCGAAAGAGTCAACCTCTGCGGCAATATTGACGTCTGCCTTAACTCGGCAGTCATCGAGAACGCTTGTGCCGATAACCTCGCTGAACATTACGCCGGATTTTTTGCCCGAAGCGTTAAACCTTGCGCCGTCAGCAACGGTTACCGCTACATTTGAAGCATTTACGCTGACCGCTTTACCCAAAATCGCAGATGAAATATCCGACTTTGCAACAAAGCTTATGTTTTTAAGCGTTCCGAAAAGCTCGCTGAATACGGGAGCCGTGATGCTGATTGTGTGGCCGTTTCCGTCAAGACTTCCGTTGAATGCAAACGCTGAGCCGTTTACGGAAATATCCTTGCCGAGCTTTGCATAAATGCCGTGTGCATATCTGAGCAGATTAAAATCTGCCGAATTTTCAATAACAAGAGGCTCGAACTCCGTGCCCTTACCGTCAGAGCTTGAAGAAACAACGAGAACGGGCAGGCTGAAATACTGAGAAATTCTGAGGTCACCCGTTCCGATTGAGGACGGGAGAGCGATCTCTGCGGTGTAGCTGAGTCTGCCGACCGTACCGGCTGTTACGCCCTTAATTTTTGCGGAATCTGTTGTCGTGGATACGGTGATGCCGTCGCCCGACTTTGTAAAGCCCTCCTTGAAAGCAAGGCTCGCCTTGCCCCAAGAAGCGGACAGATCGGAGGAAGAAACCGATACTGTTTCTCCTGCCTTGACCGTCTTGAAGCGAAGCGTATCAATATCGTTAATATCCGTGCCGTAATCGGTAACAGAGGCAGTTCTTCCGCTTACTGCGCTCGACCAATAGCAATCCGTAAGCATATCGGAGGTTGCTCCCGATCCGACAAGTCCGTTGCCCGATGCCGAACAGCGAAGAGCAACGAGGATATAGTTGTTTACAAATTTTGCACCCTTTGCGGCTGTACCTGCAATTCCGCCGACATAGTCCGTTGTTTTACCGCCGGTGACATTGCCCGAAGCGAAGCTGTTGGAGACCGTGCCGGAGCTTGATCCGACGATGCCGCCGTAAACAGTCTTGCCCGAAAGGGAAGGATTGATGAATGTGCCTATGTTGATTGCAGAAACACTTGTGAGCTTACCGCTGTTAAGTCCGGCAACCGCTCCGACTGTACCCGTCGCACTGAATGTGTGTGAAGAAGCCGAGGCTCCGCTTGCATTGGTCTGAGTTCCGACCAGCTTAACATCACTGATTGTGCCTGAGTTCACCGCCGCAACAAGACCGGCATATGCGGTGTTCTTCATCGAGAGTGCGGAATAGTTAATCTCACAGCCTGAGATCGTACCGTCATTCTCGGCGACAAGGATTGCGCCGTTCTTTGCGTCCGTTGTGACGTTAATAACGCACTTCTCAACAATTAGATTTTTAATTGTCGATCTGCTGTTGAGATAGCCGAAGATCGCAAAGCTCTCACCCTTTGAGAAAGCAACGTTAAGCCCCTTGAGCTTATGTCCGTTACCGTCAAGCGAGAAGTATACATTCTTCGACGCAGAGCTGAGATTTTTGCTGACGGAAACAAGCGAACCTGCGTAAACTGAATTTGAAAGAAAATCGTCAGCCTTTACCTCGGAAAGGTCAATATCTTCGGTAAGTACAAAGTATTTGTTTGCGCTTGTTGTGGTGTTGATCTTTTCCTGCATTTTAAGAAGATCGGAAACATCGGAAATCCTGTACGGATCGGAAGCTGTACCGCTTCCCTTTTCCTCGCTTACAAGCGTGCCGCCCTCGGTGACAACCGTGGTTGCGGAAATTGCTCCTCCCTCCTGAGAAACAGCCGTGGAAGAATTTTCTGTGGAGGAAGAGATTACAGTTGTAGAGCCGGAAGTTGCACCGTCATTTACAGCAAATGATGCGGCAATTCCGGTTGACGACAGCAACATTGCCGCACTGAGCAACGTTACCGCAACCCTTTCTAATCTCCTTTTAATCATAATAAAACCTCCACTGTTTTTCAATGTCACTTCTCCACGGTGAAATCACATTGATATAACAATTACTACTGATTTTTAGCCGTTCTTGGCCGCCTTGTCAGCCTTGAGCTTTTCCTCTTTGGCTTTGGCACGCTCTCTTGCAAGACGCTCCTGCTCTTTTGCCTTAGCTCTTGCTTTTTCACGGGCTATACGTTCTTTTTCTTTTGCTCTTTCCTTTGCCGCTTTTTCCTGTGCCCTGATTTTTTCACGGGCAATTCGCTCTTTTTCCTTAGCCTTTTCTTTGGCTATGCGCTGTTTTTCGGCTTCGGCGGCTCTCATCTTGGCGATTCGCTCTTTCTCTTTAGCCTTTGCCTTTTCCTTTGCCGCTCTTTCTTTTTCTTTAGCCTTTTCACGGGCAATTCTTTCTTTTTCGGCCTGAGCCGCTTTTTCTGCGGCGGCTTTCTCCTTAGCTTTTTCCTTGGCTATGCGATCCTTTTCAGCCTGTGCGGCCTTTGCGGCGGCCTCTTTCTCTTTAGCCTTTGCTTTGGCAAGGCGTTCTTTCTCCTTGGCCTTCTCTTTGGCTATGCGATCCTTTTCGGCCTGTGCAGCTTTTGCGGCGGCGGCTTTTTCTTTTGCCTTTTCCTTAGCTATGCGATCTTTTTCAGCCTGTGCGGCCTTTGCGGCGGCGGCTTTCTGCTTAGCTTTTTCTTTGGCAAGACGTTCTTTCTCTGCCTGAGCCGCTCTCGCTTTGGCGATCGCCTCTTTTTCTCTCTGTTTTGCGGCGGCGGCCTTTTCCTTGGCTTTCTGAGCGGCAAGCTCTTTTGCCTTGCGCTCCTTCTCTTTAGCCTTGGCTTTTGCGGCCTTTTCCTTTTCTATCTGAGCGAGCTTAGCGGCCTTTTCTCTTGCTATGCGCATCTCTTCACGCTGCTTTTCTTTCGCAATACGAGCTTCTTCCTGCGCCTTGAGCTTTGCCGCTCTCTCTTTTTCTTTTCTGGCTTTTTCTTTTGCGAGAGCTTTTTCCTTTGCAATTCGTGCTCTCTCTCTTTCTTTCTCCCTCTTGAGTCTCTGCTTTTCTTTTTCTTTTTCTTTTTCTTTCTCTTTTCTTGCCCTCTCTTTTTCTCGGGCAATACGGCGGCGCTCCATCTCTTTTTCGTGAGCAATCTGCGCCTTGATCTTGTCTTCGATAGCCTTTTTGCGAGCGTTTTCAGAATCTAAAGCACGCTGAATAGCTTCCTGAATCTTCTTCTCGCCCTCAATCTTCTTGCGGCTGACACGCTTGATCTCATCGACAAAGACACGATGGATTTCAACTTCCTCCATGTCATAGTCCATAACAAGCTCCTCGGCAAGTCGCTTGAGAAGTTTCGGCTTCAGCTTACGTTTTTTCTGCTTACCGACAGCGTCCTCGGAAAGCGTGTTCGCTTTAAGCATCATATAGTTCATGGCAGTCATCCGATTAAGCTCCTGCATATATTCGGCGCTGACCATATCGTTTGATTCTTTGACCGTTATTTCATATCCCAGCTCATCATAGGACTGAATAAACTGCCACAGTTTCAGACATGCTCTGAAATTCGGGTTTTTCTGAATAGCGTTCGTTCTCATGATGGGAGGTCTGACGGGGACGCAGTTTCTCAGTTCCTTCATGAAGGACGAATGTGCGTATTCGTTGATAATCTTCTTGACTCTCTCGATACGCTGAAAAGCCGTTGCGTTCTCTCCGTCCGGTCCGGCGTTGTCATCAAGATCACTGCCGGCGGACTGAGCCGAAACTTCAAGCTTATACTGCACCTTTTCACGTCCGCGATTAAATTCGCTCTCCATCTTCAGAGACGCCATATTATCATCATCGGAAATATTGAACAAAACATTGTATCTGACATCAATAAATCTGACAAGGTTCTGCAAAAGGGTGAAAACAAATCTGTTTTCATAAACCTCGTAGCTCTCCTCACGGAAAACGTTGAGGATCTGGTTGGGTGTAACATCGTCGCCCTCAACCTTAGCGATCATATTGGTATGCTGGGCAAGGTGACGTATAGATTCGTTCGTGATCTTTCTCGCACGCTCGATCGGCACGATCTCCTCTTCCTGAACGATGAACTTTCTCGGAACACGGATAATATTGTCAAGGGGAATGATACACGCCTCGATCTCCTCAACCCATCTGAGGTCGATCTTCTTTTCAAAATATCTGTTGAACAAGGAATAGCTGTTTGTGCCGCTCTTGATAGCGGTATCCATCTCGTCATAGAACTCGTTATCCGTAGTTGCAGAGGCGAGGTGATCCTTGTATTCAAGATATAATTCAAGATACGATTTGTTCATTAAGTATGTCCCCTTTGACAAAAGTTATAATAACGGTTTCGGGATTACATAAGTCTCTTGAGAAGCTGAAGATACTCTTTACACTCGTTCATGTTAGCCTTACCGAAGTGCTTATTGAGGTATGTAACCAATCCGTCGATCTCATCACGAATGAAAGAAAGGTTCAAGCTTTCAAACTTACGGAAAACCTTCTTTGCAAGTACGAAGTCGATACCGTCAATCTCGGTTCCGCCGCAGCCGACATAAGCCGGAACAAATTCCTTGAGCTGCTTAACGATACGGTTACCGAAAGCAAGACGGAAGTGTTCAATAACATAATCGTCAAGCTCCTCGATCTTCTTGAGGTTTTCTTCGGATACTTTATATTTGGTCTGGCACTCAAGGAACATTCCCTCAAGATGCTTGTAGCTGAGGTTGAGCTCCTCGGTGTAGGGTGCTTCAAAGAATTTACCCTTACTGTTGAGGTCGATGGGAATAGCACGGTCGTAAACCTTATCGGAAACGGCGAATGTTGAGTCGTCGTTGTTGATTGTACCGATGTACCACATATTTTCGGGAAGCTTGAGCTTACCGTCGATAATGTGCTTCGGGTCGGTCGGCCATACGCTCGGAACGAGGGAAACAACCCACTCGTCTCGTGACGGCATTTCGAGGATTGAAAGAAGCTCTGCGAAGTAATACTCAACACGGGCGATGTTCATCTCGTCAAGAACGGTGATGAAAATTTCCTCTTTAAAGGTTGCTTCATACATCTTCTTGAGAACTTCTGTTTCGTTGAAACGCTTTGTGAACTCGTTGAAGTAACCGAAAATTTCGGTACGGTCACGCCATGAAGGCTGAACCGATGCGATAGTAACGGGATTTCTGAGGAACTTACCCCAAGCATAAGCAAGAGATGTTTTACCTGTACCGGAAATACCCTGGAGAATGATAAGTCTTGTTGAAGCAAAAGCCGAAAGGAACAATCTGATAATTTTAATCTCATAGAAAAGTCCGAGACGTGAGCAAGCGAAGTTTCTGAATCTTTCGCAGATCTCGGGAAGTGTGATCTCGTTGTCGAAATCCGGAGCAACATAGTTTTCAAGCTCAAGGTCAACCTGAGTACACTTGTAGAAACGGCTGTAATCGTCGGCTGTCTTGTCGACCTCGCCGTCCTTCTTTTCTTCGCCGCCTTCTTCCGAAGTCTGTCCGTCCTCGACAAACGGGCTTTCGCCGGGATTGAGACCGAGCTGAGAAACCTTCATTGCAAGAATTCTTTCTTTCTCGGAATTGAGCTTGATTACCTCACGATTGAGGTTGCCAACCTCAAGGAGAAGCTCTTCCTGGTCAACGAGAGTCTTTCTGACTCTGACATACTTCTTGATAAGCACAACGACAAGAATAACGATTGCCGCAAGAACCGCTACCGTTGCAATAACGGCCACAATGGCAAGAAGCCAATCAACGATCGTGAACTTGCCTGACCAAGCCTTAAAGATCCTTATGTACTGCGGAATGTTAAAGATGTTGGCAATACCTAAGCCGATACCTTTAAATATACCCCAAACACCTTTTACGAAAAACTGGTTTAAAAATTCTGCAAGGAATTTTGTGATTGTCATTTCGGTCACCCTCTGTTTTTAGATTGTTTTATATATTGTGAGTTGAATGTTATTTTTTTTCTTCGTTCTGAGAGTTCTCTTGATTTTGCTGAGCAAGATATTCCTCGATAACACGCTTCTTGGATTCTTCATCGAGGCTTTCGGCCTTGGCTGTCATAAACATTGAAATCAGCTTATAAATCTGCCAGATGAAGAACAGCGCCAGCGGAATGATAATACATATCATAAATCCTGTTCGGCTTTGCAGGAAATTAAGCGCGGAACCGAAGTTTGCAATCTTCATTCCGGTGAGCTTGTTTCCGTTTTCATCAATTCCCGAATTGACCTGCTTTGCAATAACCTCATCGGGAAGGACGGTGTAGGTATCCTCCATACCGACTGCGTCACCCATAGTAATGAAAGCATAGACCGAACCGTCAGCGGCGTATTCGATATCCTTTATTCTATGGGTATTGTAGCCTCTGATCTTTTTTCCGGGCTGTTCAGCGTCAATGACGGTGGTATATGTAATTACATCACCGATTTTCAGCGCTTCGGGATCCTTAACCTCCTTGGAAATTATCAGATCGCCTGTTCCGAAGCCCGACGCTTCGCCGGAGTCCATTGAATCGGACTGAACCGCAAACGGAGTATATCCGAGAACGTTTCCTATTCCCATGTCCGAGTTTTTTGAGGTGAAGGTCATAACCGTGATTATAATAGCTATTATAATTATTATAATAAGCAATATATCGGAAATGACACCCCAAATGCTTTTCCCTTTTTCGTTCATTTACAACATTCACTCCTGTATTTTTTTACCTAAAAAGGTCATCTGCAGGTACAGCGAACTGTGCAGACAGATCGCCTTTTTAACTCAGGGTCACGGGTGACGCCCGAAAAGGCGTCACCCTCCCAAAGTGACGGGTTAATTTCGGATAAATCCGATGTTCTTTAAAAAGACAGATTAGTCTATTTCAAGAACAAGGTTGAAGTTGATTGTCGAACCGGCAACATCGTTTGCACAGTCAACATCGTTACCTTCCATCCACATGTAAACTCTTACACGGGAGATACCTTCGTTAAGATCAACTCTTGCATTTGCAGCATTTGCAGCAAGTGTAACCTGAAGGTTCGTATCATAATAACCACCGGAAACGATATTGTTGTATGTTGAGTCCGTTCCAATGCCTGAGCCGGCCTGGAATATCGGTCTCGTTGTCATAATACCGCTTGCACCAAGCAATGTTGCAGCTGAGGTATGGTGGCTGGCATCAACTTCATAAACAACACTTGCACTCGCCTGTGCAGGGAGAGCTGCCTGAATCGTTGAAGCTTCAGCCTTTTCTGCTACTGTACCGCAGTTTACAAGAGCCATACGCATAGCTGTCGGAAGCTCGCTGTTTCCTTCGCAAGTAATTGTTGAGGAACCAAACTTAACCGTTGTAGCTGACTTCAGCTTTACGAAAAGGTCAAATGCAACAAATCCGCTTCCAACATCATTTGAAACTCTGGCAATGTCCATGGTTCCCTGATCGTTTATAGAACCGGTATACCAAGTCGGAAGAGCTCTTGCTGCGAATCGAGATGAGGACGGAATTACAGTTGTGGGAATATTGTTGATATTTCCTTCGTAAGCATTAAAACGCTTGCCGCCTGCAGACTCATCTGTGCCCTTGATATTGTCAACAGTAAGCTTTGTTGTGAAAGCCGTGGTGTTGGCAGAAATCTGAATACCTTCAGGCGATGTGACGTTCAATTCCATAGACTCGACTTCAACTCTTTTTGCCATTGAGAACCATGCATATGTAGCTGACGTAAGAACGATAGCAGATACGATAAGCATAGCAATAGCAGAAATGAATGCGCGCTTTTTGAATGTCTTTTTCATTATCTTTACCTCCATAAAGATTTCATGCCTTGGCGACCGTTAACGCGCCGCCAAACGCACAATTTTTATCCGAAATGCCTTTGACCTCGGAGTAACAGCACTTGCTTAATGAATTTGATTTGAAAGGAATAAACTTCCCGTCACTAAGTTTAGACAAAATCGTAATCAAATTTCATTGAAAGCTTTATGCTGCCGCCCAGAATGTCATTGACACAATCAGGATCCCAGCCTTCGAGCCACATTACTACCGTGTACTTATGGTAGCTGCCGGCTTTGGTAAGAACGTTCTTTTCCTGCATAATCGTTGAATCATTGATGAAAAGCTTGTCGTCCTTATCATACTTGTCGTTGATATCAAATACGTCGTCCGTTCCTCTCTTGGGCTTTGCATAGACCGTAGGCTCGCCGCCGTCTTTGATTATCATAACTCTCATTGCCTCGTCTGCTTCCAGCTTGACGGATTCAACCATAAGGTTTGCCGTGTAGCTGACATCGACATCTCCTACATTCTTGACATAGAAGGTATAGGCAAAGAATTCCTTACCGTTTGAACGGTTGTGAGAACCGTCAATGCTGTCGAGCTCAGACGCCGAGGGGAGCCATGTGTATGTGCAGTCGCCCATATCGTCACAGCTTGCTCCGCTGAGGACAGCCTGCATATCCGTGAATTCCTTTGACTCCGAAAGGAGAAGACCTCTTGTCTGCTCGGACTTGTTTATCATTACGGTAAAGTCACCCGTATCCGTAACGCTCGTGTGGTTTTCAACAATTTCACGAATACTTGTAACCTCGCTGATGCTGGTTACGGGAACGATTGTGGTTACCTCGACCTCTTTAATAATTTCCTTGATAACCTCAACTTCCTTGATAACTTCCTTAATGATCTCCTTGATCTGTTCAACTTCCTTGATACTTGTGACCTCACGGATGCTTGTAACCTCGCTGATGCTGGTTACGGGAACAAGGCTTGTTACCTCGCTGATCCTTGTTACATCGCTGTATCTGGTGATGTCACTATATCGTGTGATATCGCTGTATCTTGTAATATCGCTGTATCTTGTGACGTCGCTGTATCGTGTTACGTCACTGTATCTCGTTACGTCGTTATACCTTGTAACATCACTTACTCTTGTAACGTCACTGATTCTCGTTACATCACTCACTCTTGTAACATCGCTAACTCTTGTTACATCGCTGTATCTGGTGATATCACTGTATCTCGTGATATCGCTGTATCTGGTGACGTCACTGTATCTTGTAACATCGTTGTATCTTGTTACGTCGTTATATCTTGTAACATCGCTTATTCTTGTAATGTCGCTGACTCTTGTGACATCGCTGATTCGTGTTACGTCACTATATCGAGTAAGATTAACATAGCTTACGCTTGTAACAGGAACTTGGTCGATTTTATCTTCCATATTATCAACCTGTTTCTCGATTTCCTTTACAATCTGATGAATCCTCTCAATAACCTTGACGCTTGTAACCTCACGGATACTTGTAATTTCCTTTACACCTGAGGTCGGCTGATTTCCGATGTCGATATCCGCATCGAGGATCTTGTTGATCGCATCACGGATTTCTCTGAGCTTTTCTTTAATAAAGCTTACCTGACCGGGGGTAAGATCGAGGGTATTGATCGCCGTGCTGACCGCCTGAGTTTCTCTGTCCATCTTTTCGACGACTTTTTTCAGATCCTCAAAGTTTTTAATGTCGTCAACCTCGGTGAGCATAGCGTTTTTGATCTGCTCATCATATTCTCTTCTCTCGTTTATGTATGAAGAACAGCCGAACATTACGGAGAGGAATATCAAAAGGAGAACAAGAATGATGAGGAGGATTCGGATAACGGCTTCTCTTTTCTTGACCTTTTTGGTCTCCCGTCTGACTCCGTATCGGCTCATGGGGTCCTGCTCAGGGGCAGTTCCGTCGCCGGGAAGCTGATTTTTCTTATCTTTCTTAGCCAAGCCGATCCCTCCTTAGTTGATTTGCTTTTCCTTAATCTCCTCGCCGAAATAAGCTCCTGTAAACTGATCTGCGCCCATCTTGTTAAGCAGATCGAACATCTCCTTGGACTCTATTCCGTCGACTCTGACCTGTGCGTCTATCTTCTTGCAGAAATCTATGATTCCCTGCACCGTGTTCTGAACCTTTTCGCTCGTCATAATTCCGTCCAGCAGGCTCTTGTGAAGACCGATATAATCAACATCGTAATGGGCAAGGTGAGTAAGGGAGGTATATTCAAGACCGAAGTCGTTGATTGAAACCTTGAGTCCCATCTCCCTGAATGCCGTAATGTTTTCAAGAACCTGATCCTTGACGGCTTCCAGAATACTTTCGTTTATATCGAAACAAAATCTGTCGGGTGAAATTTTCTGTTTATCAAGAATTTTTTTGACCTGAGCCACAAAATTCTTTTTTGCAAAGCTTTTAACGGAAATCGGAACAATTATCGAGTTGAGGTCGGCTTCTCTCGCCTCACAGCGTTTGATAGCCTCGCAGGCCTCCTCAACCGCCCAGAGATTGAGCTGAACGATCTGGTTGGATTTTTCGGCGACGGGAACGAAAAGCTTCGGGAGCATAACGCCCATCACCTTGTCGTTAATGAGCGTCGATATCTCATAGTCAATCGCCATATTCAAGTGAATGTCAAAGACCGGTCTGTATCTGAGCTCAAGAGTTCTGAGTCTTTTGCCCGATCCGGTATTCTTTTTGTTTTCAGCCATATGCGACACTCTCCATTATGTAAAATCCGTTAAAAAATTGTGTGCTTGTTTTTTGGGAATAAGACATATACAATATATTGTATAACCTAAAAAAGGGGGCACTTCACCCATTGACACATCTTTGCATATATATTACTTTAACATATTGTCAATGAATAGTCAACAATTTTTTTATGAAAAAAAACAAAAAATTATTATAAATATGCTTGCGTTATAATTCTGTTAAATAATATTACATTGACCGATAACTGTATTCATCGTCCGCAAAACCGAAGCAATTTTTTCATTGGCTTTTTTATATTCTTTTTTCTCTCCGAAAATATATCTGCAAAAATCTTTCGCTTCTTCACTCATCAGAATATGCTTTTCAATCTCACCGACAAGTCTTTCGCTCGTTCCGTCTTTATAATGAACAACAACATCGGTCAGCTTTGAGATCGAGCCGAAGGTCATGGTGCCGCAGTCGCCGACAATCTGCGAGCCGCAGTAATCCTGCCCGATTTTTGAATAGGTCAGAGTGATCTGTTTATCGCTGTAATCAAGTATCGCCGTGCCGTAGCCGTCGGCTCCCGTTGAAACAAAGCCTGCGGAAGAAATTATTTTCTCAGGCTCGCCGAAGAAATCAATCGCAGGATAAAAGCAGTAAATGCCTAAATCCCGAATACAGCCGGTTTTCATTTCCGGATTGAAAATGTTCGGATTTTCTCCCCTGACAAGCGCCTCGTATTTGGAAGAAAGCTGAGAAAAATCGAAGTGAGCCGTTGAAATTTTACCGAGAGATTTCAGCTTTTCTTTTATCAGCTTTCTCTGCGTTAAGTGAAGCATCATTATCGCTTCCGTGTAGACAAGATTTTTTTTGTCGGCAAGCTTGCTCAATTCAAAAAATTCGTCGGGAGTGATCGTGATCGGCTTCTCGCATAAAACGTGCTTTCCGTTTTCAAGCATCAGCTTGCTCTGTGAATAGTGCAGAAAATTGGGACTGGCGATATACACGGCGTCAATATCGCTTTTTGCAAATTCTTCCAAATCCGTATATACGGGCGCACCTCCGAATTGATCGGCAAATTCTTTTCCTTTTTCATAAGTTCTCGAATACATCGCAGAGAACACAAAACCGTCAACGAGGGCGGCTCCCTTAACAAATTCCTCGGCAATCCAGCCCGAGCCTATTACACCGAATTTTATCATAAAAATTCTCCTTTCGTTTTCCATTTTAATTATACAGCAAAATGAATATTTATTGCAACAAAAAAGATCCTGCAAAATGCAAGATCTTTCTGTAATTATTTGGAAGAATTTCCGAAGCTGACAACCTTGACAATTCCGATAAAGCCGAGCGTAACAATTATCTGCATAAGCAGTACAAAAATCTGCGGCAGGTCACAGATAACGTTCATCGCCGAAAGAATCAGAACAATGACAAAGCCCATCAAAATTCCGAGTATAGTCAGCATACCCGACACCTTGAACATCTGCCTGAGATTTGAAGCAAGGCAAAGGCTTTTCATAAAAGTATAAGGCGTTCCGTCGTGAATTGCAACCGCACGGGCGGACATCTTAGGTCTTGACTTGTATTTCTTGAAGATCCTGCCCGATGATGAATTGAGAATTTTAATATTATTAAGTCTCATATCGTAACAGCTTGAGATCATCGCTTCCGTCACATTGGGATCGCAGTTTCTCACAAGTATGCTCACTCCGCTGTCACGCAGCTTTTTAAGGTAAGGACGAATACTTTCGTTCGGCGCATAGTCAACGACTATCATCGCCGCCAGCTTGTGAGCGATGCCGAGGTACATAACCTCGTGACCTGCGATAAGATACTTGTCCTCGTCAACGGTTTCGGGAATCTCAATGTTGTGATTAACCATCATCATTCTGTTGCCGAGCACAACCTTCTGACCGAAGATCCAACCGGAAATGCCCTGCTTCTCCTCATAGCTGAAACTCTTGACCGCCGGAAGAAGATCACGGCGATTGACAACAACCTGATCGAATACTCCCGTCAGCGGACCGCCTGAGCGGATCACCATCGCCGCCGCATAAAGCATTGCGTCGTCAAGCCGAACATTTTTGAAATCCTTGAAGCCGTGCATCGTGCAGGCTTTCTGATCGAAAAGATCCTTGCTGTCGATTATAATAACATTGGTTCTGCAAAGCTCGTTGACAGCATCCTGACAGGATATCATTCCGCCTTCCTTGTTGAATTTGCGGTTTATCACGCTCAGCGGAAATTCGTAAAGCAGACAGGCATATGCGGGAACGCACATTGAAAATGTGATTGAAAACGCCGCAAAGCCCGTTGCAAAATCTCTCTTGACAGCCCACGCAACAACAAGATTTATCACAGAGAAAATTACCGTAAGCGGAAGCAGTATTCTGGCCAGCTTGTCCGCCGAGGTTTCACTCATGCAAAGCTCGATGAGATGAGCCGGGAATTTTGTCTTGCAGGAAAATCTGATTCTCGGACTTGTGTTCTTAACATTCTTCGCAAGCTCGACGGCATCCTTGTCGTCGGAAATTCCCTCGATGCTGTAAAGCTTATCCTTGTTGTCGCCCGTACACATTTCCATTGCGTCAACGGTTCTCGAATGAACGATGTAATTATTCACTTCGCTTATCAGGAGCAAAACAACTCCTGCGCCCGAAAAAACGCTGACCGTGTTGTTGTCGGCGAAATAAAAAATCAGCATGAGAAGATTCTGGAAGAAGCAAAGGATTGCCGAGATTGAAATCATCGTGTTGATATTTACTTTTTTTCTCTTAATCATTTCAAAGCTGCCCACTATCGTCTGGCTTGCAACGACAAGCGCAAGGCACAGCAGAACAAAATTTGAAAAGATCGTAAGTATTCGGTCTCCGGCGATCGTCGTTGACGATGCGGAAAAAATGCTGATGATAATTGTGAGAGCAAGTATTACTCCGAGTCCGACAATTTTGTTGAGAGATTTTTTCTTTTGCGTGTTGAGATATCTTATAACCCGTCTTGAATCCTTGGTTTGAGAATACTCTATGCCGACGAAGCTTTCCGTCTCTTTTCTTCTCGGTCTTTCCTCATTTGAAGCGAACAGCTCGCCTATCCTGTTGCTTTCGGGATCAAGTCCGTAGGGATCGCTGTTTTCCTCCTTGTCAATCAGGGTGAACTTGCTGATCTTTTCCTTTCTCTTTTCAAAGAGCTCTTTCTCCGCTTCACTCTCGTCAATCTGTTCGGGGACTTCGTCCTCCGTTTCCATTCCGGTGAAAACCATCTGACCGTCCAATTCGGCGTTGCGGATTTTGTTCTTAAAATCGCTTTCGTTTTTTCCTTCCGAGTCAGCAGTCTTTTCGTCCTCCAGAGCGTCCTCCGCCGACATTATGATCGGCGCACCCTCAAGATCCTCCTGAGCCTCGCCCTTTTTCATAACTATGCCGGGCTTCTCGATGCACATCTCCTTGGTAGGCTCCTTGATCGGGATCGGCTTCGTCTTTCCGTCGTCAAAAACCGTTATGTTTTCTTCGTCCTCGTCCGCTTCTTCAAGCTCCTCCTCAAAGTCATCGTCCGTTTCAAAGTCCTCGTCCTTAGCAGGAATTTTTTTGAATGAACCGAAAAGTTTTTCGCCGGATTTTTTTATTTTTTCTGCAAGCGAGTAAAAACTTTTTTTCGTTGAAGCAAGAATGTTTTCTTTGCTTTTCGGAGCTTCGTCATTCATTATTGACTTTAATCTTTCGTTGTTTTCGGAAGTTTCGTGTTCCTCGGAAATATCAAATATTTTTATATCTTCTTCTTTTTCTTCGGCTACGGGCAGAGGGAAATCTTCCTCGTCTTCACCGTCATAATCCGCCTCGGCAGTTTCCTCATTTTTGTTTACCGTCTCGGCTTCCTCAATTTCGGGAACAGGGACAGGTTTTTCCTCTGCGTCGGGCTCACGGTCAAGCTCCTCAAGCTGTTTTCCTCTGTCCGTCAGCTCAAGCAGGCGGTCGATATCCTCTTTTGACCAATTTCTTGCGTTGGTCTCTCCGCCGTTTTTCTCCTTGATACTTTCGATCAATTCCAACAGCTGTTCGTTCGTTAATTCTGACAAGCTTCTCACCCCTTTGCTTTAATTCCCGATCGCTGTCTTGCGACCTCGTACATAAGCACTCCTGCCGCAACGGAGGCGTTGAGTGAATTTATTTTTCCTTTCATCGGCATTGAAACGATGAAATCACATTTTTCTTTAACAAGCCGGCTTATACCCCTGCCCTCTGAGCCGATGACAAGACCTACGCCGCCGTCGTAGTCAACCGAGCACCAGTTTTCGCCGTCCATGTCGGCACCGTAAAACCAGATACCTTTTTCTTTCAGCTCCTCCATTGTCTGTGCGATATTGGCAACCCTGACAACGGGCACATATTCAACCGCTCCTGCCGAAGCCTTGCCGACAACGTAGCTCAGCGAAGCGTTTCTCCTCTTTGGAATTATAACTCCGTGAACTCCCGTCGCTTCAGCCGTTCTGAGCACAGCGCCGAGATTGTGCGGATCTTCCAGCTCGTCACATATCACGATAAACGGCTTTTCGCCCCTTTCCTCTGCAAGGGCGAAGATATCGTCCATGCTTGCATATTCATGGGACGCCGCATAAGCCGCTACGCCCTGATGAGAGGAGGAATTGCAGAGCATATCGAGCTTTTTCCTGTCAACTTCCTTGATGACAATTCCGAGACTGCGGCACTTTGCCAAAATCTGACCGATCGAGCCGGCCCTGTCTCCTTTTGAAACAAGCAGGGTGTCAATCGCCCTGCCGCTTTTGAGAGCCTCGGCAACTGCATTTCTACCTATAATAAGATCGTCACGTTCCGTACGATTTTCTTTATCCATACTGAAAGTCATTCCTTTTTTCTGCTTTTGCTAATTGTATCATAAATCGGGGACAAAATACAAGACAAAACGGCGTATATTTTCAAAGTTCCTCAAATGTTCCCACAAAGCGCATTTTTCTTTCGACCTGTTTTTTGAATTAAGGGTTATAAAATATAGTAGGTATAAATAAAAAGCCTGTAAATGATAAAAAATATCGGGAGAAAACGCCATGCTTAAAACAAGAGTAAAAAATTTTATAACCGTCAAAGCAGAAGAAAAGCCGACTAAGCTGAAATTCAAGCCTGTATTAAAAACCGCGCTGTCATTTATTTTCGGATTTTTAATGATGAATCCGTTTGTCACGGGAATGATATCCCCGTTTTCCGTTTCGCTTATCGCCTCGCTGTCGGGTATTCAAAGCGTATCCGCCGCAGTAGGAACGGTTATCGGCTCGTTCGTTTTTTTCGATGCAACGGACACGGTGAAATATCTTGCCGTCGCTCTTTTCTGCTGTATGCTCAATGAGATCTGCCGCCGATACTTTGACGCCGAGCTGAACAAATTCACACCTTACATAAATTCTTTTCTCAGTATGCTTGTCATCAGCGGAGCAATTATGTTTGCTACGGGATTTAACATTGAAACATTTGTAACCGTCATTTATGAATCCATGCTTTGCTGTGTCGGAACTTATGTTTTTTTGCAAGGAAACGCTCTTGTGTTCGGTGAAAAAGATTTTGCACGGTTCACGACAAGGGAATATATGATAACCCTCTTGTCGGCAGGCGTTTTGCTGATGCCGTTCTATAAATACACGGTGCTGAATTTTTCCGTCATCGGAGTGATCTTTTCTTTCGTAATCCTGCTTCTCGGCAGGCTGAAAAGCGGAAACGGCGGCACGCTTGCAGGGGTGTGCGTGGGTATATGCGTAGGGTTGAGCGGTCAGGTAACCTTCCTCGGCGCAGGCTATGCCCTTGCAGGTCTTCTCTGCGGCGAGCTTTCACGCAAAAGCAAGTATCTTTCCGCTGTCGGCTTTATCGGCTGTGTTTCGGTCTGTGCGATGATAGACTCCACGCTCAAGGCGTATCTTGCGATTGCCGAAGCCGCCGTAGCCTGTGCTGTTTTTCTTCTTCTGCCCGACCGTTTTTATTCCGAGCTTTCGGAAAAGATGAATTTGCCTGCGCCCGTATATATAAAAAGTGACAACAGCCGTGTGCTGACCAAGAGGCTTTCCGATGCGTCCGAGGCGATCACCGAGCTTTCCGACTGTGTGGACACGGTTCAGCGCACCTTTGCACCTCAGCATGAAAAGGAGCTGAAGCTCGCAATAAGATCTGCATGGGATAAGGTCTGCGATAACTGCGATCTGAAAAAAAGCTGTCGTGAGGAAATCCGCTGTCCCTCCGACGAGACAATAGAAAAAATCACTCAGGCTTTGTCAAGTCACGCACAGCTTTGCGAAATTCACTTCCCGAAAAACTTTTCCGAATCCTGCTACTGCTTCGACGAGATGAAAGAAAAGATCAACCTCCGTTATCTCTGCTATACCGCCTCGCTCGGAGCGCAGGGCAAGGTGGATCAGATGCAGGGGCTGATGTCCGACCAGTTCAAAAGTATGGCGGATATCCTCAGGGACATCGCCTGCGACTTTGACGAGGACCGCAGCTTCAATGCGGAGATCACCGAAATTTGCAGTACGGAGGCAAAGGAATCGGGGCTGAACACGATCGGCTGTGAGAGCTACCTCGACAAATTCGGCAGGGTGAATATCAGTCTGAACATTTCACGTCCGAGGGAAAACTTCAACGTCACCCGATTTACCGAAGCTCTTTCGATGGCAACGGGCACAACGCTCGATCTTCCCGAAATTGACGACAGAGGCGACGAATGTACGCTGAAATTCAGCCAGGAGATGATATTCGGCGTTGACGTCGGCGCATTCAGCCGTTCGGCGGACGACATCAAGGTCTGCGGCGATTATTACCGAAGCTTCCGTGACGCAAACGGCAGACACATCACCGTTCTCAGCGACGGTATGGGTACGGGAAGCCGTGCGGCGGTTGATTCGGCAATGGCGGCGGAGCTTTTCTCCAAGCTGATAAAATCGGGACTTAGCTTTGACTGCGCTTTACCCATTGCCAACTCCGCCCTGCTTGTGAAAAGCTCGGACGAATCGCTCGCAACCCTCGACGTTATATGCGTTGACCTTTACACGGGCAGAACTGATTTTATGAAGGCAGGTGCCGCCGTGACCTTTATCCGTCACCGTGACAGCGTTGCCGCACTTGAACAAGCTTCTCTGCCGATAGGAATTTTGCGTGAGATCAGTTTTTCCAAAGCGACGGCGAAGCTCGAAAGCGGAGATATCATACTGATGGTTTCCGACGGCATACTCGGAGACTGCAACGGCTGGATTCAGCAGGAGCTGAAGCTCTGGGATATGAGTAAAAGTCCGAGAGAGCTTGCTGAGTTTATCGTGAACTCAGCCTGTGAGCGCAAGCTCGGCAAGCACCGTGACGATATGACTGCCGTTGCGATTTATATAAAAGAAAACATATAAAAGGGGACTGTAAAAGGGGACTGTCACACTAAGATGAAGAAGCCGTTTTCTTCCGATGCCCGGCGTATGTTTATACGTCAAATCGGAAAAAACGGCTAAAAAGAAACATTAAAAGCATAAATAATTCTAAATAAGAATATCAGGGCTTGTATCGGTATAAAAATCCAATACAAGCCTTTCAATTTAATTATTGTTTCTTTTGTTCTTCGCTTAGTGAGACAGTCCCATCTGTTAAGCGTTATTTAAAAAACATAGCCTGCAATAACTTTAAGAAGTGCGAACGGGATATACTTGAGAGCGCAGGTAATCTGTTCCCAGACATTCTTTGAAGCATACATATTATAATGGTTCATTGCCATCTTGCTTGAGCCGAAGATGTCCTTCCACTGAATGAGATGAGTCTCATATGTTGAGGTGTCGTTCTCATCAATGTCGATAACTCTGAACGCTCTGTCCTCGTTGCCGTAGCTTGAGAAAGTGAAGCCGGGAGTTGCAACAAGATCAACGCCCTGATAGCTGACCTCAAAGGTGTTGTTGTGGTCATGACCGAAGAACATTGCAACAACGTCGCCCTGATCGCGCATTGCGGTGAACTCTTTGCTGTCTCTTGTACCGGGGCACGGCCACTCCTTGAAGTAACCTGCCTTGTAGCAATCGTCCTTGAACTTGTAGAATGAACCGTTATTCGGCATTGAGTTCGGGGTACCCTCCGGACACTCCTCAAGAACGTCAAGAATTTCTCTTACGATAATGTGCTGGAAAGCCATTGACGGAACGGGCTGACCGCCGTTAGCCGCTTTAAGCTCGTTTGACTTGTTGACATACCACTCCACCTGATCGTCGTGAACATAGTCATATCCGCCAAGCTCCTCGTCATAGGTGTTGGAGTCAACCATCCAGAGGTTGTATGCTACCTTATAAGCGTTTGTTGAAGAATAGATCGGGAGATTGTGAGTGCCGCAGCCGTAAAGCTCAGGCTCTGCGTCGTAACCGACAAAGCAGTCATATTCCTGATACAGTTCAAGTATTTCTTCCTTGGTAAGCTTAATGCCTTCGTCGTCGTGATTACCGAAAGTCATCGTAACAGGAACGCCGTACTTCTCGAAAATCGACATATACTCGCCGATCGCTTTCTTTGCAAGTGCCTTGTCAACACAGCCGAGCACGTTTGTGCCTGTTGAATAGCCTGAAAAATTGTCGCCCGTGAGGACGATGAGGTCAGGCTGTTCCTTTTCAATAGCCGCCTTGATGAAATCCTTGACTACGGTATTGAGCGCAAAGTTGTCCTGAAGATCTGCCATTTGCATAATTCTGAACTTTCCGTCATCGTTAAAGCGAAGCGACGGATCCGATATTTTTGCCGAAATGCCGATTGCAAAGGTAGAGAAAAGCATAACGGCAGCCACAATGATTGACAGTGCTTTTTTCATGGTTGTTCTCCTCTCAGTATGTGTGTTCGCACACTTCATTGATTTTATCTCTCAGCCTGAGGAAATCCTCGAGCGCCTGAGGCTTGTTATTGGGGTTGCGAAGCAGGGCGGCAGGGTGGAATGTGCCCATCATAAGCACGCCGTTTTTCTCGATAAACTCGCCGTGCTGTTTCGTAACCTTGAAATCCGGACCGATCAGCCGCTGGGCGGAGATTCTTCCGACGCAGACAATGATCTTCGGTCTCATCAGCCGCACCTGTTCCCTGAGCCACGTTATACAGGCGTCCTGCTCCTCGGGCTTGGGATCACGGTTTTGCGGCGGTCTGCATTTGACCATATTTGCTATGTAAATATTCTTCTTTCTGTCCAGTCCGATTGCGTCGAGGTATTTGTCAAGGAGCTGTCCGCTTCTGCCGACGAAAGGCTCGCCCTTGAGATCCTCCTGCTCGCCAGGTCCCTCGCCAATAAAAAGCACCTCGGCTTTTTCATTTCCGACGCCGAAAACCAGATTTGTTCTTGTTGCGCCGAGCTCGCACCTTTGGCAGCCCATACACTCGTGTTTCAGCTCGTCCCAGTTATTATACATCACCGCACCTCTTTCGCATCGGATTTTATCTGACGGGCAAGCTCGTCAAAGGAGGAAAACTTCTTTTCCGGTCTGATGAATTTTATCAGCCTGACATCGACGTTTTCGCCGTAAATATCTCTGTCAAAGTCAAGAATGTGTGTTTCGCTGAGAATTTTTTCCGTGCCGACGGTCGGACGTCTTCCGACATTCGTAACTCCCTTAAACTTTTCGCCGTCTACGGTAACAACGGACTGATAAACGCCGAATTTCGGCATCGCAAGCTCCTCGGGAATTATCTGATTGATCGTCGGAAAACCGAGCACACGGCCTCTCTTGTCGCCGTCGATAACACGGGTGGAAAACCCGAACGGTCGGCCGAGCATTTTATTTGCTTTTTCGATTTCACCGTTTTCAATAAAACCTCTGATCCTTGTCGAGCTTACCGCACAGCAGTCAACATCGACCTCGCCCGACACCTTGCATTGCAGTCCGAGCCTGCCGCATATTTCACACATCGTCTGCGCCGTGCCCGAAGCACCCTTGCCGAAGCGGTAATTGTAGCCGCAGCATACAGCCGCCGCACCGAGCCTGTCTACAAGTATTTTTTCAACAAAATCAGACGGCGAAAGATCCCTTATTTCATTAAAAACAAGCGTTTCAATTCTAAATCCGTTTTCCTTTATAATACGGTTGCGTTCCGTCACGGTCATCAGCATTGCAGGAGCCTTGCCCGTTATCGCTTTCAGGCTGTGCTCGTCAAAAAGCACGGCAACGGGCAGAAGTCCCTCGCTTTCAAAGCTCTTTGCCGCTTCGAGCACCGCCATATGACCGACGTGCATACCGTCAAAGTTGCCCAGAGCAACCGCTGTTCTGTTTGCATTGTTTCCGTCTGTCATAAGCTCACCGAATTTATTATTATAAATGTATTATTTTTTTCTGAACATCTGCTTCATTCTCAGTTCCTTTGAAAGCACACGCTTGCGAAGTCTGAGTGATTCGGGTGTTACCTCAAGAAGCTCGTCGTCCTTGATGAACTCCATTGACTGCTCAAGGCTGAGCGTTGAATGGGGAACAAGACGAAGTGCGTCGTCGCTTCCTGCGGCACGGGTATTTGTCATCTGCTTTTTCTTGCAGACGTTGCAGACGATGTCCTCGTTTCTTGAACATTCGCCGACTATCATACCCTCATAAACCTCAACGCCCGGTCCGATGAACAGCCGTCCTCTGTCCTGAGTGTTGAAAAGACCGTAGCCTGTGCTCGTACCCGTCTCATGAACGACGATCGAGCCTCGTTCTCTTGTCTGGATATCGCCCTTGTACGGCTCATAGCCTGCAAAAAGCTGATTCATTATTCCGTTTCCGTTCGTGTCCGTCATAAACTCCGAACGGTAGCCGATAAGTCCCCTTGACGGGATTTTAAACTCAAGGTGGGTAGCTCCGCCGTCTCTCGAGCCCATATTTTCAAGCTCGCCCCTGCGGGAACCGAGCTTTTCAATGACCGAGCCGACATACTGTTCGGGTACTTCGATAATAAGCAATTCCATCGGCTCGCAGAGCTGACCGTTTATTGTTTTATAGATAACCTCGGGGCGTGAAACCTGGAACTCATAGCCCTGACGGCGCATTGTTTCAATAAGAATGGAAAGATGAAGCTCGCCTCGTCCCGACACCTTGAAGGTATCCGTAGAGTCGGTCTCCTCAACCCTCATGCTGACGTTTGTCTCGACCTCCTTGAAAAGTCGGTCACGGAGGTTTCTCGATGTGACATACTTGCCCTCACGGCCTGCAAAAGGACTGTCGTTGACGATGAAATTCATCGAAATTGTCGGCTCGTCGATCTTGACAAACGGGAGCGGCTCGATACATTCGGGATCGCAGGCGGTTTCTCCGATCTCGATATCCGCAATGCCCGAAACGCATACGATATCGCCCATCATTGCGCTTTCAACCTCAACTCTTTTAAGTCCCTCAAACTGATAAAGTCTTGAGATTTTAACATTCTCCTGCATACCGTCCTGCTTGCAGAGCACAACGCTTTCACCGCGGAGAATTTTTCCTCTTTCAACTCTGCCGACGCCGATCCTGCCGATGTAATCGTCATAGTCAAGGCTTGAGAAAAGTATCTGTAACGGACCGTCAATTTCTCCTTCGGGTGCACCGATATGCTCAAGTATAGCGTCAAGAAGCGGTCTCATATCGCCCTCACGAACGGTCGGATCGAGCGATGAATAGCCGTCCTTTGCCGAAGCATAGACAACGGGAAATTCTATCTGATCCTCGTCCGCACCAAGCTCGATGAAAAGATCCAGTACCTCGTCAATGACCTCATCGGGCCTTGCACCGGGGCGGTCGATTTTGTTGACGACAACAAGAACCTTCTTTTTAAGATTGAGTGCCTTTTTAAGAACAAATCTCGTCTGCGGCATACAGCCCTCAAATGCGTCAACAAGGAGCAGAACGCCGTCAACCATCATCAGTATGCGCTCAACCTCTCCGCCGAAATCGGCGTGACCGGGAGTGTCAACAATGTTGATCTTTGTGTTTTTGTAATGAACCGATGTGTTTTTGGAAAGAATTGTAATTCCACGCTCTCTTTCAAGGTCGTTGGAGTCCATAACCCTCTCCTGAACCTGCTCGTTCTCACGGAATGTACCGCTCTGCTTGAGAAGCTCATCAACAAGTGTTGTCTTGCCGTGGTCAACGTGAGCGATAATTGCAACGTTTCTCAGGTTTTCTCTTTTTGACATAGTATCACCTTTCGTAATCCCGTGGTTCGAGTTCTTGCAAAGTCCCGCAAGGCCTGCGCCGATTTTGCAAAAATTCGAGCCACTTAACTTTTTGATTAGTATATTTTAATATATTATCTGTCCATAGTCAAGTTTTATAATCAGGATTTTTATTATGAAAAAAGCGATTTATTTTACTTTTTTATTATTATGACCTAATATTGTTTATTAGAGATTGAATTTTCATTTACAGTCTGCTATAATTAAAAAAATCAGTCATAAGGATGTACGCGGAAAGAATGAATAATACTGTTGTCAAAAAGAGAAAAAGGAAAAAAATAGATTCAAAAAGAATAATTATTATTATGCTTTCGCTGGCTGTGCTTTTTGCTGCGCTTGCGGTTATAATTCACCTGACAACGAGAGTAACCAACGAATCCTATGCGAACTGTGCTGTCGGCGACGTCAACGGAGACGGAAAGATCAATTCCGCCGACTCGGTTTGTATAATCAAAAATATGGTCGGTGAGCAGGAGCTTTTTGAAAACCAGCTCAAGCTTGCGGACGTCAACACCGACGGCAATGTCAATTCAACCGACGCCCTGCTTATCCTCAGATATTCGGTCGGCGACATCTCGTCAATCCCCTACGACGCTCAGAAAGAACAGCTTCTTAACAGCTCGCTGAAGCGCAAGCAGACCGTCACCGCCGGAAAATTCACCTCGACGGCGCAGATCGTAAACGAATGGGATAACAACGACGGCACCCATTCCTATCAGGTGAACCTGACAATACGCAACGATTCCGACAGCGACTCCGACTCATGGAAGGCCGCTATAAGCTTTGACAAGGAAATCGTTTCGCTCTCTAAGAGCTGGGACTGCAATACCTTCGTCGACGGCAACAGCGTTACCCTCGGCGGCGAGGAGATCGCAGCAGGAGAAACGGCAAACTGCGGATTTATTATTTCCGCTGAAAAAGATATAATTTTAACTAAACTGACAGTGAGGTAAAGAAGCTATGCAAAGAATCGGAAAAAAACTATTGTCAATTCTTCTCACGGTGATTATCACCGTTTCTTCGTGCGTTATTTTTGCAAACGCCGAAACAGATTCCGTGATAACAAAGGTTGACAGCCTTGAAGCCGCAACCGAAGAGCTTGCCAACAGCAAGCACGTTGACGAGCTTGAAAAGGACGAGGTCTACCCGACAATTCTCATCCACGGTATCGGTCAGTCAAGAACCTTTATGCTTGACGAGGACGGCAACGACGCTGTTGATCCCGACGGCAAGAAGATCACCGGATGGCCGATCTATTTCTATGTTCCCGAGCTTGTTTTCAAGCTTGTTGTTCCGCTTCTTGCTTCTCTTATAACGCAAAAGGACTGCGGACTTTCCAAGAAAGCGTACGATGCAATTTACGACGCAGTCGATTATCTTGCCTTCAACGACGACGGCACTCCCAAGAATGATTTCCGTGTAGAGGGTTACGATAACAGATCGGCCGCCGAATGTACCGAGGAGGAAAAAGAAGCCATCTTCGACCACGTTCCGATCAAGAACTACACCGATAAGGTCGGTGAAGAAAACCTCTATTACTACGCCTACAACTCTTTCGGCGATATCTATCAGATTGTTGACGGACTTGAAGAAATCATCGAGCAGGCAAAGAAAGACACCGGTAAAGATAAGGTTAATCTTCTTCCGATCAGCCTCGGCGGTGCAATCTCCGTTGCTTATATCGGAGAGCATCCGAAATGCGAGGATATCAACAAGATCGTTCTTATCGTCCCTGCCGCAGACGGCTCCGAGATCGTCGGCAAGGTTATGCTCGGTCAGCTTGATTACAGCGATGCAGGTCTTTACAGAAATATGTTCACGAAGCTTGTCGGTGAGGACAACTATACAGGCTGGCTTATAAATATCGGTATCAGGATTCTCCCGAAGAATGTTGTTATCGGACTGCTTAAAGCTATTGCCGCAGGACTTTCGGACTCCGCTTTGGCTCGTGTAACAAATATGTGGGGACTTGTTCCGTCTTCTATGTACGATGAGCTTGCCGAAAAGTATCTTGTTGAGGGAACAAAGTTTGCCTCGGATGTTGAAAAATTCCACAATGCACAGTTAAATTACATAAGCAACCTTAAAGCCGCCGCCAAAAACGGCGTAAAGATTTATGACATCTGCGCCTACGGTCTTGAGCTTTACAGCCTCATTGATTCCAATTCCAATTCGGATAAGATAATTCACTCCGCTTCGACCTCTCTGGGCGCAACGTTCAGCAAGGTAAATGAGAAGTTTCCTGAGGGCTACACCCAGCAGAAACTGACCGGAACAAACTTCATCTCTCCCGACGGTCAGGTTGATGCTTCCACCTGCGCCTTCCCTTACACCACATGGTTCTTCGGAAATCAAAGCCATGAGGAGCTTGCGCATAACGATGTTGTTATTTCGCTTGCAACCGATCTTCTTGTCGTAAAGAGTATGGACGTTTTCACAACGGTTGAATATCCTCAGTTCAACGGTCACAGAAACACGCATGATCTCAATATGTATATCAAAGAGGCAGAGGCGGTCGATCTCTCAACCCTCAGTGCCGAGGATGCCGAAAAACTGACAGCCGCACTTGACAAGGCGAAGGCGATCCTTGCGACAACAATAATCGTTGAGGGCGAAGCCGAAGCCGCCGAAAACGAGCTTTACAATGCCCTTGCCGACATCGGACTGCGTGAGAAAAAGGACGACACTACGGACAACATTCTTCTTGTTATCTGCAAGACGGCAAGCGAGCTTGTCTATCGCTATTTCGGACCGAGAGGCTTCTCCGATCCTTACGGCGTGTAACCGAATAATTTCAAAAAGCTTCCCGCTTTTGCGGGGAGTTTTTTTATTCAAGCGTCCAATCCGATAATTATGTATCAGATAAGCCGTCAATCAATAAGTGATTTATTTATTACGTCAAAAAGAGACGGTGAAAAAATTTGCAGAGAAATAATCTGAAAAAAATAAAAAAATTGTTGTTTTTGTGCCGTTTTGGCAGAATTTAATTCGATAAATGTGTTTACTATTTAATTTTAATGTGTTATAATGTATCAGCATTATAATGTTGTATTGCGGACTTTCGGAGTGTTAATTATTTAACACACTGCCTTTTTGCAAGTGTTCATCCTCACGACCGTTCGCATTGCGGCTAAACTGTTGTAAAGGAGGAACAACTTAAATGCTCAAGAAAATCAGCAAAATCCCGTTCAAAGGAACACCTGAGCAGGAGGCGCAGCTCAAAGCAGTAATTGAGGAATGCAAGGATAACAAAAGCTTACTCATGCACGTTATGCAGCAGGCGCAGGCAATATACGGTTATCTTCCGTTTGAAGTTCAGACGATGATCGCCGACGGAATGAACGTACCCCTTGAAAAGGTTTACGGCGTATCCACATTCTATGCTCAGTTTGCGCTTTCCCCGAAGGGAGAGTACAACATCTCTGTTTGTCTCGGCACAGCTTGCTACGTTAAGGGCTCCCAGGAGCTTCTTGACAAGATCTGCGAGGAGCTTGGAATCGGCGCAGGCGAATGTTCGGATGACGGAATGTTCTCGGTTGAGGCTTGCCGCTGCATAGGCGCTTGCGGACTTGCCCCCGTCCTGACCGTCAACGATGAAGTTTACGGAAAGCTTACGGCAGACGATGTACCCGGCATTCTTGCCAAGTACAGAGCATAATTATAAAAGATCATGCGTGAATTATCATTGAATGTTCTCGACATTGCGCAGAATTCAATTTCTGCCGGAGCTTCTCTGATTGAAATTGAGATCGCCGAGGACACACATAATAACGAGATGGTTATAGGAATTTACGACAACGGCAGAGGAATGACTCCCGAACAGGTTCAGAATGTTCAGGATCCGTTCTTCACGACGAGAACGACAAGAAAGGTCGGAATGGGTATTCCGCTTTTCAAGCTCGCCGCTGAACAGACGGGCGGAAGTCTGTCGATCAGCTCCGAGGTCGGCGTGGGAACACGGGTTACGGCACGGTTTAAGACCGACAGCATCGACTTCACTCCGCTGGGCGACATTGATTCCACGATCATCACGCTTATCACCATGAACACAGACCGCGATTTTATTTATCGCTGTAAGGTCGATGAAAAAGAATTCACTCTTTCCACTGCCGAGCTTAACGAAATACTCGGCGGAGTTCCGCTCAGCGAACCGTCCGTTACGCAGTGGATCAAAGAGTACCTGCATGAACAAACACAAATTATCCGTGGAGGTGTACTGTAAATGAAATCACTTGAAGAGTTGCTCGCCATCCGTGACAAGGCTAAGGCGGCAATGACAGACCGTGAGGGTACGGGCGACGGAATCCGTGTCGTAGTCGGCATGGCAACCTGCGGTATCGCGGCAGGCGCACGTCCCGTTCTCAACGCTTTTGTTGACGAGGTCGCAAAAAGAAATCTTAAAAACGTTACGGTTGCTCAGACAGGCTGCATCGGAATGTGCCAGTATGAGCCGATCGTTGAGGTTTTTGAACCCGGCAAGGATAAGGTAACTTATGTTAAAATGACAGCTGATAAGGTTGCCGAAATCGTTGCTTCCCATATTGTAAACGGCAATCCGGTTGTTGAATATACCGTAGGCGCTGTTGTAAAAGATTAAGGAGGAAAATCAATGTATCGTTCACACGTTCTTGTCTGCGGCGGTACCGGCTGTACTTCCTCGCACAGTGCCGAGATCATCGAAAAGCTTGAGCAGGAGCTTAAAGCAAAGGATCTCGAAAATGAGGTAAAAGTAATCAAAACCGGCTGCTTCGGACTTTGTGCATTAGGTCCGGTTATGATCGTATATCCCGAGGGCTGTTTCTACAGCGAGGTTAAGGTTGAGGACGTCCCCGAAATCGTCGAGGAGCATCTTCTCAAGGGACGTATGGTCAAGAGACTTCTCTACGAGGAGACAGTCCGCAAGGATGATATCAAGCCGCTCAATGAAACAAACTTCTACAAGAAGCAGCACAGAGTTGCGCTTCGTAACTGCGGTGTAATTGATCCTGAAAATATTGAAGAATATATCGCTATGGACGGCTATCAGGCTCTTGCAAAGTGTCTTACCGAGCTTACTCCCGACGAGGTTATCCAGATCGTTAAGGATTCCGGACTCAGAGGACGCGGCGGCGGCGGATTCCCCACAGGTCTCAAGTGGAGCTTCACCGCAAAGAATTCAGCCGACCAGAAGTATGTTGTATGTAATGCCGACGAGGGTGACCCGGGCGCATTCATGGACCGTTCCGTTCTTGAGGGCGACCCCCACTGTATCGTTGAGGCAATGACAATCTGCGGCTACGCAACAGGCGCAACAGAGGGCTATGTTTATGTCCGTGCCGAGTACCCGATCGCCGTTCACCGTCTTGAATTTGCTATCAAGCAGGCTCGTGAAGCAGGCCTTCTCGGCAAGAACATATTCAATTCAGGCTTTGACTTCGATCTTCATATCCGTCTCGGTGCAGGCGCATTCGTCTGCGGTGAGGAAACGGCTCTTATGACCTCGATCGAGGGCAACCGAGGCGAGCCCCGTCCCCGTCCGCCCTATCCTGCGGTTAAGGGACTTTTCGGCAAGCCGACAACAGAAAATAACGTTGAGACCTTTGCCAACATTCCCCAGATCATTCTCAAAGGTGCTGAGTTCTTCAACTCAATGGGCACCGAGAAGTCAACGGGTACAAAGGTATTCGCTCTCGGCGGAAAGATAAACAACACGGGACTTGTTGAAATTCCGATGGGTACTACTCTGCGCGAGATCATTGAGGATATCGGCGGCGGTATTCCCAACGGCAAGAAGTTCAAGGCTGCTCAGACAGGCGGTCCCTCCGGCGGATGTATTCCCGCTTCTCTTATGGACACGCCTATCGACTACGACAACCTTACCGCAATCGGCTGTATGATGGGTTCAGGCGGACTTATCGTTATGGACGAGGACAACTGTATGGTTGATATCGCAAAGTTCTTCCTCGACTTCACTGTTGACGAGAGCTGCGGTAAGTGTACTCCGTGCCGTATCGGTACAAAGAGAATGAGAGAGCTTCTTGAGAAGATCACGGACGGCAAGGCAACACTTGACGACCTTGACGAGCTTGAGTCTCTCGCTCACTATATTAAAGACAATTCACTCTGCGGTCTCGGTCAGACAGCTCCGAACCCGGTTCTTGCAACACTTCGTTTCTTCAAGGACGAGTACATCTCACACATCGTTGACAAGAAGTGCCCTGCCGGCGTATGTAAGAAGCTCATTTCCTACTCGGTAGATGCAGACAAGTGTAAGGGCTGTACCGCCTGTGCAAGAAAGTGCCCGGTCGGCGCAATCTCAGGCGCAGTCAAGACCGCTCACACCATTGATACAAGCAAGTGCATCAAGTGCGGCGTATGTATGGATACCTGCCGCTTCGGCGCAATCGTTAAGAAATAAGGAGGATGTCAGAAATGGAAATGGTTAATATTAAAATCAATGGCATGCCTCTGAGCGTGCCGAGCGGAATTTCTATCCTTGAGGCCGCTCGCTATGCCGGAATAGAGATTCCGACGCTTTGCTTCCTCAAGGAAATCAATCAGATCGGTGCCTGCCGTATCTGTATGGTAGAGGTCAAGGGCGCAAGAAGCCTTGTTGCTTCCTGTGTTTATCCCGTAAACGAGGGCATGGAGGTTTTCACAAACTCCGATAGAGTCCGCAATTCAAGAAGAACTACTCTTGAGCTTATCCTTTCAACCCATGACCGCAAGTGCCTTTCCTGCGTAAGAAGCAGAAACTGCGAGCTTCAGAAGCTCTGTAAGGAATACGGCGTTGAGAACGAGAGTAAGTTCGACGGCGTAACTCCCGACTATGCCTATGACGCTTCAATGGCTCATATGATCCGTGACAACAGCAAGTGTATTCTTTGCCGCCGTTGCGTTGCCGCCTGCGACAATCAGGCAATCTCCGTTATCGGAGCAAACGCCCGTGGCTTTGACACCTGCATCACCTCTCCTTTCGAGAGAGAAATTCAGGAATTTTCGTGTATCTCCTGCGGTCAGTGTATCGTAAACTGCCCGACAGGCGCACTTCGTGAGAAGGACGACACACCGAAGGTTCTTGAAGCTATCAACGATCCCGATAAGTACGTTGTTGTTCAGACAGCTCCGGCTGTCAGAGCGGCTCTCGGTGAGGAATTCGGTCTTCCGATCGGAACAGACGCAGAGGGCAAGATGGTTGCCGCTCTTCGCCGCCTTGGATTTGACAAGGTATTCGACACCGATTTCTCCGCCGACCTTACCATTATGGAGGAGTCCAACGAGCTTATCGAAAGAATTACAAACGGCGGCGTTCTCCCGATGATCACCTCCTGTTCGCCGGGCTGGGTTAAGTATTGCGAGCACTACTATCCCGATCAGCTCGACCACCTTTCATCCTGCAAGTCACCTCAGCAGATGTTCGGCGCAACGCTCAAGACATGGTACGCTCAGAAGATGGACATTGATCCTGCAAAGATCGTCAGCGTCAGCGTAATGCCCTGTACCGCAAAGAAATTTGAGGTCGGCAGAGCAGATCAGAGCGCATCGGGCTATGCGGATGTTGATATCTCTATCACAACCCGTGAGCTTGCAAGAATGATCAAGAGCGCAGGCATCAGCTTCAACTCACTTCCCGACGAGACCTTTGACAGTCCTCTCGGCGAGGGTTCGGGCGCAGGCGTTATCTTCGGTGCAACAGGCGGAGTTATGGAAGCTGCGCTTCGTACCGCTGTTGAGAAGATTACCGGTCAGACTCTTGAAAACGTTGACTTTACAGAGGTCAGAGGTATGGAGGGCGTCAAGGAAGCCACCTATACCGTCGGTGATCTCCAGATCAAGGTTGCAGTTGCAAGCGGCACAAAGAACGCAAAAACCCTCATGGAGCAGGTCAAGAACGGCACAAGCGAGTACCAGTTCATTGAGATCATGGCTTGCCCCGGCGGCTGTATCAACGGCGGCGGACAGCCGATCGTTCCGGCATCGGTTCGCAACTTCGAGGATTACAGAAGCAAGAGAGCTTCCGTTCTTTACACCCTTGATAAGAACAACGAAAACCGTAAGTCACACGAAAATTCAGCTATAAAGCGTGTATATGACGAGTTCTTCGGCGAGCCCGGTAGCCACAAGGCGCATGAGGTTCTCCACACAACCTACGTTAAGCGCGGACTTTATAACAACTGATTTTAACAGAAAAACGGCAGAGATGAGCGATCACCTCTGCCGTTTTAGATTTTAGATATTAGATATTAGATATTAGACTTTAGACGATTAAAATTAAAGTTTGCACAAACCTAATAAGCCTTCCCCTCAAGGGGAAGGCTGAAAACAGACGTAAGATTTTAGATATTAGATGTTAGACTTTAGACAATAAAGTTTTATAACAATTTCCTTTTTAAAAGAGTTCTATCCATCATTTAAACAATTCATCAAAAGTGATGCTCAGAATATCGCACAGCTTCTGAATATTCTTTGCGTGGGGCATCGCCGTGCCTTTTTCATAATGAGTAACGGCAGAACGGTCAATATTTAAAAGATCGGCAAGCTGTTGCTGAGTCATTTTATTGCTTTTGCGTGCGGCTTTTAAGTTTTCCGAAAAGCTCATTTTAATTCCCCCGAAAATAAAAAGTGCGCAGCCGAAGCTACGCACCGAAAAACACATAACTCCGATTGCTGCGACACAACTTTGACAAACTACAAGAGAACGCCAAAACAGAGAATGTGCTTTTACCAAAAAACACTTCTCCCGTAGTTTGTCCAAATATTATGTTGTGTCGCAAAATTATTTTATCATAACAAGGTTAATAATTCAACTCTATTTTTCAGAATAGAGCATATACCCTTTTATTATTTTTCCTTGTGTATGGCTTTTTAATTTGTCGAAAAAATCATTTTAATTCCCCGAAAATAAAAAGTGCGCAGCCGAAGCTACGCACAAAAAACGCATTGCTCCGATTGCTGCGACACAAGTTTTCGGCAAACCCAAAGGATGCGAAAACAGAGAATGCATTTTTATTAAGATAAAAATACACCCTTGGTTTTGCCGCTATTAACTTGTGTCGCAACATTATTATATCATCATTGAAAGAAAAAATCCAGTATGATTTTATTTTTGCGTGACTTTTTCGATTTTAAAACAGCAACGCAATCAAAAGGCTTTTACAAAATTGATGTTAGATTTTAGACGATTAAAATTAAAGTTTGCACAAACTTAACAAGGCTTCCCCTTGAGGGGAAGCTCCGCCGCAGGCGGTGATGAGGTGGAAAGTTAGACTTTAGAATTTAGACATTAGACTTCAGATGATAATGTTTTATAGCTTGCAGAAACCTTACAAAGCCTCCCCTTGTTGCAAGGGGAGGTGTCGCTGACGAAGGAAGTGACGGAGGGGATAAGTGCAGAAAAAAAGTTTTATAAAATACATAAGCTTTTTGTCAATCCCTCAGTCAGCTTCGCTGCCAGCTCCCTTTACACAAGGTAGCCAAAATGTTTCATCAAAATTTAACACGACACTGTCTAAAATCTAACATCTAAAGTCTACAATCTGCTTTTACACCTCATCCGTCACGTCCTTCGTCCGTGCCACCTTCCCCTCAAGGGGAAGGCTGAAAACAGACGTAAGATTTTAGATATTAGACCTTAGACGTGAAAACTTTAAAATTTGTAGAAACCAATTTAGCCTCCCCCTTGTTGCAAGGTAGCCAAAATGTTTCATCAAAATTTAACACGATACTGTCTAAAATCTAACATCTAAAGTCTAACGTCTATTTTGACTGAGGGGGCATTTTATTGAATTTTACTCCCTCCGACTTCGGCATTTATGCCGAAGCCACCTCCCTCGTGAGGGAGGCAAAAGCATGTGGTAACCTTTTAAAGCAATGACGAAAAGTATAATCAACCAAATCGCAAAAAGCCGTATTCACTCACGGGGAGGAATACGGCTTCAATGTTATAAACTTTTATTAAAGAACAAATATACCGACTGCTGTTGCGGCGATCCAGAAAACAAGACTGAGTGCGTTCTTCTCAAGCCAAGCCGATACGATAAAGTATACGGACGGAATAAATCCGAAGATCTTCGCAAAGATATTTGTCTTCTGTCCCTTGCCGTAGAGCAGATCCCAGTTGTTCAGCGCGTCCTCATAAAGCGGCGCATTGTTGCAAAGCAGGGATACTCCGAGATAGTAAAACGCAACATAGAACCAGAATGCGATCGTGCTTGTCGGAGCTTTGATATAGAAAAGTCCGAGATAGCCGCCGATTATCATTCCGTAGCCGAACATACGGTTCATCATTCCCGGAAGATAGTTCAGGAAGAAAGTCACAGCCTTTGTCTTTGTGAAGTCGTGCTCAACGTGGCCGCACAGCTCGGTCGCCTGAAGATAACGTGCGTCGGAGACGGGAACGCCGAGAATACGGCAGAACAGATGCTCCCAGAAGCCCTTGAGGATCGAACCGATAACGGTAATATATTTTGAAATTACATAAATCACTGTCATGAAATCTCACCCGATCCTTTCATAAAGATATCTTCAAAGGTAATGTCGCCCTTGATGCACTTCTGAGTTTTTTCATTAAGCGACTCACCGTACTGTTCAAACATTGCGACAATCTCGTCATAGGTGTCCGTATCGCCGCAGATGAAGCAGATGAGGGCAACCGTGTTAAGCTCCTCAAGCGAAATACCGTTGCTGTTGTTCTGCATTGCAATCTCATAGGACTGGGTGATCGCTTCAAGTGCGTTTTCCTTGTCGCTGAGCAGGAGATATGCAATAGCCTGCTGGCGGTAGATCTCCGCATCCGATCCTGCGATAATACCCTTGCGGCAGATCTCAATCGCATCCTCAAGCTTGTTGCGTCGGCGCAGAAGCTCTGCCTTTGTGCTGTAATAATCAAGTCCGTCGGGGTTTGCTTCACGGAGCTCCTCGCACATCTTGTCAGCCGTGTCAAGATCGCCCTTTTCGATATATACCCTGACTGTGTAATAATAGGCCGAAGCGTCGTTCTTGTTGAACTTGATCGCATCATCGGCAACGCTGAGTACGGTGTCGTACGCCTTGTTCTCCCATGCCATCGCAAGATAAACCTCGGAGTAAAGGTACTTGTATTCGCCCGAAACCTCGTATGCGTCGCCAAGGAATCCGAGTATCACATCGGCGTCCTTTTTGGCATAGTACGCCATCATAAACCTGTAATAATCAACAAGGCTCTTCTGAATATCCGACTCGGTTTTAACCGAATCAAGATACTTGATCGCATCGTCGTACTTGACGTCGTAGCTTCCGTCCTCATTCTCGGAAATATAGTTGTTCAGCTTGGTAACAAGAGCTTCTTCAAGGGTGTCAAGATTTTTAGAAAGGTCATAAAGCTTTTTGATCCTTGCGTTCTGCGAAAGATCAAACTGACCGTCCTCGACAAACTTGTCAACCGCCGAAGTAAAGGTTGAACGATCCTGATAATTGATCGTCATTGTCTGTGCGTAGGTTTCAAGAATGAGCTGAGCCGATTTTGTACCCTCCGTAAACCAGTCGAGACTTCTTATATTCTCGTTTATACCCTTGATAACGGAGTTGACTCCGCTGTTGAGCTTGTCGGTAGTCTCAAGAACATCACTGCAAAGGGTGAGAGCGTCGTTATAACGCTTTTCGGAAATGCACTGCTCAGCCTTGAAAAGCTTGCCCGAAACCGTAACGGTCGAGGTGCAGACAAAATAGCCGAGAGCGGCAACGATCACCATAACGAAAGCGAGGATTATGTGACCGATTCCGTAGTTTGTTCTAAGGAATTTTGCACGGCACTCGTTGCAGTAAAGGTCGCTCGGACTGTTGCCTCTGCGCTTTCCGCAGACTATGCAAAGTCCGTCGTCATCGGAGGCTTGCGCTTCCTCCTCCGTTTTCTCCTCTTTCTCATCATCTTTTTCGGCAGGCTCGGTTTCGATTTTAAGCTCCGTTTCCTGCAGGTCGTCAAAGGTGATGTTGGTCGTATCCGTCTGCGGAACGGCGGCGTCCCAGTCCCAGCCGTCGGACTTTTCCTCCGGTTCCTGAGGCAGGGTTTCGTCCGTCAAGGATTTCTCTTTATCTTCTGCCAAGGGAATTCCTCCTTACTTGTAATGTAATAATAACAATAATAACACGAAACAAAGAAAATTTCAACGTGAAAAGGAAAATTTACAAAATGCTAATATTTTTATTTGAAAAATTTTTCTGCAAAACTCTTGACAATTTACAGACGGGGTGATAAAATACTCACACAACAAAGTGGAATGGTTCGTTCCCACCTTAACGGTTTCGTCCGTGCGGTCAATAAATCTCAAGTTTTTCTTGGTATGATTATGCGCACGGATAGGTTCGTTCCCATCCGTGCTTTGATTTTATTATTGAGCATTTGGAGGTGCTTGAACATCGGTACGAAAGAAACTCAGATCAACGAGGAGATCCGAGACAAAGAAGTCAGAGTGATTGATTCAGACGGTACTCAGCTCGGCATTATGCCGATTGCAGAGGCTATGCGTCTGGCAGACGAAAAGAACACAGACCTTGTAAAGATCGCTCCGCAGGCGAAGCCGCCCGTATGTAAGATTATGGACTACGGCAAATATCGCTTTGAACAGGCGAAGCGTGAAAAAGAAGCGAAAAAGAACCAGAGAGTTATCGAGATCAAAGAGGTTCGACTTTCTCTGAACATCGACACTCACGATTTCGAGACTAAGGTCAACCAGGCCGTTAAATTCCTCAAAAGCGGAAACCGAGTTAAGGTTTCGATCCGCTTCAGAGGACGTGAAATGGCCCATCCGGAGAACGGTCTTGTCACCATGAGCAAATTTGCCGACGCCGTCAAGGAATACGGCAACGTTGAAAAACCGGCAAAGCTTGAGGGACGTTCCATGCTGATGTTTATCGCAGCCAAATCATCCAAGTAATTCATAAGGAGGAAAAAACCATGCCTAAAATTAAAACTCACAGCGGTGCAAAGAAGCGCTTTAAGATGTCAAAGAACGGTAAGCCGATCCGCGGACACGCTAACAAGTCTCACATCCTCAACAAGAAGACGACCAAGCGTAAGAGAGGTCTCCGCCAGACAGTTGTTGCTGACACAACAAACGTTAAGCAGATCAAGCGTTTGATCCCATACAAATAATTCAGATTGTTTAAATTTAAAATTGGAGGTAACTTACCATGGCTCGTATTAAAGGCGCTACCATGTCTCGTAAGAGAAGAAATAAAGTAATGAAGATGGCTAAGGGCTACTACGGTTCAAAGTCAAGTCTTTTCAAAACAGCTAAGCAGGCAGTTATGAAGTCCGGTCAGTATGCTTATGTAGGACGTAAGCAGAAGAAGAGAGACTTCCGCCGCCTTTGGATCACAAGAATTTCCGCAGCCTGCAAGCTCAACGGAATGAACTATTCAACATTTATGAACGGCCTTAACAAGGCAGGCATCACACTCAACAGAAAGATGCTTTCAGAGATCGCAATCGCTGATCCCGCTGCATTCACAGCTCTTACAGAGAAGGCTAAGGCAGCTCTTAAATAAGTAAATATCACGCCCCTTTTTATTAAGGGGGCGTGAATTTGTCTTTTTTACGGCACCTGTTTGCCGAGAGAATTTTCGTGTATTTTGCCGAAGAAAGGGGGCTTTGAGTATGGATTTTCTCGCTTCAAAATCAAATGAAAAGATCCGAGCCGCAGTCTCGGTTCGGGATAGCTCAAGGTCTCGCCGTGAGAACGGACTGTTCTTTCTTGAGGGGGCAAGGCTCTGTTCCGACGCCGCCGAAAACGGGATCAGGATCTTCCGTGCCTTTCTCAGCCGTTCCGCAAAGGAAAAATACAGCGAATACTGTGACGGGATAATTTCCGCCTCCGAGGAGATCTACGAAATCTCCGACGAGGTTGCCGCAAAGCTTTCCGACACTCAGAATACACAGGGAATTTTCTGCGTTTGCAGAGTTAAAGACAAATCCGACGGAGTGAACGAGCTCAGAGCCGACGGCAAATATCTTCTGCTTGAAAACGTTCAGGATCCCTCCAATCTCGGCGCTGTCAGCCGAACTGCGGAGGCTCTCGGAATTGACGGTCTGATCGTCTGCGGCGGATGCGATATCTACAATCCCAAGGCACTCCGGGCTTCAATGGGCTCGGCGCTCAGGCTGAACATCATTGTCCGTGACCGAGCCGCCGATGTCATAGCCGAAGCGAACGGCAAGGGTATGCTTACCCTCGCCTCAACTCCCGACAGGAACAGCGTAAGGATCACCGAGGTTGATATGAGCGGCGGTATCGTCTGCGTTGTCGGCAACGAGGGCAACGGAGTTACGCAGGACGTTATGAACGCCTGCCGAATGAGGGTGACTATACCGATGGACGGCAGAGCGGAATCCCTCAATGCGGCTACTGCGGCGGCAATTCTTAGCTGGGAAATGGTGCGGAAATGAAAGACAAGCTTTATTGGGTTTGGGCGCAAAACGCCCTCGGAATTTCTTCAAGCGTGAAAAGCGATGAGATAATCTCGTATTTCGGCAATGCCGAAAGCCTGTACTTTGCAGGTGAATATGAGTGGAGAATTTCGGGAATATTTACTCCCGGACAGATCAATAAGCTCAAAACAACAACGCTTGACAAGGCAAAGAAAATTGTTTCCGACTGTCAGAGATACAGGATAAAAATTATCACTCCCGATGACGCAGACTATCCGTCTATGCTTTTCAAACTGCCTAATTTGCCTTTGGTGCTTTATGTCCGAGGAAATTTAGACTGTTTGAAAAACAAGATTTCAATAGCCGTTGTCGGTGCGAGAGAGGCAAGCGATATCGGCGCAAGAATTGCACGGGCGCTTTCGGCTTCGCTGAGCAGATCGGGTGCGGTTATCGTCAGCGGAGCGGCAAAGGGAATTGACAGCGCAGCTCACAACGGTGCGCTTGACGCAGGTGCAAACACCGTCGCCGTGCTCGGCTGCGGATTCGGGACGGACTATCTGCCCGAAAACGAACCTCTGCGGCGTGAGATCGCAGGTCACGGTGCGCTTGTCACCGAATATCCTCCCCTCACCCCTGCTTTGGGACGGAACTTTCCGTTCAGAAACCGAATAATATCGGGACTTTCCTACGGAACGATCGTCATTGAAGCGAACGAAAAAAGCGGATCGCTGAGAACGGTCGGTCATGCGATCGAACAGGGCAGAGATATCTTTGCCGTGCCCGGCGATATAACGTCAAGTATGAATATGGGCACAAACAAACTGCTCCGTGACGGCGCAAAGCCCGTGTTCAATGCAATGGACGTTCTTGAGGAATACGCCGAGAGATTTCCCGATCTTCTCGACGTCAACAAAATTGAAACGGTGCTGACGATGCAGACGCCTTCGGCTAAGCCAAAGGCGTCGGAGAAGAAAAAACCTTTCGTCAAGCCGACCGTTTCACAGAACATAAGCGATAAAGCGAAGCTAATCTGCGACGCTTTTACAACAGATACAATGCAGGCGGAGGAGCTTATTCTCAAAGCAAAGCTCAGTACCTCCGACTTCCTCACCGCAATGACGGAGCTGGAGCTTCTCGGAATTATTGAGCCGCTTGCAGGCAAGAATTACAGAATAAATCAATAAGTAGGATGATGTGTTTATGTCCAAGCTGGTAATTGTGGAGTCACCCACAAAGGTTAAGACAGTAAAAAAATATCTCGGCGACGGCTACAATGTCACCGCTTCAATGGGTCATGTCCGTGACCTCCCTGCGGCGAAGCTGAGCGTCGATATAAAGAACGATTTTGCCCCGAAATACGCAGTAATCAAGGGTAAGGAAAAGCTCGTCAAGGAGCTTAAAGGAATGGTTGCCGAGTCGGACGAAGTTTATCTCGCAACTGACCCTGACCGTGAGGGAGAGGCTATCTCATGGCATCTTGCCACCCTGCTCGGTCTTGATATGGGCAAGGCGAACAGAATTACATTCAACGAGATCACAAAGACGGGAATTGAAAACGGAATGAAACAGCCCCGTTCGATTGACATGAATCTTGTCAACGCACAGCAGGCGAGAAGAATTCTCGACCGTCTTGTGGGTTACAAGCTCAGTCCTTTCATCTCCCAGAAGATCCGCCGAGGTCTTTCCGCAGGACGAGTTCAGTCCGTTGCGGTCAGACTTATCGTTGACCGTGAGAACGAAATCAGAGCCTTTGTTCCCGAGGAATACTGGACTCTTGACGCAAAGTTTACCGCTCCGAACCGCAAGAGCTTTTCCGCAAGCTTCTACGGTGACGAGACGGGTAAGGTCAAGATCACAAGCAAGGAGCAGGCTGACTCATACCTTGCAAGACTTGACAACGCAAAATACAGCGTAACCTCAGTCAAGAAAGGCACAAGAAAGAAAAATCCGGCTCCGCCGTTCATCACCTCAACCCTCCAGCAGGAGGCTTCACGCCGAATGGGCTTCCAGGCTCAGCGCACGATGAGAGCCGCTCAGGAGCTTTACGAGGGCGTTGACATCGCAGGAATCGGCACGACCGGTCTTATAACATATATGAGAACAGACTCCCTGAGAATTTCCGAGGAGGCAAGGGCGGCGACTAACAGCTTTATTCTCCAGACCTACGGCGAAAAATATCTCCCGGAGAAGCCCCGTTACTTTAAATCGAGGAGCAACGCTCAGGACGGACACGAGGCGATCAGACCGACCAATCCTGCCCTCACTCCCGACATGGTAAGAGCGAGCCTGACCTCGGATCAGTATAAGCTCTATACGCTCATCTGGAAGCGTTTTGTTGCAAGCCTTATGGCGACCTGTATTCAGAATACCGTCAAGGCGGAGATAGATGCGGTCACGGAGGGCGTTGACGGTTATTGCCGTTTCACAGCCGCAGGCTACAGCGTAAAATTTGACGGTTACACCGTTCTCTATGAGGAGAGCACGGACGAGGAGGAAGAGTCCGAGGGCAAGCTCCCCGAAATCAATACGGGCGACAAGCTCAAGCTCAAGGAATTGAAAGGCAATCAGCACTTCACCCAGCCGCCTGCGAGATACACCGAAGCCTCGCTTATCAAGGCGCTTGAGGAAAACGGAATAGGCCGTCCGAGCACCTACGCCACGATCATCACAACGATCGTTAAGCGTGAGTATGTCAAGCGTCAGCAGAAACAGCTCTATCCGACGGAGCTTGGAGAGGCGATTACAAAGCTTCTCAAGGAAAAGTTTTCAAAGATCGTGAACACAAAGTTTACCGCAGGTATGGAAACAAAGCTTGACGAGGTCGGCGAGGGCAAGGAAGATTACATCGCAATGCTCCATGAGTTTTACGATGAGTTTGATAAAAATCTCCAAAAGGTAAAAGCGGAGATGAAGGACGTCAAGATACAGCTTGACGAGGACGTGACGGATATCCCGTGCGAAAAATGCGGCAGAATGATGGTTGTCAAGGTCGGCAGATACGGCAAATTCCTTGCCTGCCCCGGATATCCCGAATGTAAGAACGCAAAGCCCCTCGTCACAAAGACGAATGCAAAATGTCCGAAATGCGGCGGCGAGGTCATCGAGAAGAAGTCGAAGAAAGGCTACACCTTCTACGGCTGTTCCAACTGGCCTGACTGCGACTTTATGACATGGGATAAGCCGACGGACGAAACCTGTCCCGAATGTGGAAAGTCGCTGTTCAAGCGCAAGGGCGGACTGACGGTCTGCCTCGGCGACGGTTGCGGCTTTGAGCGTAAAACCGAACGAAAAAGCAGGAAAAAGGAAGATCAGTAAATGGACGGAGTTCTTGTTGTCGGCGGAGGACTTGCCGGAGTTGAGGCGGCATGGGCGCTTGCCAACCGAGGCATAAAGGTCACTCTTGCCGAGATGAAGCCGAAGAAACATTCCCCTGCCCACAAAACGGATATGCTTGCGGAGCTTGTCTGCTCCAATTCGCTCAAGGCTCAGCGTGTCGGCTCGGCGGCAGGACTGCTCAAGGCGGAGATGGAAAGGCTCGGTTCAATCTGCGTTGAATGTGCAAAAAAATGCAGTGTGCCGGCAGGCGGTGCGCTTGCCGTTGACCGTGATAAATTTTCCGCAATGATAACCGAAAAGATCAAGTCACATCCGCTGATAACCCTCGAATGTCGTGAGGTCACGGAGATCCCCGACGGCAACGTGATAATTGCCGCAGGACCGCTTGCCTCCGACGCTCTTGCCGATAAGATCAAGGAGCTTTGCGGCGGATCGCTCAGCTTTTTTGATGCGGCGGCTCCGATAGTCACGGACGAGAGCATTGACAAATCCTGCGCCTTTACCCAGTCAAGATACGACCGAGGCGGTGAGGACGACTACCTCAACTGCCCGATGAATAAGGAAGAATACGAGAGCTTTTACAATGAGCTTGTCAATGCCGAGACGGCTGAGCTTCACTCCTTTGACAAGAAAAAGGGCGTGTACGAGGGCTGTATGCCGATCGAGGTTATGGCGGCAAGAGGTGCGGACACAATGCGTTTCGGCCCTCTGAAACCCGTAGGGCTGAGAGATCCGAGGACGGGACATCGCCCGTGGGCGGTGCTCCAGCTTCGCCGTGAGGATTCGGGCGGAACGATGTATAATCTCGTCGGCTTTCAGACAAATCTCAAATTCGGTGAGCAAAAGAGAGTTTTCTCAATGATACCCGCCCTCAGAAATGCGGAATTTGTCCGCTACGGAGTTATGCACCGCAACACCTTCATCGACTCGCCGAGACACCTGAACGAGGATTTCTCGTTCAAGGGACGTGACGGACTTTATTTTGCAGGTCAGATCACAGGCGTTGAGGGCTATATGGAATCGGCCTCGTCGGGTATTCTGGCAGGAATAAATATGGCGAACAGGCTTTCGGGAAAGGAAGCTCTTGAGCTTCCCGATTTCACGATGATGGGCGCACTTTCAAAATATATAAGCAATCCGAGTGTGACGGATTTTCAGCCGATGGGTGCAAACTTCGGCATACTTCCGCCGCTCGACGAAAAGATAAGAGATAAAAAAATGAGATACGAAGCTTTGGCAAAGAGAAGTCTTGATTATTTTGATGAAAGGTTTGGTGAAAATGAAACCTGATATTAAGGAACTTCAGCAGAAGCTCGGCTACAAATTCAAAAATGAATCGCTGTTACTGCGTGCGCTTTCCCATTCCTCGTATTACAACGAAAACCACGCAACCTGCGGCGGCTCGAACGAGCGTCTTGAATTTCTCGGCGACTCGGTTCTCGGCTTTATAACGGCAGAGAATTTCTTTAAAAACTACACGGACTTTCCCGAGGGCGACCTGACTAAGCTCAGAGCCGCAATGGTGTGCGAAAAGTCGCTTGCCTCTTTCGCCCGTGAAATACAGCTCGGCAAATATCTTATGCTCGGCAAGGGCGAGATCGTGACGGGCGGCAGAGACAGACCGTCAATTCAGGCGGACGCTTTTGAGGCGGTTATCGCCGCAATCTATCTTGACGGCGGAATGGACGAGGCGAGGAAGTTTGTACTGAAATACATTGACGAGGCGATCAAGAAGCACCGTTCCGTCAAGGACTACAAGACCATGCTTCAGGAGGTTGTTCAGCGCAATCCCGGCGAGGTCGTCGAATACGTTCTTGTCGGCGAGAGCGGTCCCGACCACGACAAGCGTTTCGAGGTCGAGGTTCACCTCAATTCAAACGTTATCGGCAAAGGAATTGGCAAGAGCAAGAAGCGTGCCGAGCAGGAGGCTGCAAGGGAAGCCTTGGAGCTTATGGGACTGTGAGCAAGCACATAAACGTGGGACTTTTTGTTCCGCACAACGGCTGCCCCCACCAATGCTCGTTCTGCAATCAGCGTGCAATATCGGGACAGAGCAAACAGGTCACGCCCGAAGATGTGGACAAGGCGGTTGAAATCGCAATGAAAAACCCCGACAGCAAGGGCGGCGAAATCGCGTTTTTCGGCGGTAGCTTCACCGCAATAGATCGCAGAACAATGACAGAGCTTTTGGAAGCGGCATACAGATACGTTGAAAACGGCAGTTTTAGGGGTATCAGAATTTCCACCCGTCCCGATGCAATAGACGGGGAAATCTGCCGTATTCTCAAAAGCTACGGAGTTACGGCGGTCGAGCTTGGAGCGCAGAGTATGGACGATAATGTTCTGCGCCTCAACCGCAGAGGTCACACAGCCGAGGATATTGTCAACGCATCGAAAATGCTCAAGAGCTACGGCTTTGAGCTTGGACTTCAGATGATGACGGGACTTTACGGATCTTCGGACGGTGACAGCATCGAAACGGCGAAAAAAATTATCGCTCTTAATCCTGCGACCGTGCGAATTTATCCGACGGTCGTTATCGGCGGCACGGAGCTTGCCGAGCTTTATAAAAGCGGAGAATATGTTCCGCAGACCGTGGACTCGGCGGCGGAGCTTTGTGCAAAGCTTCTGCTGATGTTCGACGAAGCAGGCATTGCCGTCATCAGGACGGGGCTTCATTCGGGCGGAGGAGTTGAGGGCGATTATATTGCCGGAGCCTATCACCCTGCGTTCAAGGAGATCTGCGAGGGCAAAATATATCTCGGCAAAGCCGTGGATTTTATTAACAAAAACCAAATTCCGAAAGGAAAAATAAATATTCACGTTTCCCCCGACGCCATTTCAAAAATGACGGGACAGAAACGTTCTAACATTGCAAGGCTCAGGGAGCTGGGCTATGACGCAAAAATAACAGCAGACAAAGAAATGAATAAATATCAAGTTTACATATTAAGGAACGAAGAATTATGAGATTAAAAGCGCTCGAAATGCAGGGCTTCAAGTCCTTCCCCGACAAGACGGTTTTCAATTTCAATCACGGAATGACCGCCGTTGTCGGACCGAACGGCTCAGGCAAGAGCAACATTGCCGACGCTGTGCGATGGGTTCTCGGTGAGCAGTCAACAAAAAATCTGCGCGGATCAAAGATGGAAGACGTTATCTTCGGCGGCACAAAGATCAGAAAACCTTTGGGCTTTGCCGAGGTCACTCTGCGCCTTGACAACACGGACAGAACGCTCGACAGCGACAGAGACGAGGTCTCCGTCACACGCCGTTACTACCGCTCGGGCGAAAGCGAATATATGCTCAACGGTCAGGTAGTCAGACTGCGTGACGTTCATGAGCTTTTTATGGACACGGGACTCGGACGTGACGGCTATTCCCTCGTCAGTCAGGGCAGAATTGCCGACCTCATTTCATCAAAATCGGGACAGAGACGGGATATGCTTGAAGAAGCGGCAGGAATTTCCCATTACAGATACCGCCGCAACGATGCAAACCGCAAGCTCGATCAGGCGGAGGAAAACCTTGTCCGTCTGAGGGACATTCTCTCCGAGCTTGAAAGCCGTGTCGGACCGCTCAAAACTCAGAGCGAAAAGGCACAGAAATTCCTTGTTCTTGCCAAGGAGAAAAAGGAGCTTGAAATCGGTCTGTGGCTTCACACGATCGACACTACAAGGGTGAAGCTGAGGGATCAGGAGGACAAGCTCTCGATCGCTCAGGGACAGTACGACTCCGTTGAAGCCGCACTTACTCAGATTGAGACGGACTCCGAGGAGATAATTGCAAAAAGTCAGGATATCACGGTAAGAATTGATAATATCAGAAACAATTCAACAAGCTACGAGGAAAAGGCGGTTCAGCTTGAAGGTCAGATCTCCGTTGAGAAGAACACTATTCTCCACAATGAGCAGACGATCGAGCGTATCAAACGTGACATGAGCGACGCTTCAAACAGCGAGAACACCCTAAAAAAAGAGGTTGAGGACGCACAAGCCGAGATCGCCGCACTCCTGAACGAGATTGAAGCAAAGCGAAAGGAGCTTGACTCGGCGGCACTGAACATTGCCGATGCAAGAAACGAAACGGGCGAATTTGCCGACCGTATTGCCGAGATATCGCAGAAAATAACAGCTCTCACCGAAAAGGTGAGCGAAAAGAGAATAGAAGAAACCACCGCAAATTCTTCGATCGAGGAAATAAGCGGCAGAGTCAGCAATATCGAGGGCGTTCTTTCCACAAGGAACGGCTACATCACAGAGCTTGAGGACAAGAGAAACACCTGTCAGTCTCAGCTTGACAAGCTCAACGACACCGCAACCGAGATTATGAACGCAGTTTCGGGTTACAGTCTGCGGGTAAACAACCGTCAGGAAAAGGCGGACAAGCTGAAATCGGCGATCGATGCAAGAGGACTTGACATTCTGCAAAAGAAGGACAAGATCCGTATGCTTGACGAAATGGAAAAGAATATGGACGGCTATTCGGGAGCTGTTAAGGCGGTTGTCCGTGAGGCAAAGGGCGGCGCTCTCAGAGGTATTCACGGTCCTCTTTCCCAACTCATCAGCGTTGAGGATCGCTATGCAATAGCCGTTGAAACCGCTCTCGGCTCTGCGATACAGAACATTGTCACCGACAGCGAAAACGACGCAAAGCGCGCGATCAATTTCCTCAAGGAGAATAAGGGCGGCAGAGCTACATTTTTGCCGCTGACCTCCGTTAAGTCGAAGCCGTTCACGGAAAAAGGTCTTGACAACTGCTACGGCTTTGTCGATATGGCGGACAGACTTCTTGACTACGACAAAAAATATGATGAGATTATCCGTTCGCTTCTCGGCAGAACGGCGGTTGCCGAGGATCTCGACAGTGCAATCGTCATTGCTAAGAAGTTTTCATACAGATTTAAGATAGTAACTCTCGACGGTCAGGTCGTCAACGCAGGCGGCTCGATGACGGGCGGATCAAGAGGACACAATTCAGGTATTCTCAGCCGAACGAACGAGAAAGAAAAGCTCAACGAACAGCTTAAAAAGCTTGCCGCAGAGCAGGAAAAGGACAACGAGGAATACAAGAGGCTGAATGTTGAGCTGTCCTCGGCAAAGGCGGAGCTTGACGCTTCCGAAGCGGATCTCAAGCGCACTCAGGAGGACATCATCCGTAAGGAGAGCGAGCTTGCCCTCATTGACGGAAAGCTCGATACGGCAAATGCGGCTCTCGAAGAGCTTCGCCGTGAGAAGAAGAACGCTTCAATCAGGATCACTGATCTTGAAGCCTTGAAAGCGGCGGCTCAGACCGAGATTGACAGGCTGAACAAGGAAATGGGCTCGTTGCAGGCCGATCTTGACGTTGTAACCCACGGCAGAGAAAAGCTGGAGGAAAAGAAAGAGGAGCTTGCACAGATCGAAGCTAAGATAAATCTTGATATCCTTGCCCTTGAAAAAGATATCGAGGCGAAAAAAGAAGCGGTCGATCTGCTCAACCGCCGTATGGCGAGCCACGAGGGCAGACTGGACGACCTCAACGGAGAAATTGCAGTAATCGAAAAGGCAAACAGCGATATTGAATTAAAAATTCAGGAGCTTACCAAACAGGCTCAGGAGTTTCATGAGCTTGGTGCAAGCGCAAAGAGCGACATTGAGGCTCTCATAAACGAGAGAACGCAATGCGACGCAAAGAGCGCACAGCTCCGTTCCGAGGAACGTGCGAAGTCAGCCGAACGCGAAAAGATCAGCGGCGAGCTTGCAAGGCTTGAGGAACGCAAGGCTCAGATGGAAAAACAGCTTGACGATGCGGTCAACAAGCTCTTTGACGAATATCAGCTCACAAAATCCGACGCCGAGGCTCTCAACATTGTAATAGAGGATTATCAGCAGGCGCACAGAAGCTTGCAGGAGCTGAAAGGCAAGATCAGAGCCTTGGGCAATGTCAATGTCGGAGCGATCGAGGAATACAAAGAGGTCTCCGAGCGTTATGAATTTATGAAAGCTCAGCTTGACGACATTGAAAAATCCCGTGACGAGCTTAACAGGCTCATTACGGAGCTGACGAGTAAAATGGCGGAGCAATTCAAGGCTCAGTTTGTACGCATCAACAGCTATTTCGGCGAAACCTTTGTCGAGCTTTTCGGCGGCGGAAAGGCGGAGCTTATTCTTGAAAACCCGAACGACGTTCTGGAATGTAACATTGAAATCAAGGTACAGCCGCCGGGCAAGAATGTTCAGAACATCGACCTGCTTTCGGGCGGAGAAAAGGGACTTTCGGCGATCGCACTTCTCTTTGCGATACTCAAGGTTGCTCCCTCTCCGTTCTGTATCTTCGATGAGGTCGAGGCAGCTCTGGACGATGTGAACGTTGCCCGTTACGCCCGTTATGTACGCCGTATGACGGCAAACACCCAGTTTATCCTCATCACCCACAGACGAGGCACGATGGAGGAGGCGGACGTTCTCTACGGCATCACGATGCAGGAGGAGGGCGTTTCCAAGCTGCTTGAGTTGCAAACAGCGGAAATGGCAAAGAAATTAGGTATAAGTTAAGGGGTTTATTATGGTTTTCAGACAGTTTACCACCCGTGAGATTAAGCCGACAGGCTGGCTGAAAAATCAGCTCAGAATACAGGCGGACGGACTTTCGGGAAATCTTGACAAGATGTGGAACAGCATCAAAAACAGCAGTTGGATCGGCGGAAACGACGACGGATGGGAGCGTGTTCCCTACTGGCTCGACGGCTTTGTTCCGCTTGCATATCTTTTGGATGATGAGGATATGAAAGAGCGTGCAAAGAAATATGTTGACGCTATCCTTGAAAGACAGTGCGAGGACGGATGGATCTGCCCTTGTTCACTTGATGAGCGCAAGTTTTACGATGTCTGGGCTTGCTTTATCATCTGCAAGGCTCTTGTGGTCTATGCCGACTGTTCCGGCGACGAACGCATAGAGAGCGCCGTCAGCCGTGCACTCCGTCAGCTCAATCAGTTCATCAACGGACGAACACTTTTTGACTGGGGTGCGGCTCGCTGGTTCGAGTGCCTTATCCCGATTCTTTGGCTTCGTGAGAAAAATCCCGAGGAATGGCAGCTTGATCTTGTTGATAAGCTTTACATTCAGGGCGTTGATTATAAAAAGATGTATGAGTCGTGGCGTTATGCCGAAAGACGGGAGGTTTGGAGCTTCCTCAACCACGTTGTAAACACGGGTATGATGCTCAAGAGCGAGGCTCTGATGACCGAATTCAGGGGCGGCGACGCAAACGAATTTGCAAAGAAAGCAATGGAAATCCTGCTGAGGGATCACGGTATGGCGTGCGGTCATTTTTCGGGAGACGAATGTCTGAGCGGCACAAGTCCCGTTCACGGCTCGGAGTGTTGCTCGGTTGCTGAGGCTATGTATTCGTACGAATGGCTCATTGCCCTGACGGGTGACAGCTACTGGTCGGAGAGACTTGAAAAAACGACTTTCAATGCTTTTCCGGCAACCGTAAGCCCCGATATGTGGACTCATCAGTACGACCAGCTTACAAATCAGGTTCAATGTTCCCGTTTCCCCAACGGAAAACAGCCGTTCAACTCAAACTCAGAGGAATCTCATCTCTTTGGACTTGAGCCGAATTTCGGTTGCTGTACTGCCAATTTCAATCAGGCTTTTCCGAAGTTTGCCATGAGCACAATGATGAAAACGGAAAAGGGAATTGCCGTCTGCGCTATTGCACCGAGCAAGGGTGAAACCGAAATTGACGGCAGTAAATTCTCCGTTGAAATAGTTACAAATTATCCGTTTGAGGACGGTTACAAGCTCAAGGTATGCTCCGACACGCACGACGAGCGTGAAATCCTTATCAGAATTCCCGAAAAAGCGGTTGACGCCGCCGTGAACGGAGAAAAAGCCGACTGCGGTTTTGTTAAAATAAGCCGTGACTTTTTCGGAAATCAGGAGCTTGACATCAGCTTCACTTTCAAAACCGAGCTGACCGAAAGACCGAGCGGACTTTACTGCGCCGAGAGAGGCAATCTCGTTTTCTCCCTGCCGATCGGTGAAAGATGGGAGAAAAAGGAGTTTGTCCGCGACGGCGTTGAAAGAAAATATCCCTACTGCGACTACGAGATTTATCCGACAACGGACTGGAATTACGGCTTCTGCTCCGACAGCTTCACGGTTCAGTTCAGCGAGGTCGGAAAAATGCCGTTCTCACCCGACGGCGCCCCGATAAAGCTCAAAGCAAAAATGGCGCAGGTCGAATGGAAAATGACGGACGGAAGATGCGAGGAGCTTCCCGACAGTAAAAAGGCTGTCGGCGCGCCGAAAGAACTAACGCTTATTCCTTACGGCTGCACGAATCTGAGAATGACGGAAATGCCTGTAATAGAATAAAAATGGGGTTGCCGCACTAAGCGAAGACCAAAAGAAACATATTTAAAACCTAAAGGCTTGTATTGGTTTCTTTGAACCGATACAAGCCTTGACATTTCTTATTGAAAATAAATTAGAAAAATACGTGTTTCTTTTTAGCCGTTTTTTCCGATTTGACATATACACATACGCCGGGCATCGGAAGAAAACGGCTTCTTCATCTTATTGCGACAACCCCTTGGGTTTTATGAGAATACTTTAAAACTTCGAAACAAGATCCTTGAGATATGCCTTGAAGTCCTCGCCGATCTCCTTGTGGTTGAGAGCGATCTCGCAGTTTGCCTGCATAATGCCGAGCTTGTTGCCCATATCGTATCTTCTGCCGTCAAAGTCGAGAGCAAGAAGATTGTCTTCCTTGCCCAGACGGGTGAGAGTATCGGTGAAGTAAAGCTCCTCTCCCTCGGGTGTGTTTGCCAGATCCTCTTCAAGGTAGTCGAATACCTGCGGCGGAGCGACAACTCTGCCGAGAATTGAGTAGCAGGACATAATCTGATCCTCGGTCGGCTTCTCAATGATGTTGTGAACGTCCATTACCTTGGGATTGTCCGCATGGTGAGTAACGTCGAGCGTGCAGTATTTCGGAACGTCCTTTCTCGGAACTTCCTTAACGCCGACAACGCCCTTGCCCGTTGCCTCATAGATATCGCAGAGCTGTTTTGTTACGGGATATTCGTTGTTGATGATAACATCATCGCCGTAAAGGATCGCAAAAGGCTCGTTGCCGACAAAGCTCTTGGCACACATAATTGCGTGGCCGAGTCCCTTTGTCTCCTTCTGGCGGATATAATACATATTGGCAATATTGGAACAGGCGAGAACATCTTCATAAAGCTTTTTCTTGCTCGGATTGCGTGAGAGCTTGTCCTCCAGCTCGTAGCTGTGGTCGAAATGATCCTCGATCACGCCCTTGCCTCTGTTTGTGATGATGAGGATATCCTCAATTCCTGCTGCTGCGGCTTCTTCAACGATGTACTGAATAGCCGGCTTGTCAACGATGTTGAGCATCTCCTTGGGTACGGACTTTGACGCCGGCAGAACTCTTGTGCCGAGACCTGCGGCAGGGATTATCGCTTTCTTGATTTTCATAAAAATTCCTCCAAAAATTCAGAAATTTAAAGTTTATATGCAATGCTCAGCAGTAGGCTCGGCAGATAATTGTCAATCATAATTGCAATTATCGGCATCAGTACCGAAACTCCGCCGTTTCGCATAATTGTATATTTGACAGCGTCAGGCTCGCTCGACGCTCCCCGTGAGAAGCTGATAACTCTGAGCATTCTTTTCTTCAACAAAAAGTCGGCAAGAAGTGCCGCTATTGTGTTGGGAATGACTTTTTGGATCAATAATATAATTGCAAGCGAGGGAATTGCCGCCTTTGCAAGCTTTGCCGATTCGGCATAGAGCTTATCAAATTTCTGCGTGTCCTCGTCGTTAAGATCCTCTTTTCCCCTTACAAGCTCGCTGAGTTCTTCCTGAACGGTCACCATTTTTTCGTAAACGCCGTAAAGCTTTTCCGTCAGAGAAACGGTCGCAAGGCTCAGCGCAACCGAGAGGGCAAGAAAAACGGCTCCCGCCTTATAAAGCTTTCTGTAAAAGAACCAGTAGGGTGAGAAGAAAAACGCCGCCCAGTTCCACGAGAGCTTTCCGCCCTTCTTTTTCTGCTTCATAAATTTGCGGATATATCTCGGAGCGGAATTCTGAATAAAATCGGCGGCTTCGCCGACCGTAGCTCCGCCGACGTCATCCTTGGGATCGTAGAGCACTCCGCGTAAAAATACGGACTCCATACTCTGAGGCGTTGCGGAAGCAAAAACAGGCTGATCCGAGGGCTGAGCGTCCTGCTCGGTCTGCTGAGCTTTAAGCTCCTCCTCTTTTTTTCTCTGCTCTTCTTCGGGATCTGTCCAAGTAAATCCCGTTGAATGGAGATATTCGTTAACGCACTTATTATTTTTTTCATAACAGCTTCGGTGCTGAGGCGTTCCGCAGATCGGACAAACCACGATATCGTCACCGTTTTCAAGCGGCTGTCTGCACCCGTCGCATAGCTTTCCTGTATAATTCATCAGTTTACCCCGATTTTTCTGTATTTGCTGTATTATTATATCACAGCCGTCAAGTATATTGTAGCCTTTTTTTGAACTTTTTGGGAAATATTATTGAAATCTTTCTTTACATACAGGCGTTTTTACGATATAATTAATCAGTAAAATTATGCACCATAGTATTGTGAGGTAATCAAATGGTACAATTTGAAGAATTAAGACTGCATTTACTTGAATATGAAGACAAGCTCAAGGAGCTTGGCGAAGCTCTCGGACTTGACGAGATGAAAAAGACCGTTGCCGAGCTTGAAGAAAAGACGGCGGAAAACGGATTTTGGGACGATGTTGCCAACACGCAGGTCGTTTTGCAGAAAATTGCTTCGCTTAAAAACAAAATTCAGAAATATGAAAATCTCAAGGCAGCCTATGAGGACGACCTGACAATGATCGAGCTTTCCGACGAGGAGGGGGATCTCGATATGCTCCAGGAATGTCAGAACAGCGTTGACGCTTTTGTCAAGGAGCTTGAGGCTCAAACTCTCAGCACCCTGCTTTCGGGCGAATATGACGGCAAGAATGCAATCCTCACCTTCCACGCAGGCGCAGGCGGAACGGAAGCTCAGGACTGGAACCAGATGCTTGTCAGAATGTATACACGCTGGGGCGAACGGCACGGCTTCAAGGTCAGTATGATCGACTTTCTTGACGGCGACGAGGCAGGTCTCAAGTCCGCAGTGCTTTGCATCGAGGGCGAGAACGCATACGGATATATGAAAAGCGAGGCAGGCGTTCACCGCCTTGTCCGTGTTTCACCGTTCGATTCGTCGGGACGCCGCCACACCTCGTTCGCTTCCCTTGAGGTAATGCCTGAAATTGACGACACGATCGAGGTTGAGATCAATCCCGAAGATATCAGAATGGAAGTTTACAGAGCGTCGGGCGCAGGCGGACAGAAGGTCAACAAGACCTCATCTGCCGTTCGTCTTATCCATATCCCGACGAACATTGTCGTCTCCTGTCAGGTTGAAAGAAGCCAGCATCAGAACCGTGAGGTTGCGATGAGAATGCTCAAATCAAAGCTCCTTGAGATCAAGGAGAGAGAGCACCTTGACAAGATCGAGGATATCAAGGGCGAGCAGAAGGAGATCGGCTGGGGAAGTCAGATCCGTTCCTATGTCTTTATGCCCTACACCCTCGTCAAGGATCACAGAACGGGCTTTGAGGTCGGCAACATCAACGCCGTTATGGACGGTGAGCTTGACGGCTTCATCAATGCTTATCTCAAGCAGGCTTCTCTTGAAAACAAATAATTACATTTCTATAAAAGGGATGTTTATATGAATATTATCGACATTTCAAGACCGCTTTTGACAACGGTTGAATATCCCGGCGATCCGGAGACAAGACTTGACACGGTGCGCTCGATTTCAAAGGGTGACGAATGTAACCTTTCGGCTGTTTACGCCTGCGTTCACACAGCAACCCATGCCGACGCTCCCTGCCATTTCCTTGACGGCGGAGAGACGATCGAAGAAGCCGACCTGAGCAAATATATCGGTCAGTGCACGGTGATCGAGGTTCCGCCGGGAGTTATCACGGGCGAATATGTCAACCGATATTTCCCGAAAAAGTGCAGCCGTCTGCTGATAAAGGGCGACTCTCAGTCGTTCTTTATGGAGAGCGCCGCATATGAAGCGGTCGATACGGGCATATGCCTTATCGGAACGGACGCCGATTCCGTCGGCAAGTCGGGCAATCAGATCAAGCCGCACAAGGCTTTCCTGCAAAACGGAGTTGCAATACTTGAAAATCTTGATCTTTCCAATGTTGAGCCGGGCGACTACTACCTTGTTGCCCTGCCGGTAAAAATGGGAGCGATTGACGGTGCACCCGTCAGAGCCGTTCTGATTGACGATTATATTCTTTGGAACAAGATTTAACGGAGGACTTGAATGACAGATTTTATAAAGCAGGCGGCTCATGTCAAGCCGAGCGCAACCCAACTCAGGCTGCTGACGGAAACGCCTTTTTATGCTTTTATTCATTTCAGTCCTAACACATACACAGGACTTGAATGGGGTACGGGAGAGGAGGATCCCTCGATCTTTAACCCCGTCAATCTCGACTGTGACGGTTGGTGCAGGGCGATAAAATCCGCAGGAATGAAAGGCGTAGTCATCACGGCGAAGCACCACGACGGATTTTGCCTTTGGCAGACAAAATACACCGACCACAGTATGAAAAGCAGTCCGTACAAAAACGGCAAGGGCGACATAGTCGGAGAGCTTTCCGACGCCTGCCGCCGTCACGGACTTAAATTCGGCTTTTATCTTTCCCCGTGGGACAGGAACTCAAAGCTCTACGGTACTGAGGAATACAACGATTTTTATAAAGCTCAGCTCACCGAGCTTCTGACAAACTACGGCGAAATCTTTCACGTCTGGTTTGACGGAGCCTGCGGAGAGGGGCCGAACGGCAAAAAACAGGTCTACGATTTTGACGGTTATTTTGAACTGATACATAAATATCAGCCGAACGCAACTGTCTTTAACGACAAAGGGCCTATCCGCTGGTGCGGAAACGAAAGCGGCTCTTCACGCTATGCCGAATGGTCTGTCGTCCCGTCCGAGCTTTGCCCGAACTGTGAGATACAGACAGATCCCGGACCTTTCAGCGGCGATCTCTCCTTTATGTATAACACGGACGGCAATATCGGCTCGCTCAGCAACATAATGTATTCAAAGGGTTTGGTTTTCGCTCCGTCCGAGGTCGATATGTCGATCCGTCCCGGTTGGTTTTATCACGAGGACGAAGAACCTCATTCGCTTGACCGACTGTTTGACACCTATCTGCGCTCGGTCGGCGGAAACACAACGTTTATTCTGAATATTCCTCCTAAGCCTGACGGCACGTTCGACGAAAGAGATGTTAAACGGCTTAAAGAGCTGGGAGATAAAATAAGAGAGAGCTTTTCGGTAAATCTTGCCGAGGGCAAAAAAATAACCGTCACACCGTATTGCAACAGCGATACTCAGTGTACGGTCGATATTGAGCTTGAAAAAGAAGAAAAAATCCAATTTCTCGAATTTTGCGAGGATATTGCCGAGGGACAGCGGATCGAGAGCTTCACCGTTCAGATCCCGAAAAACGGCGGTTGGGAAAACCTCTTTGAGGGAACGACCGTCGGAGCTAAAAGGATAGTCCGTCTCGGCGGTATAGCGGCAGACAGGCTCAGGATTTTTGTCACGGCTTCAAGGGATAAGCCGACATTCGGAAAAATTGCAGTTTATTAAAACGGAGGTATGTTATGAAAAGGGTGTTTGATTTTATAATCAGCCTTTTTGCATTGATCATTCTTTCGCCGCTGTTTCTGCTCGTTGCACTGATAATTCTGATCGGTGACGGAACGCCTGTTCTTTTCCGTCAGAAAAGAGTGGGCAAAAACAACGAGCTGTTCACGATATACAAATTCCGCACGATGAAACGGGGAACGGAAAACGTTGCGAGCGGCAAGCTCGAAAACGCAAACGCAAAGATAACAAAATTCGGCAGGATACTGCGTGCCACAAGCATTGACGAGCTTCCTCAGCTTTTCAATATTCTCAACGGCACGATGAGCCTTGTCGGCCCGCGTCCTCTCATTCCCGAAGAAACCGAGATCAGGGAGCTTCGTGAAAAATACAATGTTTACAGCATCCGTCCGGGAATTACAGGCTGGGCGCAGGTCAACGGCAGAGATAATATTTCGTTAGAACAAAAGGCTCTGCTTGACAAAGAATATGTCGAGAAGCAAAGCCTTGGATTTGATATTAAAATTTTAATTATGACCGTCCTGAAGGTTCTCCGCAGGGACGATGTGAACGAGGGAAATAACCGTGCTTAATTTGCGCCGAGGTATTCCTCAAGCGTTATTCCCTTCGCCTTTATCTCCTTGGCGGCTTCAACGCCGACAAAGCGGAAATGCCACGGCTCATAGATAACCTTTGTGATATTTTTTGATCTTGCATCCTTGGGATATCTGAGGATAAAGCCGAAATCGGCGGCGTTCTCACTGAGCCATGCAAACTCGTCCGTATCCTCAAAGCTTTCCGAAAGCGAGCAGATGTCCATCGCAAGACCTGCATTATGTTCGCTTCCGCCGGGGATCATAATTTCCGTTGCGGCTTCGACAGTCGCTTTTGTTCTGTCAAGGCCTTCGTTCTCCATAAGATAGTCAATCTTGTTTTCAAAGTTGTTTGTCTGAAGCTCATAGGAACGGTAGCCGGAAACGGGATTCAAAGTTATTCCGTCCTCCAGAGCCTTGTCATACATTGCCTGATAGAATGGGGCGACACGGTAGTCAAGATAAACTCCCGATCCCTCGACAGCCTCGGCAAGAGTCGGCTCATAGCCCTCGGGCAGAACGTTCTGACCGTTGAGAAGAATTGCCGAAAGCGGAGTGTCGGCGGTAATATTCACCGTCTTTGGCGTGAAGCCGGCGTATGCGTATTCATAGTCGCTGTTGACCTTCTGCGGCTGAGCAGTTGTCTGCTGTTTGGAGGTCGTCTGAGCTTCGCTTTTTGACATTTCATCGGAATTGTTCGTTGTGTTCACCCCCGAAGCTGTGGTAATCTCAGTTTGAACATTCGCATTTTTTCCGGTGTTTTTATATTCATTGTGTACGTTGATTGCGGCTCCGACCGTTGTGACCGCCACAATGAGGATTATGGACTGAATAACTATCAGCTTTATTATCCGAGGTGTAATTTTTTTATTCAACACCATTCACATCCCTTATTTTATTATATTATTATTTTATTCGTTTATTGAGTCATTGTCAACAAGGCTTTATAAAAAATTATTTGAAAGGAAAGATACCCATGAAGGCATCAGAAAGCGTAGCAAGATACGATTCGGAAGTTCGTCTTTACACAAACTACGCTATCAAAAACATTAAAAAGGTCTGCAAGGATCACGGACCACGTCCCGTCGGCAGCGAGGCGGAAAAGAACGCACAGCTCCATATGCAAAAGGAGCTTGAATCCTCGTGCGACACAGTTACAAGAGAAGAATATAAATGCTCGGACAAGGCGTTTATGTCCTGGGTTCCCCTCGGAGCCGTCCTCCTTATTTTTTCAACGCTTATGTTCACCCTCGGCATCCCCGTTGCTTCTCTTGTCGCTTCGGCAGTCACTCTTTTCATAATCCTTGCCGAGTTCATTTTCTACAAGCCCGTTCTTGATATATTTTTCCCGAAAAAAACTTCGGGCAACGTAATCGGCGTACGCAAGGCCTCGGGCGAAACAAAAAAGCGTATCATTCTTGCCGGTCATACAGACTCGGCATACGAGTGGACATACACCTACCACGGCGGTCACGCCGCAGTTCTGACAATTATCCTCACTGCGATCGTCGCCGTTCTCCTCGGCATCGGCGGCAGTATTTACGCCATTGTTGCAGGAGCTGACGGAATTGTCTGGACGGGCGACAACCTTGCGGTAAAGATCATCGCAGTCGTCACCTATGTCACCGTTCCCGTAATTGCTGCGGCTATCGTTTTCACAAACTACAAGCGTCCCGTAATGGGTGCAAACGACGATCTTTCGGGCTGTTTCGTTTCTGCGGCTGTTGTCAAGTTCCTTGCCGCTAACGATATCCGTTTTGAGAACACCGAGGTCGTTGCCGCTATGGTCGGCGGTGAAGAAGCAGGTCTCAGAGGTACAAAGGCTTTCATGAAAGCCCACGCCGAGGAATATAAAAACGAAAAAGATGTTGAGACGATCTTCATCGCTCTCGATACGATCCGTGAGCACGAGTTTATGGCGATCTACGACAAGGACATGACAGGAATTGTCAAGAATGACGAGAGAGTTGCAAAGCTTCTTCAGACCTCCGCAAAAAATGTCGGCTACGATGTGCCGATCAAGGCGATAGAGCTCGGCTCGACCGATGCGGCGGCGGCTTCTCAGGCAGGCATCCCTGCCTCCGCTTTCACGGCGATGGATCCCGCTCCGGCAAGATATTACCACACCCGTCTTGATACCGAGGATAACCTTGATCCGAAATCTCTTGAGATCGGCTTAAAAATCGCTCTCGAAACTGTTTTCACCTTCGATGAGCAGGGTATCTGACGGACAAATACACTTTTCCCAAATATTTTCCGTAAAACTATTGGATTTTTGAAACAGATGTGCTATAATCAGTTAGTGATTATATTATTGCTCAAAAGGAGTTGGCATTGTGAATAAAAAATTTGTAAGATTTTCGTCACTCTTGATCGCCCTGCTCATGGTACTTTCCCTGTGCGCCTGCGGCGAAGAGGAGGAAACATACGATTACAAATCTCCCTTACCCACAACAACCGAGGATATCCTAACAAGGTTCAATGAAGCTGTGGCAGGAACAAAAAAAGGCAACCCCGGCATCAGCTACAGCATCAAGCAGGGTGCAAACATGAGCGGCGAGCAAAAGGATAAGTGCGAAAACGAATATATCAAGGCGGCGTTCAAGACCGTTTCAAAGGCTATTACCAAGGAGAGCTTCTCCAACGAGACAGTTTACGGCGACAGCACAAAGGACATCTTCCCGACAGTCGGTTCGGAGGAATCCCCCGTCCTCACAAATGCAGACGTCCGTTCGGCATATTGTATGGAAAATAAGGACGACGGTACAGGCGCAACCTATGTCATCGTTATAAAGATTTACCCCGAAAAGGATCCTAACCAGACCGACAGCGTTTACGGCAAGCTCTACAACATCATGGACGACGAGGAGATCCTTTCCCACTTTGACGTTGTAAGCAATGTTGTCACCGTTGATTCCTACAGCGCACAGTACGGCGAGGGAACGATCAAGGCGATCCTCAAGAAGGACACGGATCAGCTCACAGAGCTTCAGCTTTCAAGAGATGTTGTTGTTACAACCGAGCTTAAAGGTCAGGGCACGCTTGCCGAGGAAATCGGCACAGTTCCCCTTGAGTTCAATTACAACTCGACCGAGAATTACAGCATCGACTGGTTTGATCCCGCAACAAGAAACTCTAAATAAGAATTTAACATCAGCAAAGCCGCAGAGAATTTTCTCTGCGGCTCA
>JBJEPQ010000029.1:0-78853 GCA_051881315.1 Acutalibacteraceae bacterium | reverse complement strand
CTCTAAATAAGAATTTAACATCAGCAAAGCCGCAGAGAATTTTCTCTGCGGCTCATTATTTTTGTCATTTGCAATACTGTTCAATGTAGTTGTCAATTGCGTCGGAAACTATCTTGACAGCCATAACGCGTTCGCTGACCTCATTGACAGCGGTTTCCTTGTTCTCAAGCGTTTTATAAACCGAGAAGAAGTGACGCATCTCGTCAAAAATATGCTTGGGAAGCTGGTCGATGTTCGTATAAATATTGTAGTTCGGATCGTTGAACGGAATAGCAATTATCTTTTCGTCATTGTGTCCGTTGTCGATCATCGAGATAACACCGATCGGATACGCACGGCAAAGCGTTAGCGGTTCAAGCGGCTCCGAGCAAAGCAGGAGCACGTCGAGCGGATCGCCGTCATCGCCGAGAGTTCTCGGAATGAAGCCGTAGTTTGCGGGATAGTGAGTCGAGGTATAAAGAATACGGTCAAGAATTATCAGTCCCGTTTCCTTGTCCAGCTCATATTTTTTTTTACTTCCTTTCGGGATCTCCACCACGCAGACAAAGTCCTCGGGCGAAATCCTTTTCGGTGAAATATCATGCCATATATTCATAATAAAACCTCCGTTTTATCAGATTGTAAATTCGTTTACTCCTGCTTTAAGATTAGTTTTTTGCCCTTTATGACAGAACACAGCGTTAATACCCTCGCACAGCGTGATAACAACCTTAATTTTTCCGTTTTCTCTCTGCCATGATACGGAAATTTCTCCGTGAGGTGTTGTTATTTTTCCTTTTGCAAAGCCGAGACATTCGGCAAAGACGGGGGAAATTATGACTTTATCATACCGAACGGAATTTTCCGCCTGCTTTATTCCGAGAATTTCTTCAAAAAGGAACTCGGTGCTTGCTCCGAACATCGGATGGGAATGAGACGCCTCGCCGTTCCAGTTTTCCCAAAGGGTTGTTGCGCCTGCCTGTCTCATATGTTCGAACGAAACCTCGCCCTTGTTTGCAAGCAGAGCGGTCGCAAGGTCGCCTGCGCCGGCATTGTAGAGAACACGGAGAACAAGCTCCGTACCGAAAATTCCTGTGTCAAACTCAGTCTTTTCGCTGTATTTTCTGATTATATTATTTACCGTTCTTTCGTCGCCGAGACCGCAGTCAACGGCAAAGGAATTTGCGCCCTGAATATCGTTCAGGAAGTTGCCCGTTGACGGATCAAAATATTTTCTGTTCACGGCTTCCGAGTGATCCGCAATCAGCTTTTCGTACCTGTCATAAGGCTTTCCGAGAGCTTTTGCACAGTAGATCAGGTTTTTAAGCTGAGTGATGAACAGAGTTGTATTGACAAGCGGTTCGGGGATTTGAATTTTTTCGGGAGCGCACCAGTCGCCGAGGCACCAGCCGTCCTTTTCCTCACGGACAATCAGACCGTCCTCACAGCGGCTTTCCATATATTCAACAAACTTCTCCATGCTCGGAAACATTGCTTCAAGCTCGTCCCTGTTGCCGTAATGGCGGAAGTAGTGATACGGAACATTTATTATCGCTCCGCCCCAGCCGGCAGGTCCTCCTCCGCCGCCTGCAAAGGGTGCGGTATGCTGAACGTGTCCCGTGGACTTGTCCTGACAGTCCCAAATATCCGCTATCCATTTTCTGTAAAAACGTTCGGCGTCAAGCTCGGTCATAACCGCATTGCAGGTCAACTGACCGTCTCCCGTATAGCCGAGCCTTTCACGGTGCGGACAGTCGGAGGTCACGCCGCCGTGCATATTGGAAAGCTGAGTGTTCACAAAGGTTTTGTAGTACCAGTTCAGCGTTTCGTCACTACATTCAAAGTCCGATGTAACATCAACATCGGCATGAATCACTCTGACCTCAACGGGCTTTGCATTGTTCGTCAGAGTAAAATACCTGAAACCGAACCAACAGAAATACGGGTGGAAAAGCTCGCCGCCGTCCGTTGTAATAATTTCAATCTGCCTTTGCGTATTATATCCGACCGACATATTGTTGAGCGTCAGATCGTCGTACAAATTCTCGGCGCACTCCATTACAACGGTTTCGCCTGATCTGTCACAGCGAATAACGGGATAACCCGAAATATTTTTTTCGATTTTGTAGACCGAATAGTCGCCAAAATCCTTGACAAGCTCAGGCTTGAGGGTTTCGATGACCTTGTCCGTCGGGCAGTCCTGGATATAGTATTCCGTCTTAGGAGCGGTAATTTCCAGCGGCTCCTCGCCGTCGGCAAGCTCACCGTCAACGGTGTTCCACTTTCGGTCAAAGCCTGTGAAATCGAGGGTTTCACCGAAATAAAGATTAGATTTTTTGAAAAAGCCCGGTGAGCATTTGACAGCTTTTAGGTTTGAATAAAAAACTTCGGAATCTACGCTGAGCTTATAGCATACTTTAATTTCACCGTAGTTTACGTTTCCCTCGCTGTGTCGGACGTTCTGATGATACATTCCGCCGCCGACCATAATTCCGATAACATTTTTACCCTTATGCAGATATTTTTTTACATCATATTTCATCGCATAAATTCTGTGCGACCAGATGTCGTTCAGCGGATATTCAAGACACATATCCGGTCTGTCGTGATAGTCGGAATATGCAGGGACAAACTCGTCCTCACCCACTCGCTGACCGTTTATGTAAAGAATAAAATAACCCAAGCCGGAAATCGTTATCTCAGCGTTTTCCGCATCGTTTTCAAGCTCAATCTCCGTGCGGAAAAGTGCGGCGTCAAGCGAAGTCTTAGGACTGAGCCACCTTGCGTCCGAAAAAATTTCTCTGTGCTCCATATCAAAACTCCTCAAAAAAGAAAAACTGCCGCATTAAACTGCCTTTAAAAGTTTAATGCGACAGCCCAAAATTATTATTTTACCGTCGCAGTATATCTGCTGACATAGCCCATATACTGTTTCTTTGCATTTGATCCGTTGAACGCCTGATCGCTGCTCTTTGTCCAGCCTGCAATAGCTATCGAGCCGTCGTCAAGCAGGGCAACGTCCATTGCCGATTCGTCCTCGGCGCCGTTGAGACGGACGGTTGCCGTAGTTTTGCCCTCATCGTTGAGATAGAGGATATAACCGTCTGTTCCGCCGCCTACCTTGTGTCCCTGGAAATCGCCCGTTGCGGAGTCGGACTGTCCGACGACTGCAAAGCCGCCCTCAACGCAGACAATTCCCGTTACGGAATCGTTGGAAGCTCCGCCGATTATCCTTGACCACAATACCTGACCTTTGGAATTATATCTGAGGACATAACCGTCCTTCTTGCCGTAATTCATTGAATAAATTCCGTCGGCACGCTTGTAGATGGAGAATGTTCCGCCGACTACACAGCCGCCGTCATCGGTTGCCGAAATTGTGTTGTATTCGCTGTCGCCCGAACCCTGAAGATACTCTGCCCACTCAAGGTCGCCCTTTTTATTGAGCTTGACAAGTACGGTATTTGAAGCGAGGATCGTCTTGAACTTAATCTTTCCGAAATCGCCGTCAGATGACATTGTTACGCAGGTGCCGTAAATATCGCCGTCCTTGTTGACCGCAAGAGCCGAGAAATTGTTCGACTTTGAGCCTTCGAGGATCTTTCTCCACTTGATGTTGCAGTTTTTATCAAACTTGAAAATGAAAGCCTTTGTGCCGCCGCTTCTTGTGCCGGTGAAGAAGCCCGATTCGGATATCGCCTTACCGCCTGCAACAAAGCCGCCGTCGGGAGTTGCCGCAAGGGAGCTGATATATTCGCCCGTGGAGGATTTGTCGGACGGGAAAACATATTTCCACATCAGAGTTCCGTCCTCTTTCAGTCGAACGATGAATGCGGAAACCGAGCCTGCATTCTTTACAATATCTCCCGAAGCCGCCGCAGTCTGACCTGCCGCAACGATTGTGCCGTCTTTAAGCTCGATAACATCGTTGAAATTGATCTGATTGTCGCCGCCGACGATGTATTTCCACATAACCTTGCCGTCTGCCGAATACTTGACGAGCGAGGTGTGCTGAATCTCCCATTCACCGGAAACGCCCTTGTAATCGCCGTCCTTTGAGCCTGAAATTCCTGCGGCAACGTATCCGCCGTCCTTACAGCCGATAACATCCCTGAATGCGTCAAGACCTGAGCCGCCGAAATACTTTGTGTATTCGCACTTTGCGTCCTCAACCTTTTTCTTTGACGGATCTTTAATTCCGAGAGTTGTTGAGGTTGTGATCGCTGTCGGAGAAACCTTGGTAGTCGGCTTCTCATTTGACGAGTAGTCGGGCATCTCGTTCGTCTGCTCAAGCTGAAGCTTTCCGTTTGAATCGTACTTGCCCGTATAGTAGATTATATTGCCGAAGGTGTCAAGCTCATTCTTTGTGTAGAGAATGTTGCCTTTCGTATCCTTCTTGCCCGTCGTGTAGATCACCTTGCCCGAGCTGTCCTTCTGTCCCGTTGAATAGATCTTATGCCCTGCTTTGTCCGTTATTCCCGTGGCGTCAACAACCTTACCGTTCGGATCGGTCGCTCCCGTTATTGCGGTAACGTCCTCGGCGGTCGTTTTGTTCTTCTCGTCAACAAGTCCGATTCCGTCGGGTGTTTCGGAAACCAGCTTTTCGTTCTTCTCGCCCGGAGTGTCTGAGTTTCCGCAGGCGGTCATCGAACACAGACCGACAGCCAGTATAAGCAATATAGCAATGATTTTATTCTTATTCATAAAAATACCTCCTTAAACAGGTTATTTCTATGATACCATACTTTATAGATTTTTTCAATGTTTAATTATGTCTGTTTATTTTCTGGCGAAAAAACTTTATTTTTGATAATAAATGTAGTATAATTACTAAATAGACTTTAGGGGTGATTGTATGACAAAAAAGCAAAGAGCAATTTCCGCGGTTGAAGCTCTGAAAAAGGAATATCCCGAAGCGATTTGTTCGCTTAATTATTCTGACGAATTTCAGCTTCTTGCCGCAACAAGGCTTTCCGCTCAGTGTACCGACGCACGGGTAAACATTGTCACACCCGCACTTTTTGAAAAATATCCGACGGTTGAAGCCTTTGCCGAGGCTGAGGTTGCCGATGTTGAGGAGCTTATTCGCTCCTGCGGCTTTTACCGCACAAAGGCAAAGGATCTTGTGGAAATGGCGAAGAAGATCATATCCGATTTCGGCGGCAAGGTGCCCGATAACATCGAGGATCTGACCTCTCTGCCCGGAGTCGGCAGAAAAACCGCAAACCTCATCTGCGGCGATATTTTCGGCAAGCCTGCCGTTGTTGCCGACACTCACCTTATTCGCATCAGCAATCTGCTCGGACTTGTTGAAACAAAAGATCCTTTCAAGGTCGAAATGCAGCTTAAAGAACTGCTCCCTGCCGAGGAAAGCAACGATTTCTGCCACAGGTGTGTGCTTCACGGCAGAGCTGTCTGCATTGCAAGACGTCCCGACTGTGAAAACTGCTGTATGGCGGGATTCTGCAAGTCGGCGAAAGAATAACTATGTAAACAAAAACCCTCCCCTTATCAAAGAGGAGGGATTGGACTATACGGTTACATCAAAAGCCTGCTGACAAGCAATGCGGCGGCGGCTCCGCAGAGGGCGGCTCCGACGAGCTTCAATGCAAAAATCAACCGATTTCTTCTGAGCTTGGTCGGCGGCGGTGCGCCGGTTTCGCCGGCAATCTTTCCTGCACGCTCTCTCAGCGTTCCCTCGCTGACCTGAGAAAATTCAGGTTTTACAAAAAATATGACACGCTCAAAATATTCGCAGGTCGGTTTTGTTACCTCAACGACCTGATGGTTTACTCCCTTAATCAAACTATCCCTGCTTTCGCTTGTTTTTTCTATTTTATTGTTGTCAGAGCCGTTCATTTTTATGCAAAACAAAATGAATAAAAGACGACCGAAAACGACAGTTTGTAACTTTTTCCACGTTTTCTGTGGAAGTGTGGAAAACTTTGATTTTCTCCCAAAATCGGTGGAAAACTATGTGGAAAGTGTGGATAACTCGGTTTGAAAACGTTGATTTTGCGTATTTTTCCACATTTTTGCCCGTGGAAAACCCAAAGTTTGATAATTATTTAACAATCGCTTTATATTTTTGTCAAGTATTTTTTTGTTATAAAAACCGGAAATTTTTACTCAAAATTTTAAAAAACTTTGTGCAAAACAGAGTTTAAAAAACTCTTGACAAGAATTCTGTAACAAAAGGTTACAAAATGAATAATTTTCCGTAAGAATTCAGCCGAAAGGAGATTTTTATGAAAAACGAGACTTGCGGCGGCAAAATAATCTTTGAAAACATCGACGCTCTCGATATCGGGCTTACCCTCGACTGCGGACAGGCTTTCCGCTGGACACAGAAGCCGAACGGAGCGTGGCACGCTGTTGTGGACGGACGTGCCGTGGATATCGAACAGCAGGGCGGCACGATCACCGTGACGGGAGATTCCGACGAAAAATTCTGGAAAGATTATCTCGACCTCGACCGTGACTATGCCGCAATATGTGAAAAACTGAAAGAGGACAAGTGGCTGAACAGAGCCGTCACGGAATACGGAGGAATAAGAATTTTGCGGCAGGACACATGGGAAGCTCTCTGCTCCTTCATCATTTCGCAGAACAACAATATTCCGAGAATTAAGGGAATAATAGAAAGGCTGTGCGCTACATTCGGTGACGATCTCGGCAACGGCGATTTCAGCTTTCCGTCGGCAGAAAGGCTTGCCGAATGTTCCGTTGAGGAGCTTTCGCCGCTTCGGGCAGGCTTCAGGGCAAAATACATACTCGACGCCGCACAAAAGGTTGCGGACGGAACGGTTGAGCTTTCGTCCCTTGCATATGAGGATATGGATAAATGCCGTGAAGAGCTGATGAAAATTAAGGGCGTCGGCGCAAAGGTTGCCGAATGTACCCTGCTTTACGGCTGCGGACGGATCGAAGCATTCCCCGTCGATGTGTGGGTAAAGCGAATAATGTCCGAGCTTTACCCTGAGGGACTTCCCGAATGTACCGAGGGAGTTGAGGGAATTGCCCAGCAGTTCCTTTTCCACTGGCGAAGAAATACGGAAATATAATACGGAGGCACTATGAAAGATCTTTTAAGGTATTTGCGGCACTATGTAAAAGAGAGTATTCTTGCTCCGCTGTTCAAGATGCTTGAGGCAAGCTTCGAGCTTTTCGTTCCGCTTGTAATTGCGGCGATCATCGACACGGGAATTAAAAACTCGGACAAGCCGTACATTTTCAAAATGGTAATGGTGCTTGTCGCTCTTGCGGTTGTCGGCTTTATCAGCGCACTGACGGCTCAGTATTTTGCGGCAAAGGCGGCGGTCGGCTTCGGCAAGGAGCTGAGGAGCGACCTCTACCGTCACATAAACACACTTTCCTATTCGGAGATAGACAAGATCGGCACATCAACCCTCATCACAAGGCTGACGGCTGACGTCAACCAGATGCAAACGGCGGTCAATCTGTTTCTGCGGCTGTTCCTGCGTTCACCGTTCATTGTAATCGGAGCGGTGGTAATGGCGTTCACGGTCGATCCGAAAACGGCGGTCATTTTCGCCGTTTCAATTCCCCTGCTTGCCGTTGTCGTGTTCGGAATTATGTTCTATTCCGTGCCGATATACAAAAAGGTGCAGAACAGGCTCGACTCCGTTATGAGGATAACAAGGGAAAACCTTTCGGGCGTCAGAGTTATCCGTGCCTTTAACCACGAACAGCAGGAGATCGAGGAGTTTGACAAATACTCGGGCGAGCTTAAAGATATGCAGCTCTACGGCGGCAGGATATCCGCTTATCTCAACCCGATAACCTATGTCATCGTCAATCTTTCGATAGTTCTGATAATCTATGTCGGCGGTCTGCGTGTCGATACGGGCAGGCTTACACAGGGCGAGGTAATTTCGCTCATCAACTATATGTCGCAGGTGCTCGTTGAGCTTATCAAGCTTTCAAATCTCATAATCAATCTCACGAAGTCCGTCGCCTGCGGAAACAGAATTAACGATGTGTTCAAGCTCTCGCCGTCCGTCAATGACGGAAACGGAGAGAAAACCGAGGGTGAATTTGCCGTTGAGTTTGACAACGTGAGCGCAGTTTATTCGGGATCGAAGGAAAAATCCCTCGATTCACTGACACTCAGCGTTCCGAGGGGAGCAACGGTCGGAGTTATCGGCGCAACGGGATCGGGCAAGACAACGCTTGTCAATCTCATTCCGAGGTTCTACGATGTCAGCGAGGGCGCTGTCAGGGTAAACGGAACGGACGTCCGCAATTACAGCACCGAGGAGCTTAGGGAGCTGGTCGGCGTTGTTCCGCAGAAAGCGGCTCTTGTCAGCGGTACGGTGCGTGACAATATGAAGTGGGGCAAGCCGAATGCCACAGACGATGAAATAAATGCCGCTCTGAAAACCGCTCAGGCTCTCGACTTCGTCAATGAAAAGGAAGGCCTTGACACTAAAATTCTCCAAGGGGGCAAAAACCTTTCGGGCGGTCAGATACAGCGTTTAACTATCGCAAGAGCGCTCGTCCGCAAGCCCGATATCCTCATTCTTGACGACAGCTCGTCCGCACTCGACTTTGCGACCGATGCGGCACTCCGCAAGGCTATCAAGTCGGACACGGAGAATATGACGGTCTTTATAGTTTCACAGCGTTTTTCCACAATCAAAAATGCAGATATGATTGTCGTCCTCGACGACGGCAAGGTCTGCGGAATAGGAAAACACGATGAGCTTTTTGAAAACTGCGAGGAATACAGGGATATTTGCAAATCTCAGCTCTCAAGCAAGGAGGCGGTTTAAATGAAGAATAATAAAGGAACATTCCGCCGCCTGATGAAGCTCATTGAAAAATATAAATTTCTTGTGCTTCTTTCGCTTTTGCTCGCTGTTGTTGTCGTTGCAACTCAGCTTTACGCTCCGATCCTTTTCGGAAAAGCGGTCGATCTTGCCATAGGCAAAGGCAACGTAGACATCAAAGGCATTATAACAATTCTTGTTAAAACCGCCGTTGTGATCGGCATAACCGCCCTTGCACAATGGATAATGTCGGTCATCAACAACCGCATAACCTACCGTGTTGTAATGGATCTGCGTGTTCAGGCTTTCCGCCATCTGCAAAAGCTCGATATCGCATATATCGACTCTCATGAGCACGGAGATATCGTAAGCAGAATTATAACGGATATAGACCAGCTCTCAGACGGTCTGCTGATGGGCTTCACTCAGTTTTTCACGGGAGTTATCACGATCCTCGGCACGCTGATTTTTATGTTCTCCGTAAACGTAAAAATCGCCCTGATCGTTGTATTGCTCACTCCGCTCTCGCTTTTTGTTGCTTCGTTCATCGCAAAAAGAACCTATTCAATGTTCAAAAAACAGTCCGAAACAAGGGGCGAGATCACCTCCCACATCAATGAAATGGTCGGCAATCAGAAGCTTGTCAAGGCTTTCGGCCGTGAGGAGGCTTCCGAAGAAAAATTTGACGAGATAAACGAAAGGCTCACCAAATACAGCCTTAAAGCCTCGTTCTTTTCCTCGATGGTCAATCCCTCGACACGGCTTATAAACGCTATTGTATACGCAGGAGTCGGCGGCTTCGGCGCGCTCTCCGTTATTGCAGGCAGACTTTCGGTCGGTCAGCTCAGTTGTTTTCTGAGCTATGCCACCCAGTACACAAAGCCGTTCAACGAGATCTCGGGCGTTGTTACCGAGCTTCAGAATGCCCTCGCCTCGGCGGCAAGAGTTTTTGAGCTTATAGATGAAAAGGAGCAGATCCCTGACCGTGACGGCGCAAAGGAGCTTGAAAAGGCGGACGGCAGCGTTGAGTTTGATAACGTATGCTTCTCCTACGACAAGAGCAAGGAGCTTATCAAAAATCTCAGCATAAGCGCAAAACCCGGACAGCGTGTTGCGATAGTCGGTCCGACAGGCTGCGGAAAGAGCACGCTTATCAATCTTCTGATGCGTTTTTACGATCCCGACAGCGGCATGATAAAGGTTGACGGCGAAAACTCCGCAGACTTCACAAGGAAGTCCCTGCGTAAGAATTTCGGAATGGTGCTTCAGGAAACGTGGCTCAAATCGGGCACGGTCAGAGAAAATATAGCCTATTCCAATCCCGATGCAACCGACGAGGAGATCATCGCCGCCGCAAAGCTTACGCACGCCCACAGCTTTATCAAGCGACTGCCCGACGGTTATGACACCGTCCTCGGTGAGAACGGCGGTTCGCTTTCACAGGGACAGAAACAGCTTCTTTGTATAACGAGAGTTTTGCTCAATCTTCCTCCGATGCTCATTCTTGACGAGGCAACCTCCTCGATCGACAGCCACACGGAGATAAGAATACAAAAGACCTTTGCAAAGATGATGCAGGGCAGGACGTGCTTCATCGTCGCTCACCGACTTTCAACGATCAGGGAGTCCGACATCATCCTTGTTATGAACAAGGGACGGATCGTTGAGCAGGGAACGCACGAACAGCTTCTCGAAAAGCAGGGATTTTATTACGAGCTTTACAACAGCCAGTTTGCCGTGACGGAGTAAAGTCCGTTTATCGGTGCTTTGCCCGACTTTGAGCCGAAACCGATATTGACAGCATTCTATGGCAGGATTATAATTTTTATAAGATAAAAACAACAGGGGAGATAACAATGCAGGAGATAAAGTGTCCCAAGTGCGGCGAGGTTTTTCAGGTTGATGAGTCGGGTTATGCCGCCATCGTTAAGCAGGTGCGTGACAAAGAATTTGAAAAGGAGATCAGACAGCGTGAGGACGCTCTGCTCTCCGAAAAAGACAGCGCAGTTGCGGTTGCCGTGACCAAGGCCGAGGCGGACAAGGACAAAATAATTGCCGACCTCAGAGCCAAGCTCAATGCGGACAGTCTTGAAAAACAAACCGCAGTCGAAAAGCTTCGTTCCGAGATGAACAAGGCTCTTGCCGACAAGCAGAACGAGATCACAAGGCTGAACGGCGAGCTTGAGCTGGGCAAGGCGAACACGGATATAGCCGTCAGCAAGGCTCTTGCGGACAAGGAAAAGGAAATTCTTCAGCTTCGCAATGAGCTTGACCTTGAACAGAGCAAGCGTGAGCTGAACGAGAAAACTCTCAATGAGGCTCACCGTGCCGAGCTGGAGCGCAAGGACGAGGAGATCGCATACTACAAGGATTTCAAAGCCCGTCAGTCGACCAAGATGATCGGTGAAAGTCTTGAACAGCATTGCCTGACCGAGTTCAACAGACTGCGTGCAACCGCATTCCCGAACGCCTATTTTGAAAAGGACAACGACGCACGTTCGGGCAGTAAGGGCGATTTCATCTTCCGTGATAAGGCGGAGGACGGCACGGAATTTATTTCCATAATGTTCGAGATGAAAAACGAAATGGACGAAACTGCGACCAAGCATAAGAACGAGGACTTTTTCAAGGAGCTTGACAAGGACAGACGTGAAAAGAACTGTGAATACGCCGTGCTTGTTTCAATGCTGGAGGCTGACAGCGAGCTTTACAACACGGGAATTGTCGATGTTTCCTACCGTTTTGAAAAGATGTACGTTATCCGACCGCAGTTTTTCATTCCGATGATAACCTTGCTGAGAAATGCGGCGCTCAACTCCCTTGAGTACAGACAGCAGCTTGCCCTCGTCAGGGAGCAGAACATTGACATAACACACTTTGAGGAGGCTATGACCGACTTCAAAAACGGTTTCTCCTACAATGTTGATCTTGCGTCAAGAAAATTCAACACCGCCATCGACGAGATCGACAAAACGATCACCCACCTGCAAAAGACCAAGGAAGCTCTGCTTTCCTCGGATCACAATTTGCAGATTGCAAACCGCAAGGTTGACGACCTGACGATCAAAAAGCTGACGAAGAACAACCCCACCATGGCGGCAAAATTTGCCGAGCTGAAAAACAATGAAACATAAAACTTACCGCCTCGAAGCGTTCTGCTTCGGGGCGGTAAATATTATCTGTATTTTATTTAATTCCTGCCGCTTTGCGGATAGGCTTGATGCTGATGATAATAACGATCATAACGATTGAAATAACCGTTTCGGGCACGCTGAAGGTTGCGTTGTAAATCAGCGAATAAATTGCGCTGAGCACCTTGCCGCTGTACTCCGAGAGGATAGCCGAGCCGTAGGATGCGCCCGCACTCTCTTTAAAGTACCATTCTGCCCAGCCGCCGAAAAGAATAAATCCCGAAAGGAAGTGGCAGATATATTTTATCACACAGGCGAAAAGCGAACCGACCGCAACAGAAACCTGCGGATTTTTGATTACTTTCTTGAAAATTCCGCTTGTGCCGAGGGCAGAAAAAGCGATGATGTAATCAAGCAGAGCGCAGAGAAGGAATTGCCACCATTTGAAGCCCGCTCCTGACGTTGCGGCGGATATTCCGAAAATCATCTGAAGAATACCGTGAACAAGTCCTGCGCCGGCGCCCCACTTAATGCCGTAGGCATAGCCGACAAAAAGGATCGGCACAAAGCTGAACAGCGTTACCGAGCCGCCGTAAGGAAGCTCAAACGGCTTGATGAACGACAGTACCGTCGAAAGGGCAACCATTATTGCGCTGACCGTCAGCTTCAAGGTTGTATCGTTTGTTTTGTGATCCATTGTAATGCTTTTCATAATGAACTCCTTTCATGGCAGAGGAAAAGAAAAAGCCCGGCGAAAACCACCGGGCGGAAAAACTATAACTCTTATAGCTTACCTACGTCGGTATTATCCGAATCAGGTTCGGCTACGGTTTAATCCGTGTCACCTTAGGGTATGATATCAGCCGATTATCGACACCCCTGCCGTATAAAAGTATAGTACATCATTATATCGTTACTGTCAAGCTTTATCAGTCCATTTTCGGCAGACCTGCAAAGCCTTTTTCAAGATCTTCGTCCGTCGGAATATAGTCGGACATCGTGCCGTCGTTGAAGGCCTCGTATGCGTACATATCGAAGTATCCCGTACCTGTCAGGCCGAAGAGAATTGTCTTTTCCTCGCCTGTTTCCTTGCACTTGAGAGCCTCGTCGATTGCAACTCTGATTGCGTGGCTGCTTTCGGGAGCGGGAAGAATACCCTCAACCCTTGCAAACATCTCTGCCGCCTCGAATACCTTTGTCTGCTCAACGCTTCTTGCCTCCATAAGACCGTCATCGTAAAGCTGGCTGAGAACGGTGCTCATACCGTGGTAGCGAAGTCCGCCTGCGTGGTTTGCCGACGGAATGAAGCCGCTGCCGAGAGTATACATCTTTGCCAGGGGACAAACCATTCCCGTGTCGCAGAAATCGTATGCAAACTTACCTCTTGTAAAGCTCGGACAGCTTGCCGGCTCAACTGCGATGATCTGATAATCAGCCTCGCCTCTGAGCTTTTCACCCATGAACGGAGCGATAAGTCCTCCGAGGTTGGAGCCGCCGCCTGCACAGCCGATAATAGTGTCAGGCTTAATGCCGTATTTATCCATAGCGATCTTCGACTCAAGTCCGATAACCGACTGATGAAGAAGCACCTGATTGAGAACGCTTCCGAGAACGTAGCGGTAGCCCTCGTTCGTTGTTGCGACCTCGACCGCCTCGCTGATAGCGCAGCCGAGACTGCCCGTTGTGCCGGGATGCTCGGCAAGGATCTTTCTGCCGACTTGTGTTTCCATGCTCGGGCTCGGAGTTACCGAAGCGCCGTATGTTCTCATTACCTCACGGCGGAACGGCTTCTGCTCATAGGAGCATTTAACCATATATACCTTACAGTCAAGTCCGAGATAGGCGCAAGCCATACTCAGCGCAGTACCCCACTGACCTGCTCCCGTTTCTGTTGTAACGCCTTTAAGTCCCTGCTTCTTTGCGTAATATGCCTGAGCGATTGCGCTGTTGAGCTTGTGACTTCCGCTTGTATTGTTGCCCTCAAACTTGTAATAAATCTTTGCCGGAGTGCCGAGCTTCTTTTCCAGGCAATAGGCTCTTACAAGAGGAGACGGACGGTACATCCTGTAGAAATCAAGGATCTCGTCGGGTATGTCGAAATACGGTGTGTCGTTGTCAAGCTCCTGCTTGATAAGCTCGTCGCAGAAAACGGGACGAAGATCGTCAAAGCCCATCGGCTGATGAGTGCCGGGATTGAGAAGCGGAGCCGGCTTGTTCTTCATATCGGCACGGACATTGTACCACTGCTTCGGCATTTCCTTTTCATCGAGGTAGATTTTGTACGGAATTTTTTCTGTGTTGCTCATAACTGTCTCTCCTTTTCAATTATTTTTAGCTGAGCCTTTTTCAGCCGTTTTATCAGCGGCTCACGTCGGGGCAAAAAAACAAAAACTCCTGTCCCGACAAAACTGCCGGGACAGGAGAAATACTCCTGCGGTGCCACCCTGCTTGACACATTTATGTGCCCACTTAGCTCGCACTCCATTATACGACGGTTATTGTTAACGGAGTACCCTCTCCGGCTCACATACTGTTAGTTCTGCTCGCCCTCGGAAGTCCATTCAATTCTGCCCTCTGCGCCGTATCGCATCAACCTACGGCTCTCTGAAGCGTCCGACAGGATCTACTCACTCTTCCTCAACGGTTTATTGCATTTTAAAACATAAATTTTAATTTGTCAACCTTTTTTAAAAATTTTTTCAAAAAAAGAGCTGTCGCAACTAAGCAACAGCTCAAAACTATGAAATCAAACTTATTTAATTTCGATCTCTGCGCCGACTTCCTCAAGCTTAGCCTTGAGTTCCTCAGCCTCGTCCTTAGAAACGCCTTCCTTGACTGCCTTGGGAGCGCCGTCAACAAGAGCCTTAGCCTCAGCAAGTCCAAGACCTGTGATGTCCTTAACAGCCTTAACAACCTTGATCTTCTGTGCGCCTGCGTTTGCAAGGATAACGTCGAACTCGGTCTTCTCCTCAGCTGCCGGGCCTGCTACTGCCGGACCTGCAACAACTGCTGCTGCAGCGGAAACGCCGAACTCCTCTTCTACTGCGTGTACGAGCTCTGAAAGCTCAAGAACTGAAAGAGTCTTCAACTCTTCAACGATAGCATTAATTTTCTCTGATGCCATGGTAATTTACCTCCATAATAAATTTTGTAATTTTTAAATTTAGTTTCGCTGACAATTAAGCCTCAGCGGGAGCTTCTGCCTTATCGGCGATAGCCTGAACAGCACGGGCAAAGCCTGCGATAGGTGCGCTGAATACATTTGCAACCATAGAGAGCAATGTTTCTCTCGAGGGAAGGTTTGCAAGATCCTTGAGCTTCTCCATCGACATTACTTCACCGTCGAGATAACCTGCTTTAAGAGCAAAGTTGTCGTGATCCTCAGCATACTTGTTAAGGATACGGGCTGCGGCTACATAGTCGTCCTTGGAAGTTGCGAGAGCTGTTGTTCCGTCAAGAACCTCGCTCATGCTTTCGAGTGATGTTCCGCTGATTGCGAGCTTGAGGAGAGTATTCTTAACAACAGTGTACTCAACTCCTGCTTCACGAAGCTCCTTACGGAGAGCGGTATCATCGGCAACGGAAATACCCTTGTAATCTACGATTACGCCGGCGCATGAGTTGCTGATTCTGTCTGCAACGGCAGCAACGATCTGCTTCTTCTGTTCCAAAACGCTTGCACTTGGCATGTTTTTCACCTCTCATGCAATGAAATAAGGTGCGTATAAACGAAAAATAATCCCTGTCCACTCACCGTGAACAGGGATATGACATACAAATATTTACCCGAAAAAGCTTCGGTAATCGTATGCTCCCATTCTCGGCAGGCGGTCGTTAAACCATTACGCTGATGCACCTGCTGTCTTTGAAAAAGAACAGCTTAGTTATATTACCATATACTTTTCCGTTTGTCAACTGTTTTTTGATATTATTTTTCAGCCCATCGCAACATCAAGAAGCATCATCAGTGCAAAGCCGACAGCCGTTCCTGCCGTGCCTATGCGGCTTTTTGCCTGCGGAATAAGCTCCTGCGACACAACGTATATCATCGCTCCTGCGGCAAAGGAAAGCACGAACGGAAGTATCGGAGAAACAAGCCATGTGAGCAGAACCGTCAACGCCGCCGCTATCGGCTCGACCGCACCCGATATTACTCCGTACAAAAACGCACGCTTCTTCGTCATTCCGTCCGTGATGAGAGGAGCGGAAATTATCGTGCCCTCAGGGAAGTTCTGGACAGATATTCCGATTGAAAGCGTGAGCGCTTCGGAGGGCGGAATTACGCCGCTGAGCGCACCCGAAAAAGCAACGCCGACCGCCATTCCCTCCGGGATATTGTGGAGCGTGACCGCTATGAAAAGCATCAGACTTTCTCCGAGCTTTGGCGGCCGCGTTTCGTCTGTCTTGATTTCCGGGACGAGAAAGTCAAGCAGCATCATACCTGCCGTACCGCTCAGAAAGCCTGCAACCGCAGGAATCCACGAGCCTGCTGCCTCTATTGCCGGGATAAGCAGCGACCATACCGAAGCCGCCGTCATAACCCCTGCCGCAAAGCCGAGCATTGCACGGTGGAAACGGGGATTTGCCCCCTTTTTCATAAAGAATACCGCCGCCGCACCGATCGAAGTTCCGATGAACGGCAACGCTATTCCGATAACCGTTTCAGTTATGCAATTCATTAAATCACCGATTTCAAAAAATATTCCTAATATCAGAAATATTCCGCCGTCAAATAAATGTTCGTCAATAAGGTTGTATTTTTTGACTTCGTGTATTATAATAATCTAATCAATATGAACGGAGGTGCCGAGATGGAAGACTTTTGCGAAAAAGCGAAAAATAAGCGCAGAGCTTTTGCCGACAGGGCATATAATACCCTTTGCCGTGCAGACAGCGAATTTTCTTCACGGCGCAAGCTCAACCTTGCCGTTATTGCGGCGGTTTGCGTTGTTCTTTTTGCCCTTATGCTTTTTCTGAACTACTGCACCCCCTATCTCAACGACGACTATATTTATTTCAACATTTTCTCCGAGGACGGCATAGGCGACTTTATTCTTCTGTCTATCAAGGATCAAAAGGTTGAAAGCGTCTCCGATATCGTTGAGTCGATGAAAGCACACTACAATGTTATGAACGGCAGGATCGTTATTCATTCGATCGTTCAGCTTGTTCTGATGTATCCGAAGGCTGTTTTCAACGTGCTCAACTCGGCGGCTTACGTTGCGCTGATGCTGCTTATCTACAAGCATTGCAAGGGCAATGAAAAAGAGGACAGAGCAGTCCTTTTCGTCCTGATATGCCTTGCGGCATGGACGTTTCTGCCCGATTTCGGCAAGACCTCCCTATGGCTCACGGGCAGTATCAACTACCTGTGGAGCTCGGTCTTTCGGCTTGCCGTTCTTCTCCCGTTCAGGCTGTATGCGGACGGCAGGGAGGACAAAATTCCGTGGCTCAAGGCTGTTGTAATGACGCTTCTCTGTGCGGCGGCAGGAGCAACGAACGAAAACACAAGCGCCGCATTCATCGGAGTTGTTGTTCTGTTTATGATATATTGCCGATGTCACGGCAGAAAAATTCCGTTCTGGTCGGTCACGGGACTTGTCGGTGCGCTGTGCGGATTTTTCTTCATGGTGGCGGCTCCCGGCAATTCACGCCGCATAGGAATCGGCGAGGAAGTCGGAAATTCCGTTCTTTCGAGACTTACCAATATTCCCGGCAATATGGTTCTTTCGCTCTCGGTTTTCGTCGGAGCGTTTGCGGTCTGTGCCGTGATTCTCTATGCTTATGACCGTGAAAACGGAAACTCGAAAACAGGAGTTGCTTTAATCTCCATGCTCGGCGCTTTCGGTGCGGCGGCAGTTATGATCGCCTCACCCCAGTTTCCGACAAGAGCGTGGTTCGGCATATATGTCTACGCCATGACCGCAGTCGGCATACTCGTTTACCGCATTATGCTCAGTGAAAATCTGACAAGAAAGCTCATACTCATTTCGGTCGTTTTCTGGTCGGTATGGAGTATGATGTCCTACACACACACGGCTCAGGATATGAAAAAACTGCACGAAAGCACCGTAAGCCGTGAGGCTTATATAGAGGAGCAGAAACAGCTCGGCAACTTTGACCTTGAGCTTGAAAAATATTACACAACAGACAAGCACGCTCCGTCCATGGACAGCTCGGATATCTCCGAGGATCCCGAGCATTGGCGAAACATCACTTTCTCCATGCACTACGGGCTTAACAGCGTGAAAGAAAAAGAATAACATGACCCCGAAGGGAGCAAACTATATGAAAATTATTGATATACTCAACAACGGAAAAATGTCCATGTCTTTTGAGGTTTTCCCTCCCAAGACCGACACCTCTTTTGAAAATGTCAGCCGTGCAACTCAGGAGATCGCAAAGCTCAAGCCCTCCTATATGAGTATCACCTACGGCGCAGGCGGCGGAACAAGCAAATATACGCTTGACATTGCCGAAAACCTTATGAAGGATTTCGGCGTTCCCACTCTTGCCCACCTGACCTGCGTTTCCTCGTCGAGAGAGACTGTTCGGGAGCGCATTGAAGAAATGAACGCAAGGGGAATCAACAACATTCTTGCCCTGAGAGGCGATATCCCTGCCGATATGGAGAATGACGACAGGAGCGATTGGAGCTACCGCTATGCCGTCGATCTCATCCGTGAGATCAAGGAAAGCGGATACGATTTTTGCATCGGCGGAGCGTGCTATCCCGAAATTCACCCTGAAAGCTCAAATCAGAAAGAGGATATCAAGCACCTCAAGGAAAAGGTTGACGCAGGCTGTGAGTTCCTTACAACTCAGATGTTTTTTGACAACAACCTGCTATACAACTTCCTTTACAAGATCCGTGAAGCAGGCATCACCGTGCCGATCGTTGCAGGTATTATGCCGATTACCAACGCAAATCAGGTTGACAGGGCAATCAAGCTTTCCGGCTCGTTTATGCCGCAGAGATTCAAGAGCCTTGTTGACAAATTCGGCTCAGATCCGCTCGCAATGAAGCAGGCAGGCATTGCCTATGCGACCGATCAGATCATTGATCTTTATGCGAACGGCTTGACGAACATCCACGTTTATTCGATGAACAAGCCCGACGTCGCACAGAAAATTCAGGCAAATCTTTCCGATATTTTAGGTAAGTGATAGAATGGAAACGGTACAGACCGCATTTTTTGAAGAACCGCCGATTAACGAGCGTGAAATTCTGAGATATATGTCCTCACGGGGCGGTGAAGATGAGCTTCGTCCGCTTATAAGCGAATGTCTGGACGAGCTTCGGGGCAGGCTGAGCTATAAAGTCTGTCATGTCACCCTGCCCGTTGAGATTGACGGAAATAAAATAATACTGCCCTTCGGTGAGATTGAAAGCAATGACCTTGCAAAAAATCTGAGCGGCTGTAAAGAAACCGTGATTTTCGCCGCAACGATCGGCGTTGAGATCGACCGCCTTATCGCCAAGTATTCACGTCTTTCCCCTGCCAAGGCTTTCTGCTATCAGGCGATCGGAGCGGAAAGAGTTGAAGAACTCTGCGACGATTTCTGTGAAAGTGTCAACGAAAAACTCGGCGCAGGCGGAGAAATGCTCAAGCCGAGATTCAGTCCCGGCTACGGCGATCTGCCGCTTGAAACTCAGAAAATGATATTTGCCCTCCTCGACTGTCCTAAAAGGATAGGCGTAACCCTCGGAGACTCCCTTTTGATGTCTCCGTCAAAATCCGTAACTGCATTTGCAGGAATAACCAAACGACAGGAAGTGTCCCGATGAACATTCGTGAATTTATAAAAAATAATATTGTTATCCTTGACGGAGGACTGGGAACTCTCCTGCAAAAGAGCGGACTTCCGTCGGGCGAACTGCCCGAACGCTGGAACGTTACCCATCCCGAAACCGTCACGGAGATACACCGCAATTATTACAACAGCGGAAGCAACGTTGTCTGCACAAACACGTTCGGCGCAAATATTCTGAAATTTGACCGTGACGAGCTGGACGAAATTATTCGCTGTGCTGTAAACAATGTCGATGAGGCGAGAAAGACCTCGTCGGGAAACCAGGAAAAGTATATTTCGCTTGATATCGGCCCGACGGGAAAGCTTCTGAAGCCCCTCGGCGATCTCGACTTTGAAAAAGCGGTTGAGATCTTTGCCGAAACGGTCAGGCTCGGCGTGAAATACGGAGCCGATCTCATCACGATTGAAACGATGAACGACAGCTACGAGACAAAGGCCGCCGTTCTTGCCGCAAAGGAAAACAGCGATCTGCCGATCTTTGTCACCAACGCTTACGGCGAAAACGGCCGTCTTATGACGGGCGCAGATCCTGCGTGTATGACGGCGATGCTGGAGGGAATGGGCGTTGATGCGATCGGCGCAAACTGCTCCCTCGGTCCGAAACAGCTTCAGGGAGTTATGGACGAGCTTTTGAAATACTGCTCTGTCCCCGTTATCTTCAAGCCGAACGCAGGTCTGCCGAAAAGCGACGGCAACGTGACCTATTTCGACGTCGGTGCAGATGATTTCTCGCAGGAGGTGCTTCTCTCCGTCAAGAAAGGCGTCAGAATAATCGGCGGCTGCTGCGGCACAACTCCCGAATACATCGGCAAATTGAAAGAGCTGACTAAAAATCTCCAACCGAAAGCAATCGAAAAGAAAAGCTATTCGGTTGTTACATCATACAACAAGGCGGTTTTCTTCGGTCAGAAGCCTGTGCTTATCGGCGAACGCATCAATCCTACGGGTAAAAAGCGTTTTAAGCAGGCTTTGGTCGAGAATGATATCGGTTATATTTTGCAGGAGGCTGTCAACCAGCAGGCAAAGGGTGTTCACATCCTTGACGTAAATGTAGGTCTGCCCGGAATTGACGAGGCAAAAATGCTGACCGATTCGGTCTGTGAGCTTCAATGCGTGACCGATCTGCCTTTACAGATAGATTCCTCAGATCCCGTTGCTATGGAGAGCGCACTCCGCCGTTACAACGGCAAGGCGATGATAAACTCCGTCAACGGCAAAAAGGAGAGTATGGAAGCCGTTTTCCCTCTGATGAAAAAATACGGCGGATTTACGGTTGCTCTTACCCTTGACGAAAAAGGCATACCCGAAACCGTTCAGGGCAGAATGGATATCGCAAAGAAAATCCTTGCGACTGCCGCAGAATACGGCGTAGATAAAAAGGATATTATCTTTGATCCGCTTGCAATGACGGTCAGCGCAGACAAAATGTCCGCCGTCACAACGCTTGAAACGGTCAGACGCATAACCCGGGAGCTTGGCTGTAACACCTCGCTCGGTGTTTCCAATGTTTCGTTCGGTCTGCCGTCGAGAGAGCTTGTCAATGCGGCATTTTTCACCGCCGCAATGGAGAACGGACTTTCTGCCGCAATTATGAATCCGTATTCCGAGAGAATGATGGAATCATATTACAGCTTCAACGTTATAAAAGGGCTTGACGATAACTGTATGGATTTTATCACCTTTGCCTCACAGCAGGATTCTCAGCCGACCGTAAAAACCGAAAACAAGCAAACCCTTATTGATGCGATTGAAAAGGGCTTGAAAGAGAAAGCGGCGGAGATCACCGAGGCTATGCTTTCCGACAACGCTCCGCTTGATATAGTGAACCTGCACGTTATCCCTGCACTTGACGAGGTTGGCAGAAAATTTGAAAACAAAACGCTTTTCCTGCCTCAGCTTCTGATGAGCGCAGAAGCGGCGAAATTCTCGTTTGAGGTCATCAAGGCTCATATGTCCGCCGATGGAGAAAGCGTAAAAAAAGGTACCGTTGTCCTTGCCACGGTTTACGGCGACATACACGATATCGGCAAGAACATTGTCAAGCTCCTTTTGGAAAACTACGGCTTCAACGTTATCGACCTCGGCAAAAATGTGCCGCCCGAAGACGTACTTGCCGCCGTGACCGAAACTAAAGCTCCGCTTGTCGGTCTCAGCGCACTTATGACGACTACCGTTCCGTCAATGGAAGAAACGATTAAGCTCGTTAAGGAAAAGGCTCCTTGGTGCAAAACCGTTGTCGGCGGCGCTGTGCTGACTCAGGAATATGCCGACAAGATCGGCGCTGACAAATACTGTGCCGACGCAATGGAAACCGTACGCTATGCCGAGACGGTTTTAGGCTGAATTAACGGAGGTGCGCCGTATGATGACCGCCGAAATTAAAATACCTGCCGCAACGCCGCATCTTTGCAGCGTTGTGACAGGCTTTGTTTTGCTCGAAGCTCAGGGAAAAATCAGGCTCAGCATCAGCGGCGGAGAGCTGCCCTCGGACGGAATAACGGAAGTACGGCTCGGCGGCAAAACTCTGGCATACGATATGAGTGACGGCTACAATTTCAAGCGTCCCGAAACGGTGAACGAGTACCTTAAAGGCTGTGACTGTTACTTCAAGCGCAGTTTTTCCGACAGCCTGAACGAAAAGTTTTTCCCCGACAGCAAAGAAAAAATTCAAAAATGGGGCTTTAATTATCTTGTCACCTGCAAGGAAAACAGCTATTTTAACCGCAGAAAAAACATTATGACTGCGGTAAATCTGCTCAGAGGACGAAAGCCCCTGTCATATTTCACATACGACCGCTTTGAATGTGAGCCGAACAGGAAAAAGGATCAGAAAATTCTTTTTATGACAAGGCTTTGGACAGCCGATCAGACCACGGAGAAAAACCTCGATGCGGTAAACACAATGCGTATTGAGCTTTGCATGGCTCTGCGCCGTGAATACGGGGAGCATTGTCTGACGGGAATATATGACGGCGACTATGCGAAAAAAATTTGTCCCGAACTGATTCTCCCGAGCTCCCTCACCCGAAGAAACGATTACCTTGAAACGATGAAAGGCTCGGATATTTGCATCGGCAGTACGGGACTTCACGGCTCGATCGGCTGGAAAACGGGCGAATATGTCGCCGCTTCCCGTGCGATTATCAACGAAAAATTTAATTACGAGGTCACGGGAGATTTTGAAATCGGCAAAAATTATTTCGATTTTGACAGCGTTGACGGGTGTATGGCTCACGTTGAAAAGCTGTTCGGCGATCCCGACCTTGCATATCAGATGAAAGTGAATAATCATAACTACTATCAAAATTATCTGCGTCCCGATGTTCAGGTCGCAAATTCACTGAAAACGGCAGGATTTGATATTTAGCTCATTTTTTTAAGAGAAAAAAGGGCTGTCGCACTTAGTCAGCCCACTAAGAAGATAAAACAGCAAAAAGGAAGGATTTCCGTGAAAGAAAAAGTCTACGGTTTTTTGAAAACCGTTCCGAAAGGAAAGGTCGTGACCTACGGTCAGATCGCCGAAGCGGCAGGAAATCCGAGAGCCGCAAGAGCCGTCGGAAATATTCTGCACAGCAATCCGAACGGAGAGGAAATTCCCTGCTACAAGGCGGTTGACTCAAAGGGCAGGCTTTCCGAGCATTACGCTTTCGGCGGAATTGAAAAACAGAAGGAACGTCTTGAAAAAGAGGGTATTGAGGTCGAAAACCATCGGGTTGATCTGAATAAATATAAATTCTGAAAGGATTTATCAAGCATATATGCAACGAAAAAACACAGTAAAGAAAAACACGGATAATAACTGTTTTTCTCTACTGTGTTAAGTTCAAGAGATTTTTACTCTAATGAATATTTCATCAGCTCAGGGTGACAGGACGCTCCGCGCTTACTGCATGAGGAACAGTAAACCGCAATATTCGGGGAGTCCTCCCAGTTCATTTTCTTCCATCCGCAATGGATATAATATTCGGGTTCTTTGGCGCAAGCCCAGATTTCTTTCACTCCGAGCTTTTTTGCCTCCTCAAAAACAACGGACTGCATAATTTTACCGTAGCCCTTGGATTGCACACCGTTGCGCACGGCAATATCTCCCAGGGAATATGCACCGTCACGGATTTCAAATGTTACCGCCGCAATGAGCTTGCCTGTCCGAGCGTCATCCATTCGCCACATTTTGATTATTCTGTCGGGCATTCTTTCTTCAATTGTAACGCCCATTCCGCTCTCGTGAAAAAGCGTTGAAAGCGACAGGAAATCTTCTGTTTCTCTGATGATATAATCTTTCATAAAAATCCTCATATCAAAAGTATTCTTATATAATTGTATCAAATAAAATAGTTTAGTCAATAGAAATACGGAAATTTTCAAAAAATCCGTCAGGAATAATTCTGTTGTATTGCTGATTTTTCGGTGTTATAATATAGAAAAAACCATCGAAAAGATTTGAAAAAATCTATTCGCAGGGAGCCGCCGAGGTAATTGCTTACGGCACGGCAGTAAAGTTTAAATAAAAAACGCACTCTAAAAGTCAACGCTTTCAGGGTGCATTTTTGTGCGGATTTTTTTGGGGGAAAGTTTTTCAAACTGTACCAAAGTAGGGGGAAAGCTCAAAGCAAATCAATTATAATGTAAAAGTAAAATAGGCGAACCGTATCAGTTAAGGGGGATGCCGTATGCTAAGAACCAAACGGAGCGGAAGCTTTTTCCTCTGCCTGTTGTTCAATATGCTTTTAAATCCGGAGGGAGCCGTTATTGCGGCCGTTCTTCTCGGCTTGCATTTTTGGCTTGGAATTTCGCTGTGGTGGACATTTCTTGCCCTTGGACTGTGGCTGGCAGGCTTGATACTGTGGATGCTTTTTATCGGCTGGGCAAGGGACTGCGGTGATGAACCCGATCCGGTCAAGGAAAATAAAAATCCTTACTCTTCAAAAAAATATCCCAAATGAAAGAATTTTAAAAAAGGAGAATTTCAATGAGCCGCTATAAAAAATTAGTGCTTTTACATTCAAACGATATGCACGGAGATTTCCTTGCCGAGGATGTCAACGATCAGCTTGTCGGCGGAGTGAGTATGCTTTCCGGCTATGTTGACAAGGTGAGAAAGGAGGAGCCGAACACGCTCTACTGCATCGCGGCGCCTGCCGTCCGATCATGCGTGAGCTGGTAACGGCTGACGGAGTACACGGCAAGGACGGAATGGGCGATCAGGATCTTGTGCATCCTGTCAGAAAGCCTGAAAGCCGCCATGCTGTTGACTTTATTCTGGAAACGGTCAGGAAATATCCCGACGAGATAGAAATAATCGCCCTCGGCCCTGCGACCAACATTGCTCTGGCAATAATGCAGGATCGCAAGACAATGAGCCGTGTTAAGCACATATGGAGCATGGGCACCTCAGGCTTCGGAGTAGGAAACTGCACTCCGGTTGCAGAGTTCAACGTTTATGTTGACGCCGACAGCTATGCAATTATGCTCACAAGCGGAATCCCGGTCACAATTATCGGCTTCGATCTTTGTCTCGGTCCTGCGGCAATGCAACGCGAGGATCTCGATTATCTTAAAACTGCGTCCGCGGCAGGTGAATTTGCCGTTAAGTGCACAACCGCACTGCTGAACTACAATCTTCAGCATCGCGGAGAATGTTTCGTCGACCTTCCCGATGCGGTTGCAATGGGCGTTGCCCTGTGGCCGGACATCGTCGAGGACTATGTTGACGCTTACTGCTACTGCTGCACGAAGGAGGAGCCTGCCTACGGACAGGTTATCATCTATGACGTCAATCAGCCGCTTTCGATTGATTATAAAATTCCTCCTGCAAATGCCAAAGTAATCCGCAGAATAAATTATCAGGAATTTAAAGCTCGGTTTAAGTCGTCTCTCGCAAGACTTTGATTTTGTTTTTCGGTGAGTAAATATGATTTTTAAACAGTTCAGGACGGGCAATGCGTCGGTTGTCTTTGCCGCCGCCGTTATAGTTACAGCCGTTATCGTAATTGCAATTTTCATAACGGGATGCGGTAAAAGAAGCTATAAGGTTGATTACTGCGGAGCGAAAGATTTTTATGCAAATGCAAAGGATACATATAAATCAGGTGAGGAAGTCGAGCTGAAATTTGACCTTGTTGCCACGGACACGGACTACACCTTTTACCTTGACGGAAAAAGTGAAGACCTCGACGTGCATGGCACGGGAAACGGATTTGTTATTCGCTTTACAATGCCCGATCACGATGTTAAACTCAGCTACAAAGAACAAAACTCAATGGAATATATTCCGTAAATCAAAAAGTCTGTACACAAATTTTGCTTTACACAGCAAATATGAATTGCCCGTTTTCTAAAAAGAATGTTTTATAAAAGCCAACCTCCGAAAACCATATCTAAATCGGCTTTCGGAGGTTATTCCTTTTTGTCATTTGTTGTTTTTAGCGTTATGATCTTTCATATGAAAGTTCAAGCACATCGGAATATGTTCCCATGGGACAATCTGAGAGAATACACATCATCAAAAAACATTCGTATGGATTGGCAACATACAATTCACCCATATTGCAGTTTTTTAAAATTGAATTCGTATTTTCAATAAAATCAATATATCTTTTTTTATTATTATTTTCATTGCTCACTGCAAAAATATAAAAATTCAATGTTATTAAATCAAATCTGTCCACATCTGTTCTGCCGAGAATAATATCCCTCAAATGCTGTCTGCTCATTCGCTTGTTGTGAAACTGTGTTGCAAGTGAAGAGCAAGAATGTTTCAGCAAGTTCCCTTTTTCATCAAAAGGAATACCGCAACAAATACACTTTTCTACATCTCCCTCAGTCACATCTGAAATCGTGTATTTTTTTGCCGACTGTCTGATAATGTTCGCTCTTTGTGCCTTCTCTTCAAATGAAATTTTTTCAGAGTTCTCAATTCTATTATAATAAAGGGTTGCCTTTCGATCAATTAAGTCTTTTTCGTCGTTTGTTTTCTGCTCCGCAATTATTCGACGAACATCATCGTATAGTTTGTCGAAATACTGTCTTGCGGTTGTGCTGAAATGTTTTCCATTATTCACCAACCCTAAGCTTTTCAAACGCCCGATCAGATCATCCTCATTATTTATTTGAATAAATTTATCTTTAACGGCAATTGTTGAGTCGAATTCCGATATTTTAGTATCTTGAAAATCAGCTCTGTATCTTTGCATTATTCTCAAAAAATCAGGATATTTTAAATTATGAGAATAGCAATACCAACAAACCACTTCAAAAGGGTTTTTAAAGTTAAAATTATGTTCGTTCTGTACATTAACAAGGAATTCCGACACCTCATCAACAGTCATATTCAGTCCAAAGCCTAACAGGAAAATTGCATTTCGGCTGACAGAGGACTGCTGTAACCAGTTTTTTGTTATTACACTGGTTTTTGTTGATGTTTCTGTAAATGACTTTGGCGTCATATTTTCATTAAAGGATTGAATAATGTAATTCTGATAAAACTTCAATTCTACGGAATTGATATCAATATCGTAATTTAGTTTTCTTAAAATGTATCTTTTTAGATAGTCACAAAAAGGAATACTTTTGACTCGACTGTTTAAATAATTGTATATTGCTTCTGCGTCCTTGTCTAAAAAATCTTTTTGATCAACAACAGAATAAAATTCATCTTCTAATGCAACCGTAAAATCTAAGCTGTTTTCCATATTTTTCTCTCCTTTATAAATACATAAACACCTCATTGTCATTACTGACAATGAGGTGTTTGTCTGATTTAGCTTAGTATTTCATTTTGTAATCAGAATTGTTCTTGCTCGTTGTCAGATTTTTTGCGTTTAACTACTATTATTACAACAATTGCAGCAATGATAACAACTACGCCAACAATTGATCCAATGAACACAGGAGTGTTTGAATAGAACAAAATCCAGAAATTAGTTGAAAGAGTAAAGTTGAAAGGATCTAATTCTGTTTTATGTCCCGCTTTATCCACAGCGATAAATTTAATCTCATGCTTTGATGATTTCAGACTTTCATCAGTATTTGTAACCGTGAGGACAAAGCAATTTTTCAATGAGTCATATTCACCTATCTTAACAGAACCGTCATAAACAACGAAAGCTCCGTTTTCGTTGACGATTTTGAGTTGCCTGTTATCAAGAGTGATTATGCATTTTTCAATATCACAGTTATTATCATTAACATTTATTCGAATCGTTGCTTTTTCCGCGTTAATACTGTTATGTGAATTAAGTCCGTCTGCGTTAATAGCAACCGTCGGTTTATGCGTATCGAGACAGAAACTGATCTGGCAACGACCAATCGTTGAGTTGTCATTTGTCGCTCGGTCATTTGAGCTCAGATTTATATCATAGCGCTGATCGTTTTTGAAATAGCTGCTGAAAATTTTATATGTATTTTCATACCAAATCGCATCTCCGCCGGAATAATTTCTCTCACCCGGGTTATGCTTTTCAACACTATAATCAGTTCCCTCTTTAAGAGTCTTTATGCTGCCGCTTGAGCCGACTGTAATTTCATAATTGGAAATTTTATCAGCATTGATCTCAGTAACAACGATTTCCGGAGCAGAATTAACATAATAGTCCTTAACAACCTTTTGAGTGCTGTTGCTGAGCATATATGTCGATCCAATTCTGTTAACAGAAAACATCATTGCATTTGATGAAAGATCCATAAAGCTTCCATTTCCGTTGAGCGCACTGATAAACTTATTCTGATTTCCTGCCAAATCCGTAGATGTTACGCTAAGTGTGTAAATATCATCCTTTTGGATATTATCAAATACAAATCTGAAATCACTGTCAGAAACCTTTATATCGCCGTATCCGTCAACATTCTTCTTTATGCTGCCGTTTTCATAAAGGAATACTGTGCCGTTCTTTGCTCCGTGCATAATAATTGTCACGTCAGAACCGCTTACATTAGTATCATTTACTGAGACGATCGGTCTGATCTCTTTCATCTTGTTCGCCGACTTGTTTGAAACGCCGGAAATCTTTACAACAGGATTTGTTTTATCAACTGTGAATTCTTCCTTGTTGAATTTTTGAGATACCCTTCCGGAAAGATCCGTGACAGCTACATCTAATGTGTAAAATGCATCGTCACTAAAATTAACTGTTGCTATATAAGAATCGTTTCCTGCGTTTCTCCACGAAGAAACAGTGGGAACAGCCACTGCCGATCCATTCTTTCTTATTTGTGCAGTAACGCTGACAATAGAAGCGGCAGGATTAAAATTATGTTCAAAGACCGTAACCGTAGCCACTCTGCCTTTGTTATAATAATTGCCGTTCTTTGCAAGCTGATTGTCATACGCAACGCTAATTACCGGATTGACATTATCAATCGTGAAATCTTTGGGTACTACACTGTTGCCATAGTTTACATTTTTATTTTTGTTACCCGCAAGATCGGTATAAGAGATATCAAATGTGTAATCTCCGTCCTGAGCAAATGTTATTGTAACCCAATGCTCAGTACCGACTGTCTTCCACTTATCAACCGACGGAACAAGCGATTTGTAAGGCTGACCGTCCTTAGTCATTTTAAAGACAACATCAGATGCCTTAAAGTTAAGCTCCGTAATCTTAACCGTCATGGTTCTTGCAGACTTGAAGTATTTTCCGTTCTGAACGGAATTATTATCATACGAAATATCTATGACCGGTGCGGTAATATCAATCTTATACTCAACATTAAAGGAAGTCCTTGTTTCGTGAGGATTTCCCGCATTGTCAACATAAGAGAGAATTACGGGAACATTATTGTTGTTGTTGGAAACAGAATTCAGAACAACATCCACCGACCACTCATAGGTAACATCCTTTTCCTCAGTAAGATCAACACTTATGGGATCAGCCGAACCAACCGTATAGGTAATGTTATTTATTCCGGAATAAACGTCAGAGATGCACAGCTTAACAGGAAGATCGGCATTGTAGAATCCGTTTTCATTTGCGGGTCTGCCGGGAATAATGCTGCTTTCCGTATCAAGAGCGATACTTTCATGCATTTCATTGTTTTCAATGACAAGACCCTGGGACTCAGTATATCCGTCTTTCGCTCCACCGGCTGATTTGTTTGTTGAGTAATCTTCTGCCTGAGCATATATATTACCCTTGAAGTTTGCCGGTAATTTAAACGAATATGTCATATATCCGTTCTTTTCAGTTTGTGACGCCCTTGAAGGTTCAATCGTTTTGATTTCCCCGTCAGAATTCTGAGTATAATCAACTGCATAGAACGTAATTGCCTTAACACCCGATGTCGCATCTGAGGCATCAATTGTTACAGTAATCTCACCATTGTAGAAGTATTGGTAAGATTCATAATTGATATTATTGGCTGTTGTTTCAATATCGTTCTTGCTGAAAGTAATATCACTAACCTCAAGAATCGGAACAGTCGTATCAACTGTTACTTTATTGCTGTAAGCAATAGCTTCGTTTCCTGAATAATCTTTTGAAGTTACATCAATAGTGAAATTAGCGTCTTTTGCAAATTTTACAGTTGCAATATGTAAATCTGCATTTTCTGTGCTTGTCTTCCATTCGGAAATTTCATACAAATCTGCATCTGTCAGCTCATCTTCCGAAACATCTTTTGCCGTAACACGAATAAAACTATCAGCGGCATTAAAGTTATGTTCATTGATTGTAACCGTAGCCGTTACTTCCGTATTGTAATAATCTATTGCTGTTTCGGCACTCGTGTATACAGGTTTTGAGCTGTATTCAACACTAATCTCAGGTGCAATACTATCAACAATCACTTCAACATTATCATATTTTCCGTCAGGTAATTCACCGATATTTTTAACCAAATCGTAGTTCGTTGTTCCTGTTGCATTGGTTGCATAATCAGTTGCAACTGCTTTGATGGTTCCTCTGTATTGAGGATCAATAGTAAATGTTGAGCTAACATCGGTGTTCTTCTCTTCAAACGTTACCGAGGAATCGTCGATAGCGTTATCAATAGAGTTTTTGATCTCCAGCTCACCGGAGAAATCAATTTGGGATACACCGGCAATAGGATCCTTTGCAGAAACCGTTACCTCAACCGTTTCCTTAAAGAACAATCCGAGAGTCACATCATTGAAGAACGCCTTAATCGGATTTGCACTGTAAGTTATTTCGATCTGAGGGCCTGTCCTGTCAACGGTAAGTTTCTTTCCGACTTCTGTCGCATTATTTTCAGCATAATCCTTTGACTGTACATTGATTGAATAGTTGTTTTCTCCGGTAAAGGTAATCGTTGCAACATAAATATTGCCATCAGCTTTGTCCTTGTTCCATTCGCTGATTAAATAATTCTTGCCGTCCTTTTCTTCCGGAGTTACCGTTATGATAGTGTTTTCAGCATCGAAGTTATGCTCTTTAATTCTTATAGTTGCGACAACCTGCGGCTCAGAAAAATAGTAAATTCCTGTATCTTTGCCTATACGCTTTTCCGTTTTGTCAAATATAATTTCTTCAATCACGGGAGCCGTTCTGTCGATGGTGAAATCTTCTGTTTTGGTTTCAGCTCGATTTCCGGATTTGTCAGTATAATCAACAGTAATTGTATAGTCATTTTCATCTGTAAAATTCAGCTTAGCTTCATATACATCTTCATCTTTAGCTGTAGACCAACTGTAATTATACGGATCATTTTCCTGCTTCACACCGTCAACTGTGATTTCTCCCTTTTGGTATGTCACCGTAACAAGCTTTCCGTTTTCATCTTCGCTCTTTACGGTAACAACTACATCTTCACTAAAGAAATTTGCTTCAGTTACTGTAAATGAAGCGGTAACATTGTCATTTGCAAACTGCTCTGTTCCTACGCCGGATTTAACCTGAATGTTTCCAACAGATGTAAGAACTATATCGCTAATGACCGGAGCTTTGTTGTCAACTACAAGTTCAACATTTCCGAATTTATCCGATGCGGTTATTTCAGTAAGATCCTTATAGTCGGTTCTATGACTATTAGTCGAATAATCGCTCGCTTCTGCAACCAAAGTACCCCTGAACTGCGGCTCAATAGAATAGTCTATTGATTTTTCGGTTGTTTTCTCATCTAATTTTTCACTTGTTTCTGCAGGCGCCTTATTGACCGAGGAAATACCCTCTTCAAGTGTACTAAACACTTTTATATTTCTAAGACCTGCGATTTTATCATTGAAGGTAACTTTCGCTGTTACGGTTTCATTGAAGAACAGTCCAAGTGTTACTTCGTTTAAGAATGCCTTAAGCGGATTAACATTGTATTTAATTTCAATAAGCGGAGCTGTTCTGTCCAAAGTAACCTTCTTTTCATCAGAAGCCTCTCTGAGTGCATAATCTTTTACATTAACACCGATCGAATAATTGTCCTCATCAGTTAATGTAACCGTTGCAATATAAACATTGTTATCGGTTTTATCCTGTGTCCACTCGCTTATTGTATAATTTCTTCCGGTCTTTTCTTCCGGGGTTACCGTTATAATACTGCTTACTGCATCAAAATTATGCTCTTTAACCTTAACGGTCATAACAACAGATTCCTCTGAAAAATAATTGATAGCTGTGTTATCACTCGTGTATTTCGCTGTCTTATCAAAGGAAATCTCTTCGATTACGGGAGCTGTTTTATCGACAGTAAACTTGGTTGCTTTTTCTTCAGCAACATTGCCGGTCTTATCTGTATAGTTTACGGTAATAGAATAATCACCGTCGTTTTCAAAGTTTAAAAACGCTTGCTTATCATTCCAATTATAACCGTACGGATCCTTTTCACCTGTTTGCAAAACCTTTCCGTCAACCGTTATCTTTCCGTTTTGATAAACAACGGTAGATATTTTTCCGTTTTCGTCCTCATTGGTTACAACAACGGCAACATCTTCACTGAAGAAATTCGCTTCAGTTATTGTAAACGAAGCCTTAACGTTGTCATTCGCAAACAGCTCTGTTCCTACACCGACCTTCTTGTTCATATTGCCGTCCGAGGTCAGCATTATGTCACTGATTACCGGAGCTATATTATCCACTACCAGTTCAATTTTGCTGTAATCTTTTTCAGGAAGTTCTCCTGCATTTTTAACAAGATCATCATTTGTTGATTTTGTAACATTCGTTGCAAAGTCAGCAGCAACAGCACTGATTGTTCCCCTGTATTGAGGAGCGACAGAGAACGTCTTACTAACCTCGGTGTTATTATCGTATTCATCAAAGCTTACTTTTGATGTCGTGATAGCGGTGTTTATGGAATTATTATCCTCCAGTTCACCCGAAAACTCAATTTCAGAAACACCGGCAACAGCGTCTTTAACGGATACAGTTACATCAACCTGATCTTTAAAGAACAGACCTAACGTAATATTGTTAAGGAAAGCCTTAATTGGGTTTGTACCATAGGTTATTTCAATCTCAGGAGCAGTTCTGTCAACAGTGAGCCTTTCTTCAACCGTCGTTGGATCATTGTTTAAATAATCCGTTGAGGTAACGTTCAACAAGTAATTGTCTTCACCGACAAATTTAACCGTTGCAATATAAACATTGGCTTCGGTTTCATCATGAGTCCACTCACTTATTGTGTAATTATTCTCATCTGAATCTATTGCCGCTACCGTTATTATGCTTTCTTCCGGAACAAAGTTCAGCTCAGTTATTTTGACTGTTGCAACGACTGTCTTCTCGGAGAAATATTTTGTTGTCGTTTTCTCACTTGTAAACTTTGCGGTTTTGTCAAATGTGATTTCAATTTCAGGCGCAGTTTCATCAGCAGACAATAAATACGTTGCTTCGTCGGACTCATTTCCGGCTTTATCTACTGATTTAACAGTTATTTTATAATTGCCGTCTTCATTGATTGCGATTTGCTTAGAATAAATATTGCTTTCATCATTTGCAAAATTTCTGTCAACGGAATAACCCTTAACAGAATTACCGTCAAAATCAGTGATCGAAACAGACGTTGTTTTTTCATCAAAATTATCGTCCGTCACTTTGACTGTGATTGTGGGATGTTTTTGGAAATATTTTATTCCTGCAGTTTCTTTTATCGGACCCTCATTTTCAACAAAAGAAATAATTGGTTTGTTGCTGTCAATAACGATTTTTTCGTTGTTGGATTTTTCGTTTGTGTTGCCTGCAACGTCCTCAACGACCGCCATAATATCAGCCGTCGACTTGTTTATGGCAAAGCTGACGGTTTCTTTCAAATTACCGTCAATAAACTCTTTTACGCAATCTTCACCGTTTTTATCCTTTAACAGCGTTCTGCTTTCGCCTTCGACTTGATAAAGCGAGATTTTCTTTATTCCCGAATTGACCAATCCGTCAATTTCATCATTTGCAGTTACTTTAACTTTTACAGTATCTTGGGAATAAATCCATTTTCCGATTATGTTTATAATCTTGTCGACAACGCTGCTACTATATTCGATTGCAACACTCGGTTCAGTCTTGTCAACCTTTACTGTGAACTCTTCCTCTTTACTCTCCAGTCCGTTTTCTCCAATTGCCTTGATCTTCAAGTTTTGATCTGTATTTGAATTAAACGGACCAATTACCGAGGACTTAAGATCGATATACTCCCCGCCGTTAACGCTATACTGATAACGGACTTCACCACGATTATCTTCATTTACCGAGAGATTTAACTCAACGGATTTGTTTGTCCATGTATCACTTTCAATGTCACCGACAATACCGCCTTTTTCGTCCAGAATTTTTCCGACGACTGTCAGAACAGGTGCTTCCTTATAAATGGTATTTATTTCAATATCCTTTGTGCAAACCATACCGGATTTTCCGAATACTTTTACTCGGTATTTTCCGTTTTCCGAAACAATAGCTTTGTAAGTATTTTCTGTTTCTCCGGTTTTTTCAAAAACAGAGTCCTTACCGTCCTGAGGAACTATCTCAGTCTCTGTTTCATCATTTTCAATTTTATAGAGCTTTATACTCTCCAATCCACTACTGATATTTTCAATATTTTTCACTATCAGTTCTGCATCGGTTACAATCTTTTCAGAAACGGAAAGATCAAAGTTGGGAGTTCCGGAGTCTTTTACAACCGTTAAGACAGTATTTTCGGCATCTCCGTCTGTATCGAATACAAACTTATAAGTTCCGTCCGGACACATCTCATCCGGATCATTTATCTCTTTGAAAATATTGTTATCGAAAATAAATCCTGTCTCGCTATCGTAATTTAAAACAGTAAATTTTCCGATTTCCTTGTCGTTATGCGATACAACAACAGAGTTTATTTTTGTCATGTTCGTTGCTTTGGCATTTAAAACAAAATCTTTGTTAACATAGTAAATACCATCGTTTGCATTTTCGTCTATAGTATTTTCTCCGGTTTTAACAGTGAAAGACCACGTGTTAATATCATTGTTAACATCAAAGCTGATTATTTTTTTCTCGCCATCAATTTCAAACGACAACTTTCCTTCGTAAGCATTACCCGCTTTATCGACTGCTTGCGTATAAATATTGTATTTTCCGTTTTCCAAATCTGAGAATTTGAATTCCGCACGAATTCTATTTTTCTCCCTGTAAATCTTATTAACAATATTATCAAACGCAACGGCAATTCCGTTGCTGAGATCAGTTTCACTTTCAGGAAGAATTACGCATTTGAAGTCGTCCGCATTTAATTCTTCGGTTTCTTTCATTCCTGAACTCTTATCTTCAGCAATTACAGTTACAATATATTTTTCGGAATTAACCTTAATAAGACTTCCCGTAATTATATCGATAAAACTGTCAACCGGGTTTTCTCTTTTTACAGAAACAGAAACGGCAGGCGCAATTTTATCAACCTTAATTGTCTTTGTTATGGCTTCGCTGACAACGCCTGCCATATTTTCAACAAAGAATGAATACTCTTGAGAGTCAGAGGTGTCTGAATTTATTTTATAAATATATTCCTCGTTCTCATCGGGAGCAATCTCGTTTTCAACACCGTTTTTCGTATAATATACTCGTTTAATTCCTGAATCTCCGACTGTCGGAATAACCGTAACAACAACCTCAGGTGCCCAGTCATCAGAAGATAATTTTACATCCAATGACGGATTTATTTTGTCAATTTTTACCGTATAGGCTGCGGTCGTCGCTGAATTAGATTCGGCGTCTGTTGCTTTAAATATATATTCTCCGCTTTCGGTTGCTGTAAATGTGTTTCCGATAATATTAGTGTATGTATTTCCGCCATCCTTGGAATATGCAATATCCGTTTTTGCGGTTCCGTCGCTTTGAGGAATACCACCCTTAGTCTCAATGGTAAATACAACATCATTGGCGGTAAAATATTCTCCGTCGTATTCCTTTTCTCCATCTTTTGCACTCGCACTGACAGATATCGGATCAACCGCAATTACGGTAAAACTACCCGATGCATTTTCAGAGAAATGGCTGTCAGGTACAACGACACTATATTCCTTTGTTTCAGAAACGGTAAGATTTTTTACTGTCCATTCAAAGCCCGTTTCTGTTTCTTTTCTTGAAACATTCTCATTAACGGTGAGTTCTGTTCCGTCAACAATAATATTTCCGTCTCTGTTTGTGTTTATTATTGCAGAGAAAGGAGATCCCTTTACGACATATTTAGGAGCGTTTATGCTTAATGTTGCATCAGGAATATTTTCAAAAGCAACTGTGATCGAGACAGGCTTTTCAACTGTAATCTCTTTTGATTTATTCTTAACTGCCGATAAATCATCAGTTCCGTCAACAGTCAATTTTGAAATATACTTGCCTTCCGGTGCATTAACAGTATATGTTGATTTCGGATCTGCTTTATATTCTACAAAATCAGATTTGTTTACTTCTTCGGCATCATTTACTTCAACCCAATGATATACCGACGCATTTTCTATTTTGTTTAAAACATCTGCACATTTTGTGCTCTTATTATAAATCGCAGCTCCTGCAACGGCGGTAATAGAATTTTCGGGTGCGCTGATTTCTGTATTTTCCGCTATTGTAATCTTGTCGTCTTTTCCGATACGAAATGCTCCGTTTATTTTGAGACTCGGCGTATTATCCTCGGCGGCGGAGGTTACGGATATTGCTGAACCCGTCGTCTCACCGTTTGTTTTGACGGTAATAACCGTTCCTTCACCTGCTAATACCAAGGGGGAGATTTCTGCCGACTCATATTTATAGGTTTCGTCGAAACCTAAGATACACTTTTCGCCCTTAATATATATGCTGCCATCATCAAAACAAATAGATCCGTCAAAATCCTTGTTTTTCTCGTCGTCGTGGCCTGTTACCGTAACAATTTTCGATGTTCCGTCAACTATAACAGCACCCTGAACCGTCAGCTTGGCAGATACGGTTACCGTTATTCCTTTGTCGATTTTCCATACCGCATCGGCAGGAATATCCATATCTTCGGTTATGTTCATATTTTCAGATACAGTGTAGGTTGTTTCAATTTCTTTCGGCTCCGGATCCATTTCACCTGTTGCAAGGCTTAACGGCGCCATAGAAACAACAATCATAACTGATATAAGCATTGCAATAATTTGATTAAAAATCTTTTTACCTGAACGCTTCATCATTTTTCCTCCTCTGTTTTACCTTCTTTATTATTTTTAACCGCTCTGTAATTCAGACCGTCAAAAACGCAATGTAAACAAAATCCCCACATCGCAGCAAACATTCCGATGATTTGAAAAATCTCTTTGTTGGGAATATCAATGAACCTGAAAATGATTGCCGTAATCAGTCCAATAAAGAACAAACAAATTGCCACTGTCGATTCCTTGTTTTTAAAGGAAGATAATATTCCGGGTAGCTTGCCGTCGACTTTTATTTTGCAATTTTTTCTTGTCTTAGTCGCAGCAATCTCCGAGATCAAACCAACAAGCAATCCACCCCAAAAGGCAACCATAATGATATAGCTTATAAATTTCTTTCCGTTGGTCACATCATAATTTATTGATAGTGGAGTTAGTAAAACCGATCCTGAAAGTACTGTAAAGGCAGCCAACGAAATATAATTTAAAATTTTTAATTTTTTCACATTCTCCGCCTCCGATTTAAAGTATTATTTCTTCGGTATTGATAAATTTGATTTCCTGTAAAATCGAAACTGCAACCGTTATAACATTTGCATTTAATACCGATGTCTCGTCGATCTGTCCCGCATTATTTAAAACGGTGGTGTTTTCCTCTGCATTATTCAATACGGTTGTCTCGCTTGCCGCTTGATTCAGCACTGTTGTTTCATTAACCGCCCCGTTGAGTACGGTTGTTTCGTTCTGCGTGTTTTCGTTTGTCGGGTCAAGAACCGTAGTTAACGAATCGCCGTCTTGCTGTCCCTCAAGCAAAGTCGTCGCTTCATAACCCGAATATTGTTGAGCCGGACTGATTTTTTCCGTTCCGACGCTTCCGCCGAAAATTGCCGAGTGTTTTGATTCAATTTTGCCTGACGGAGATATTTTATCAGTCAGCTTTCCGCGTTCCGCATTTACCTTGCTTGGTTTATACGCTTTATTTCCCGTCATTTGGTTTTGAGATCGGATATTTTCAATCTCTCTTTTGGCCGTGTGGCCTGTCAAGTCTCCGATAACTTTGACCATATCCAATACAAAGAACAAAACCACGCTTATTAAAAAGAACACGCCTGCGGTTATAAAGCATGCCAAAGTTATTACTTCATATGTACTCATAGCTTCACCTCGTGATTAGGATGATGTTCTTTTGTTAGCGTATTCAAATTGTTTTCTTGCCATTTTTACCGACTCAAGGACATCCGAAGCTTTCTCCGAATTAACCTTTTCAAGGTAGCTTATCATTTCGTCATAAGTTTTTATAACCTGACTGTAACTATATGAACTTCCGAGAACTTTTTGCATACTTGAATTGTTGCTGTATAAAATGTAGCTTCCGTATTTACAGATAATAATCTTAAAATCGTCGTCAATATTTTCATCTTTCAAATCTTCTGCAAATCCACTGCTTAAATATGTCCAACAATTTTTATAATTCTTATCCATATCACTATTAACAATTCCTGATTCGAGCGAGCTCTGTGTGTCCACATTGTTTATCAATGCCTCGCTAAAATCGCCCAGATTCATCAGAATTTCAATGTTATTCTCGGAATAGTTAATGTCGCTGAGAGCTTCATCATCAAGTCTTTCTGCATATTCTTTTGAATTGCTGAACCATGTTCTTGCACGAGTTGAACCGACAATTGAATCAGAGACTTCCCCGTCCGAGCTGTAATAAGCGAACAAGCAGCTTCCAATGTCGTAACAAACTTCTGCTTTCTGTTCATCTCTTCTCATCTTTTTTATGTAAGATTCAAGTTCGTTAAATGTTTGAAGCTCTTTCGAATTCAAAATAAAATCAGATGAATAAAGGTTGATTATCGACTCAAACGCATCAAAAGAATCCGTGTATCCAGTCTTAATTGCTTTTATCAAACTGTCTTCACGAACTTCTTCGCTCAAAGAAGTGTTGTTTCCTTTTTCAAGGTAAGCGCTGTATTCATTTTTTATCTGTTTGTTATCCATAAAAATGCTTCCGAAAGCACCAATCAAAGCAGCAAGCATTATCGAAACCGAAGAAACAAACAAATTCAGCTTTTTCTTTTGTTGCTTTCTGTATTTATCGTCAATTTCTTCATAATGCTCAAGAGCATACATAAGCTCTGCACACGACTGGTATCTGTCCTCCGGATTTCGCTGTGTGCATTTAATAATAATTCTTTCAAGTCCGCTCGAAAGCTGCGGATTTATTGATCTTATAGGTAAAATTTCATATGGCGGTTCGCAAGGATTGCAGCCCGTAACCAGATGATACAGTGTTGCGCCGAGACAGTATATATCCGTTCTTGCATCGGTTTGTCCCATTCCGCCGAACTGTTCAGGTGCCGCATAGCCGACTGTGCCGAGACACGTTGTATCTGCAAGATTTTTTTCTTTGAACTCTCGCGCCGTACCGAAGTCAATCAAAGTAATATTTCCGTCGGGCTTGAGCATGATGTTTGCCGGCTTCATATCACGGTAAATAATTGCCGGATTTCTTGTGTGAAGATAATCAAGCACATCGCAAAGCTGCTTTGCCCATTCAATTACATATTCCTGAGGCTGTGCTCCGTACTCATCCAAAGCCTTGCTCAAAGGGTTACCCTCTATGTAATCCATTACGATCAAGAAAGTATCTTCATTTTCAATAACGTCAACAATGCTCGGCAAATTGGGGTGATTAAGCCTTTTCAGCATTTCGGTCTCAACAATAAGTCCTTGACGGACAACTTCAAAATCCTTAATTCCGTCTTTACGAACCTCTTTGATTGCCCAGGTTTTATTTGCTTTTTCATTGATTGCCATATATACAACGCTCATACCGCCATGACCGATTTCGCTCAGAACTCGGTATTTGCCGTCAACCAAGGATCCTATTTTAAGCATTTTTAAACCTCCTGATACGAACGAACCAATGCCACAGTAATATTATCTTTTTCCATTCTCGATTTGTTGGTGTCAATAAGATAAGCTGTGTTTGAATACATTATTTCTTCGTTGTATAACACTTCAGGCGAAAAAGCGTTGTAGATTTCTTCAGCGGTAATCTCATGTCTGAAACCGTCTGTGCAGATCATAAAGACCTCATTCGGATAAACTTCACCGAAAAAGAACTCCGGAAAAACATTTTCCGATGCGCCTACACATTGAAGCAATACACTTCTTCGCGGATCTGTTTCTGCCTGTTCGGGAGTAAGCTTTCCTTCCTCCACTTCTTTTGCAACCAATGTCTGATCCTTAGTCAGCAAATATAGATTATCCGTTATCGCATAGGCTCGTGTATCCCCTACGTTAACAATAAAATAATCTCTCTGCGTTATAAGCATTGCCGTAACAGTAGTGCCAAGAGACACACCGTTTCTGCGTCCGTAAAACTTGATTTTCTCATTCATGGAAACAATCAAGCTGTTCCACTGAGTCTCTACAAAATCACGATTTATGCCGCCTTCACAATCAAACGATGAAGATAACATTTCATCTGCCCAGTTTTCAAATGCATTTATAAGCGAAGCGCTTGCAACCTCGCCTTTCTCCAAGCCGCCCATTCCGTCACATAAAACGATCAGAACAGCCTCTCCAAATGAGGTTAAATATTTACGTAAAAACAAACTGTCTTGATTCGTTGATTTTTTAATACCAACGTCTGTATTACCGGAAATAGCAAATTTCACTTGTAACCCCTCTTAAAAAAAATAATATGCCAATATTCTACATTTATCAGCATATTATTTTATCATGTTTACTAATCAGTTACCATAAACCACAGCAATAGTTAAGCAACCGTACGTTTGATATTATTAAATATTTTTATATGTCTTGACTATTCTATGGATACTTCTGAAAACTAAATAATACGATAATCAAAAACGAAAAACCGCTCTATTGCTTTTTCAATGAATATGGGAATTTTGATAACCCATACTCTGCTCACAATTTCAAAATAAACATAAAGTTGCTGTTATTAACCTTGCCGTCATATTCCGTTACAACGCTCTGCCGACACTTGTTTATTTATTCCATAAAACTATCTTTCGTCTGATTATCCAAGAAGTCTAAAAACTCCTCTCTTTCCGGATTGGAATATCCGGTAAAAACAACATCATTTATATCGTCATGATTAAAAAGAAAATTTCCTTCTTCTCCTAAAAATCCCTCGGGATATAGCACGCCAATATAATCGAAAAATTCTTCCGGATTATCCTGTGTTGCAGTCTTTATTCCTGTTATCATCAATTTTCGAGTAGCACCTTTAAGTAAAACAACCGAACCGATTGGCAATAAATCTTTAATAATCATATAAAAATCTCCTTTTTTTGTTTAATTAGTGACGTGTAATAGAATTCCAAAAATTTGAAACACTGTTTCCGATATACTTCGCTCCATCAACTACACAATCAGCAGCCATAGAAAAAACCATTCCCGTTCCGCCTATGGCAGCAGCTCCCGTGCGGAGAAAAATATTATTGTTTTCATCATTTGAATAATCTACTAATCCACCGGCCATTTTAATATATCCCGACGAAACCGGATGACTAACTGCATAGTCTGTCAACTCATTTTCTGTGAAATTCACTATTCCGTCTGTAATCTTATCAGCCGAATCCGAAAGTCCCAAAGCATCACTAATCCCGAATGTTCCTTGGTTTATAACTGATGTTAATCCATGAACGCAAGCGCTTACTCCGGTTTCTCCCATATCCCCCATGTCGAAAGTTCCATCGGCAGTAACTTTATAATATCGTGAAGCGCCGCCGCTTACAAAATTTATACCAACACTGGCTAAAGACAGCGTCGTATTTGCTTTCGAAAGCTTTGCGCTGTTTTTGGCCGACAAACCCCAATTATACTTGCCAAACCCCCTTGTCAGTTCTTTTTGCCCCCACTTATATGCTACCGCTGATTTTCCAACATCAATACCCGAATCTAAGTTTTTTCCGAGCTGAGTGATTCTTGTGCTAACATCTGTGTTTTCATCCATAAAAACATTATAAGACTTAATAGTTTCAGCCGAAAAGCCGCATACACTTCCGATTAGCGAGACCGTTTTTGCGGGCTTTTGAAATTTCTTTCCGAGTTTTCCTGCTTGATATGCATTGAGTTTCTTATCATAAAAATTATACAAACCGCTCCATGCCGACCCGGATGCTTTGGTAAACTTTAAACTACTTGCAATCATTTCGCTTGGCTTGCTGCTTTTTTGCGTATAAAACGTATATAACCCTGACAAATATGACAATGCGGATCCGGATAATCCTATCTTGCCCGATATTTCGTTGTTTTTAATAAGCTTTGAAAGCATCTTTGCTACCGCTGCATCACACTTTAGTATTTTATCAATAAAGCTGTTTTGCTTTTTGGGGGAATTCTTTTCCGCTTTCGGAAAAGCTGCCGTTTCCTCGGCCATTTTCTTTACCTGAAGATCGGCTTTTCTGTATTCACTTGCACACTTATCAACAACCGTTTTAAGCTTGTCTATTCTCTTTTCTGCTTGCTGTAAATTCGAACAGACTCTTTCAATACGGTTTGATATGTTATTAGAGCTTCTGATTCTTGCGTCAATTTGTGTTCCGACAATACGTATCCGGTATATATCCGAAGAAAGAATATTTTTCGCCGAATTAGCCGTCGATCCCGAACTAATAACATTTGACACATTTATTTTTATTACACTCATAAATATTTATCACCTCGGAGTTCCGCAGTGAGGACACGATTGTAAGGACGCATCATACTCTCCTGCACAGTTCCTGCAATATGTAACATTTCCGGTATAACCGCTGTAATAATTTTGATTCGCCGCATTGTTATAATAGGCTTGACTGTTTGCAGAATTGTTTGTGACACTCGATCTTTCGGACTTGATTTTCAGCACAATAATTCCCACTACAGCGACCACTAAAATCAATGCCTGCAAAATAATTTCAACAATAATTGCAGTATAAATCTTATCTGTAATCATTTGCTTTCCTCCTATTCTAAGTAGAATACAAATTCTTCGTTTGCAAATCGCAATGTCGCTCCATTGAAAAGTTCAATCTGTTTTTCAGGGGATACTTCCCGGTCATTAAGAAATGTTTTATTTGTAGATTTTTTATCAACAACAAAAAAACGGTTGTTATAAACAAGGATTTCGGCATGCTGTCTGCTAATCGCCGTGTTTCCCTTTATGCAATAGTCGCTGAAACGGTCATCCTTGCCGATCATAAATCCCGATTTATCTATGACAATCTTTTCTCCGGTCTTTTTTCTTAAAAGATATGCCTTGGGACCTGAATATAACTCGCCCGGTGTCATTACATCAAACTCAGCAGCACTTGATTTACCGTTGGCGGGATTAAACATAAAAGCTTCTTTTTTTCGATTAACCGTAATTTTAGCACCGCATTGATTGCAATAATTTATACCAACGGGAATAACATTGTTGCATCTAGGACAAATCACCTTATTTTTCATTTCAAAATTTATAGGACAAGATATCCTTTTTATAAATTCCTCCAACTCAAATATCGAAAAATTTATTCCTTCGTTAAGAATGGAAATAAATTCCCTAACATAACTGTTATCTTCGTTAGAAGGGAATATTGCAAGGCTTATCATTTCTTTAAGCATACTTTTTAAATCTGTACCGGTATCAAACGATTGAATCGGGATATAGATAAAATACACTTTTTTTGTCGAGGGATTTATCATCACTCTGTTCAAATCCATCAACACATAATGAGCATTTAAATAAGCTGTGTTTATCTCTCTGATATTCGACAGTATTCCATCAATTATTCTTGCGAATAAATCTTTAGACAGTGGGTTTTTTAAAAACCCTTTTAATGTCGTATATCCGGTAACATCATAAACAAGCTTAAAGCTCTTTCTCTTTCTTATCACATCAAAACGCATCAGTCCGCCGACTTGTCCGCTGTTGATTGCATAAACTTCACGCTCATTGATTTGCTGACCGTTTTTACCCTTAATTATCAACTGTGCGGTTCCTGATTGCTTTGTAATATTACCGAGACTCATATATTTACCTTCTTGCAGCCTGAAGTTCAGAAAGACATGCACTGTATTTTTTTTGTGCGTCGTATATTTGCTTGGTTAATATTATCTGCTGTTTTCTTAAATTGTTCAGTTCATTTTGATCCGTAATATAGCGCATCTGATCGTTAAGTCTTCTTTTCTTTTTGTTGAGATTATCCAAAACCGATTTTGCTCTGTCCACCGCCGCTTGAGCAGCACGAATACGAGCCAATTCCTGATTTCTTATGTTCTTCGCCGTTGATCTAACATCGTTGCTAACAGAATTCAAATCATTCATCGCTCCCTTTATGAGAGCAATGATACTGTTTATCTCTGAAATAATCGAAGACACTTCGGAACTTTGATAATTTTTTGAAATAGAGCTTTTATAGGAATTGAGCAGATTTATTGCTCTGTTTAATTCACTTGAATATGAAACAAGCTTAGCTGCCTGAGTATTTGCCCTTGACACATCCATTGCCATAAAAATACACTCCTTGCAGATGGCCATTTTATCGGTGATCGGTAGGCAAATATTTCTATTTGCCTACCGTTTTTTCAAATTTATGAGAACCGATATTAACATCGTCTCTGTCCAGTTTATTTAACGGGATCCTATGCCCCCGCCACCACCGAAAGCTCCGCCTCCGCCTCCGCCTGATGCCTTGCCGGCACCACCGGATGAATACAAATCAGAATAGAACTCAGATGAACCACCGTTGTTTGAAAAAGATCTTGACGAACCGCCTCCGCCTGATGAACCGCCTCCGCCTGACGAACCGCCTCCGCTTATTCCACCTCCGGTTGATGCACCTGCCGAATTATGATGACCCTTGAGACCGCCGGCTTTCTTTTGAGCGACATTTCTCACAACATCATAGACTTTAGCGGTTTTATCAAGATATGAAGCATACTGTAAAATTTCCCTGTTCATTTTTTGAAAATCATCATCGAATTCATGAACCTTTTTCTGATATGCAACATTATCTTCACCCATCCATGACGAGGATAAACTGTCAACCGTAGAAAGAAGACTGCGATAATTCATCTGATAATCTTCTGCAATCCCTTTTATATCCGTTGACCATCCTCTGAGCTTATCTGCATCAACCTTTATTGATCTTGCCATTTGAATGCCTCCTTTTTAGTAAACAAATATCGAACATTTCGCACTGTATTTTCCGTCAGAAGTTGAAACCGTTATATTAGCGTTACCTTCAGAAACACCTGTAACATTACCGTTTGAATCAATCGTTGCGACACCTGTATTATCGGAAGAAAACTTCAGATCGGAGAGTTCATATTCCTGTGGAACTGCTTCAACAGTCAACTTCCTACTCTCTCCAACCGCCATATCAAGTGCAAAATCAGATATTTCTATCGTATCGCTCTTGTTGACATCATATGCTGTTGTTGATTCTTCCTCATCTTCAATTTCAATCTCTGCATATGTTTTTGAGCAGGAACTCATTTCCTTGCCTTTTTCTTTATGGCACTTCCAGAATGTATCATCTGATCCCCAAATTTCGAAAGAAAGTTTATCGGTAAGCTTTACCAACAAGCAACTATTTGACACTTCTATAGACAAGATTTTATATGCGGATAGATCTAAGCAAATATCCATTTTCAATGTAACTTGATCCATTCCCTCCAACGTAACCGTTTTTCCGTTGGTTGCTTCTGCCAAACTTTCTGCTGAAGTCTCATCAACATTGTCATATACTTCTGATGCGAACATATGATTTTCCGAATCCGTAAGAGTCGCTTTAATTGAGGCCGCTATACCAATACCTATTTTGGCGCCAAAGCCAATCGCTTCAACGCCAAGAAGATTTGCGGCAACACCGGCATAGAGAGTCAGCTCTGCCTTGCCACCAAACTTCATGCTTTCTTCCTGAGTGTGTTCGTTTACTGTTCTCAAATTCTTGTTTGCATACTCAAGTCCTTTTGCATCTTTTGTTACAACACTAAGTTCTATATAACCTTCAATAGTTAAGTTCACCTTTACATCAAAGCTTACAGAAGCCACACCTATACTGGCTAAATCTATGCTACAAATTTTAATTGATGTGTGACCTTTTGTTTTTCCGGATGCAGTTCTTAATGCGTGACTAAATTTACCGATAGTTAACCCGCTTGGTTTTGTAACAGTTGAATAATCGCCTGAATAAGTCAGCAAATCTTTATCGACAAATGTAACGCTTGCTTTTTTGGACTCTTCAAGTTCATATCCAAGAATACATTTCGCATATTTAAGCTTAAACCAATTTATATCAATATCGTTTTCAACCCTAACATTGCTCAAAGTATAATCTGAGCTAACAGATACATTCTCTTTTTCTCCCATTTTGACATTTATGCCAAAACCTATGCTATTTCCGCCATCTCCAACGGTTAAAGAAACTCCAACATTACCAACGGTAAACGATCTACTGAAACCTTTAACTGCTGTATCTTCAGTTTCGGCTCCATGAACATCCGTTCCGATATATCCAACTTGGGGTTTTTCATATAAACTGACATTCTGATTGTCTCCTTCATTGGAAAGAACAACGCCGTCACCGCAAGTAATTACTGCTTTAGAAAAGTCTACATCTGTTGTACCCGACTCGTGAAGTTCTTGAATAGTTGTCTCGATATCGGGATTTTCTTGTTCGTTTTTTATTATATAATAATTTCCGTCGTCAATTACCGAAGAAGCAGTATATGCTGTAGCCGATTTATTCTCAGTAGCAGGAAGTACATATGTTACTCCATCCTTAATAGAATCTGATCCCGATTTTCCTCCGGTCATAGTATTTCTTTCATCTCCGGTTGTTGCCGCACCGTCAAGCTTGCTAACCGCTGCTTTTGATATAGCAACCGTACCGTCGTTTCCATAAATGATATCATCTGATTTCAGTCCCGTAAGATTAACGGTATTTTCTCCAAACGTTGCTTCGGATTTTGATTCTTCCTGAGTAGGAGAAGCCCAAATTTTTACGGAGGCCTTTATGGATTCTCTCGCTTCCTCATCGGTAACCGTTTTTTCCGTATCCGATGTACCTTTGTATTTAAATGTAATATACCCCTTGTCAGAGGCAATCTTTGCAATTTCTTTGTCATCCTTTTTCTCAATGTCTTCTGAGCGAACAGCTTTTATAAGAGTCTTTGCAACAAAGCTTTTGGTTAAAGAGTTGTCGAGATCAATATCGGAACCATCAATCACATTCCACTCAAAACAAGTTTGAACTGTATCAAAATATTCATTGTCTTTATTAACTCCCGAGACGTGCGGTTCTTTGGATGTATACGAATACATGCCAAAAGCATTCGCAAGTTCTGATAAATATTCGCCTACATTCAAGGATGCCGTTTTGTCTTTTGAGCTTGAACACGACACCAACATCGTAACTATTCCGAAAACCATAATTACCGACATAAAAGCCGAAAATATTCTTTTAAACAATTTCATTTTGATGCTCCTTTTTCGATATATTTGCTGTAGATTGACTGCAAATCTACAGCAAATACATTTTACACTTATGCAAAATCTGTTGTAGTATCTGCCTGACTGATAAGAGTTTCTTCAGCCGCTTCATAGGACTCTGCCGTTGTAATAAGATAATCGGCATACGAATTGATTACATCATAATACTCCTGGAAACGCGGGTAAAGCTTGTTGGTAAACTGCTGAACAAGCTCTGACTGAGCATCGCCAACCCATACGTTTGTTAAGCTGTTAATCTTATTCTGAAAATTATTTAAAATGTCGAAGAGCGTATTGTTATACTGCCTCATCTTATCTGCGCCGTCTCTTAATGCCTGGGAATTAATATTCTGTTCTGCCATTTTTCGTTCCTCCTAATTAATTGTAATTACCCTTTAATGCGTTTGCTCTTGACTGTGCGTCAGCACGAACTTCATCGTACTTCTGTGCCGCTGCATTCAAATATTCCACGTACTCGCCGATTTCGTTGAACATTTTCTGAAAATCATCATCAAACTCATGAGCCTTGTTTCTGTATGCATTGCTGTCTTCACCTGTCCAAGTCTGTGCAAGCTCGTCAACCGAAACCTGGATCTTCTGATAATTTGTCTGATAATCTCCGCCTAAGTTTGAAATCTCGTTTGCCCAATTTCTGAGCTGTTCAGGATCAACTTTAATGGTCTTTACTGCCATTTTTCTACCTCCAAAAATTTTTTATTATATTAATATCAATTTCGAGCCGTTATGCAGTCCCAGCTCGTAAGCTGATAAATTGATATTCAGTATGGTTCCGTCAGAACGGTTGCACAACGCCGTGCTTTCATTAGCTGCAAATATTCCGTCCGACATATCCGACACCGCTTTTTTGATTAACTCTAATATTTCAAACATCTGACATTCCTGCGGTATAAAGACATCAAATGATTTTCCCAAAATCGGAGCATATACTTCAATTAAAATTTTATCCATATCAATACTCCTCCTCAGGCGATGAATTGAGCAGCTTTGTCAGCACAGCCTTGCCTCTTTCAACAACATAGCCGTATTCACTGCCGATATCATCATAATATTCGCTTGACATCTTGTTGAGCTTAAGCGTATACTGATCCGCAATTCCGTCGCCGATCCAAATTCCGTCGGAACCTGAAACATGACGCTTATACCACGGTTCGTATGCATAATCCTTAAAAGAGGAGACTCCGTCTACCATGAAGAAATGTATCTTGTAAATTGCCTCTCCTTTTTCGATAAGCAATGCAAGCTTCTTTTTGTTGTCCTCCGAAAGCCGTTCAAAAAGACCTTTTATGCCGAGGATAACAACTGCTTTTCTTTCAAATTGCTCAAGGATTTTTACATCCAGCTTTGCTTCTTTATAGGTGTTATTTCTTTTGACCATTTCTGCAAAAAGTTCTTCAACAAAGGCATCGTAGCCGTCAGAAATAAGTTCTGCATTTTCCGGCATTTCCTCGGTCAGCAGTGTTTCTGCATCAATGGCCTGAACGGGTACAATCTCGGAAATCACTTTTATCAGTTCCTCTGTAAATGAACCGCATTGGTAAATATCCTGCGACATTGCAACGCAAACCACTTTGTTGAACATATTTACGCCGACAATTTCAAGCGATTTTTTTCCAACGCCCACAGGAACAAAATTCAGTGACTCCGCCGTGCTTCGTACATACTCCAAATTGACAACGTTCGGAAGAACCGGAATTCTCTTAGCTGTCTTTTTGGTTTCCTTTGCAAGCGACGCGCAAAAACCTCTGACAAAATCAGCCACATCATCGGTTTCGGCACAATACGCGGTCTGAAATTCGTAAACTCCGTCAAGCTTAACGAGACCTCTGCCCTTATACTTTGATGGGAGCAATCCACCTGTTTTTCCTACGATTACCGGATAATCCGTAACATCGTTCAACTGCATTGTGAGCATTGTTTTAAAATTCTGCTGTATTCTAAATCTGATTCCGCTTGGACTGCTGACGGTCATAATAAAATAGATACCGTATTTAATTCCGTCTCGGGTGAGTAATAACAATAACTCATACAGGTTTTCATACTGATCTGCAAATCCCGTATAGTTGTTCAATGCAACGACTATATTCGGCAAAATCTTTCCGGAGGATTTACAGTATGATGCATAATCTCCTCCGTATTCGGAAAACAGCGATTTCCTTCGTTCCATCTCCTTGTTAAGCATTTTGAAAAGATTGATTATCTTTTCTTCGTCTGCCGCCATAGCTACTCCGCCGACCTGCGGAGCTTTATCAAACATCCTCAATGTCTCGGAGCCGAAATCCAGAATATATAAATTCAGCTCGTCTGCACTGTGGTTTTTAATAAGCGAATAGCAAAGTGTTGTAAGGAAAGTTGTTTTACCGTTTCCGATCGCACCGTAAACAAGACAGTTGCCTTCATCTGAAAACGGAACGGTAAGAACTCCCTGCTTCTGATTAAACGGATCGTCATACTCTCCAACAACCGGATTCAGGTGCGTTCCGCCGGATTTGACCGAATACTTCTTTTCAAGAGCGTCAACATAGATAAATTCAGGAATTGGATCAAGCCAAAGAGGTCTTTCGTTTATAGATTCTTCCTCGGCTAAATCCGAAAGATATTTAACTATTGCAACAATCTGTTTAACTTTTGAGGCCTTTCCCCCTTGCTTTTTGCCCGGCTTAACACTCATAAGCACACGTCCGAGATGGTCAACGATTTGAATACTGTTATCAACCGTTTTTTCAATTGTCTCAGTCGGAATATACTCCGCGCCGCACCAAGCCGATTGTCCCAATGCAAAAAATTCGTTAAAACCAACCTGTAAATAAAATCTACCGGTCTGTGAAAGTTCAGCCGCATCCGGACGTTTGATCATATCCTGACTATCCGATTTATCCTGAACTTTAAGACATACTCTGAATTTACTGTTACTCCAGATCTGATCATCAACAACGCCGCTGGGCTTTTGAGTTGCAAGGATTAAGTGAACTCCGAGGCTTCGTCCGATACGTGCCGTACTGATCAGCTGTTCCATAAACTCGGGCTGTTGGGTTTTAAGCTCTGCAAACTCATCTGATATTATAAACAGATGAGGTACGGGCTCCGTAACCACCTTATCACGGTGAAGCTGTTGGTACTTATATATATCCATTGTACCTTCATTAGAAATTCTGCGCGCTTCATTAAAAATTGCCTGTCTTCGTCTGAGTTCACTCTGGATTGAGATAAGCGATCTTTGTATTGCTGCTCCATCAAGGTTTGTTATCGTTCCCGCAAGATGAGGAAGTTTTATTCCTCTTTCGGGATCTTCAAACGCACCTGTCAAGCCGCCGCCCTTGTAGTCTATCAGAATAAATGCGACCTCATCAGGATGATAATTAACCGCCAGAGAAAGAATATATGTAATAATAAATTCCGATTTACCTGAACCGGTCATACCTGCCACCAGACCGTGAGGGCCATGATACTTTTCATGAAGATCGAGATAAAACGGTTCTCCTTGCGTGTCTACACCAATCGGTGCTTGAAGGCTGATAGTCGGGTTGTTTTCTTTCCATCTGGTAAGAACATTAAGGTGCTCTATTTTGCTGATATTAAACATTTCCAAAAATGTTATCATATTAGGCAAAGCATAACGTTGACTGCTTAAATCCAACTCAATATTTGCAATATCCTCTGATATTCCGTCAAGCATATTTTCGTTGATCTTATCAATAGAAAAAACAACTTTTTTCCCCGTCGTGTCATCCTTGTCAAATACCTGCGAATTGCTACCGTCTGTTTTAACAACAATGTTTGTTTCTTTCGGTAGATCTTTCAGCTCATTTGTAAGGAAAACCATGCTGAAACCTTTATTGCTTTCATACTTTAAGAGCTGCTGAATTGATTCACATCGCTTTTGAAGTTTTTCGCTTGTTGATATTATTATATAATAAGGAATGTTCTCTGCGTAGTTTTCATTTTTCTCGTCATCTTCTCTGACAAGAATATTCTTTTCTATAAAAGAGGAGAGCTCTTTTATTTCATCATTATTTGTTGCAAGGAATCGTATTTTTTTGTCATCATCCCAAAAATGGGGTATCCATTTAACAAACTCCCATTCTCTTAAATCAGTCTCATCTGTAATCAACATCAATTTAAGTTCATCATAGCTATGAAGCGATATTGCCTGAAGAATGATTGACTTCACCAAATTGACCGACTGACCGTAATCACCGAAAATACCAATAATATTATCCTCAACGAAAGATATGCTTATGGGTACATTCGGAATATCTTTAGGCTCGTTTCCCAAAGAAAGCATCGCATCCTGAAGATTATCCTCATCCAAAGTGAACTTTTTTGGAGGGAATTTGATCTCGGCATCCAAAGGAACCATTCCTATGCCGACTCTAAATCTCAGGAAATCGCTTTGTCCGATTACCCTTTCCCAAAGATTAGAAGAAACTTGAGCAATTCTTTCCGCACACATTTCCGGCGAAACAAGATTTTCCTCCAATATATCGCTCTGTTCTTTGCTCTTTCTTCTGACAATATCCCTTATCTCATCCAAATAAGCCAAGTATCTCTTTTGACGCTTATTTTCGTTGATAATACGTTGTTTTTTTGCATGTTTTTTTGTAATGGTCGGCCACAAAACAGTACCCGCCATCATACTAACAGCCATCATCAATGTCGGAAAAACATTTATCAGTTCTGTTTTACCTGAAGATAAATTGATTATAGCCATTGATGCAGAACTTAGTGATGCAATACCCATTGTCAGAGACGGTCCCAATGTCAGCGCAAGCGGTACTTTCTCTTCTTTTTCTCTTTGAGGCGGAGCGTCAATCTCTATAACCGAATGTTCAACTTCTCTATGGAAGCGGGGAGATCTAAAGAAGAATTTTTTTGCCGGAAATTCAAGGTTTACATCATCAGGTCTTTTCTGTATTCTTTGCGGCACATACTCGGATAAGCTGCTTGAATTAAGTACCAAAACATTATCCGGATTGTTAATTGCCATAAAATTATAGCCCACAACAATCTTCAGTCCCATAATATATATGAGATCGCCTGCATCAAGATCTTGAGAATCAACTCTAAATCCGTTTACAAAAACGCCGTTTGTGCTTCCCATATCATAAATTGACCAGTTTTGTCCGTCATAAGATAGCTTTGCATGATAACCCGAAACCAATCTGTTTGCAAAGCATATATTGTTATCTCTGTTTCTTCCTATATTGAAAGTTGATGCACCATTGACAACAATTTTTGTGAAATTCTGTCTGCTTGAATCCATGTTTTCGGCAAACAGAATTACTTTTTCATCATAATTGGCAATCTTTACATAAAAGAAGCTATCCGGTAAAAGTTCGATCTGCTTGCAGACATTGTTTGAAGAATCAATAACGCCGGCAATGCTGTTACTTTTAACAATCCATTTTCCTTTAACAGCTTCAACACTTATAAGGTTTCTTGATTTTCCTTTTTTATCAATATCAGTTATCCAATACTGTCCTTTTACCTTTACAGGAAGGTTTAGACTGAACATCTGCGTTGACTTAATCAAATTTACAATCATTGTTTTCATCCTCCATACACAATTCACTCAATAATCGTATTGGTGTGTATGTATGTCAATTCATATTCTACAGATATTGTTTTATTGTCCGTAGCGGGTTTTTTACCTTTTCTTGATATAACACTCAGAATTATAGATATAACAGCAAACAAACCTCCACTACACAAACAAACATTAGATATAATCTTTAGCATTTCATTTGACATATTGTTTCTCCTAAAAAGTCCTTATCAATATTGCCGAAATATTATCATTTTCCAGTCTCTGTTTGTTAAGCTCTATTAAATAGTCAATGCTATTTTTCATTGTTGTTTCGTCAAGCAAACGGGAAGGATCAAACATTAAATATATTTCCTCGGGAGAAATTTGATGTCTGAAACCGTCTGAACAGAGCAAAAACACCGTATCTTTTTTTGTCTGTCCATAATGAAATTCCGGAACTACCTCAGTAGAAGCTCCGCAACATTGCAACAAAACGCTGCGTCTGGGATCTGTTTCTGCTTCCTGAGGAGTTAATTTGCCCTCCGAAACCTCCTTTGCAACCAAGGTTTGATCATTTGTTATTTGATACAAATTATCTGAAATTTCGTACACACGGGAGTCTCCGACATTAAGAATAAAATATTGATTTTCTGTAATGAGCATTGCCGTAACGGTAGTTCCCAGGCTTATATTGTGTTCCTGTCCGTATTGCTGAATTTTTTTATTCATTTCAACAACTATTTCATTCCAGGCTTGTGTGACGGAATTTATATCAAAGCTGTTTTCGAAAGCAAGCGCAAAATCTTCATACAACCATTTTTCAAAAGCTTTGATCAAGCTGGCACTTGCAACCTCGCCGTTCGACAGACCTCCCATACCGTCGCAGAGAACTGCCAAAACCATTTTTCCTGCCGGGGTATCAATTCTCTTTACCGTCAAACTGTCCTGGTTCGTCTGTTTCTTTATTCCGATATCTGTGCTTGCAGAAATTATAAATTCCAACTGTTTCACCCGTTTCTCTTCTGTTGTTGTATAACAATTAAACGTTCTTACCATCGGCAAATTTTTAAATGCCAAATGACAATAAAAAATCAATATGAAAAGCAAAACTCCTCATTTGCCAAGCGAATATTGTCACCGTTTGAAAGTTTAATCTTTTCATTTGCGTTGACCATTTTGCCATTCACAAATGTATGATTTGTTGAATTTGTATCTTCAATAAAAAATTCGTTTCCGGCGGTGATTATATTTGCGTGACTGCGGCTGATTGCAGTGTTATCCGTTATGAAATAGTCAACATAACTGCGTTCTTTTCCGATTCTGAAAACAGGCTTGTTTATGCTGATTTTTTCTCCTGTTTTTATTCTGGTAAGATGCGGTCCCACCATATCGTTTCCACCGCCGAGAACCGTAGTCTCACCCGACATAGGGCTCAGAACGGTTGTTTCGTTAAACGAATTGGATATAGGTGCCACAGGTCTTCCCTGACCGTACGCACCCTGATTGTATGCGCCCTGGAACGACGAATTTCCGTACGGAATATTTTGTCTTGAATCCTGTATTGGCGCAGGAGGTCTGTTAAATGACGACGGTTCAGGACGGGGTGCACCGCTGTGTATGGGTTTCTTTTGTTCTTTATTAGCATTAGACTTAGCATTATTGTCTTTATTGCGGTGGAAAAGTTTTTTGAAGAACGATGGTTTTTCTTCCGTTGCGCTAACGGGCTGAGGCACACTTCCCGGCATTTGAGGTCTTCCCGGAATAGCAATACCGGGTTGTCCGTTTTGGGGAGTCATACGTTTATCATTCGGCATTTGAGGTTTAGCCCCTGTTATCGGTTTGCCCTCACCAACGCCAGGTTTATTGTGTGTTCCTACGGAAGACACCGGAGAACGGGACGACATAATCGGCGGTTTTGCCGGTCTTGCCGCATTTGCCGTTGGAGCACCAAAAGATGGCTGAACAGGAGCTTTGGTCTGCGGATTTTTGTTTTCGACGCTTGCTCCGCCGGACGCAACGGGACTGTTAATGGTAGCTGCGACATTCGTTCCTCCAAAGATTTTTGGCGCCTGATCCATTGAAATAGTTCCGCAAAAATCGAGTTGGTTCTGCGGCTGACTGTGTTGTGAAGAAAAACCGTTATTCAATACAGGACGTACATATCCTGTTGAGCTACTTTGCTGAACATTCGATTGGAAGGTTTCAGGAGCTGCCGATTCAGAAGAAGTCTTAAAGGCCGGAGAAGAAGACGCGGCAGGAGCCGAAACACCGGGAGTCCAGGTATCAACAATATTTTTAAAGCTGTAAAGATTGAAGGTCTCAGGTGTTTCGATATAGCTTCTGATCTTCGTCATATCGGGAGAATCATACAAACCTGAAGAATTCAGCAAAAGCTTAAACAGATTTATAACCTCTGCGTTAACATTCTGCGTTTTAATTATCGGAACACAAACCATTGCGACCTCACAGCTTGAAATGTTTATGAAGACACGGTCGGCATTAAAGTCAAAGCAGGAGCTGTCAATCATATAATCATCCGCCATACAGATTGCATTGAGGATATTTTTAAAGCCCTCAACCGCTCTCATCGGTGTAATATTGCCCGAAAAGAACTGCGTAGCGGTCAGTTTTGCTGAAATGTTATATTTCAAAAAGCGTCTGCCGTCAAGCTCGGTATAGAGAACGGGCGCAAATCCAACTATATGGTTGTTGGACAGCATACCCATTGTAAGAGAGTCTATTACCTCTTTCGGCTCAACTTCACCTACAAGATATGTAACAGGTCCCTGTGTTTCAAAACTGTAATTCATAAATAAACTCCTTCTTTAATCATTATCCTTCAATTGAGTCGATTACAATGCCCTTGTTAAAGAACGGAATATCGCCTATGTCTCCATATTCAAAGCAATATGCCGTCTGATCCGACGGATTTGTTCCGTGCATAACATAACCAAATTTTGAACTCTTGTGAAGATTTTTGCCTTTGGTGGTCTGTCCCGGTCCAATAGTCACGCATCCGTCCAAGCTGTCAACGAGCAGATATCTGTAGAACCAGCCGACTGAACTGGAGAAATTAAGTCCCTTATAAGAATAATTTGATACCGTATCCGGTAGATAATATCTGTATCTGTATGCATCGTTTGCGTATTTATTTATTCGGTACTCAGCCGATGTTACAAGGTATTTTGTCGTAACAGTTACAGATCCGACAGTTCCGTCCGAAGCGGTAACCGTAATTCTTGCCCTTCCGGGTTTATTTGCCGTTATTCTTCCGTTAGAATCTACTTTTACTGCATCGCTGTCTGATTTCCACTTGAAGCTGACATTTTTTAAATTTGTTTCTATTTTTAACTGTTCGGACTTGTTGATATTTTGTATCAAGCCTGATCCTCCGCTGCTATAATTGCTTGAGGTCTCGTTCCAGTTAGCATGATTAAATCTCGGTGTAATTCTTATATACGGTTCGGCAAAGTTTGCAATATATGTACCTCCGCCTACGGGAACTCGAACTTCCTGCCTCTTTGTCTGAGAGGAATTTGAACCGGACCAGCCTGTAAACAGGAAATTGTTGCTTTCGGCATCAATTACAAACGGGGTATTGAAATCAAGCGTCACGCTGACAGCGTTTCCGGCGGTAGTGGTAGTACGCTGAGTTTTTCCTCCGGCAGTCAAAATGCCTATTCCTCTTCCTCCCGTTTGAACATGCACCGTAAACTGATTAGGCTTGAAAATTGCTTTTACATTCACATCTCGTCTGACCTTAATACTGAGAGTTTCGCTTGTAGGTTCTCCCGGATCAATTTGATCGTTTCCGTTTTCGTCCCATCCGAGGAAATTATAACCGCCCTGAACTCTCGGCCTTGCGGTCAAAGTTGCAATTTCATTAAGCTTATATGCACCGCTTCCCGATACACTTCCATATTCGCTGTTATTGACCGTTCCGTTAACGGAATAGCTTGTCCTTACAAAAGTTGCGGTAAACGTTAAGTCACAATTTATGTTTGTCAGCGTTTTGGGATTATCGGATCCTCCCTCAAGCCAACCGTTAAATTTAAAGCCGTAATTTGGATAAGCCGCAATGGTTGTAGATTCACCTTTTCTCACCTTGACGGTACCGCTTGTCGTGCCCATGCTTGCATCCGCCGACTTAACGGTAACGGTATAGGTTTCCTTGCCCATATTGTTTACCTTTGCCGCCTTAGTCATCGGGAATTCCTTAAATCCGAGCATAGGGAATTGAAGTTCAACCGTATATTTGACATAAACGATAGTTTCGCCGGTATCTGCATTGTAGGAACATCCGGAAAAATCTATACCGGAAATTCCGTTTTTGACGCCGTATTTTTTCAGCACAGCGTCCGCCTTTGCTTCGGACTCGGCAATGGCGGCGATAAAATCTTTTCTTGCAACCTCCACGATATTGTTATTCGTAAGTTTTTCAACCGCAGAAGCGGGTATCGTGTCGCCGGCGTAGATATGATTTGAAACTATAAGCAGATCTGCAATGTTTTGCTCCGTTGAATTTGCACGAAGCATTGATTCCGCCGAAACGGCGTCTGCAGCCTGTAAAGTAGCATGGCTAACTGTATTCTGTGCGCTGTAAACCCTGTTAAAGCTCAACAGAAAAAGCACGAAGAACATAAACATGGTCAGAGTCAGTGACGCTTCCACGGTTAAAGCCGCTTTTTCTTTTTTCATTGTTTTCACCACCAAATCAGAAACCGACGTATTTTATGCTTTTAAAAGATGTTACGGATAATGCGTTGCCGCCTCCGTTAATTGATATTACGGGCAAAAGCGTGCTGAAGGTTGCGTTTGTTTCAACACGACAGTATGTATAATAATTTTTTGATCTGAATGAAACTGTCTCTCCCAAAATATGAGCCTGTTTATATCTCATCTCAAGTTGGATAATGTCTGAAAGCCGCATAAGCTTGTCTGCGTTTGACACAAACCATAAAGACGCGGCGATATAATCACTGTAACCTGCATTATCAGAGCCGTTAACGGTGTAACAGTTAACCTGAGTATCGCCGACGGACTTTTGCACCGTTTTAACCGATCTTATTTGATTTTTCAAAACATCCAAAATGTCGCAGGTTCTTGTAAATGCGTTAAACGACACAATACTTGACGGATCAAGAAACAGACTTGTTTTTGTCATAGGAACAGAGGTCTCGTTTTTATACGAGGTCATAAGCTCCAAATCTATCAGGGATTCATAATATGCCAGTAAAACCTTTAGTGCGGCAGAACCGGCGGAAAGCCGTCCTATGTTTGAAATACAGTTGAGGTTGTCAACAAATCTCATATAAAAAATCATCCAGTAGGCAGCTTCCTGATTTTCTTTTTCACTGCCCGAACCGCAGAAAATGTATTCGGCGCACGCTGAAACAAAATTGTCGGTTGCCCTTGAATCCGTTGCTCCCGAAAAGCCGTTGGGAATATAGGTTCTGTTTGCACAATGCTTTGCAATATATGAATTAACCATAAGATTGACCTGTGCGCCGTCACCGGACGATAGCTGTGCCAGAACGTTTTGCATGGAAGAAACCGTGTTCAAAGCAATATCGGCAAGACCGCCGCTTCCCGTGACACGCTGATTTTTCATTTTCTCTCGAATTCCGGAATAATTTATGCTCACCGCCGCCGTGCTTTCATTATCCTCATTCACAGCGCTGACATTTCCGATTGAAGAAGAGTAAGCAGGGACAACGGTTTTTGCATCGTCAAGAGTTGCCTGGATTGCTTCAATCTCGCTGTCGGGAACAATATCCTTTACCGTTCCCGTTTTGGACGGGAGAATAGATGTTTCCGAGGAAGAGAGGTTTGCCGTGCAGCCCTCATCATAAATTTTAAGATCGGTAAACGCAGACTCCACTCTTGAGCAAGCTGCGGAAAAAATGCCCGTGGGATTTGAACCGCTTATTGCAGACTGCAAAATCGGCGTTACCGTGCTGCACTTTGACATAAATGAGCCTAAAAATGAATTAACATTATTTGTATTGACAGCATACGAATATGTACTTCTGAGATATTTTGATTTTGAAAGAATCTGGCGCTTCAAAACAGAGGGATATGTCAGGTTATAAAAGCCGGTCATTTTTGCGTCTGAAATCCTGTATAAGCAAGTTGCGTTATTGCCGCGGTAGCCTGCATTCAGATCGGAATCAAAATAAACATTTTCGCTGAAATTTGTCTTTGTGTCATTGTCATCGGTAAAGGCAAGGATACCGAAACGCTGATACAAATCCATATCATAATTTGAAAGTACCGATGTTGCCGCACTTATATTTACCTCGGAGAGCTGATTTTTTGCGCTCTGATATCTTCCCGCCTCAATGACAAGAGTGCCGAAAGAGAGCACCGACATAAGCAACAGCGAGATAAAAACAGTTATAACACCTTTTGTTTTATTCAAAAAGCCGCTCATTTTGTTTATCCTTTCGAATTTCCCTGTGATAAATCTATATCGTAATTCATATACTTTGTATCCTCGGAATTAACCGTTCTGTAAAGTTTAAAAATCACACCATATAACGAATCCCCAAGCTCCCTGTATAACCAAATATCACCGTTTTTATCTTTGATACTAAGCTCGAGCCATGCGTCCCCGTTTATAATCGCCTGATACGAGTCCAAAGAGTTCTTGTCATAATAATTTTGTTTTCCTTCTTTGGGCTTTTCAATAATATAAAATTTATCGTAAGAGGTGTTGAATCTTCCCGAAAACTTTTCAAGCGTTTTGAGAGATTTGGATTTTAAATCCTCTGTGCTGATTTTCAAATCTTCTTCGTTATTATTTATCTCTGTTAAGTACGGATAACTCTCACACACAAATTCATTTACGCTGTTGTCGGAATTTAATGTAACGCTGATAAAGGCTTCATATCCGAACAGCTTGTATCCGTCTACCTCAATGCCCGATTCCGTATCAAGAACTTTAAATCCGTTTTCTTTGGCTATTTTCTTTATTTCTTCGCCGGTAGAAGCGTTCAGAATATCCGTCACTTCGGTCTTCGGAGCGTTTTCTTTTTTTTCGACTTTCTTACCGGAAAACGAGCAGAAAATTCGAAGCGCGGCTCCGGATAGTATCAATATAATACTTATAATTGAAAAAACTATTCTTGTTCTCTTCAAAAAATATCACCCACCGGTATTATTTATCTTCTGTTTTTGGGGTTTATCACAAACATACCCTGGAACGAGATCAGAATTATCATACCACCACATGTCTTTAACTGTTTTTCTTGCTTCATAATTTACATAATGTTCAGTACAATAGTATCCGTATTCACCATCTTTGACCATACGATTTTGATGACATTTTGTACATATAATGTGGTATCCTCTACTTGATTTAGTGCCATGATGTGTTGCCATTATTCTGTAAGGAATTAATTCGTGATCTGTTCCACAACGTCCATTAAAATTATGCTCACCATGTTTAATTTTGTGCTTCAATTCGGCATTGCAAACAGAACAGTATTCTTTGTATTCATATCGAGTGCAGTCATTGTTCAGAACCACTGTGTAGCTGCTCGGATGAGTGCAAGTCCAGTGTGCAAACAGCCATATATTACTGTTAAGGATCGTTTGAGCGTAATGCCGAGTTCCGCCGTTGACTGCATTGAACCAACCGCTGAAGCTGTATCCGCCGCGCGACGGTATCGGCATATTTCCGATTGCATTTCCCGGTGCAACAAAGACTCTGTTCGGACTTACGCTTCCGCCGTTTCCGTCATACTTGACCCACAGATATTTTCTGATATTTACAGTTATAGAATCCGAGTCCGGTATTTTGGTGTTGACGGTAAATTCCGCATTGTTGTACCACCAGCAATAGAACTTGTTGTCGCCCTCTTCGGGCGGTGCTGCCGGCAAGCTGTTTCCGCTGTTGGAGAACGGCTGGTTTCTGTGGGCAAAAATTTGGTAAAGCGCGGCATTGCCGTCATAATTCATAAAATTAACTATGCAGTCATATTCCGCGTAAACATTCATATCGCCCGAAACGACCGTGTTCTCGTCAAAAGTTTCGCCTGTTTCTGTTTTCCAGCGGTAAAACTTCTGTCCGTTAAGCGTCGGATCGGCAGGGAACTTTGTCTGCTCCGCATTGGACAGCTTCATTGTGTCGGCAATGCTCATATCATGCATTACCTCAACTGTCTTGAAAAGCGAATTGTCCTTGTTGTAAAAATTGACCTTGAAATTTTCGGTAACATCAATTTTATCAACAGCTTCGACTACATTGACATAGTCCAGTATCTCGTAGCAATCGGCTCTGCCTGTTGCCTTGTATTTAATTGTCGGCTTTTCCATTCCCAAAAGCTGAACAAAAGGCAATTCATAGTCCTCTTCCACGGTAACAACTACCTGTGCTCTGAGCAAAGCTCCGTTTTTATTCTCTATTTTCACATCAATTTCAGGTTCCTCGGATTTCAGAAAGTTTCCCTTCGCAAGTCTGTATTTGGAATACCACTCTGCCTTTTCTTTTATAACATCCGCATATGCCTGATTTTTCATTTTATTGACCATTCCGTCATTGTCCAGGTTTGAAACATCTATATACCCCGTAACGGGATCCTTGCTGCTGTTGCTGTAAACCTGTGCAATATTGGATGCAGTCTGATTAGCGGTTGATGTGATTAACGTCTGATGATACATAATCAGTCCGAGATATGCCAAAGACACAATGACAACGATTACAACCGTCAACACAAGCGACGCTTCAACCATCATTTCGCCTTTTTCTCTTTTCAACAGTCGCTTCACCTATCATTCACCCCTTGGCTTCATCAACATAATAAAGCTGTATGCTCGACCAGTATCCTTTCGCCTCAACAAAACATTTTCCCGACGTTCCGAAGTCAACAACATTATCGAAGCCTGTGTTTATAACCGTGGTTCCTTTTTCATTGATAAAGTTCCACACACCGTTTTCTTTAACTCCTGCCAAACCGCATGAAAATGAACGTGCTTCTTCATATTTTGCGTTTATTACTACCTTGCCCTTTGAATCGACATATCCCCACTTATCGCCGAATTTGACTGCGGCAAATGTTCCGTCAACAAACGCTTTTGCTCCGTCACAGGTCAAATTTCCGACCGCCGAGAGCTTTTCTCCCTCCAGCTTATAAAGGTGGTGTTTTCCGTTTTCTGCAGCAAAAATTAAGTTTTTCGGCGCACACTCTCCGGCATCATTTACAACAATATCCGTAAACGTTGATCCGATCTGTTTTCCGTCGCCGTTAATCAGCTTCCACTCGTTCTTTGAGATCTGAACTGGCGCAACATTGTTGCGATAGGTTCCTGCAAACATATACGGTCCGCTAAGCTGTTTAACGGTTTCCGATGTTGGATCAAATTTGTAAAAATAGTATTTGTCACCCGTTCTGCCGGAAAAAATGAGCGATGTTTCATTTTTCCCTGTGTTTACGCTTACAATGGGAGACGCACCTGTTACGGCAGAATCAAGATAAAGCAATTTTGTTCCGTTATTATCCACAATATAGGTGATCTTGTTTCCCTTGCTGTCAAATTTTGACACAATGGCATACTTAAAAGTATCGTCACCCACAGTAATGGCATTACTGAAATTTGTTGCCCAAATATATGTTCCGGGAATTGCATTTTCTCCGTTTGCTTTGATGATCGAGCATGCTCCGTTTGTCTCAACAACATATGTTTTATTACATTCGCTGTAGACATGATTATACATTGTGTAATCCGTCTCAAATGTATAACGTATTTTCTCTGTCAATTCATTAAGCTTGTCAGATTTAAGACCTCTGCTTTTAGCTTGCTTCAGACAATCTACACACGATTCGTATTCCTCATATTTTAAATAAAACTCACAGGCTCTTTCATAAACTTTTGTTTCCTTGTAATAGTCCTTGATCATTTCATCAAGATCTGTATCAATATCCACAGTGCTTGTAAACTCACCGTATTCAAGTCCTGCGTCATAGACATTTATTTTTGCTATACATACATCTACCGAATCTTTAATTGCCAATGCTTCATCATATTTTTCAACAGACTTAGCATAAAGCTTATGATCGTAGTAGTATTGAGCTTTTTCGACGGTTCTGTCAAACTTCGATGCTCCTCCGAAGGTCCCGGTAAAAACAAGATATCCGGCAATTATATTCAAAAAAATCAAAGCTACTATAGCAAGTATTTTGTTGTTTTTCATATCCGTCTCTCCTTTGTCAGAAACTTGTTAAAAAAATTGTGGCAACATATCCCAACGCTATGCACGGTCCGAAAGGAAAGGTGCCTTTTCGATCCCTTTTGTGTGAAATTAAAAGTACAACAGAGATAACCGCAGACACTACCAGGGAAATGAACAAGGTACTGTAAGTACACATTGATCCTCCTGTTATACCGATTATGCCAAAAAGCTTTGCGTCACCGAATCCAACACTCTGCTTTGTAACAATCGAAACAACCGCAAGTACTCCGAAACCAATCGCTAAGCCGATCAAATCATTTTTTATAACATCTTTCATACTGTCAAGTGTAAAGAATTCATACACATAAACCGCTGCACGAAAGACCAACCCGAACAGAATGAGAAAATTCGGTATAATCTTCTTTTTGCTGTCAACCAACGCAGCAGCAAGCACCGTCACAAACAAACCGTACAGCTTGATGTAATTAACAGTAGATGTGTTACTATATAGCGACATCTGTACGGCAAACGAGACAGCCGCACAAACGATTATTATCAAAACCAATGGCACTCCTTTATATGGGAGTGTTTCCGTGCTTTTATATTTAGAATTTTCTTTAATTTTTATTTTCGATCTGAAAACGCCCATATATGAGCAATATAAAAACTCACAAATGATTGTAAGTACGCTAACCAAGAAAAAAACAGCGTATTTCATTCATAATCCTCCGCTTTTATGGGATCCCCCTCCCACCGCTTTTACACGGTGGGAGAGCACAGTTATTTACCTTTCTTATACGCCATCGGCATTCGTTGTTACCTTGTTTAAAAGTCTCTGCACAAGAGCGGTAATTGAATCTCTGAAAATAACTGCAAGCGCAATAACAATGACAATAAGAAGAACAATAGCAATTATGTTCGTTTCACCGTTCTCTTTTTTGAATAAATCTATCGCCTTGTTCTTTGCGTTGCATCCCATAAAATAAATCTTAAAAAGTAAATCCGACATGTATTACACCTCCTCTTTCAAAGATTCTTTATTAAGATATTCTTGAACGCTTAAATATCCAGGTTGAGATTTGACATAATCGGAACCATAATCAGTATCAAAACTCCCATAAACATTATAATAAGCGGAATAAGCAGTTTACCTGAAGCAAGCTCTCCCTTTTTAAGAGTTCTCTGCTTTTTCGACTCCCAAAGCTCATTGTTTTGGTTTTGAAGAGCATCCGCCAAATCTTTGCTTCCTTTTTCAAGACCCTGAACTATAATTGAAGTAAATTTCTTTATTTCAGGGGTGCTGCACCGATTTGCAAACCCATAAAGCGCGTCAGCCTCAGAAATACCGTTTGCGATATCTTCGTTTACTTTTCTCATTTCATAAGAAAGCAGGCTTTCTCCGGAAAATGCAACTTCCTTCCACGCATCTCGAAGTATCATACCGGAATTAACAAGCAATGCGATAGTGGAAACAGCATTGGGAAACTCCAATGCAAATTGTTCACTTCTTGTTTTGATCTTTCTCTCAGTTGCCTGGGAATAAAAATAATAAACAACAGCAAAAACAACTATTCCCATAACAAAAAACAGAATACGGTTCGTTCCGTCCATCATTGCGGCAACTGCGGAAATTGCGGCAAATATAAAATAGCTCAAGCTGATTTTTTGAGCATAATACACTTGCAGATAATAATCCGCATATTTTTCTCCGTATAGTGAGACAATATGATCCCTTGTTTTCCTTGCCATCGCTGTTTTAAAATCAAATTTAATAATTTTCAGAATTTTAAATCCCACGCCGAAAATTTCAATAAAGACAAAATCCTTGGGATCAAGCGGTTCAAGATATTCATCAAACTCACTTGATGAAACAAGCAAAATGATAAACGATGTGCTGACAATTACGGACAACACCAAGAACACGAGTCCTAAAATAATTTCAGTTGTCATTTTTACACCTCGATATTCAAAATCTTTCTTCCGACGAAGTATGCAACAACAAAAATACCGATAGAAATTGTTGTTGTTATAATTCCCTTTACCGTTGTAAAATTATTTGCGAAATCTCCGCCGCTGAGCTTTATCATTCCAACAAGAATTATCGGCATAATAAGCATAATGTTTTGTTCATTCTTTGTTGATGCGACTTTTGTTTCAATTTCCTCTTCAATCTGTATTTTTGTGCTGAGAATTTCATTGCTGTTTCTGACAACATCTTTCAAGTTAGCGCCTTTATCATATGCTGTTTCAAATACTTTTCCAAAGGTTTGAATGTCCTTTATTCCGCTTCTTTCTCCAAAATCCATCAGCATACTGCCAACACTGATATTGTTGCGAATACCGCCGATAATGTTGTTGACCTCCTGAATAATATAAGCTTCCTCCGGGTACTGAATACGAAGGTCATCTCTTGCGGCAATGAACGCATTAGGGACATTTCGACCGGCGGCGATTGATGTGGACAACGAGTCAAGCAGAGCAATAAACTGTGTTCTAAGTTCCTTTTTTCTTTTTTTAATTATTTGTGCTTTTCTTATCGGCAAAAAAACTTTTCCCGTGGTCAATCCTGCCAATACCATAACAACAACATTAAGTATGTATGTCAATACTGTTGACTGTCCAAATTCATCCTTGCCGATTCCTCCGTAGAAAATGAAACCGACAACTGCTCCAACAATAAACGCCGCCAAAAAGTAGAGCATTTTTTCATTTGGTTCCATTTTATACGCCTTATAGTTCAGCAACTGCTGATTTGTGCTTGAAACAACATAGAGAGGTTCTTCAACTTTCTGTTTTTTGTTTATTTTCATTATTCAACACCTCTTATAACAACTGGTCAAATACATTTGAAAGCGAAAGCTGTTTTGCCATCTGTGCCGGCGCACAGTCTTCATACATCGGGATTTCGCCAATAACTCTTATGTCTTCAGGATCTTCCGCTCGGCCGAGAGTTTTATTCTTTATCATTACAAATCTCGGTTGTATGGAATATTCGGAAAATGAATCAATTATCTGCACAGACTTTAATGTTCTTATAGTCTTTATCAAAGAGGTCTGGCTTCCGTCAGATACAAGAACAACAGAACTGCAATTTTCAAAAAAAGAAAAGTCTTTTTTTCTCTTTGGGAAGTCCATGTCGATAATCACATAATCATATTCTCCGAGCTTCTTCAATTCAGTTTGCAGTGTTATGTAATCTGCTGTATCAAATTCCAGCATATCCAAGGCAACTTTAACAGAGGAATAAAAATATACTCCGCAGGCATCTTGTTTTACTGTACTTTGCAGCTTAATTTTTTTATTTGATTTATTACTTTTAATTGCATAAATTACATCGCCGAAATCAAACTGTCCGTCGCAATAAAAGAACGAATCCGATTCTCCGTATTTTTCTAAATTTAGATAAAGCACTCGATATCCTTTGCCGGCAAAGTTAATTGCACAGGCTGCTGCAAGAGTTGATGTTCCTGTACCGCCCGAAGGGGACGAAAAAACTATCGTTTTCATCGAGCTGTTTCCGTCTCCAACGCCGATTATGTTTGGAATCTGCTCTGAATAAATGCTGAGTATCTGCTTATATATAAGTTCAGCCCGTTGAAATTTACATATCGCTTTTTTGTTGTTAAACTTATCAATGTCGTTACTTTCCACAAGATAGGCAAACCCACATTTTTTGGGAACGAGCGAAAAATCAATGTCAAAAAAATCATTTGCCAAAAATACATCTATTTTTTTCTCATCAAGACAGTTCATTGCAGAATTTATATCTGTAAAAGAATATATTTCAAGTTCATTGCCAAACTTGTTGTTAAAAATAGATACAACTCTTTGTAAATAATTTGAGTCGTTTTCTAATATAGCCACTCTGACTTTCATCGCCGTGTTGCCTCCCTGACATTTTGTTTATATAATATTGTCACCGTATCCTGATACTTTTAATTTAAAATCATTTATAAGGGGATTGCCTGTCCTTTTTAAAGATCCCGATACTTTTTCGAGTGTTGTATTCTCATCTTCTTCAAACACATAAAGCGGATTAAGCTTTATTTTTCCGTCCTCATAACCGACAACCTCTGTGATTTCGATGGTTTTACGTGTTTTATCTCTTAAACGGGATAAATGAACTATTACGTCCAGCGCAGAAGCGATTTGCTGACGTATTGCCGGCAACGGAAGTCCATCAGAACCCTGTAAAACCATGGTTTCTAATCTGCTCAGCATATCCTCGGTTGAGTTGGCATGTCCTGTTGACAGCGAACCGTCATGTCCGGTATTCATCGCTTGAAGCATATCCAACGCTTCTTCGCCTCTGACCTCACCGACGATGATTCTTTCGGGTCTCATTCTCAAGGAAGTTTTGATAAGATCCTTGATGGTAATTTCTCCGACGCCGGAAGCATTAGAGTTTCTTGTTTCCATACTTACAAGGTTTTTTATTCCGGTTATTTGAAGCTCTGCCGAGTCCTCAATTGTTATAACACGTTCATCCTTGGGAATATAATTGGACAAAGCGTTCAAGAAAGTTGTTTTACCTGAACCGGTACCGCCGCTTATGAAAATGTTGTATTTTGCCTTAACAAGAATTTCCAGTTTCTGTGCAATTTCTTCTGTAATTGAACCGTACTGAATCAGTTTTCCTATCGTCATCGGTGTTTTTGAAAACTTTCGAATTGTCATTGTCGGTCCGCACAAAGCAATCGGCGGAAGAACAACGTTAACTCGCGAACCGTCGGGTAATCTTGTGTCGCATATAGGGTTTGACTGGTTAACCTCACGTCCCGCCATTCCGACAATTCGCTGTATGACATCCTCAAGTCTTTTTTGGTTTTCAAACTTCTCGTTTATTTTCCGTAACTTTCCGTCCTTCTCAATAAAAATATTGTCGGGACCGTTTATCATTACTTCGGTAATGTTATCATCGCTGATAATCGAATCCAAAACGCCGAATCCTCTGATTGAGCTGTAAACCTGCTGTGCAATCTGAACCTTTTCCTGAATCGGGAAATATTGACCTCTTGTCTGTTCCTCGACTATCTGTTCAATTTCATCGCTCAACTCTTCATCGCTCAATTTGCTTAAAGGCAATACATCGGTAACTATTCTTTTGATTTTTGTAATCAGCTCTTCCGAATTCAAAACAATCACCCTTTACGATACCTTTACTACAATTACGGTTGCGTTATCCTGACCGCTTTTCTGCTTAACCTTGTTAATTATATTTTGTACTGACGATTCTGCGTCAACGCTGTCCTTTACGGTTTTGAAAAGCTCCGTTGCGTCAACAACATCTGTCACTCCGTCGCTGCAAAGAATGAAGGCATCTCCTTGATTTACCTTGCCCTTCGATATGAAAGGATCAAGACTTCCGTCTTCATTTGAGATACCCAGATATTGAAGCAGAGACGGTTTTTTGTTAATTCCGATAGAATTCAAAAAGCTTTCATCGGTATGATCCTTCGAAATTTGAATGATCTTATTGTTTCTTATCAGAAAGGCTTTGCTGTCTCCGACATTGCAGACGAAAACCTCTTGTCCCGAAAAAAGCAGCGAAACCATTGTTGTTCCGATTTGTGACACCTGCATTTTACGAGCTGTGCGATTTATTTCCTCGTTTGCTTGTTTGCAAAGATCATTGAGAAAATCTTTTTCGGAAACGATGAGATTCTCCAGCTTATTCATATTCTTTGCAAAAATTCCCGAGGCGGCATAGGAGGCTTCTTCTCCATAGGAGGCTCCGCCTATTCCGTCAAATACGGCATATCCTATCGGATTATTTAAAACCATGTGCTGACTGACCGCCGCTGTCATTCCTTTATTGTCCTTAATAAGACGTTTCTTGTTAAAATAAAAATTATCTTCGTTATATGCACGTCCTGCGCCGATATATGAGACACATGACGCATCTAAAATCCGTTCTTTCTCCATTTTCATCACCAAATCACCGCTAATGCATCAGCAATAACGCCCACTACTCCCATAACATAACAAAATACATAATTTATTTTTTTATATTTTGTATCATTCACCGACTGACTGTCATAACCGTATGACCACAAAAAAACTACAACTGTAGCTAAAATGATCCATCCGAAACTGTCATAAATAATCCATTGATAATCCCTGTCAAAGAAAATATACCTATCTAAAAAGAATAATTTCTTAAAGCAAAAACATAAAACCATTTTGATAAGGCCGCTGTAAAGACATAGAACTCCGCCCAAACGAGCTTCCTTTTGCAATATCATAGAGAGTCCGCCAAAGAAACAAAGTAAAAGACATATGAGCGAAACAATATTAACCACTATTCTTATATCTCCCACAAGAAGTGTTTCGCCATCTGAGCCCCAAAGTTCCCACGAAGATAGAACATCTTCTATGTTGTGGCATATTGCAAATCCCACCATATAAATGCCCATTGCTTTTCTGTTTTTCCCGGCTGTCAAAATCATCATTGACATTGCCAAACATGAATAAAAGTCAATCTCTTTTAACCCGTCAACAATAAAACCGTATATCAGCATAAACGCTGCAACCAGAAAAGCGGCATATCTGCATACTTTACTTGTTTTCGGAATATTTTTCTTTTTCGCACGGCTCGCTTCATTATTAGCATAGTAGTTTCCATAAGCACTTTCACCGGACATACTGTAAGCCGTATCTTCCATGCCGTTACCGTCATAAATAACCTGTCCCTGACTCGTCATATCATTGGTTGTGCTTTCATACGGTGAATGACTGTCGGTATAATACTCCTGCCCGTTTATCGTCATTTCATCAATTCCGTAATAAACTACATTATTCAATTCTTCTGCAAGATCGTTTTTTAATTCCGATGCTGAATAATACCGTTCATCCGGATTGAAAGCACACGCTTTTTGTAAAATATAGTTTATACTATTGCTGACACCCGAAATTAACGGCAGCTTTTCTCCGCGTATTCTTCTTTCAAACGCTTCCTGTCGCTCATTATATTTCAGATTCTGTTTATCGGACTCGATGAACGGCAGACGGTTCTTGTTTAACAGTTTATACATCACAAGACCCAATGAATATGTATCGACGCTTGAACCGTATGATTCTCCCTTATATACTTCGGGAGCCATAAAATTTAACGTTCCTTTTCTTGACATATTTGCCTGAGTTTTATCAAGCTGTCTTGAGATGCCGAAATCTCCGAGTTTATACTCTCCGTACTTTGAAATAAAAATATTGTCAGGTTTTATATCACGATGAACAATATTATTGTATTCGCAAACTTCAAGAGCAGAGCAGATATCAATTCCCATTTTTAAAATCTCTGCAACCGAAAAATCAGGGCTGTTTATAACCTCATCAAAAGGAGTCAGCAGCTCCATACGGATAAAAATATCCCAACCTATCTCGTTCTCTCTCTCAATAATCCGATAATCGTCAATCGAAACTATATTGCTGGCGCCCTTAAGGTTTTCCATCAACACGATTTCATTAACCAAGTCCTGTACTACGCTTTGAAAATACGCATGTATTTCAAGATCAGACATTCCCTGTGCTCTCTCTTGACGGATATCCTGTGAGCTTTTTGGAACACTTAAAACCTTAATTGCAGAGTAAAATGTCTCTCCGAATTCCTCTCTTGTGGCCTTAAAAACTTTTCCGAATGATCCCTCGCCTAAAAGTTCGCTTTCGTGCCATTCGGGCCAAACTTCTTCAATTCTCATAGCGGTTCACATTCTCCTAAATATTGATAATTCGACAAAAATTCATAAAAACACCCATTTTTATTTATAATATTTTAATATTTGCAAAAACAATAGTCCACAAGCCCTTTAAATAGTTTTTAACTGTTTAAAAGGTTATGTAATACTTTGTTAATATTTGTTTGAAATTAAAAACACTTATTTCCTTTAATTTAACAGCTGATTTATAATTATAAAAATTATAAATCAGCCAAGATTAACTGTTTTTATATTTTCTCAAAGATGATCTTAACGCATACATTACTTCATTCATTATTCCAATCTCTTCTTGACTGTAATTATTTCCGTTTACGCAAACTTCTTTTGATTTATAGCAATTTAAACTGTTGGATAATAGTTCGTCTATGGAGACTTCTAATTCATTTGCAATAGTAACCAAGGATGTTAAACTTACTTTTGTGTGTGCTGTTTCAATATTGCTGATATGAGTCGAGCTCAGACCAACATTTTCCGCAAGTTTTTCTTGAGTCATATGCTTTTTTTCTCTGCATTTTTTTATCTCTTGACCCAAGGCAACATAATCAATTACTTTCATTTTGAATCCTCCCTAAAGTTGAAAAGTCTAAATTAAATTTTGAAAATTAGAATGGTTTTAATAATTAACAAAATTCATTACCGAATAAATCATATTATGTGAAGCAAAACCATAGATTTAAGACAATCAAAAACTTTTCTGCTCTTTTTTCCAATTCCTCAATTATTTATAATTCGACAAAAAATTTAATATATACATTACATTTTAATATGAATAAAATCCTATTTCCACAAACTCTATGCAATTTTTTTAACCGTAAAAAAGGTTAGAACATTAAAAATGAATAGTTTTTCTATCCATTACACTATAAATTTATATTTTTCGACGTATATAAAGAATATCTGACAACATTTTATTTTTTCCGCTTGCAACTTAAATTATATTCTTTATTGTTTCTTATTTCGTAATTACGGTTTTACGCTTTCTGATATTCTTTTCGTACGTTGAAAACTGAAAGTATTCTTTTTGACTAATCGCTTTGCAAGGCAGTAGAGTTTTTATTTTTATGTCTTCTCATAGATTTGTTCATTAGGTTTAGTACTAAATAAAAATATTTTTGGATCAAAGACAGTTGACTTCGTTGTCGAGGGAATAGACCGCTCGATCTGTGCAATGATCGTTACAACAAAAGCGTCGGAAATAACAGACTCGCTTTCTCAGCATTTTTCCTCGAGCGAAACGGTCGTGAAGGCAACGGGCGGCTACTCAAAGAAGAAGAAAGAAATAGTTTATTTTATCATAAACCTCTTCCGGATTCATAAGATGAAAACGATCGTACACGAAACCGATCCTTATACATTCATCTCACTCCATGATGTTTCCGTCATTATCCACTCTGCAGAATAGTTTAAGGAGATACCGTTATAAAGATCAAAAAACATAGATGCTTCTCGACGGCGCAGGATATGAAACTATTGATTAAAAAATAATACCGCTTGCACAGTGCAGGCGGTAAATTTTATTGAAAAAATTTTAGGTGGATTATTTCATAATGATGATGTATAATGAAAAAAGCAACACTAATGGTTGCAGAATTTTCTCTATAAATGCGGAGATGGTGTGATTGAAAGAAAATAGAACAGCGGCAGCCGCAAATTACGCACTGTCGACCGCTGTATTTTATGCGTTAAATACACCTTTTTCAAAAATTTTGCTTAATAATGTGCCGCCGACATTTATGGCTGCTTTTTTATACATAGGGGCAGGCTTCGGTGTCGGAATTATGAGCAGATCAATTCTGTTGATTATTTCATCGGCGCTGTTTGCTCCAAGCCATATTTTAATTTCATACAAAAACGCAAAATAATTCCGTATTAAAAAATATTTTATAACAGCATAGAAGAACATAACATGAAAAATCAAAACAGACGTTAGGAGGAAAAATAAATGACGCAGTATGAGAGAATGGTGAACGGTCTGATCTACGATCCGATTGATGAAGAAATCATGAAAGAACAGACAATGTTTCAGGATAAGCTCTGGGAGTTTAACCGTCTTATGCCCTCGGAACACGAAAAAAAGCAAAAGTATATGAAGGAAGTTTTTGCTTCCTGCGGAGAGAATTGTTATATTGAGCTTCCGTTTCACGCAAACTGGGGCGGACATCATGTGCATTTCGGCTCCGGAATTTACGCAAACTCAAATCTTACTCTTGTCGATGACGGTCACATTTATGTCGGCGATAAGGTGATGTTCGGCCCGAATGTTACTGTTGCGACGGCAGGCCATCCGATAGATCCGGAGCTGAGAGACAGAGCCTTGCAATTCAATAAAGATGTTTTTATCGGAGAGAATACGTGGATCGGTGCAGGTGTAATCATTGTTCCGGGTGTGCATATCGGAAAGAATACCGTCATCGGAGCCGGAAGCGTTGTCACAAAAGATATTCCGGACAATGTGGTTGCGGTAGGAAATCCCTGTAAAATTCTGAGAAGCGTCGGCGAGCATGACCGTGAATATTTTTATAAATCCGAACGGATTGATTGGGATAATTTATAAAATACCGTTTCCCGACCTAAATAATCAAAGACCGCTTGCATCGTGCAGGCGGTCTTTTCGTGTCGGATAAACGGCGAGTTGAAATATTCATAATGGTGATGTATAATAAATCACGGAAAAGGCAAATCGGGATTTGGAGGTGGGTCTATGATAACATAGCTGAATGTTAATCAGCTTCTTAAAAAACGTAATTGGGAAGAATTACAAGGAAAGTATAACGAAAAAAATGCAATTTGGAATGAAATTAAAGATTATTATTTTAGATATATTAGAAACCATATTGTGACGGAAAAAGATTTGCTTGTATTACACGAATTACCTTTTATTGAAAAAGAGGTAGAGTATACATATATAGGTAAAATCTGATTTAAAAGAAGCAAAGACTTCAATAATAGCAAATATGAAATAACTATTGATAATACAATTAGAAAACAAGTATATTCTGATCACACGACAACAATTTTGAAATAGTAAACAAATTCCTATTTTCTTAACGATAACAAAAATTCTAATAGCAATCGAAAGATATTTTTTAAAGGAGAAAAATTATGTCATTTGGTAATGATTTGAGTTTTGAGTTTAAAGATAAAACTAGCAAATATAGAGGTATAATAAATGAAGTTGTTTTATTTAGAATTTTGGCGGAAGCAGTTCGTAGTACTGCATTAAAAAGTAAAAAAGAATCAGCCGTTTTTGAAATACATAAGTCCTTAGTTAATTTTGAAGAACAGCCTAGTATAGATTTTTATTATAAAAAGGATCATAAAAAATGTGTATCTTGTGAATTGGCGGATATAATGTTTATTATATATAATAACAAAGAAGCAAGATTGTGTCTTATGCAAAATAAATTTGATAGAAGAACGTGTAGAAATAAAAATTTTAAGGCGGATACAAGGCAACTATATATTCTAAAAAATAGACCCGAATATTGGAATGGTAGAAAACATGATCCAAAAGATCCTTCAGCGCAGATAATATCCTCAGCAAGATATAATTCGATAACCAATTATGGAGTGTTTGCAAAAGATGAGACAACGCAATTTGATATGGAATATTATAACGCAGATTCTTTGCTTGATCCTACTGGAAAAGGAAGGGTCCACGTTGTTAATTTTGATATAAAATATAATAAATATGACACTATAGATAATATGAATGATCAATTGAATTATGCATTTAATTTGGTTGATTTCGGAAATGGTCTTATAAATATGCAAATAGGAGAAAAGTTTAATGATATTGAAAAATTATTAAAGACAATAAATATAAAAGAAGTGTCTGATTATTTTAGTGATAAAATTTTTAGTAATAATATTTTTAGTGATAATATACAAGATATAGAATATAATCCTCATAAGAGTTCTATTCTGGCAAGATGTATTGTAATTGTAAAATCGACACAAGATAAATACTTAGAAATGCAATAAAAATAACCTTTCCTATTTACATTTAGATGTAAATATGGATTGTTTTGTCGATGATTTTGTAATATTATGAAAAAAGTTAGAGAAATAAATTCCAGTTTGTAGAACAAATCAATCAAAGACCGCTTGCGTCGTGCAGGCGGTCTTGTTTACACTTTTTAAAGAGAAAAACATCAAAAGCAGTTAAGAGTGAAAAGTGAATAGTGAAGAAGTAAGAAGTAAGCCCCAAGAACTTAGCGTTCCTGGGGCTTTGGCGTCCCCGGCGGGATTCGAACCCACGGCCTTTCGCTTAGGAGAGCCGTCCAAAGCAGATTTCCGACCGCTATATGATGCCAAAAAGTCCTTATAAATCAAGGGTTTTCAGCCTTTTCACTGTTCAATAAACACTAACGAAATCCAGCTAATTTCATTGGGTTTCAGGTGGTCTGTTTGGCTCTCTTTTAGCAGGAGAAACCTCAAACGGGTTGTGTTACTCGGTTTCAAATCTTCCTTGGGAACGCCTAAATAATACAACTTTTCATATATTATAGCATCTATTTGTGAAATTTTCTACCCCTACATTAAAAAAAGGCAACCCTTGCGGATTGCCTTTCCTTATAGTTTCGTTATAGCTTGCTTGCGAGTGCTTTGAGCAACGCCGCCGTTTCAGGATTGCTCAACAGTTTTGCAATCAGTTCCGTATCTGCCTGAGTATCTGTTGCTGTTTCATCTTTTTTATCAGGCTCTATCGGTACAGCGTCGGGCAATTCGGTTGATGACTCAAACTTTGGCATAGGTGGGATTGTATCAGCTTCCGGGGTATTGCCTTGATAAAATCTCTCCTCAAAGCGTTGCGCATTAAATCTTCTGTCCTCGTCTATAATATGCGAATACACATTGGATACCATTTCGGCACGGGCGTGTCCTGAGTCTCCCTGAACAGATTTTACATCACCGCCGTTCCATTTCAGTTTGTAGGTAATACTTGCGTGTCTGAAGCTGTGAAAGACTACATCAGGCAAATTGTTCTCACGGATGAGTTTCTTCAATGCGTGGGTTATTACCTGTCCCTCCATCGGTCTGCCCGATGAATGACAGAACACAAGATTATAGTCTGTGTATTCATCTCCAAAGAGTTCTTTGAGTTCGTCAATCTGCTGTTTACGGGCTACCAACATTTGAGCAACTGTTGTAGGAAGAAATACCTTTCTGACACTCGTTTTTGTCTTTGGCGATTTGAGAACCAAGACGGTGTTCCCCTTTTTTATTAAGTGAGGGAATGTCAAGATCACATCTTTGTTATCCAATACCTCCAACACATCTCGTTTGACTCTTTGCAGTTCTTTATTGATGTAAATGTACGCCGTGTTTTCCTTGATGCTTTTTTCTGAAACATCTATGCAGTCCCAAGTAAGACCAAGCAGCTCTCCCATTCGTAGAGAGCAGGAAAAGGCGAGGTTGATTGCAAGCGATAGTATTTCATCATCGCATACTTCAAGAGCGTGCAGGAGCGTTTCAAGAGTCCATATCTCACGAACCTCGTGTTCTTCTTTTGGGAGTGTCGCATTGAGTACGGGGTTTCGGGACATCAGTTCCCATTTGACAGCCTGATTAAAAGCACTTCTCAGGAGTTTGTGTATCTCCCTGACCGTATGCACGGTGAGATATTCGTTCTTTGGTTTGCGGTTATTTACGACCTTTGCTTTCACGCTCAAAAGGCTTTGAAAGAACCTGTCCATAGTTCTCGGATTAAGGTCATCCAACTTCATATCTCCGATAAGCGGATTGATGTAATTGAGTATCAGTCCTCGTTTTGAGTCATAGGTTGACATTGCCCAAGTGCTGACACCGTAAACGGAAGTATATTCATCAAGAAGCTCTGCGACCGTCGTAGCTGTCGGAACTACGAAACTTCCGGTCTGCTGTTGATACTCAACCTGAATTTTACGCTTTTTTGCTTCAGCATTGGTATCAAAGGTTTTCCACTTCTGTCGGGTGTTGCCCTTATCATCTTTGTAGTTATATACGACTGCATATCTGTTTTTACGCTTTACGATTGATGCCATAATGTACCTCCTTATTCGTTCTCAAGCCAAGCATCAAAACTTGCTTTGATTATTCTGAATTTGTTGTCTACCAAGACCGCCTTGAAACAGCCTTTTTTGATGAGCTTATATACTGCCTGACGACCGACGCCAAGTATTTGCTGAACCTCGGCAACGGTATAGCTTTTCTTGTTATTTCCGCCGCCGTTGAGCTTTTTTACTCGTTCTTCAAACATTCTCATCCCTCCTGACTTTTGAATATACGCTTTGAGAAGCAAGCCGCTCCTCAGAGCTCTGAATATCTACTTGTATTCGTCCGTTGATTACTTCCGTTTTTACAAGTCCTCGTTTTACGATGTCGTATGCAACCGCACTGCTTCGTCCTATCAAGTCTGCCATTTCGTAAACAGACATTGTATGAGCGTACTTTTTACCGGGTTTAGTGCCGTCCACTTTCTTATAATGTAACTGTCCGGCATACCATTCTTCAAAGCTGTCAACGAGTATTCTCATTTTTCCGCCGACCAACACGGTTTTGAAGTACCGCTTATGTACTAACCAATATGAATCCGTCTTTCCCAAACCAAGCATCTTTGCCATTTCGGGAACTGAAATACTTTTCTTATCCATTTCGACCTCCGTATTTGGGGACTGAAACTCGTCAGCCCAGTCCATATAGCCAAGCCAATTAGCTTGGCTATATGATACTGACTTTTCGGAGATCTGTGAATGATGCGATTAAATCAATCACATACTTGACAATCTTCTATATCGGTATCCATTTCATCGAGCCATCGGTCGAAGCTCTTTTTTGAAATCCTGAACTGACCGCCGACTTTTACATAGTGGAAAGCTCCTGATTTCACAAGGTTATATGCCGTTGTCTTGCTGACACCTAAAATGTCCTGTATCTCATCAACGGTATAAACTCGCTTCTCGTAAACGGGAGCCGATTGCGTGATTTCTGTTTCTGCGTTCATAGCAGCTATTCTATCTTCAAACAATTTCAGCACCTCCGTCCTTAATGGCTCTGTCTTTTATCGACAACAAAGTAATCATAACCGTAGCTGCTGCACCGGTCACATTTGTCTTTGACACGATTGAACGGATCAACTCGCTTTACTATGTAGTCACGGTTGTTCTTGTAATCTGATAAGCACTTACTGCACAAGCATCTAATATCACTTGTTCTGTAAGTATGATAGAACCAAAGTCCAAAGGTCTTTTTGATGCCGTTCCCGATAATTTTCAGCATACGCTCATCATCAACCGTACCGACATACTCAAGCAGTTCCGACTTATTGACCGTTCTGAGCTGCTCTAACAGAACCATAGAAGGCTCCTGCAAGCCAAACTCTGCTCCCAAGTAAATATGGGACGGTAGGTATCTTTTCTTAACAGCAGTAGTAAGTGCCGCCACTATGACAGTCGGAGAGTTCTCATTCAACTCATTCGCCTGAATTATAATTACAGGTCTGCGACCGTTTTGGATTGAACCGGAATTGTTGCCGAAGTCATAGTAGAAGATGTCGCCACGGGTGATTTTGCTTTTGATAGTGTTGTTGGTTTCCATATTATTTACCTCTCATAAATGTAATAGAAAGGCTCGTCTGTATCCGGAATAAAACAAGTCCCTTCACTTGTTCCCACTGGGAGAAGTCAAATGGACACCCTAAATCAAAAA
>JBJEPQ010000028.1:0-39354 GCA_051881315.1 Acutalibacteraceae bacterium | reverse complement strand
CGCCCTTGCCGGAATATACATAGTTTACCGCTTCAACATCACTGCTTGAACCGAGCATTTCAGCAACGGAGGACGGAGTCTCATAGAAGTCAATCGTCGGGTTGCTATTTACTTCTCCGAAGGTGATGTAATCCTTTGCGATCTGCTTTACAGCCTCGTTGATAACATTCTGCTGAAGTGAAGATGTTACCTTGTTTGCCTTTTCAAGCTGTTTAAGAATCGAAATATCTGAGGTACCGAGGATTTCATCGGTATAGTGGTTAAGGTTGATCTCGCCGAGATTATGCCTGCCGGGAGTTACAAGATTGCTTACTCCTGACGCAAACTCAATTTCAAAATTGTTGATGTAATCCTTAATCGGTGTATCGTATTTGAATTTTTCATCTACATTATCACCGGAATAAGCATTCAGATTATTTCTTGCGTCAACAAGTGCGGAAGCGTTTGCTATCGTCTTACTTGAAAAGAAATTGTTATAAGCGGTATCATAAGCCTCGCAGAGTGCCGAATATGTCTCGTCATTAACGTAAACATATTTCTTTTCCGTCGTGGCGATCGTCTCATAGGTAAGATCGTTGTTAGTAACCGTAATTCCGGTAACGACCTCAAATTCTCTTACTCGCTCATTTGCTGTCGCAGTTTCAACCCAGACAGCATAGAACGTTGCGTCCGACGTAAATTTAAAAGTCTGATTTACAGTATAAGTCGGTTTTTCGGCGGTCGAAGAATCTGCCCAGCCGACGAGTGTATAACCGTCTTTTACTGCTGTTTTGAGTGTGTAATCCTCTACCGACCACTGAGCGTAAAGCGTTGCAGAGGAGCTGTTTCCTGACATTCCGCACGGATTTGTGACCGACTGGCCGTCAGAGTACGAATATGCTCCGCTTCCGTTCGCCGCACTGTTCCAGCCGTTGAAGCTCCACTTTGCAGTATCCGTAACAACGCTTGATCCGTTAATTGTTCCGCCGTTGCCGTTAAGAGTAATAGTGTACTGCTTTGCAAAGCCGTTTGAAGTAAGGTTCTGCGCCTGATCGTAGGTAAAGCTCTGATCCGACATACTTCCGTTTGTTGAGCCGTTGCCGTTATACTTGATTGTCAGCTTGTTAGCCGTCCACTTTGCATAAAGTGTATCTCTGCTGGACGAGTTTGTATAGGTCTGACCTGCGGTATAGTTTGTACCTGTTCCTGAGGAATTGGTGTTCCAACCGCCGAAGGTATAACCCGTCTTAGTCGGAACGGTTGACGAGATCGTATGCTGACCGTTCTGCTGAGTCGGATATGAATTGTAATAACCGTAGGTTGATGTATTTGCCGGTGCGCCCGATCCGCCGTTTGCATCATAAACTAAGGTGTGAAGCTGTTTATAAAGAGCATAGTAATTGACCGTACCCTGTGATGCAGTAATCGTAACGCTGACACCCGTTCCTATGTAAGCGGTAGACGAGGTTGCGGTGGTTGCCGTCGTCCAGCCGACGAAAGACCATACCGATGTATAGGTTGTCGGTGAAGTTACCGTTGCGCTTGTTGCGGTGTTCCAGATTGTGACGGACTGGGGATTATTCGTAGCCTTGTTAATGCCCGAATAGAAGTTCGCCGTCAGCGTCTTTTTATAAATCGCATAAAGCGTAACGTCATTCGTTGACATTGTAAGACTGCTGAGAGCCGTTGTAGCATCCTTGTTGGTGTTCCAGCCGACAAATTCCCAGCCTGACTTAGTCGCTGTAGGAGAGAGGTCAATAGCCGAACGGTAATCAACGACTGCGCTTGTCTTGGTTGCCGATGTACCGCCGTTGGTCGTAAAGTCGTAGGTTACGTTATAAGAATTGTTTTTCCACTGTGCCGTGAGCGTTACTCCGCCTGCTCCGACTCTGTAAGAAGAAGCCGAGGTATTTCCGTTATTCGTCAGGGAAGCGTAGTTCGGAGTTGCGCTTGCAGACCAACCTACAAAGGTGAAGCCGTGTCTTGACGGAATCGGCAGAGTGAAGCTTGTTCCGTAGGCAGCGTTGATCGTTGCGATATTGCCCGTAACCGTCTGCTGTGCCGAGGTTGCAGAGGTCAGGGCGATTGCACCCGTTGATGCTGTGTTATTAGCCTTGTTGTAATTGAACGAGCCGATCGTTGCGTTGTCGGTGCTGTCGGCATTGAGGTTAATAATGATCTGATAATCGTTGAGCGCCCACTGTGCGAAGAGAGGAACATCTCTTGCGGGCATTGCAGTCGAAGTTGTGTACTGAGTGCCGTAGCCGTTGCCGTTTGATGTGTTCGAGCTTTGGAACCAGCCCTTGAACGTGTAACCCTGTCGGCTGATTGTAGAGAGCGGGCTCTGAGTTGCCTTGAATGTGACTGTATCGGAAGTCTTGTCAAGGCTCGGATTTACTCCGTCAGAAGCCTTGTAATTCATCGGATCGGTGAGATCACGGACAATGATATTGTAAAACTTGACCGTAGTTCCCTGCGTCGTAGTACCAAACCTGAGCTTTTCATAAGGTCTGCCGGAAGGAACTTTATATGTACCTGTCATTGTACCGGAAGTTGCTCCCGAAGTGCTTGTACCTATATTATAATATGTTCCTGTTCCGGTGTTATTGAAATCACCGCTCCAGCTTGTTGAATCAGTTGAAGTGTAAGCAAAAATGTAGCAGTTCAAAGATGCCGCCTGACTGACAGTATAGCTATATGAAATCTCATAAGTATGACCGGGAACAAGTGTCATATATCCCGTGCTTGCAGGAGTTCCTTCCTGACCTGTGCGTGTATAATCGTCTCCGTTGCTTGAAGTGAATGAAATTGAATTTTCTTTTTCATTAACTGTGAGCGTAGATCCTCCGCTTGTTTTGGGATAAGTTGAGTTGACAAAATCAAAGTTGTCAAAATCAAATTCATTGTCATAAGTCAGCTTATACTGATTGATCGTCCAATGAGCATAGAGCGTTGTGTTCTGATACGGAGTCGCAGAGCCTACCTTGACCTGATTTCCGCCCGATGCGGCAGTAAACCAACCGTCAAAGGTATAACCCTCTCTGTACGGAGTTGGCAGAGATTCATAAGTTCCGCCGTACTGAAGATAATCAGAGAAAATATCGCTGCTTGTCCTTGTGCCGGATTCCTCAATTCTGAGCTTGACAATGAGGTTATCAAAGCTTATATATGTGCCTGCGCCTGTGTTATGCCATACCCAGAATTTATAGCCTCCGATCTCTGCCGCATCATCGGCGGTAAAGGTATATGTTTTGCTGGCATTTGCTGCACGGAAATCAAGATTTTTTCTTGTCGCTGTGTTTCCGTACGATGAATTAGTGAGGTCGATAACAACACAACCCGCGTTGTTTGTGCTTCCGGAAATATATTCGGAGCTGACGGTATAGGTTTTTCCCGATTCAACCTTTAACGGAAATCTGCCGATTTCAACGTTTCCGGAAAGACTTCCGTTAAGCTTCACGATGCCGTCACCGATCTGAGAAACCGTCAGACTGCAAGCCGTACCGTCAGAAGCGGTAGACGTATATGTGAAATCACCGCTCAAGCCGGGGGTAAAGAGGTTTGCGGCAAGTCCGTCGTGATTCTCATTAAAATATGTATGATAGTAATTAAATGTCCACTGGGCGGTGAACGTTACGTTGGAAGTGAAATTCCAGTTGATGGCCGCAGCGTTGCTGTAAACCTGACCGTTTGCACTGCATTTCCAGCCTGTGAACGTACAGCCAGGACGCGTCGGAGCGGCAAGGGTGTTTCCGCCGACACTGCCGACAGTAAATTTCGACTGATAGAGAACGGTTGTGGCACTCGTAGATGTGGTGCCGTTAAACGTACCTCCGTTCGGATCATAGGTGATGTTATAAGTGTTGGGAATATAGTAGAAAGTCCAGCTCACACTTGAGGTATCAACATATTTAAAGTAATAATCGCTGTTGTGCGAGGAATCCTGAGGAACGCCGCTTGTATAATTGGTTGAGCCGTAGTTTACAGAGTAATAGCTCTTTGTGAAGCCTGCAATACTGTTATAGTTTGCATAAACCGTATCGCCGTAGCCGTAAGATGTGCTTTCGGTCGAAGTGCCGATAATTGCAGAGCCTGTATTTCCGTTATAGTCTGCGCCGTAGTTCGGATGTCTCTTGTGAACAGCGGATAATGTTCCTGTATTACGGACAAGAGCGTTTTCTTTATTCTGAAGCTCTGTAACAGCATTGCTGATTGCAGTCGCATCCGCTAACGGATTACCTAAAACCGCACCGGCATTAGACAGTGCTGACATATAGTTATTCCACGAGTCGGAAGTATACCATCCCGACTGACGGCCGCTGCCGACATTAGAATTATAAAGAGAACGCAGGGTTGACTTATTAACAACTGTGGTATCAAAATAGAGGTAGTTTGTTGCCTTAACCGAGTGGTCACGGTCCTGAATATGGATATAACCCTTGATTATCGTAGGTGTTGAGTCAACCGGAATACTGGTGTTGAACTTGTAGTAAGTTCTCCATTCCACCGAACCGTCACGGTAACCGCCACCCTGAATGTGAGTACCTGCATCATAATTACTGTTATCACGGCTGACGTTATAATCTGTGTACTCCGTACCGCCGTTCTTATATGTTGAAAGTATCATATTCTGATACTTACTGCCGTAATACCAACGCTGACCGAGATAGTCAAGACCGTATCTGACATTGGGGATGCTGTTATAATTTGAATAACGGCTGACGTCAACGGTAATAACACCGCTTCGTTTACCTGTATGAGAGCCGTTAGAGTTATTGGTATTGTAGTAGCCGGCATAACCGTCGCCGTTACCGTCCCATGAAAGGTAGTTGCCTGCACTACTGGATGGAGAATATCCGATATCTTTCTTATCAATTTCTGTCGTAAGAAGAGGCTGATACTTCATACCGCCGGTACAGTCCGCACCGCCGTCATATCTGCCCTCAACATAACCGTGCATACCCGTTACCCAAGTAATACCGCCGACTGAAGCTTCCTTACCTGATTTATTACGTGTTGCGTAACCCTGAGCAACCGCATTTACATAGGGCGCATAAACCGTGGTGTATGCAGTTGCGGTAAAGGTTTTTCCGCTTACAACATAGTTAACAGTCCATGTTAAGGTAGTAGTACCGTTTTGCGATAAAGCTGTGGGGATTGAGCCTGAATTTATAGTGGTGGAAAGTGTATTTGAGCTTGATGAGGTTGCGCCGAGTGATACGGTTGCGCCTGAACAGGTGATGCTCGTAACGCTTGTCGCCTGATCACACTTGAAGAATACATTTCCCGTTGTGTTCTCACCGGTTCTCTTTTCTCCGTTTACAGCATTTTCACGATCGACATAAAACTGAAACGTGTTCATTGTACCGGATGTGGGAGCAAGATAAATTGTTTCGGGAACATAAAAAGTTACCGCCGGATCAACACCGCTCGAAAAACTTTTAATGCCTACACTTGCTTCGGATATCACAGATCCGATATCGAAAAAACAGAATGTAGTCAAAAGCATAGTAAAGCATAAAATAACGCTCAATACGCTTTTTCCGATTTTGCCGAGTTTTTTTCTCATGCCAAGGCCTCCAGTTTGAAAGAAGAATTTGCACAATTAACCGTAAAAAGATATGCTCCTCTACTGTTGCCGAAAATTGTAGCATACAATTATATATCCGCACAATATTATTCAATAATTTACATCAATTTTCTTTAAATTAAATATTTTTACACAACAAAGTTTGATGTTTTTAGGGTTTATTTTTGCGGTAAGGCAATATTTTTGCTATATTTTAATTCCGATTTTGAATTGTAAAAAAAGAGTAAAAACAATAGCCTCCCAAGCGGAAGGCTATTAAAAATAAACTTGTTTACTTGTTATAAATTATCCTGTCAACAATTCGTTCCGCCGCTTTTCCGTCGGGAGTTCCGAAGTTGGAATAATTAAAATCATATCTTCTCATCCGATATGTTTCGGAAACCGTGCTGTTGATAAGATTGAGCAAGGTCTGAAAATCCTTTGCAACAGGACCGGGAACGTAGGACTCATAATCGAAATAAAACGATCTGTCCCTTTCGTATCGGTCAAGATCGAAAGCGTAGAAATAAACGGGTTTATCCTGAACCGCAAAATCCATACAGATCGAAGAATAATCGGTTATCAGGAAGTCGCAAAGCCGCATAAGCTCCGTAACATTTTCATAATCGCAGACATCGACCGCTCCGTCGGGAATCCGGACATTTGAATGTACCTGAGGATGAAGCCTGATTAAAAGGGCGTATTTGTCACCGAAACGCTCGTTGAAAGCAGCGACATCGAAGTTGTCAAGTATCCTCTCGTCGTCCGCCGTATTATCCCTGAAGGTCGGCGCATAAAGCGCAAGCTGTTTGCCCTTGCACATCGGATATTTTTTATCAAAATCGGCTCTGAGACGGTCGGTATTTATTTCCTTACCGAACCAATCAAGTCTTGCCGAGCCGAGCGGAAGCACCTTGTAATCGGAAACGCCGAAGGCGTTTGCATAGATCGGCGCAACCTCCTCGGATGAGCAGACAACATATGTAAGCTTTGCATTACCCTTCTTTTCAAGCTCTCTGACATCATCGGGCTGTTCAATATCAAGACCGAATTTCTTGAAAGCACCCTCTGCGTGCCAGAGCTGAGTAATGACGGCGTTCTTCTTGAAACGGAGCTTACCCATCGGCATAAAATTATCGTTCAGAAAAATGTAATGTGCCGTTGCAAGATGATATGCCTTGACGGTGAAGAAAGAGATCGCCCTGCCGATGCTTGAAAAAATCTTTTTCACATTGGAAGTATCAAGCTTCAGATCCCTGCCCGAAATAAGGACAACACGGAACTCGTCACGCCTGATGACCTCCTCCATTACAGCGCCGAGACTGTCGTTGAAATTCTCGTTATGCGGAGAAAGAAAAACAACTTTATTCTTTTTTAAAGGTAATACGCTGAAAAAATTGAAAATCACAGCATAAATAAAATAGAATACTTTTTTCATACGACGCTCCCATATTCTTCTTTCCCCAAACAATTATTTTTTTTGAACCATCTGATCGTATTTGTCACAGACCTCGTTTACCTCTCCCGAAGCGATAATCTGACCTTTCTGGAGTATGATGGCCTTGTCGCAAAGTCGTCTTACCTGCTCGGTGCTGTGAGAAACAAAAAGCACGGTCACGCCTTTGTCAAACATACTTCTGACCTTGTTCTCGCTCTTTTGACGGAACTTGGCGTCACCGACGGAAAGCACCTCGTCAAGAATAAGAACCTCAGGCTCAACTGCCGTCGCAATAGCAAATCCGAGCCTTGCCCTCATACCGGAAGAATAATTCTTTACCGGGACGTCGATGAAATCCTTCAATTCGGAAAACTCGACGATCTCGTCATACTTGCTTTCAATATACTTCCTCGAATAACCCATTGTAGCGCCGTAAAGGAAAATGTTTTCCTTGCCGGAATAGTTGCTGTCAAAGCCTGCTCCGAGTTCAAGCAAGGGGGCAATTACACCATGAACTGTGACAGAGCCTTTAGTCGGCTTGAGCACTCCGGCAACGGTCTTGAGCAAGGTGCTCTTTCCGGCTCCGTTGAAGCCGAGAACTCCGAGCCTTTCGCCCTTTTCAACGGTGAAAGAAATATCCCTGAGCGCCCAGAACTCCGTAAACATAAGCTTGTGGGTAATGAGCTTTACAAAATATTCCTTTAAATTATCTACTTTTTCTTTATTAAGATTGAAAAGAATACTGACATTCTTAACCTCAACCGCAGGCTGTCCCATAAAAAATGTGCCACCTCTCAAATATAAAGGATAAATCTGTCCTGATGCTTGTAGAAGACGAAAAGTCCGACAGCAAGTGTAAACAGTGAAATTCCCAGAGCGTAAAGGAAATGATTCCAGTTCCACATCGAACAGTAAAGAACACAGGATCGGAACATTTCAAGTATGCTATATAGCGGATTAAGCATAAGAATTTTCATTACGATTGAGTTTACTCCGCTTCTCGCAAGGGTTTTAAGGCTATACATAATCGGAGTGACATAGAAAAGCATAAGCGTAATAACGCTGTAAATATATTCGATATCCTTGAAGTAAACATTCAAAACCGAAAGGATAAGACCGACGCCCGTGCTGAAAACACAAAGAAAAATTATAGGCACAAACGAAAGCAGAATGTACCACGAAAGATGAAGATCGGGATACTGCATGGTGAACTGATTTTTAATCAGAAAATATCCCATAACAAGAACAAGCACAAGCAGGGAAATCAAGAAGGTAATGAACGTTGAAAGAACATTTGAAATAGGATAAATATATTTCGGAACATAAACCTTTTTGAGCACCGAAGCGGAGTTTCGGATCGACCTCATAGCCCTGTTTGTTGACTGGGTAAAGAACTCATAAAGCAAGCGTCCGGTCAGAAGATAAACGGGATAGCATACAACGCCGTCATTGGCTTTACCGAAGATCTTCGTGAATATAAAAACAAGAACAAGCATCGTAAGAAACGGCTGGAGCATAGTCCAGAAAATTCCGAGAAATGAATTTCTGTACTGAAGCTTAACGTTCTTGCGAACTATCTCCTGCATAAGATATCTGTATTTATAGGCGTTTTTAGCATACTGCTTTAACGGTAGCCTTTTAGCTTTTTCCTCTGCCATAGTATCACCTCATATCGTTTTCCACTTGCGGAAATATCTTAACATCGAATTGATGTGGACAAGCATAAGCTTGAAATTTCGTTTGCTGTCCCTGCCCCAGACGTGATTGACGACAGCGTCGGGATAATAAACACATTTTGAAACCTCATTGACGCGCCTTGCAAGATCGGCGTCCTCAAAGTACATAAAGAATCCGTCGTCAAATCCGCCGATACTTTTGAGAATATCCGTGCGAATGAACATAAAGCATCCGGTGGCGTTCTCAATCTCTGTGGGCTTTGAAAGGTCGCAGTCAAGCATTGCATATTCCCTTAAAAGCTTGCTCGGCTCGTCACCCCTGAGTCGGCTTGCGACAAGATACTTGAGATGCGGATTGCGCTTGCCGAGTATCTGATCTCTGCCGTCGGGAAAGCAAATCCTCGGCGAAAGCAGACCGATATCGGGATTACCGTCCATATAATCCGCCATTTTCTTGACGGCGTTCTGAGTGAGCACGATATCGGGATTTATAACCGCATGATATTTCGACTCGACCTGATTTATGATGATATTATGTCCTGCACCGAAGCCGACGTTTTTTCCGCTTCTGATAACAGTCACATCCGGATAATTCTTCTCGATATATTCGGGCGTTCCGTCGCTCGATCCGTTATCTAAAACATAAAGCTTAAAGTCAATATCTTTTGTCTCTCCGAAAAGAGTTTCCAGAGTTTTGGCTATGGTGGAAATATTGTTGTAAGTAACAATACTTCCCGTAACCATATTATACATATACTAACCTACTTTCCGTTATTTAAGCAATGCTCAGCGTCCAAGAACGGCAAAAATAATTTCCGCTCTCCATTTGATCTTCGTCAATATTCCGCTTCCGCCGCCCGTAACATTACCGCCGTGCCTTCTGTAAAGAATTAGCGGCTCGTCAATAAAGCTGACTCTGCCGTGCTTCTCTGCCATCAAGCCTATCCACTGGTCGTGCATAGGAAGCTTCTTCGGAAAAGGAAGAATGAATTTCTTCATCTCCGAACGAAAAGCCATACAGCAGCCCTGATATGAATTTTTGATTATATTATTAAGTAAGCCTGTTTTCGTTCTGTTCAGATCAAAGGCAGTCTCACCCGTTCTGTTAAGCTCGCCGTCGGTAATATCCGCATTGTGAAGTACAAGATCGACTCCGCTTTCAAGCTCACGGACAACCCTTTCAACCTTGCCGTCAAGCCAGACGTCATCCTGATCGGAAAGGAAGATGAAATCTCCCCGAGCCTCGGAGATTGCAAACTCAAAATTTGCGACAACTCCCCTGCCCGGACCGTTGATATACATGATCCTTTTGTCACGGCCAATCAGCTCCGAAATGCTCTCCTTGGTTTTTCCTGCAGGAAAATCGTCGGAAATAATAAGCTCGTCGTCCTCGCCGAGCTGGTTTAAAATGGACTCGACCTGAGCGCCTATATACTTTTCGCCTTTATATGCCGCAAGAACAACGGATATCATCGACAAAACCTCTCGGATATATTGTTTGATAATTGCGGTTGAATAAACCTGAAAAGGCACATTATTCCACTCCGCAAAATGACTATTGTATTATACTACAAAACAGCAAATTGTCAACTGAATTATGGTTTCACGCACGAAAAATCGGCCTTATACACAAAAATACATATTTAATTTTAATATCTTTAACAGTAAAAAAATAAGACTCGACATCCGAGCCTTATTTTCGCATTATTGTTCTTTTTTATTCTGAGTAACGGAAAATCCGCCCTTGCAGAGTATAATTACTATCGGAATGACGGCAAAAGCGCAGACGATCGCCGCATAAAGGAACATTGACGAGGACGGAACAATCTGAGAAACGCCGTAATCGTCGGTGTAATAAACGCCCGAACTGAATATCGCTTTCTTGCCGACATACGGACCGACAACCATCGGTATCATTACGGCAAAAATCATTCTCACCCCTTGGAAAAGACCTGTTTTGCTTTCGGGTGTGAAGTCCCTGACTGCGGCATTGAGCATAATTCCCAGAAGGCAGTAGCCGATCGCAGTCGGTACAACGCCGATAATCAGGAGCTTGAGATCGTGTGCGAAATAAAGCACCGTCAGTCCCGCAACAAAGAGAACGAGCATCGGAATGACGAGCTTGTTCTTGCCGTATTTGTCGGCAAGCTTTCCGACAAGGATTATTCCTGCGACCATCGCAACAACAGCGATAAGTGCCACGGCGATCAGCGCAGGTGTAATCTGCAAAGAGTCACCGCTGAAAAAGCCGTCGGGACTGTGCTGGAGATATATTATCAGATACGGGAAGAAAACCTGAAATGCGATCGAATAAGCACAGACCGCAAGCAGGGTGAGATAAAGCTTTGAGTTTTCCCTGATAACGGAGGGTTTAAGTCCGTAAACGAGATCATTGAAGAAACTGCCTGAATTATCAACGGTTTTCGGAACGTCCTTGAGTGTGAAAAGACCTATTACGCCGCAGACAAACACGACAGCACCGAGGATAAGGAAGAAATATTCGTAGCTTTTCTGCACATCGTCACCTGCAAGTAGAACTCCGCCGAGGGCAAGCACAAGACCGAGAGCCGCCATAGGCATAAAGGCAAGCACGCTTTCGGCAGTCGCACGGTTGCGGTTGGTGGTCGAGTCGGTAACCCATGCGTTGAAGCAGGCGTCGTTTGCGGTCGAGCCGACAAAGGTCATCACCATATCCATAACAATGACTATCCACACGGTAGCCGTCAGAGCCTTTGCGGCGTCGCTGATACCGAAAATAGCGGAAACATTGTCCCTTGAAATTATGCCGAAGCCGCCGATAATAACGCCCCAGATTATGTAGCCGACAGAAATAAAGCGTTTTCTTGAGCCTTTCCTGTCACTGAGAGCGCCCATAATCAGCGTGGTAAGCATAGCGGTGATTGCCGAATAGGCAACCATCTTGCTGACAGCGTCAATAACGTTGATCGAACCGTCTATCGCCGCCTGGGACGCACCCTTGTAAATCGAATTATAAAGGAAGGTGTTGAAATACATATTTTCAACATTCCATGCAATCTGTCCGATAAGACCGAATAAAATCAGGTTGAAAAGGAGCCGCCCGGAGAGCTTGCCCGTCTTTGATTTGTCAGCCATGATTATCCCCCTAAATGTTTTATATATTTATAATAACATCATCACACGGTAAAATCAACAATCAATTAAAAATCTCCCCCGGTGAAAGCTCCGCAATAATCTTAACTATAACAGTTTCAGTAAATTTGTCAGCCTTCCCCAAATTAGACGGTAGACATTAGATGTTAGATTTTAGACGTGTAAAATTAAAGTTTAAAAGAACAATTTAGCCTCCCCTTGTTGCAAGGGGACGTGGCACGGAGGAACGACGTGACGGAGGGGATAAGTGCAAATTGCAAAGTTAAATCCGATATAGATACAAGATTTTAGACATTAAATAAATGTATTATAAATCCCTCAGTCAGCTTCGCTGACAGCCGAAATAATTTATCGAAATTTGAAACTATATCGTCTAAAACCTAACATCTAAAATCTGACGTCTAATTTCAGCCTTCCCCTTGAGGGGAAGGTGGCACGGACGAAGGACGTGACGGATGAGGTGTAAAAAGCAGAAAATTAAGCAAAAAAATAATGTCATCAAACTTGCTCCACCTCATCACCGCCTGCGGCGGAGCTTCCCCTTAAGGGGAAGCCTTGAAAAGTTTCATCGAATAAGAAATAAGGTATTGTCTAAAATCTAACATCTAAAATCTCAATTCTATTTCGCCAGCATCAGCAAAGTTCCGCCGACGGTCAGGATAAGTCCGAGAGCGGCTTTTTTGGAGAGCTTCTCGTGAAAGACTATGTATGAAAACAGAATTGTAACAAGTATGCTGAGCTTGTCGATCGGCACAACAACGCTTGCCGGTCCGTCCTTTAGTGCCTTGTAGTAGCAGAGCCACGAGCCGCCCGTCGCCAGTCCCGAAAGGCAGATGAAAACAAGCTCCTTTTTCGGTATGCCGCCAAGCTCCTTTCCCTTGCCGCTGACAAACACCATTATCCATGACATAATCAGAACCACTCCCGTCCTGATCGCCGTACCGAGGTTGGACTCAACGCCCGAAATACCGATCTTGCCGAGTATCGCAGTCAAGCTCGCAAAAACAGCCGAGCCGAGCGCATAGAATATCCACCGCCTGTTTTTCGGAACATCGCTTTTCTGCACGTCCTTTTTCTCAATCATCAGGAATGTTCCGACGGCTATCAGAGTTATTCCTATTCCGCTGAAAAGAGTTATACCCTCTCCGAGCAGAACGGCGGCAAGCAGTATCGTCAGCACCGTGCTTGACTTGTCAATCGGCACAACCTTGTTGATGTCGCCGAGCTGTAACGCCTTGAAATAGCAGAGCCAGCTTGCACCCGTTGCAATTCCCGAAAGCACAAGAAAAATAAATGTGTACCAAGATATCGAGGATATCTCCCCTGCCGAGCCGACGACGAAAACCATCAGCCACGAAAAAGCAAGCACAACAACCGTCCTTATCGCCGTTGCAACGGTTGAGTCTGTCTTTTTAATTCCGCACTTTGCAAGAATCGAGGTCAGTCCTGCAAAAAGAGCCGACGCAAATGCAAAAAATATCCACATTTTGAACATCTCCAAATCAGTTTATTCGGCAAGCTCAGACAGGGTTTTTCCCGTTACACGGTAGGTCGTCCAGTCCGAAAGCGGCTTTGCACCGAGCGACAGATAAAAATCAATGCTCGGCTTGTTCCAGTCAAGACAGCACCATTCAAGCCTGCCGCAACCACGCTCAACGGTGATCGCCGCAAGTTTTTTCAGCAGAGCCTTTCCGTAACCCTTGCCCCTGTATTCGGGCAGGACAAAAAGATCCTCAAGATAAATTCCCGCTCTGCCGAGAAAGGTCGAAAAATTGTGGAAGAAAAGTGCAAAGCCCACCGCCTTTTCACCCTCAAGGGCAAAGATTACCTCGGCTTTCTCCTTATCGAATATCCATTCCTCGAGCGTTTTTTCATCAGCGACAACCTCGTCAGACATCTTTTCATATTCGGCAAGGCCTTTGATGAAATCCAAAATTAAAGGAATGTCGCTTCTCTGTGCAAATCTGAATTTAACTTCCGTGTTCATTTTTTACCTCCATAGACAAACAGGGCAATCCGTTCGGACTGCCCTGATAATAATTGTACCTTATGTGCGTAACCGATTAAAATCAGTACAGCTTTGCGCCGGCAGGAATATGATCGTCCACCATGAGAAGGTGAAGCTTTTCCTCGCCCTCTTCCTCGTGTACTGCTGAAATCAGCATACCGCAGGAGTCAATGCCCATCATATTTCTCGGCGGAAGATTTACTATTGCGATAGCCGTCTTGCCGATAAGCTCCTCAGGCTCATAGTAGGCGTGGATACCGCTGAGGATTGTTCTGTCCTCGCCTGTTCCGTCGTCAAGAGTGAACTGAAGAAGCTTCTTGCTCTTTTTAACAGCTACGCAGTCCTTGATCTTGACAGCACGGAAATCGGACTTTGAGAAAGTTTCAAAATCAACCTGATCCTTGAAAAGCGGCTCAATCTTCACCTTTGAGAAATCTATCTCAACAGGAGCGGCCTCCTCAACGGGAGCGTCTGCCGAAACAGCCTGAACAGGCTTGTCAAATTTCTTATCCGACTCAAGCGGTTTCATCGTTGGAAATTCTCGTGAATACTTTTGATAAGTTCTGCTCACGCCCTATAACTTCCGATTTCACACATCAATCAATGTTTTGCAGTTCTGCTAAGTTAAGATATTAAAATACAAATTGGCTTAAACTATTGTTGTTCTTCGAAGATATCTTTTTCACAACTAATATCAATATAATCTAAACTAAAATCATTTAGAAGGCTTTTTTTACTTTCTAATCTGGTTAGAGTGTTAGTACAATAATATGCTTCAGTTTCTACACCAATACTATTACGATTCGTATTTATTGCTGCTAACATTGTAGTTCCACTTCCACAGAAAGGATCTACAACTATGTCTCCAACAAAAGAGAACATTTTAACAAGTCGAGTTGCTAACTCTAATGGAAATGGTGCCGGATGACCATTTCTGGTAGATGCTCCCGGCAATTCCCAAATTTGGCTAAACCACTTTTGAAAATCATCCTTTTCAATTCGGCTTTCTTCCCTTTGTTGAATAGTTGGAGTTCGATAACCACCAGGTTTTCTTTCCATCAAAATGTATTCCAAATCATTTTTGATGATTGCATTTGGCTCATAAGGTTTGCCTAAAATAGAACTGTTTGTATTTGCTTCAAACTTGGCGTTTGAAATCTTATGCCATAAAATAGGATTCAAATTATCAAATCCAATTTTTCTGCAAGATACTACAATGTCCGAGTGAAGTGGTAATACTGCATGTCTACCATTCTTTCTCCTTGATAAGCATACATCTCCCACTACACAAACAATTCTGCCTCCGGGCACTAATATTCTATAACACTCTTTCCAGACTTTTTCTAATTCATCAAGGAATTGTTGATAATCGTCAATAATTCCTAATTGAGATTTGCCTCTGCGATACTCTTTTAAATTGAAATATGGTGGTGATGTAAGAACGAGATGAACACTATTGTCTTTTATGTAACTAAGATTACGAGCGTCTGCGTGATATAGTATATGCTCAGTCATGCCATTCACCTATTAAAGAAATGTGCCATTGCCGCACCTAACATTGATAACAAAAACTCTTTGCAAGAAAGAGATTGTTGTGGAAAATTATAGAATATATCATGATCAGATACACCAGATGTAATGAAGCAAGCAGAACTATATTGACGTTCTAATAAAAGCTTATTGCAAAAAATCTCATATCTTTCCATATAAGAAGCATCTATAAACTCTTTTAAAACAGGAAAATGCGGAGAACGCACACGAACAGCTTCTTTTGACTTACTGCAATCTTCTAACATCATAAAGTACCCTAACCAAGGGGCTCGTTGTTTGCCAAACACACCTTCGCGGTATGCCGTCCATATATCTAGAGCACTTCCCATAGCTTCCTCAGTTCGGTTATTGAAATTGTTACCAAAAGAGGGACCGACTTGACTTTTGAACTCAATAGCTATAACTAAGATTCCATTATCCACTACCAAGAGATCCCATTTTTTATTTGGGCGATAATACCCCGGCAATTCTAAATCTGTATTGGTATAAATGCATCCCTCTGGAACCCCATTTAATATTAAAACATCATAAATGAGATCAACAAAGCCATCCAACTGCTTTCCTCCGGTCACAGCACCTCTATTGCCTTGATCATGTACGCCTATGTCATTTTGCTTTGTAATTTGACCGGTTCGTGTATTCCAAAAGAACTCAACCGCTGAAGCGATTCTATTATCTAAATCGACAGGTAATTTAATCATTGCCATCTAATTATCTCCTGTTTGTTGTATAGTTATGTATGATTGGTTAAAGGTTTGGTTTAACCTTTGAAAACCCAAGATATCGGCAGAAATCTTGGGTTTTCATAACTTATTTATCAATCGATTTCATCGTCGGGACGAAACCTGACATCGTTTCAATTCTTGCTATAACCCAACATAGTTTAAAATAAGTCGCAAATTAGATTTATTCATAGCTTCACTTTACTGTATTTACCATTCGTTTCGTGTAGCTTTGTGTGAGAATTGATGTAAACGATTAAAAGATACAATCGTTTTTTAGTACAGCTTTGCGCCGGCAGGAATATGATCGTCCACCATAAGAAGGTGAAGTTTTTCCTCGCCCTCTTCCTCGTGTACTGCTGAAATCAGCATACCGCAGGAGTCAATGCCCATCATATTTCTCGGCGGAAGATTTACTATTGCGATAGCCGTCTTGCCGATAAGCTCCTCAGGCTCATAGTAGGCGTGGATACCGCTGAGGATTGTTCTGTCCTCGCCTGTTCCGTCGTCAAGAGTGAACTGAAGAAGCTTCTTGCTCTTTTTAACAGCTACGCAGTCCTTGATCTTGACAGCACGGAAATCGGACTTTGAGAAAGTTTCAAAATCAACCTGATCCTTGAAAAGCGGCTCAATCTTCACCTTTGAGAAATCTATCTCAACAGGAGCGGCCTCCTCAACGGGAGCGTCTGCCGAAACAGCCTGAACAGGCTTGTCAAATTTCTTATCCGACTCAAGCGGTTTCATCGTCGGGAACAACAAAACATCTCTGATGGACGGGCTGTTTGTCAGAAGCATTACAAGACGGTCGATACCGTAGCCGATACCGCCTGTCGGAGGCATGCCGTATTCCATAGCCGTGAGGAAATCCTCGTCGGTGTGATTGGCTTCCTCGTCGCCTGCCGCAGCAGCTGCATCCTGAGCCTTGAAACGCTCACGCTGATCAATGGGATCGTTCAGCTCGGAATATGCGTTGCACATCTCCCATGTGTTGATGTAAAGCTCAAAACGCTCAACCTGATCCGGTCTTGACGGCTTTCTCTTGGTGAGCGGAGAAATGTCAACGGGATGATCCATAATAAATGTCGGCTGAATGAGCTTGTCCTCGCAGAACTCCTCAAAGAAGAGGTTGAGAATATCGCCCTTGGTATGTCTTTCCTCAAACTCGACATTGTGTTCCTTGGCAAGCTTCTTTGCCTCTGCGTCGTCCTTGACTTCGTCAAAATCAACGCCTGCATACTTTTTAACGGCGTCGGTCATCGTCATTCTCTCAAACGGCTTGCCGAGGTCGATCTCCTTGTCGCCGTAGGTAATAACGGTTGATTCGCAGACCTCGGTTGCAAGATATCTGAACATATTCTCGGTCAGATCCATCATTCCGTGATAGTCGGTGTAAGCCTGATAAAGCTCCATGAGGGTAAATTCGGGATTATGTCTTGTATCCATGCCCTCGTTACGGAATACTCGGCCGATCTCGTAAACACGCTCCATACCGCCGATGATAAGACGCTTGAGGTAAAGCTCAAGAGAAATACGGAGCTTGAAATCCTCGTTGAGAGAATTGTGGTGAGTGACGAACGGTCTTGCCGCCGCACCGCCCGCATTTGAAACAAGCATCGGGGTTTCAACCTCGATGAAATTCTGAGCGTCGAGGAAGTTTCTGATCTTTTTCAAAATGAGTGAACGCTTGTAGAAGGTTGTTTTAACGTCGGGATTGACTATAAGGTCAAGATAACGCTGACGGTATCTTGTGTCGGTGTCCTTGAGACCGTGGAACTTTTCGGGAAGCGGAAGAAGCGACTTGGAAAGAAGTCTGACGGACTGAGCATGGACGGAAATCTGTCCTCTGCGTGTTCTGAAAACATAGCCCTTGACCTCGATAATATCGCCGATATCCCATTTCTTGAACTCGGCGAACTCCTCCTCGCCGATATCGTTCATTCTGACATAGACCTGCATACGGCCTGCACGGTCGGTAATATCAATGAAATTCGCCTTGCCCATATCTCTCCAGGTCATAATTCTGCCGCAGAGAGATACATTCTCAATCTTGACCTGTTCAGGTCTCTGATCCTCCGGAAGCTCGGCTGTTTCAGCTTCAAGCTTTTCAAAAGCCTCCGTAACCTCAACGCTGGTTGCCGACTGATCGGCTGTTGTTATCTGAAAAGGGTCTTTGCCAGCCGCCTGAAGCGCTTCAAGCTTATCGACTCTGATCTTTCTGAGTTCGTTAGCGTCCTTTTCCGTTTCAACAACGGGGACATTTTTTTCTTCTGCCATATTCAACTCTCCATTCACAGAAAAATGTATTAACAGTCAAAGCGGGCGTAAGGCAAAGCCTGCGCCCGATATGTTTATATGGAAATTTCAAGAACCTCAAAGGAGATTGTGTTTCCGTTGGGAAGCTGTACCTTTACAACGTCGCCGACTTTGTTGCCGATAAGAGCCTTACCGACGGCAGACTGGTCGGAAATAATACCCTCGTCGGGGTTAGCCTGGCTCTCGCCGAGGATCTTGTATTCCTCGATATCGCCGTATTCAACGTCACGGATTTTTACCTTTGAGCCAACATGAATAGCTTCGGTTGAAATCGTACTTTCATCGAGGATCTTTGCGTTCTTCATTTCATTTTCAAGCTGGGCGATCTTAGCTTCCATCTTCGCCTGATCGTTCAACGCCTCATCATATTCACTGTTTTCTGAAAGATCTCCGAATGATCTGGCCTCTTTAATTCTTTCGGCTATCTCGTCTCTTCCGGCTGTTTTAAGATATTCCAGCTCATCATTTTTCTTTTTGTAAGCTTCAGCAGTAAGCAAGATTTCCTGTGCCATAAATTTCATCCTTTCAAATGTATGCAATAATTCGGTATTTTGGTTCTGATACAGACAAAAGCCTGTACTTTAAACACCAAAGTACAGCAATATGCCTATTATAGTGGATTGATTGCAAAAAGTCAAGTTTTTTTGTTTTTTTAGACTTTTACAATGCTTGTTCAAGGCTAAAGACATAAATATAATATGCTCAAAAAAATCAAACATTCCGAAAAATTATCCGTTTTCCACAAGTTTTACCTCGTCCGGAGTCAGAGGACGGAATTCGCCCTCCGCAAGATTTTTATCAAGCTCAACTCCGCCCATCTTCGTGCGTTTAAGCTCGATAACTCCGTTGCCTGCGGCGGCAAACATTCTCTTGATCTGATGATATTTACCCTCGCAGATTTTTATCTCAACAAGCGGATTTTCGCCGTCCTCAAGCACTCTCAGCTTGGCAGGCAGACACTCGGTGCCGTCCTTTAACACTATGCCACCGGCAACAGCTCTGAGCTGTTCCTCGGTTACGGCTTCGGCAAGACGGGCTTCGTAGGTCTTTTCAATATGATTTTTCGGGGAAAGAATACGGTGGGCAAAATCCCCGTCGTCGGTGATAAGCACAAAACCCGTTGTGGTGATATCAAGCCGTCCGGCGGGAAAAAGATTGCGTCTTTTATATTCGTCCGAAATAAGGTCGATAACGGTTTTATCCCTGCTGTCGTTCGTTGCACTGACAACGCCTTTCGGCTTATTGAGCATCAGATAGACGAATTTTTCAAACTTCATTTCATCTCCGCCGATACAGACGGAGCAGGTTGAGTCGTCAACCTTTGCTCCCCTGTCACGGACGGTAATTCCGTCAACCTTAACAGCGCCGCTTTTAATAAGCTCCTGAGCTTCTCTGCGGCTGTATCTGCCCTGAGAAGAAATCAGCTTATCCAATCGCTGGAGCATGGCTTATTCCTCGTCGAGGTAATCAAGGCTTACCCAGCCCTCGTTACCGTCATAGTAGGTGTGTCCCCAGCCGTCAACGACACGGTCTATAGTAAGCTCGGTACCGTAGCTCAGCTCGGCAAGAATATCGCTGTCAGTTCCGATATCCGCCCTGAATCTCAGACCTTCTGTGTTGACTGTATAGTTTCCGGCTCCGCCGTTTTCATTCTCGGTGGTTGTTTCGGATTCTGTTGTTTTTTCAGTAGTTTTTTCAGTAGTTTTTTCGGTCGTTTTCTCAGTCGGTTTAACGGTTGTCGCCGCCTCGGTTCTCGATGTGGCGTAAGAGGAATCGCCGAACGAAGCAAGTCCCCACTTGCCGTCCTTGAGAACATAGGCTCTGCCGCCGACAACAGGCGTTGCTCCGTCAAAAACAAGCTCGGTCACGGGCTTGCCCTCGTTTGTCATAATGCCGAACTTGCCGCCCTTTGTAACCGTAACATAACCGTCATAGCTCTCATACGGAGTATCGTCGCCTCCGAAGGCGCTGTAACCCTTAATTGCGTCATAGCCGAAAGGAATGACCGTTTTTCCGTTGGAATCAATATATCCCCAAACTCCGTTTGACTTAAACGCCGCCATTCCGTTTGAGAATGAGCCTGCGCCCGAATATATCATTCCCATTACATTTTTTCCGTTGATATAAAGTCCGTAGGTGCCGTCGCTGACAAATTTACCGTCGACGTCCTTAACACCTCTGACCGATTCGGGAAGAGCGGCTTTCAGCTCCTCCTCATATATATCTCCGCCGTCATTCTGGATAAAAACGGCTGCGTTCTCGGCGGTTATCCAAAGATATTCGTATCTCAGAGAGTTGTAGGTCTTATATGCTGGCTCGGTGGAAAAATCGTTGTAGTTGATATAGGTCTGCACCCTTTCGCCATCTTCATCCTTGCTGACGGCGAGGAAATCTTCCCTGTTACGGATAGCGGTGATGCTGTCATATTTCGGGGAAATAACAACCTTTCCGTTGTAGTCGATAATTCCGTACTTGCCGTTCTTCCTGATCTTGAAGCAGTCGGCATAGCTGATATCATAATGCCTTGTACTCTCATTGTAGTCGGCTCTTACAAGAGGCTCAATGCTCTCCGCCTCAATCGTCGGACCGATTATCCATTTCGGATCGACAAGCGTACTGCTTGCCGTTGTTGTCGTATCGTCGGTTTCGGACTTCTTTGAAGTACATCCGTCAAAAACGCACAAAGTCATAACAAGGCAAATTGCAAAGGATAAAAGCCTTATGAAGTTTTTCTTCATCTTTTACACCTCTCTGAGATTTAAAACGGAAAACGGATCAATACATACTTTCCCGTTTTTTCTTCCTTACAGTCCTGTAAATGAAATACGCAACCGACACGGCGGCAAAGGAGATCAATCCGATATAAACCGATCTGTCGTTATTGCCCTCGATCTTCAGGTTATCCCAAAGCGTTGTCATCAGCATAAGAACCTCTGGATCGAGATTGTGGAAATATTCCGTCGGCGGAGTATGCTCCTCATCGGGATAAAGCATCTCATTATCCCTTAAAGAATAATCCTCGTTTTCAAGAACAGCTTTGTTGGGAGTAGCATAACACAAATACTCGGCATTTGCAAGCGCAATATCTTCCCTGAGCAGGAAATTGATATAAAGCTCGGCAGCTTCTTTGTTCTGGCATCCCTTTGGAATACAGATGGAATCAACGAAAATATTTGTGCCCTCCTTGGGATAGACAAAAGCAAGGTCGGGGTTATTATCCGCCATAAGAATACAGTCGCCTGCATAATATGCGGCAATAGCGGCCTCTCCGCCCTCCATCTTGTTGAAGACATCATCCATAACATAGGACTGGACAAGAGGCTTCTGTTCCTTGAGCTTTTCATAAGCTTTTTCCCAATCCTCGGAATTGTTGGTATTCAGATCAATTCCGCACAAAAACTGTGCAATGCCGAAAGCGTCACGGGAATTGTTGAACATCAGGATCTGTCCCTTGTACTGCTCGTCCCACATAATGCTCCAGCTGTCGGGAGTTTCTTTGACCATTTTTGTGTTGTAAACAAGTCCGACCATACCTACATTGTACGGCACGGAATACTCGTTGTTCGGATCAAAATAAAGATTTTTATATTCGGGAAGAATATTTTCGTAGTTTGGAATGTTGTCGAAGTTGATCTTTTCAAGAAGCTCCTCTTCAATCATACGCTCAATCATATAGTCGGACGGAATTATGATATCATAGTTTGCTCCGCCGCCCTTGATCTTGTTATACATATTCTCGTTGGAATCGTAGGTGGTATAGTTGACCTTGATACCCGTTTCCTTTTCAAACTCCTTGTTGGCATCGAGTGTCCCCTCGGAGCCGTCCGAAATATATTCGCCCCAGTTGTAGACGTTGATCTCGGTTCCTCTGAGCTTGGCGGCGTCGATCTGTTTTGCGGCAACCGAAAAAGAAGCCGAACAGCTCAGGGCAATAACCGACATTGAAAACAATACGGCAAAAAACTTTTTAATCATTTTTCCGCACCGCCTTTCTTCGCCTTTTTAACGTCTCCCCTCGATTGAAGAACGTTAATAAGGATAAGCAGTACCAGAATAACGATGAACATTATCGTTGAAAGCGCATACATATCGGGAGTAACACGCTTTTTCGTCATCGAGAAAATTCTGATAGGAAGCGTCTGGAACTTAGGTCCGCTGACGAAGTAGCTGATGATGAAGTCATCGAACGAAAGCGTGAACGCCATAACAAGACCTGCCATAACTCCGGGAAGGATTGACGGCATAACTACCTTGAGAAATGCTTTGACGGGCGTACATCCGAGATCCTGAGCCGCCTGTGCAAGGTTGGGATCGGTCTGCTTGAGCTTCGGCAGAACGTTCAAAATAACATAAGGCAGGCTGAACGTGACGTGAGCGATAAACAGCGTCCAGAATCCGAGAACGCCCTTTGCTCCGAGAATTGAGCCGATAAATACAAACAGAAGCATCATCGAAACGCCTGTAACGATCTCAGGGTTCATCATCGGTATGTTTGTGACCGTCATAATGCTCGATTTTGCAAAGCCTTTTTTCATTTTGAAAATTCCGACGGAGGCAAGCGTTCCGATAAACGTAGCGGCTATCGAGGAGGTCACGGCAAGCACAAGTGTGTTTGTCAGAGCATTGATCGTCGCCTCGTCACGGAAAAGCTCAACATACCATTTAAAAGAAAATCCGTGAATAACGCTTGTGCTGTTCGTTCCGTTAAAGGAAAGCACGATAAGCATAACTATCGGCAGATACAGGAAAAGCACAACAAGCGCAAGGTAGATTTTTGAAGTGGGATTGAGTTTCTTATTCATGCAACGACACCTCCCGCTTCCTCAGTATCGCCGAATTTATTCATAACAGCCATACAGATAAGAATCATTATCATCAGCACGAACGAAAGCGCAGCACCGAAATTGAAGTTATTGGATACCTGGAACTGCATTTCGATAATATCACCGATGAGAGCAAAGCTACCTCCGCCGAGCTTCTGAGAAATATAGAAGGTGCTGACGGACGGGACAAATACCATTGTTACACCCGAAACAACACCCGAAAGCGTAGACGGGAAAATAACATCACGGATAACGTGGAATTTGTTAGCTCCGAGATCCTGAGCCGCTTCGACAAGGCTGTTGTCAAGCTTGGTCATAACCGAATAGATCGGCAGAATCATATACGGCAGGAAGTTGTAAACCATTCCCAATATGACCGCACCGGAGGTGTTGATCATATGGAAAGGACCGACTCCGATTTTTGAAAGCAGATTGTTGATAACTCCCGAATCCTCAAGCAAGGTCATCCATGCGTAAGTCCTCAAAAGGAAGTTCATCCACATCGGGATCATTACGAGCATTACCATTGTGCTCTGCGCTCTGAGCTTCATCTTTGAAAGAATGTAAGCGAGCGGATAGGCAATGATAAGGCAGATAATTGTTGCGACAATTCCGAACCAAAGCGAACGCAAAAACGTGCTTGTATAGTCGGAAAGTCTGCCGATGTTTTCAAGCGTAAATGCTCCCGACTTATCGGTAAATGCGTAGTAAATAACCATAATAAGCGGAACAACAATGAAGATTGCCGACCAGACAACGTGAGGTGCGGCGCAGAGCCGCTGTGTCAGAGTGTTCTTTTTCACGGCTCATTCCTCCTCAACGATGTCGGAAAGATGCTCCAATTCATCGCTGAAAGAGCTGTAGTCTCCGTACAGTCCCGAATACTTGGATTTTTTCATTATGTGAATTGCGTCAGGCTCAATATCAAGTCCGATACGCTTGCCGACAGGCTCATAGTCCGTTGTCTGTATCATCCATTTGAAGCCGCCGATATCGACGATGATTTCAAAATGAACGCCTTTAAAGGTGACGGAAGTGACCGTACCTTTAAGCATACCCTGATCGGCAGGAACAATGTCAACGTCCTCAGGTCTGACGACAACATCGACGCTCTCGCCTATTCCGAAGCCCTTGTCAAGGCACTGGAACTGTGCACCCGAGAATGAGCATTTGAAGTCCTCGAGCATTTTGCCGTCAAGGATATTACTCTCGCCGATAAAGTCGGCAACGAATGCGTTCTTAGGCTCATTGTAAACGTCCTGAGGAGTACCGATCTGCTGAATAACGCCGCCGTCCATGACAACAACGGTGTCCGACATCGACAGAGCCTCCTCCTGATCGTGGGTGACATATATAAACGTTATGCCGAGTCTCTGCTGAATGTTTTTTAGCTCCACCTGCATATCCTTGCGAAGCTTGAGATCGAGCGCACCGAGCGGCTCGTCAAGAAGAAGCACTCTCGGCTTGACCGCAAGAGCGCGCGCAATGGCAACACGCTGCTGCTGACCGCCCGAAAGCGAATTGATGTTACGGCGTTCAAAGCCGTTGAGATTAACAAGCTCAAGCATTTCCTTGACCGTTTCGCTTATCTCTTTCTCTTTCATCTTTTTGACGCGAAGTCCGAACGCAATGTTCTCATAAACATTCAGGTGCGGAAACAGCGCATAACGCTGAAAAATGGTGTTCACCTGTCTCTTATGAGGCGGTACACCATTGATTACTTTATTTTCAAAAATGACTTCTCCGCTGTCCGGTTCAAGGAAACCTGCGATTATACGCAGAGTAGTCGTTTTTCCGCAGCCCGAAGGCCCTAACAAGGTAATAAACTCCTTGTCGCGAATGTACATGCTGAGATTTTCAAGTATCTGAGCATCTCCCAGCTTGATCGAAATGTTCTTCAGATCAATAATAACATTGTTTTTCAATTATGCAGCCCCTCTCTTTACCGAGTTCGGTATTATATCTTTTACGAAAGATATTAAAATATAATATAGTGCAGAAAGCCGCAAATGTCAACAATTTTTTACAATTTTTCATAGAAAAATCATTGATTTTTTTGAATGATTTTAAGAATACTCTTTTTTACTCTTAAATACTCTGTTTTTCTCGTTTCAGCTCATTTTTTGTTGATATAAAAAATTATCGGCAACCGTAAAAAATTTTCATTTCACGGTTGCCGTTTTGGACATTTTTTATTTTTACAGGGACTTCAACGCACCCGTCGGACAAGCATTAACGCACTTCTGACAGTTCTTACAGTAGTCTGCAACATCGGGAGAATTAAACTCCGGCTTGATAACCGTTGTAAATCCTCTGCCCACAAGGCCGAGAATACCCTTGCCGACCTCCTCGTCACATACACGGACGCAGAGGTTACAGAGAATACACTTGTTCTGATCTCTTTCGATAGAAACGAGCTTCTGCTCCTTGGGACAGTTGTGCTTTTCACCGAAGAAGCGTTCGGGCTGAACGTCATACTGATTTGCGTATCTTATCAGCTTACATTCATGGAAATCGTGACAGCCGCACTGAAGACAGCGCTTCGCCTCGTTCATCGCCTGCTCTGCGGTAAAGCCGAGATTGACCTCGTTGAAATCATGCTTTCTTTCTTCGGGACTTCTCTGCGGCATCCTGGCTCTTGAACACTTCTCACGGTCGGCAAGATCCTCGGCGGTCACAGTTTTTTCGACATAATACGGCTTTTTGTAGCCGACATTCTCGCCGTTAAGATATCTGTCAACAACCTCGGAGGCTTTCTGAGCTTCACCGATAGCCTCAATAGCGATCGAAGCGCCTCGGTTTGTTGCGTCGCCGACGGCGAAAACTCCGTCCGTTGATGTTCTGAATGAGGAAGTATCGGCGGCAATATTGCCTCTGTTCGTCAGCTCAAGCTGTTCAAAACCGCTGATATTTATTTTCTGACCGATCGCCATAATTACGGAGTCAAGCTCAATCGTCTCAAATTCGCCCTCAACGGGAACAGGTCTGCGGCGGCCGCCTGCGTCAGGCTCGCCAAGCTCCATTTTCTGAAGCTTAACGGCTTTAACCTTGCCGTTTTCGCCAATGATCTCTGTCGGATTGCAGAGGAATTTATAAACTACTCCCTCCTCCTCCGCCTCGTCGATCTCGACCTTTTCGGCAGGCATTTCGGCTCTCGTTCTTCTGTATATTACATAGACTTCATCTGCATTAAGTCTGACAGCGGTACGGCAGGCGTCCATCGCCGTATTGCCTCCGCCGATGACTGCAACCCTCTTGCCGATATCGACAGGTTCTCCGAGAGCAACGGAACGCAGGAAATCAATTCCTCCGAAAACTCCGTCAAGCTCCTCGCCCGTTACGCCCATCGAGCTGCTCGTCCATGCGCCGACGGCAACGATTACGGCGTCATGCTTTGACTTGATATCATCAAGCGTGATATCCGTTCCAACCTTGATGTTGTTTTTCATCTCCACGCCAAGCTCGGCAACAGAGCTTATTTCCATATCAAGAATTTCCTTCGGAAGTCTGTACTGAGGAATACCGTATCTGAGCATACCGCCCATCTTAGGCATAGCGTCATATACCGTGACCTTGTGTCCCTTGACAGCAAGGAAATATGCGGCTGTAAGTCCGGCAGGACCTCCGCCGATAATACCGACCGTCTTTCCGCTCGGCTCGGCTACCTCAGGCATAAACTTGTCGCCCGATTTGAGGTCCTCGTCGGCGGCAAAGCTCTTGAGGAATGCGATTGAGATAGGCTCCTCAACAAGCTGACGGCGGCAGGCAGTCTCACAGGGATGCGGACAAACACGTCCGATAGAAGCAGGCAGAGGAACTCTGTCCTTGACAAGCTCGACAGCCTCCTTGAATTTGCCCTCGGCAATGAGCTTGACATAGCCCTGACAGTCCGTACCGGCAGGACAGTTGAGAGAGCAGGGACCCTTGCAGTCGCCCGTATGGTCGGAGAGAAGAAGCTCAAGAGCGATCTTTCTCGCCTGACGGACTCTCGGTGTGTCGGTCCTGACGACCATTCCGTCAAAGGCAACCGAGGAGCAGGCTCGGAGAAACTTTGGTGTGTTCTCCGCCTCGACAACGCAGAGTCCGCAGGCTCCGTAAGCCTTAACCTCGTCAATATAACAAAGGGTGGGAATTTCAATTCCGTTATTTTCAGCGATCTGAAGGATCGTCTGACCTTTTTCGGCAATGATTTCTCTGCCGTTTATCGTCACTTTAATACTTTCCATTCAAATCACCTCTTAATCAACATTTACTGCGCCGAATCTGCATACCGAAACGCAGGATCCGCACTTAATACACTTGGAAGTATCAACCGAATGAGCCGACTTGACCTCGCCCGAAATTGCGTCAGCAGGACATTTCTTGGCGCAGAGCGTACAGCCTCTGCACTTGTCGGGATCAATCGAATAACTGAGAAGCTCGGGACAGCTCTTTGCCGGGCATTTCTTCTCTTTGATATGGGCCTCATATTCGTTTCTGAAATACTTGATCGTAGTCAGAACGGGATTCGGAGCAGTCTGACCGAGACCGCAGAGTGCGCCGTCCTTGATGGAATAGCAAAGCTCCTCAAGCAGCTCGATATCGCCCTCTTTGCCCTCGCCCTTAACAATTCTGTTGAGGATTTCAAGCATTCTCTTTGTACCGATACGGCAGTGAATACACTTTCCGCAGGACTCCTTGGCGGTGAAGTCGAGGAAGAACTGAGCCATGCTTACCATACAGGTCGTCTCGTCCATAACGACCATTCCGCCCGATCCCATGATAGCACCGGTAGCACCGAGAGCCTTGTAGTCGATAACGGTATCAAGAAGCTCGGCAGGAATACATCCGCCCGAAGGACCGCCCATTTGAACAGCCTTGAACTCCTTGCCGTTTTTAATTCCGCCGCCGATGTCAAAAATAACGTCACGCAGGGTTTTGCCCATCGGAATTTCGACAAGACCGCCCTTTTTGATCTTGCCCGTGAGCGCGAATACCTTTGTACCCTTACTGCCCTCTGTACCCATAGCGGCAAAAGCGTCGCCGCCGTTGAGAATGATCCATGAAACATTGGCGAAGGTCTCAACATTGTTGATATTGGACGGCTTATACCAGTAGCCCGACTGTGCCGGGAACGGAGGTTTAAGCCTCGGCATACCTCTCTCGCCCTGGAGAGATTCGATAAGTGCAGTTTCCTCACCGCAGACAAATGCGCCTGCGCCCGCTTTAATTCTCATCTTGCAGGAGAAACCGCTGTTCATTATATTATCGCCGAGGAAGCCTTTTTCCTCAGCCTGCTTTATAGCTTCTTTCAGTCTTTCGATGGCAAGGGGATATTCCGCTCTGACATATACTACAGCTTCCTTTGCGCCGATAGCATATGCGCCGATAAGCATACCCTCAATGAGATTGTGAGGATCACTTTCAATAACGGCTCTGTCCATAAATGCACCGGGATCGCCCTCGTCGGCATTACAGATAAGGTACTTTTCCTCACCCTGCGACTGTCTTGCGGCATTCCACTTGAACCAGGTCGGGAAGCCTGCGCCGCCTCGTCCTGCAAGTCCCGAAACCTTGATCTCTTCAATAACCTCTTCGGGAGTCATTGTTTTAAGCACCTTTTCAAGAGCCTTATATCCGTCCTGAGCCGTGTACTCTTCGATTTTTTCGGGATTGATAAGTCCGCAGTGGCGAAGCGCAATTCGTGTCTGTTTTTCAAGGAACTGCTTATCGTCCTCGGAAATTTCAATACCGTCAACGGCTTTTTCATCGCCGTTTACATAGGCTATAATTTTTTCTGCATCCGTCGGCTGAACCTTGACAAGACGCTTTTTAAGCTCATTACCGTCATAAATATCTACGATCGGCTCAAGGAAACACATTCCGATACAGCCTGTGACCGTAAGCGTTACTTCGGAAGCACCGAGCAAAGCCTCGATCGCAGAATAAACCTTTGCGGCTCCTGCGGCAATTCCGCAGCTGCCCTCTCCGACAACTATTTTCATGCTCAGCCCTCCTCTTTAAGCTTTCTGAGAATTTCGACCGTCTTGGACGGGGTGAGACTGCCGTAGGTCTCGCCGTTTATCATCATAACGGGAGACAGACTGCAACAGCCGAGACAGGCAACATTCTTGAGTGTGAAAAGTCCGTCCTCGGTTGTTTCTCCGTCTGCAATGCCGAGTTCCTGAGTGATGGCGGCTTCAATTCGCTGTGAGCCGTTGACATGGCAGGCAGTTCCCTGACAGAGCATAATGAGATATTTTCCGACAGGCTGAAGCCTGAACTGGGAATAAAACGTGGCCACTCCCATTACCTTTGCGGGAGAAGCGCCGATCCTTTCCGCTATGCAGTAAAGCACGTCCGTGGGAAGATATCCGTAGATATCCTGAGCGTGCTGAAGTATCGTAATAAGACTTCCCGGTGTGTCGCCGTATTCGTCAAGCACCGGCTTAATAAGCGAGAGATCGCTTTTTTTACAGGAGCAATTCATTGCAAAACCTCCGTTAATTCGATGAATTTCATTTCATTTTAACATATGTTTATTTTTTTATCAACAGGATTTGCCTAAAAAGTTATAACCAATTAAAGTAAAAAACAGCCTCATAATGCCGCTTTGATAAATTCGCATTAAAGAAGCTGTTTTAAAACCGTTAAAGCTGTGAAATAATCTTTCTTGCAAAATTCGGTACATCGGTAATAACTCCGTCCACGCCGAGCTTTACCAGTCTTTTGATATCTTTCTCCTTGTTGACTGTCCACGGATTAACCGCCATTCCGTTTTCGTGCGCCCTTTCGACAAGGCGGCGGTCAACGAGCCAGAGGAAAGGATGAAGAGCGTCTGCGCCGATACACCTTGCAAACTCAGTCTCTTTTCCTAAAATACGCATAACGTTCGGACTGTTGGGACTGTAAAGAAATCCGGTCTTACAGTCGGAGTCAACGTCCTTGCAGGTCGTCAGAGCGATCGGATCAAAGCTTGAAATAAGAAGTTTGTCAAACAGACCTTTTTCCTTTACCATCTGAATGGTCTTTTCGACGATTGAGTAATCCTTGTTCTGGGGACTTTTTATTTCTATATTCAGCACCTTGAGATTAGCTTTTTTTGCAAGGTTAAGAAACTCGTCAAGAGTAGGAATTTTTGTACCCTTGTAGGCTCTGTGAAAATACGATCCGAAATCAAGCCTTTTAAGATCCTCAAGCGTCTTGTTTCGGATCAGACCTTTTCCGTCGGAGGTCTCGTCGACGGTATAGTTATGACATATTACGGGAACGCCGTCAAAGGTCAGATGAACGTCGGTCTCAAAGCCGTCGGCACGGAAATCAATGGACTTCCTGAACGCCGGCAGGGTGTTTTGAGGCGCAATCTTATTCGCTCCCCTGTGTGAAATTACATTGCATACAGCCATTTTCAATCCCTCGTTTTCTTTTCTGCTGTTTTATACGGAATATTATACCATAATAAATAAAAAAATCAAATATTTATTTGACATATACCGACTCGGCTGATAAAATGTAAAAAGTGCGTTCGCAGAAATTTGCGTTTGCACAAAGACTGTTTAACGAAAGGTTAATGTTGCTCTATGGCGAAGAAAATGCGAATACTCGGACCGATAATGCTTGTCAGCGCGGCTATGATATGGGGACTATCATTTGTCGCTCAGAAGCAGGGAATGGAATATGTTGAGGGATTTACCTTCAACGGAATAAGAAGTCTGCTCGGTGCAATCGTGCTTATTCCTTTCATCGTGATCCGTGCCGTGAAAAATCCCGTGAAGCTCTCCCCGGCTGAAAAGAAGCAGAGCCGAAAGGATAATTTAAAGGGAATACTTATTGTCGGACTGATGCTTTGCATCGGCTCAAATCTTCAGCAGTTTGCTTTCAACTACATAGAGCCGGGCAGAGTCGGTTTCATCACCGCTCTTTATATGCTAATAGTTCCCCTTATTTCTTTCATTGTTTACAAGAAGAAACAGCCCGTTACAACCTGGATCGGAGTTATCCTCGGCGTTGTCGGACTGTATATGATATGTATGGGCGGCTCGGCATCGTTCTCCCTCGGCAAGGGTGATATTCTTGCCCTGCTGTGTTCGTTCGCTTTTGCCCTGCACATAATTGTGATAGACAAATTCGCCGCAAAGATCGACTGCGTCGTGCTTTCCTGCGGTCAGTTCTTTGTCACGGGAGTAATCTCCTGCATACTGATGTTCATCTTTGAAAGTCCGAACATCCAAAGCATTATGCAGGCGGCTGTTCCGATCCTGTACGCAGGTATTATGAGCTGCGGCTGTGCGTTCACGTTCCAGGTCATCGGTCAGAAATACACCGATCCCACCATCTCAAGTATGCTCCTTTGCCTTGAATCCGTGTTCTCGGTCATTTTCTCGTTCATAATTCTCGGCGAAAGAATGGCTTCGGTTGAATACATCGGCTGTGCCGTGATGTTCGTTGCGATAATCATTGCTCAGCTGCCGGCAAGGAAGTCGGCGAAGTAACGGCGGTATTCGGAAATTCAAAGCCTTGAATAAAACCGTTTTGTTCAATTGAAGAAATATCACCGCCGATAACGGCTCCGTCATAAACAAGTAAGGTTGCCCTGATATATCCGCAGTCAGCAGGATAATCGGGGTAATTTTTTACCTCGAAAATCCATTTCTTAGCCCGAAAGCCCTTGTAAGGCTCAAGGTCAAGTCCCTGATTTTTCTGGATAACATTGTAAGCTGTATATGTATCGTTAAATTCCGACGGGATAATGACCTCCCTGACCTCAACTGGTTCTTCATTCACACTCCAGCCGAACTGGGAAAGAAACGAGATACAGTCCGTCGCATTTTTTGCAATATAGCTTATGGAACCGTCGTTGGCAACAGGTTTTTTACGGCTGTTCAGAGCAAGCGTTCCTGCAATCAGAACGCAGATTACAACACAAAGTGCAACAATCAGCTTGGGCTTGTTCGCTTTAAATGAAAATACAAACATAATTAAATCCTCCGTTTTTGTCCGTTACTTTAATGTATGAGACAAAGCGGAGGATTATTACTTAATTATTGAGATCGGCAAGTATAGGCATTATGCCCTTGTCGGTTATGTCTATCATCGCATATTTACCAACCGAAACCGAGCCGGGATTGACATACCAGATTTCTTCCTCATAGGTTGTGTCAGGGACGTGCGTATGCCCGTATAATGCTATAGAAGCCGAACAGGATCGGGCTTTCTGCTTCAGACCGTACAGAGAATATTTCACGCTTTCGTTATGTCCGTGGGCGGCATAAACAGTTTTGCCTCCGAATTTTTCAAGCAGGAACGGCGGAAGCGAGGAATTAAAATCACAGTTTCCGCAGACGGCATAAAGCTTTATTTCGGGATGTAATTCTTTCAGAAAGTCAATATCTCTTTCGCCGTCTCCGAGAAAAATAACTGCGTCGGCTTCGGGGTGAAGCTCAACGGCTTTGAGCAAAAGACTTTTTCTTCCGTGAGAGTCGGATAAAACAAGCAAACGCATACGTACAACACCTTTCAGAATATAACTTTATTATAAATCATTGGAGTGTGAGTGTAAATGGCAAACAACAATTTTTCTGATTTTTTCTCCGCACCGTCAAGCAAGGCAGATGCAGAAAAGAGAGCCAAAGAGCTGATTAACGGTCTTAAAGCGGAGGAAAAAGACGAGCTTAACCAAATCCTCAGCGACAGGGATAAGATCAACGCCGTGCTTTCTTCACCTGCCGCACGCAAAATAATGGAAAAGCTGAACGGCAAAAAAGATGAACATTAACGATATTCTTTCCTCTCTCACTCCCGATGATATTGAAGAACTCAAAGCCACCGCCGAAGCGGTTTTCGGTCAAAGCAACGAACCTTCGGAAAAACAAAACCGTCAGAAAGGGAACGATATCTTTTCATCGTTCGATCCGCAGATGATCGGAAAAATAACAAAAATAATGAGCGCAATGAACGGCGAATCGGGACGTCGGTGCAAGCTCATTGAAGCACTGAAACCGAATCTCAGTCCCGAAAGGCAGAAAAAAGCCGATCAGGCAATACAAATTCTGAAACTGCTTGAAATTTTACCGTTAATAAATAACCTTACAGATCGGGATGATTAGCAATGCCACAGCAGGATTTTAACGCCGCCGAGCGACAGGCAATAATGAGAGCAAGAGAGATGTACAGCCGTGCCATGCCCGTTCAGAACACTGATCCGGTTTTTCACAAACAGCCTAATCAGCCTCCGACGGCTCATTCCGCACATCAGAACACCAATTATCAGCCTCCCCTGCCGCCGAGACAGGAACAGCAGAATCCCCGTCAAAGCTCTAATCCTTTCAGCAGAAGTGCAAGCCCTTTCAGCATGTTCTTCGACGGGGATATGAAGCTCATTATTGCAATGATGCTTTTGCTCTCCGGCGACGGCGGAGATACCCTCCTGCTTATGGCGCTGATTTATATTATGCTTTGACTCTTGACATTCTCCGTAAATTGAATTATCATATTTTTCAGAAAATTTACGGAGGTAATGATTATGACATATGAATACAAAACAAGGGGCACCTGCTCGACAAAAATTACCTTTGACCTTGACGGCGACACGGTTACGAACGTCAGGTTTACAGGCGGCTGTAACGGAAATCTAAAGGGCATTTCCTCAATCGTGGACGGTATGACGGTTGAAGAGATCGAGAAGAAGCTCAGCGGCATAACCTGCGGCTTTAAGAACACCTCGTGTCCCGATCAGCTTGCACGAGCCGTATCCGAAGCATACGCAAAACAGCAGGCAAATAAATAAAATCATATAATAAAATGCGACTGCAAGCAATCCGAAAGGACAGGCTTGCAGTCGTTTTAGATTTTTTGACTGCGACAAAAATATATTTACTGCATCGGTCATTCGGTAATTGCATTATAAATCCTGTCGCAGGAATTTCTATCCTTGTCAAAGAAGAAGTTTTCGCTTCTTTCATTATAGGGGGCTATCGCCTCTCCGTTGTTTGCGATTATCGTTTTAATTGCACGGCACAGCTCGGACGGGCTCTGCGTCAGCTCTCCGAAGCCGTTTTCAAACGGAATGTCAAGCTCTCTGTAATCGTTCATACCTGCCCTAAACTCCCTGAGATCGGGCATAAAATACACGACTGCACGGTTGAGGTAAACAAAATCGTAGACGAAGGACGAAAAATCCGTAATAAATAACTTGTATTCGTCGATCGGTCTGCCGTCGGCAAAGCTGACTGACGGATTTTGTATTTCAAAACAATCCTTGTACGGGGCAAATATCGGGTGGAGCTTGAATTCAAGCGTCCAGCCGTTTTCCTCAAGCAATTTTGCGAGACTTTCGCTGTTCAGAAATTCCTGAGTTTTTTTGAAGAAATCCGACTTGACAAACTTTTCTTTGTCCGCCGTCCAACCGCCGCCCGCCTTGTGCGAAATCAGATATTTCCGCCATGACGGAGCAAAGAGGATAATATTTTTCGCCTTTTTTGTGTCGATGTCAACACGGTCATATCTCGGCATCTTGCTCTTTATCAGAGCGTCTTCGGGGAAGAAATAATTTTCGGTGAAATTTTTGACCTCATAGTCTGTCGAAATTACCTCGCCCGTGATATCAAGCCTGTCGTATGAGTATTTCCACGGCACATGGGCGTGCAGGACGCCGTGCTGGAGATAATAGACATCTCCGCCGAAAAGGTCGATGTATTCGGGATAAATATCGCTGTAAAACGGAAGATAGTTTTCGTTTTCAACAAAGGCAGTGATAATCTTCTCGGCATTGAGATACAGCATCTTATGCTTTGACGAGCGGAATGTGATAAGCCGCTTCTGCTGTTCGGCGGTGAAATGCTGTCTAATTTCATCGACCGATCCGTTTACAACATAGTAGCGTTCAACCCCGTCGTCAATATCAAAATCGTGAATAAACTGTAAGTAGGCGTTGTCAACTCCAACTCCCTTACAGTCGTTATAAAGCCAGATTCTTTTCTTCGGCAGGATAAGGTTAAGCAGTCTGACGGCAAACACTTTTTTATTGGTTCTCAGATATTTTTTGAGAGCCGTTTTTTTATACTTTTTTTCTGCTTTTTTATCTGCTTTTTCAAGGATTATACACTTGTCGCTCATTTTGCAGCTTACGCCGTTGAGGACAAAGCGACTGCGTTTTTCTCTAAAAGGCACCCATTCGCCGAAGCTGAAATGCACGGGATATGAACGGTCTGCGATCTCAACAGCGAACGAAAAAGAGGTACGTTTGCCGACTTCAAATATCTTTCTGAAGCCCCATGCCGTATTATTTCTGAGCTTTGCACCGTCATAGCAGAACGAGCACTCCCTGATTTCAAGAGGAACGGTCTCGCTCCGCTCCCTGAGAAGCAAAACAGGCTTTTCGCAGTAATCAAAAACAGGCGAAGAAATATAACCGCAAACCTCGACTCCGCTTTCACGGACCTTGAATTTAGTCAATACAAGCTCAAAAGCTTCGGCTTCGTAAAGGACATTTTCGCCGTGAGAAAGTCTTATTTTTTTGTCAAAGGAGGCTTTTAATTCGCCCTTATATTTCATAGAAACAAGGTAGTGTTTGTTCATTTCCTCCGCTTCGGGGAGATTGAGAATTATACTGTCCTCAGCTTTTTCAAGGAGCTTTTCAATCCGTTCAACCTCACGGCGGTATGCTTCACCCTCAAGATGATAAGGAAGCAGAAAATCACCTTTCAGCCGTCTTAAAATATCCTCGGCGAAAACAGACTGAACATAGCCCGGAACGGGATCGTATTCGGAGAATATCTCCTCCCACCTGCCGACAAAATCGTTAAAAAACAAAGCACATTCAAGGCTCTTGCCCACTCCGCCGGGATTGTTCATCTTTCTGTATTCACAGTCTGCAACGTAGCCGAAAGCCTTTTTATCCCTGACGCAGTCAAGGCAGAAGTTCACCGTTTCAAGGTCGCAGTTTTCAGAAACGCTGAAAAGGATATTCTCGTCTCCCCTGTTTTTAACGGCAATATTGATTCCCGCAGGACATAGATAAACGTTGTTATCATCGCCGAGATCTTTAATGCCGGGAACGTCGTCATTGTATCTGAAGCCCGATTTTTTTCTATTGCCGTTATTGTACGGCACAAGCTTATATGTGACGAGATCAACCGCTTCGTAATTCTCCTCAAAGAAATCTACGATTTTTGTCAGAGCGTTGTCGGACAAAGTGTCGTCGGCGTCCAGAAAAGCAATATACTTGCCCCTTGCGGCAGTTATTCCGCAGTTTCTCGCCTCCGAAAGTCCCCGATGCTCCTGAGTTATAACAGAAACGTTCGCAGCATCAACCGCAAAATCTCTGACGATTTCCGCTGAGCCGTCCGTACTGCCGTCATTTATCAGCAGTATTTCGGTCTTGTCTGCATCTAAGGTCTGAGCCTTGAGAGAGTCAAGGCACTTTTTAATTGTATTTTCTGCATTATAAAACGGCACGATAACCGATATCATCTTTTCAAATTCGGTCACAAGATCACCTCAAATCAATAATTAGATTATAACCCCCGTCAAGGCTTTTTGCAACATTCTTTGTGAATATTCGTACAAATATCCGTCAAAAATCTCCACGGGTGATATTATGAAAAGCAGTATAATAAAAAAAGAAAGCAAGGATATTATCAAAGGCAAACGCAGGCAGGCTCTGTCAATTGTGTTGTTCTCCCTGTTTTTCTGTGCGGTAATGACTGCCTTGTCTTACGGAATTATTATGCTTTCCGACCGTTTTTCGGCTGTCGGCTTGCCTGTCGGTATAACCGCCGCCGTTATCCTCGTTTTAATATGTCTGATTACGCTCTGCGTTTACAGCTCGCTGAGCGTCGGCGAAAAGGCATGGTACAACGGTGTTACGACAAACAAAGCCAATTATTCACGCAGGCTGTTCTTCTGGTTCAGACCGAAAAACTCCTTTCGTGCGTTACGTTTTCACTTTTCTCTGTTTTTCATCAAGCTGTCGCTTGCCATACTGTTTTTTCTCCCCTGTATAATTCTTCTGTGGTCGATATACTATCTTTCGGGCACGGGAGGACTTGAGCTTTACCTCTTTATTTCCCTTGCGGCAGGGAGTCTGATTTTCGGCATCAGCGGCTTGATTTTTTATTTCGTTGCCGTACAGCGTTATTTTATCGCAGAATATCTTTTTTCCTCCGATCCGAGGCTCGGTGTTTTTACGGCAATCAACCAAAGTAAAAACCTGCTTGACGGGCATATTTTTGAGATCGTGAAGTTCAAAATCAGCTTTTTACCGTGGTTTTTCGGCTGTCTTGCCGTCATTCCTGCATTTTACTTCATTCCCTACTATAAAGAAAGCTGCTGTGTGGTTGCAAAAAAAATAACTTTGTGATAAAATACTAAAGGATTTTTGTCACGGAGATGTTAATATGAAGGATAACCTGAAATGGACTAAATCAAAAGTATTTCTGATCGCTTTCAACTGTATTCTTTGCGTTGCGATAGTTGTCAGCTCAATGATGATAGTAATTGATAAATCGAGGATCAAGAACGGTGCGGTTTACACCTCGTCGGAAGGTCAGACCGAGGCGCCGAATACTCAGACCGCCGCTTCAAGCACGGCAAGACTGATGATCGCAGGCGACAACACGGTTTATCGGACGGTGTTCTCGCAGGCCTCGGAAAAAGCCGGCGGAAACGGATACGATTTTTCCGGAGCATATGACGGCATCAAGGAGATTATTTCTAAATCAGACCTTGCAATGATTAACCAGAATACCGTTATGGACGACAAGAACGAGCCCTCCGCCGCTCCCGATTTCAACACCCCTGATCAGATGCTCGACAAGCTGATTGATCTCGGCTTTGACGTTTTCAATCAGGCAAACGATCATATTATGGATATGGGGCTGTCGGGTGCGATCAACGATATTGCGCTTTTCAAGACGAAGGAAAATCAGGCTCTTCTGACCGGACTTTTTGAAAACCGGGAAGAAATGATGAAGCCTAAGATCACGGAAATAAACGGGATTAAAATCTCCTTTGTCGGTATCACGGAATCCCTCGGCGGGTTTGATATTCCCGAAGAATCGGACATCGGCATACTTGATCTGTCCGACACCCGTGCCAGCGAGGACGAGCTTAACGGCACAATGAAACAGCTTGTCGAAAACGCAAAAACCGCCTCCGACATCGTCTGTGTAACCGTCCATTGGGACGATGAGGAGGAAGCCGGACTTTCCGACTATCAGCAGGAAGTGGTTGACAATCTTCTCAGATACGGTGCGGATATAATCATCGGCACGGGCAAGAATGAAATCGGCGCATTTGAATACAAGGACAACGGCGACGGTGAGCAGGCTCTTATCGTTCCGTCGCTCGGCAAGGTTATTTCTCTTGAGGAAAGCGCAGAGAGCCTTCTCGGCGGAATAGCGGACATCACAGTCACAAAGGACTCAAAAACCAGTCAGACTTCAATCACCGCCGCAAAGCTTATTCCTACGGTGACAGTCTACGGTGAGGACTACGAAAATGTCCGTGTTCTTCCCCTTTCAAAATGTACCGAGGACATTATCTCAAAGCACGGCTTCTCTCAGGAGGACGAGAGCTTCACATATAGCTTTATTAAAAACTATTATAACGAGAAGTTCGGAAACACACTTGAAATAAACTATTGATTCCGAGAAAAGATGAAGTAGAAATAATAAGAATAGTTAAGGCTTGTATCGGAAATTTTATATACCTATACAAGCCTTAATTATTTAAATTAACCGCATATGTTAATGTTTATTTTTAGCCGTTTTCTTCATATTATTTCGATAGCAATATGTCCAATATCCAAAATTTAATGTCTGCTATTACACCTCATCCGTCAAATCAGACTTTAGATTTTAGACAGTAGACCTTTGACGTGAAAACCTTGAAGCTTGCAGAAACCGTTTTAGCCTCCCACTTGTTGCAAGGTAGCAAAGCGTCGCCACGGGAGTGAATGAACGTCCGGTGGACGTTCAGAGCCGTGGCGTGACCGAGCCGCAGCGAGAAAGGTGTCGCTGACGAAGGAAGTGACGGAGGGGATAAGTGCTGACAAAAAAGATTTAAAGAATAAATAAATCTTTCTACAATCCCTCAGTCAGCTTCGCTGACAGCTCCCTTTACACAAGGGAGGGTAGATTATAATATCAAGTGCAACACTAAAAA
>JBJEPQ010000027.1:0-94716 GCA_051881315.1 Acutalibacteraceae bacterium | reverse complement strand
ACATGTGCGTCAGAGTTAAGCGAGGCAAGGGCGGAAAGTTTCAGCTTCAAAGAATTCTGCCGGACGATATTGAGTTTGTACAGAAATATTTCAACACAGACAGCAGTGAGCGATTATTCAAGAAGTCTGATTTCTCGGATAAGATGGATTATCACCATCTGAGGGCATTGCAGGCTCAAAGAGCGTACAAATACTACTATGACTACTTGCACACAGGCGACAGGAAACAGGACGCTAAAAATGCCTACAAGCTCACAGGGGAGCTTATGAAACGGTGGAACGAGTACAATAAGAACGATAAGGGCAAGCCGAGACCGTTCCCGTACAAGAACATAAAGGGCGTATATAAGCTCCGAGGAAAGAACCGTGAGAAGGCGTTAAAAGACGGCCTTGCAGTCGAATATGACCGCTTAGCCGTATTTGCCGTCAGCGTGTTCCACCTGAGCCATTGGAGACTTGATACCCTGACGAATTATCTGCTGGCGGTGTGAAATGATGTTTAAAATTACCTTCGTTACATAATTACTGATTTACAGTACCTCTCTGCGGACTGTAACTGTAATTCTTCGAACGCCAAGCATTGACATTATTTTATAAAGTGATATAATGGTAAAAGTTGGGAGAGAAATGACATCAATATGCTTGTTTCCACCCAACGGATTTACCCTTTGGGTGGATTTTTAACAGGAGGAATGTTTAATGAAAAAGGTGAAAAAACTTATTTCAAGCCTTCTTGTGGTTGCGATGCTCCTGACCGCCGCACCGCTGAGCGGATTTGTAGGACTTGATATTGATTTCAGCTGGTTTGATTTCAGCACAAAATCGTCTGCACTCAGCTCATCAGGCTCTTGCGGAGATAATGTTACATATACATTTGATGAGGACACCGGTTTGCTGAAAATCAGTGGAACAGGAGCTATGTGGAATTATAGTGTTGATATGTCTTCTCCATTTTATAAAAACAGTTCTATAAAAAGTGTTGTTATAAATAGCGGTGTAACAAGCATAGGCAATTATATATTTAGAAATTGCACCGGTTTGCTAAGCGTAAGCATCCCAAACAGCGTAATAAGTATAGGTTATGGAGCATTTGAGCTGTGCAGTAGTTTGACAAGTATAATAATTCCCGAAAGCGTAACAATCATAGATAGTTATGCGTTTAGGGGTTGCACAAGCTTGATAAGTATAACAATTCCAGATAGCGTAACAAGCATTGGTAGTATGGCCTTTGAGTTTTGTAGCAGTTTAACAAATATAGCAATACCTGATGGCATAACAAGTATAAATTATGGGACATTTAGTCGGTGTAGTAGTTTGACAAGTATAACAATCCCCAACAGTGTAACAAGCATTGATGCTGTGGCTTTTGAAGAATGTTGCAGTTTGACAAGCGTGACAATTCTGGATAGCGTAACCAATATCGGTAATTATGCATTTGCAAATTGCAGTAGTTTGATAAGTGTAACAATCCCCGACAGCGTAATAAGTATAGGTTATGGAGCATTTGAGCTGTGCAGTAGTTTGACAAGTATAACAATTCCCGAAAGCGTAACAAGCATTAACTATGGCGCATTTAATTGTTGTAGAAGACTGACAAGCATAACGATTGATGAGAGTAATAAGTATTACAGTAGCGATAAATACGGAGTGTTGTATAATAAAGATAAAACCAAACTTATACAATATCCTATTGGAAATTTGCGAGAATCATTTATTATTCCGAACAGCGTAACGAGAATAGAGTCTAGTGCGTTTTATTCTTGTAGCAGTCTTGCCAATGTGAAAATCCCCGATGGAGTAAAAAGCATAGATGATTCTGCCTTTGAACGTTGCATTGGTCTGACAAGTATAACAATCCCCGACAGTTTATCGAGTATAGGCAATCATGCATTTTATGGTTGCAACAGTCTGCAAGATGTGTATTATGCCGGCAGTGAAGAAGAATGGCATAGCGTCTCAATAGGAATTTATAACGAATGTTTAACAAACGCAACTATACACTATAACTATGTTGTAGAGCCTGAAATTGTTGACATTACTGATGAAATTACAGGCATAAAGGTGAGCGCTCCAAGCGGAACATTTGACGGTGATGTTACCCTCAAGGTCGAGGAAATCCTCAGCGACTCGTCATTTGAAATAATCGGAAAAGTCAACGGCAAGTCAAAGGCAAAAGTGTTTACTATCGAAACCTACGTTGACGGTCAGAGCGTTCAGCCCAACGGCGACGTAACCATCAGAATCCCTGTTCCCGATGGATTTAATGCTGAGAAATGCAAGCTCTATTATTTGAACACATCAAGCAAAAATCCGGAAGAAATAGCTTTTTTGATTGAAGACGGATATTTTGTATTTACCACAAATCATTTCGGCGAATGGGCGATAATTCAGATAGCAAACAAACCCATTGTTTCCGTTAATGACATTGGACTGAATTATAAGAAGTCTGCTGCATTGAAACCGAGCGTTACTGTTGAAGAGAACGCAAGCTATACCGTGACCTACACCTCATCAGATACGTCCGTTGCGAGAGTTGACGAGAACGGCAAGGTATACGGCGCAAAGAAAGGTAGTACCGAGATAACCGTGACCGTCACAGACGAATACGGCAACACTGTTTCCGACACCTGCAAGGTCAACGTAACCTACGCATGGTGGCAATGGATAATTGTTATCGTTCTCTTTGGCTGGATTTGGTATTAAACTGAATAAGACTTTCCGGGAAGGGCTTCGGTTCTTCCCGGAGTTTTTATAACCAAATGTCACAGCATTTTCGTTTGCTTAATCGAGGGAGGGTTTTGCTAACATAAAACTTAAACATCATTTATAAATAATAAAGCCTCAGACAAAGAAGAAATATTTGCTGTGTCGTTGATTTTTAAATAGCTGTTTAAATGTGTTGATTCAGAAGATAAATCCTTATAAAACATTGTACCAATATGAGTACTCTAACGCTCATAATGAAAAAAACATCGTTGACACACCGTAATAGAATGGGATATAATAAACTAAAATGGATTATTACTTTTTCATGTGGTGATAATCAGGAGTGAGTAAATTTTTATGGAAATAATAAACAATTCGACTAATACACTAAAAGATGATTTATCTGTTGAAATTAAAAAGGGGAGCAAGTTGTCTATTGCAGCTGCTTGCTTCTCTATTTATGCTTTTCAGGAGCTTAAAACGGAATTGTCAAGTATAGATGAGTTGAGATTTATTTTTTCTTCTCCGACTTTTATAACTGAAAAAGTCAAAAAGGAAAAGCGTGAATTTTACATTCCGAGATTAAATCGGGAGAGAAGCCTTTACGGAACAGAATTTGAAGTCAAGCTTAGAAATGAACTTACTCAAAAGGCGATTGCTAAAGAGTGTGCCGAATGGATAAAGAAAAGGTAAAATTCAAATCGAATGTTAACTCAATAAAAATCAGATATACGGTTATTGTTACGGTCGGAGAAGATAAAAAGGAAATGAAAGGCAAGGCAAGGTTGTTTCTGTCGGACAGTATTCACGATTAGGTGGGCCTTATCCGGTTGAGAAAACCAAATCCATTTTGCGTAAAGTTGATAACGAAACGGAGTGATAAAATGCCATTGGATAATAAAGCAATAGAAACGCTGTCAGTTAATGCTGTAAAAAACAGTATAGTAACATCAGAGTTTCTTGACCAGTTTATTGCGGATAACGATAAAGAACCTTCGTGGGACGGCTTTGTTTATATTTACGGAGATAAATCAAAGAAAAAGAGTAATCTTAAAGGAAGAATGCCAGTACAAGTAAAAGGCACTGAATGTGACGACCATTCAAAAGAGACAATTTCCTTTTCAATGACAACGGTGGACTTGAGGAATTATCTTTATGATGGAGGTTGCGTACTCTTTGTTGTATATATTGGAAATTGTGGTCTGACGAATAAAATTTATTATGCAGAGCTTACTCCGGTCAAATTAAGGCAATTATTAGAAGAAGCAGAAGAACAGGATAATAAAACTGTCCACTTGAAAGAGTTTCCATCGGACAATAATAAGAAAGCTACGATTTTCCTTAATTGCTTACAGAATTGTCAAAAGCAAGCAAGCTTTAAGGAAGGTAAGTTGCTTAGTTTAGAAGAATTAGAAGAACAAGGTGTGCTGGAAAATATAGTTATTCCGTTTTCCGGTGTGGGATATACTGACCCTCAAATGGCACTTATAAAGAACGAGGTTTATCTGTACGCAAAGATTAAGGGAAGTTCTATTCCGCAACCCTTAGATATTATCCCTCAAGATGTTCATACTCAACAGGTTATGGATGCCTTGATTACGATTGATGATAGACTTTTTTACACGAATTACCGGGTTATAAAAAGTGCAAAAGAAACTATTGCTTGCTACGGCGAAAGTTTCAAAATGAAGTTCGTTGAAAACAGTCATTCCTGCAAAATCAACTATAAAAATTCAGATAAAATTCGTATATTGGCAAAAGACCTTGATTTTATGCTGACTTATTTAGATAAAGGATATTTCAAGGTCAACGATATTGAAATACCGTTTGATTATAACGGAATGGATTCATCGAATTTTGACATAGAAAAAGAAAAAGAACATCTCAGTTTTGCCAAAGATGTTGTTAGAGTTCTTAATATGTTGGGTTGCTCTGAGGATATTGATATCAATGATATGGACGATGAAGATTGGAGAAATCTGAATCGTTTATTAACAGCCTTTTTAGAGAAAAAACCGGTAAAAGGACTAAAGGATGATTTACCTCCTGTTACTTGCCTGAAAATCGGGAAATTAAAATTTGCGGTTTATCTGAAGCAATGTGAAGAAAAAGGTACTTATGAAATGTATGATTTCTTCAAAACGGATATTTCTGTTGCTTTTGAGGATAGAAACAACGCTGGGAAAATGCTTCCTATTTCGCAGTACACCATTTTACACGAAAATGATTTCTTAACATTAAGCAATATGAATTTTGAAGTTTTGCTCCCCTCATTTCAAAAAGCAGAACATCACTACGAAACATTTAGCCGAGCAAACTGGTTTTTACTCGAATTGTTAAATGCTTATGATAAAGCTGAAGGCACGAGAAAAGAAAAAATCTTGAAAGCCTGCAAGGGCTTCAGTGATTGGATTTCTGAAGCTCCTGAAGATGAACTCGATTATCAAATTAAAACTCTAAACAAACTTCAGACTATAAAAAGATGGCGAGATTTTAATATTGATGAAATTGGTGCCTTGTATGCAATGGTTGAAAACAAGGATACACGAGAAGACTGTGTTGTCGGAGCTTATTTGCTTTTAGGACAGCAGCAAGCAGCAGAAATTCATTTTGGAAAATTATCTGAAGAAGAACAGAAAAACTTCAAAGAATATCCAATATATCATTTTTGGAAAACGGAGGAAAAAGAAAATGGATAAACTCAAAATGCAGACAGCAAATAAGGCTGATGAGAATTTCAAGAAGTTAGCGGCTATGTTCCCTAATGCCATTACCGAAACTATTGACGAAAACGGCGAGGTAGTCCGTGCTATTGATAAGGATGTGCTTATGCAGGAGATTTCCTGCAAGGTTGTTGATGGCAATGAGGAACGCTATCAGTTCACTTGGCCTGACAAGAAGAAGTCCGTTCTTCTTGCCAATGCACCGATAAACAAAACCCTCCGTCCTTGCAGAGAGGAAAGCGTTGACTTTGATAATACAGAAAACCTCTATATTGAGGGCGATAATCTTGAGGTTTTGAAGCTGTTGCAGGAAACATACCTCGGCAAAATCAAGATGATATACATAGACCCGCCGTATAATACTGGAAAAGACAGTTTTGTATATAATGATAATTTTGGTATGACAAAAACAGATTTTTCCGAGGCAAGTGGTCAGTATGATGAGGATGGGAATTTGCTTTTTGATATGCGTCAAAACAATGAAACCAATGGGAAATTTCATTCTGATTGGCTCTATATGATTTATCCTCGTCTTAGAATCGCAAAAGACTTGCTCAAAGAAGACGGCGTTATTTTGATAAATATGGACGAAAATGAAATTACCAACTTACAAAATGTATGTAGAGAAGTATTTGGAGAGCAGAACGATTTGGGAACGATTGTGTGGGATAAGCGAAATCCAAAAGGAGATGCTCAAGGTATATCTTATCAACACGAATATATACTTGTGTACGCAAAAAACAAACTGGAATTTTTGCAAAATAATAAAATTCAGCGAATGAAGAAAAATGCAAGTGCAATATTAGCTAAGGCAAAGCAACTATATAGCAAACTTTCAATTACTTATACACTTGATGAGATTAACAAGGATTTTTCAAGTTGGATAAGAGCACAAAATGATTTTTCAGGTGGAGAAAAAGCTTACAACAAAATTGATGAGAATGGAGAAGTATATAGACCAGTTTCAATGGCGTGGCCAAATAAGAAAAAGGCTCCTGATGATTATTTTGTCCCGCTTATTCACCCAATCACTAAAAAACCTTGTCCAGTCCCTGACAGAGGATGGAGAAATCCTTCTGCAACAATGAAAAGAATGTTGGAAAATGGACAAATTATTTTTGGAAAAGACGAGACTACTATTCCAAACAGCAAATACCTACTTAAAGAAAACTTGTATGAGAACATTCCTTCTTTATTGTACTTTGGAGGAAGTGATACTGCTTTCCTTGAAGAAATAGATGTTCCGTTTGACACGCCAAAGGTTGCAGAAATTTGCAAAGAGCATATACTGTCGTTTACCAAAGAAGATGACATTATTATGGACTTCTTTTCAGGTTCAGCAACTGTTGCTCATGGTGTAATGTTGGCGAATTCCACCGATGGAGGGCGGAGAAAGTTCATATTGGTGCAGATACCAGAAAAATGTTCACCGGATTCAGCTTTGGGAAGAAAAGGATTTGATAATATTTGTGAAGCTGGAAAAACAAGAATAAAAAAGACTGCGGAAAAATTGAATATTTCAGGAGATGTCGGATTTAGAGACTTAAAGTTAGATACTTCCAATATGAAAGAGGTTTATTATAACCCGGCTGAGTATGAACCGTCACTTTTTTCTCGCCTTGAAGATAACATCAAAGAGGACAGAACTCCGGAGGATTTGTTGTTCCAGGTTATGCTTGACCTCGGAATTTTGCTTAGCAGTAAAATTCAGGTTAGGAGTGAGAAAGTTGGAATGAGGAGTTATTCTTACTTTGATGTTGAGGATGGATATTTAATCGCTTGCTTTGACAAAGATATTGATGAAGAAGTTATCACAGCTATTGCAAAGCAGAAACCGTACTATTTTGTAATGCGTGACAGCTCTATGGCAAACGACAGCGTCGCAACGAACTTTGAGCAGATTTTCGCATCATATTCACCTGAAACAGTTAGAAAGGTATTATGATTATGGAAAAATATAATGATAATAACAGTGAAATAATTATATACCGGACTGATGACGGTGAGACAAAAATAGATGTTCGTTTTGAAGATGAAACTGTGTGGCTTACACAGCAGCAGATGGCAGACCTTTTCCGGACATCCCGTACTAATGTGGTGGAACATATTGGCCATATTTATGACGAAGGTGAACTGGAAGAAAGTTCAACTTGTCGGAAATTCCGACAGGTTCGAAAAGAAGGTAAGCGCAATGTTGAAAGAGAAATGATTTTCTATAATCTGGATATGATTATTTCCTTGGGATATAGGGTGAAATCTTCAATAGCCACAAATTTCAGACGCTGGGCAACTGAACGCTTAAAAGAATATATGATAAAAGGCTTTACTATGGACGATGACCGTCTGAAAGGTAACGCCGGTGGCAATTACTGGAAAGAATTGCTGGACCGTATCAGAGATATACGTTCATCTGAAAAAGTTATGTATCGGCAGGTATTAGATTTGTATGCTACCAGTGTAGACTATGACCCTAAAAGTGAAGAGTCTGTGCAGTTTTTCAAAATTGTGCAAAACAAGCTCCACTTTGCAGCTCACGGCCATACTGCGGCAGAAGTAATTTATGAGCGCGCTGATGCAGATAGGCCTTTTATGGGGCTGAAAAGTTTTACCGGCGATTTTCCAAAATTAGCTGACGTTAAAATTGCGAAAAACTATTTAGAAGACGAAGAACTGAAAGTTCTCAACAACCTCGTTTCCGGATATTTTGATTTTGCAGAAATCCAGGCAATGCGTAAAAATCCAATGTATATGAAAGACTATATTCAGCATTTGGATGCAATTTTAAGTTCAACAGGTGAAAATGTGCTTATAGGTTCCGGTAAAGTAAGCAATAAGCAAGCTATTGAAAAAGCAACACAGGAATATAGAAAGTATCAGGTACAGACGCTTTCTCCGGTAGAAAAAGAATATCTTGCACTTATAAAGTCCACAGAAAAAACTGCTAAAGAGCAAGTTAAGAAGAGTAAGGTGGATACAAATGAAATTTAATTTCAAAATACAACAATACCAAACGGACGCAGTTGACGCGGTTGTGAAAGTTTTTAACGGACAAGGCTTTCACGACAAAATCAGTTATATCCGTGACCTTGGTAAAATGAAGTCTGCCGATATGCAGATGACTTTGAGGTTGACAGATGAAGAAATGGAACGGTATGACCCGATGGATGATACCGGATACAAGAATGAAATCGTGGAGCTTTTCGATGAACAGCTTCTCCGCAACATTCAGACCTTGCAGAGTCAGAACAACATTAAACTCTCAAATTCTCTTGTCAAAGACTTGGGGCTTTGCAGTCTTGATATTGAAATGGAAACCGGTACGGGTAAAACCTATGTGTATATCAAGACAATGTTTGAGCTGAATAAAAAATACGGTTGGAGCAAGTTTATTGTTGTTGTGCCGAGTATTGCTATCCGTGAGGGCGTAAAGAAATCCTTTGAAATTACCGCCGACCACTTTATGGAGCATTACGGCAAAAAGGCTCGTTTCTTTATCTACAACAGTTCTAACCTGAGCAGGCTTGATGAATTCTCTCAAAGCACAGGTATCGAAGTAATGATTATTAACACGCAGGCTTTCGCTTCTTCTCTGAAAGAGGACGGCAGAAGCAAAGAAGCCCGTATTATTTACTCAAATCGTGATTCGTTCGCATCTCGCCGCCCGATTGATGTAATCAAGGCTAACAGACCGATAATCATTTTAGACGAGCCGCAGAAAATGGGTGGAGATGTTACACAAAAGGCACTCAAAAACTTCAATCCGCTTTTCAGCCTGAACTACTCGGCTACCCATGCAAAACAACACAATCTTATCTATGTGCTTGACGCTCTGGATGCCTTAAATAAAAAGCTGGTTAAGAAAATTGAAGTCAAAGGCTTTGAAGTCAAAAATTTCAGAGGTACGGACAGCTATCTGTACCTTGAGCAGATTGTGCTTTCAAGCAAGAAGCCGCCTATGGCAAAAATCGAGCTTGAAATCGGATACAACAAATCCATAAACCGTGAAACCCGTATACTCGGCGTGGGCGATGATTTATATTATGTTTCTCAGGAAATGGAGCAGTATAAGGGCTACACCATATCCGAGATTGACCCGCTTCGTGGAACAGTAACCTTTACAAACGGTGAAGTAATCAAAGCTGGCGATGTTGTGGGCGATGTTTCCGAAAAGGATATGCGTCGTATTCAAATCAGAGAGACAATCCTTTCTCATTTTGAAAAAGAAGAAAAGCTCTTTAATATGGGAATCAAGTGTTTGTCCTTGTTCTTTATCGACGAGGTAGCAAAATATCGTCAGTATGACGAAAACGGTGATGAAGTGCTGGGCGAATACGGTGTTATGTTTGAGCAGGAATACATGAGCGTACTGAATGACTATATCACGATGTTTGACACGCCGTATCAGAAGTATTTGAAATCCACTTGCAGCGATGTAAGTGCGGTACATAAGGGATATTTCAGCATTGACAAAAAAACCGGCAGAAGCATAGACAGCCAGTTAAAGCGTGGCAGTGAGTTTTCCGATGATATTTCTGCCTATGACCTTATTTTGAAGAACAAGGAACGATTACTTTCCTTTGACGAGCCGACAAGATTTATCTTTTCTCACTCGGCTCTCCGTGAGGGTTGGGATAATCCGAATGTATTTCAGATTTGTACGCTCAAGCATTCCGACAGCAATACAGCTAAACGCCAAGAGGTCGGTCGTGGACTTCGTTTGTGCGTAAATCAGAACGGTAACCGTATGGATGTGGAAAGCTGCGGAGAAGCCGTTCACGATATTAACACGCTTACGGTTGTTGCCAGCGAGAGTTACAAGAGCTTTGTTACAGATTTACAGTCAGATATTAAAACCGTGCTTTATGACAGACCGACTGTTGCCACAAGCGAATACTTTAAGGGAAAGTATGTCAAGGTTGACGATGTACCAACACTCATTGATGACAACACCGCCAATGCGATTGAGTTCTATCTGATTCAGAACGGCTATGTTGATATGAAGCGTAAGGTTACGGACAAGTACCGTCAGGATGTAAAGAGCGGTACGGTTGCCGAACTGCCGGAAGAATTGAAGCCTATGGCAGAGGGGATTCACACGCTTATTCAGTCTGTTTATGATGACAGTGTTCTTGAAGATATGTTTACAGACGGACACGAAACAAAGGTCAAGGACAATCCGCTTAATGAGAACTTTGCCAAGAAAGAGTTTCAGGCATTATGGCGTGAAATTAACCACAAGTACGCTTACACAGTTGAGTTTGACAGCGAGGAGCTGATTAAAAATTCAATCGCATATATTGACGAAAAACTCTTTGTTTCTGAGCTTCAATATACAACAACTATCGGTCGGCAAAAAACAGAGATTAACGAGTATGAGATAGAGCGAGGAGATTCTTTCACCGGAGTAAAAACAAGAACGCAAAAGCTTAAACATGCCGAAACAAGTCAGATTAAATATGACCTTATCGGCAAAGTGGCAGAAGGAACTACCCTTACCCGAAAGACAGTATCGGCTATTTTAAAAAGTATTGATAAGCTTTATTTGTTCAGAAACAATCCTGAAGAATTTATTACAAAGGTTGTCAGGCTTATAAATGAGCAGAAAGCTGATATGATAGTCGAGCACATTTCCTACGATACTATTGAGGGCGAATACGACAGCACTATCTTTACCGCTGAAAAGAATACACAGAGCTTTGATAAGGCGTTCCTTGCAAAGAAAGCTATTCAGGACTATGTGTTTACCGATGGTTCTGCCGAAAAGAGCGTTGAGAGAAAATTTGTCGAGGATTTGGACTCAGCCGAAGAAGTTTGCGTTTATGCAAAGCTTCCGAGAACATTCCAAATTCCTACACCGGTTGGTAACTACTCGCCTGACTGGGCAATCGCTTTTTATGAAGGTAAGGTCAAGCATATTTTCTTTGTTGCCGAGACCAAAGGCACAATGGAAAGCCTTGAACTAAGAAAGATTGAGCAGGCAAAAATCAATTGTGCAAAGAAGCTGTTCAACGAAATGTCCACGAGCAAAGTCAAGTATGAATATGTTGACGATTATCAGCACTTGCTTGATTTAATGAAATAGCTATAAATAGTAGAATACTATTTGGGATAAAGAATTATACTTGTTTTTGCTTTTAGACAACATCACAGAGTAATACTATTCACTCAAAGGCTCTTTTATTAAACATTTCATCTAAGTCCGATATACGGTCGCTGATTGTTCTTTCGGCGGCTTTTTCGACATTGCCTTCGGCGGAATAAAGAAAAACCTGTTTTTGTGCTCTTGTTATGGCGGTGTAAAGCAGATTCCGGTACATCATTCCATCAGAATCTTTTGGAAGGCAAATTATAACAGTGTCATATTGACTTCCCTGCGATTTGTGAATTGTTGTTGCATATGCAAGCAGAAAATCATCTTTCTGAGCTTTATCAACAATAACCGAACGGCCGCTGAAATCTACTGTGAAGGACATAGAGTCGCAGCTTTTAATTATTCCGATATCGCCATTGACATAATCCGACTCGTAGTTGTTGACCGTAGCCATAACTTTATCCCCGATTTTAAATTTATAATCTTTTCCGGACAGAATATTGGACTTATCTCCGTTGATAGAATTCTGAAATTCTGTATTTAATTCTTTGACGCCGGCAATACCCTTGTTTTTAGGGCAAAGAATTTGAACACTGAACGGATTGTCGCTGTCATAGCACAAGAGAAAAGCGTTAACTGCGCATTCTTTTAATTCTTCGTCTGTGTTTACAACTTTATAAATAAAGCTTTCGTCCGTTTCAATGTTTCCGTCACCGGAGTTGATAAGATTTGCATTTTTGATAATGGTTGCTTTACCTTTTTGCCTGTAATTTACAATGAGATTTACTCTTTCGATAGGTTCGCCGTCCACTTTACATTTCAGTAAATCCTCCAATACTTTTCCGGCTCCTACGGACGGTAGCTGGTCAATATCGCCTACAAGTATAACGGTGGAATCTTCCTTGAAGCACGAGAGCATTACAGCGGCGAGCTGTTCATCAAGCATCGAGGCTTCGTCTATAATAATCAAGTCGGCAGGGAAATCCCTTAAATAAGAAGCTGAGAATAAATAATCGTTTGTTTCATACGGTTTTATATTCAGAGTTTTGTGGATTGTGCCTGCTTTTAATCCTGTAATTTCTCTCATTCGTTGAGCTGCCCTGCCGGTTGGAGCCATCAAAGCGATTTTTGAGTACGGATTAAGCTTTTGGTAAGCGTGTATCAATCCGTTTATTACAGTGGATTTCCCGGTGCCGGGTCCGCCTGTTAATATTTTGATGCCGGTAGAGGAAAGAAAATTGAAGCATTCCTTTTGCAGTTCGCTGTATTTTATCTTTAACTCTTCCTCGCAGTCAGCTATTACTTTGTTTATGTTGATATGTTTTCTGTAAACAGAATTCCTCTTACGTTGTATTCGCCGGACATTTGTAACAATATCTCTTTGATTTCCATATGAGGCGTTCAGATAAAATTTATCACAACAGGAATCTTCGTCTGTGTAATCACTATCAGGTGTATCAGCATAATCAACGGTAATTCCGGGCATATAATAACATCTTCTGATTATGTCCTTTTCCTCGAAGCATTTATCGGGGAAAGCAGAACGTTTTGCGGAATAATCATTTACATAACTGATTATTGTGTTGATATCCGGATGCGAATTTCCGTTAACCCAGTCTTCGATAAAGGCCCTTTTAATAAGATATTGTAATCTTTCCGTGTCGTTATATTTAATCCCGTTGTCTCTGGCTATTCTGTCGCAGCTAATGAAAGATAGACCTATCTCCGGGCCGATTTTATATGGATTTTTATTCAATTCTTCGATTGCTTTTTTTCCATAAAGATTTAACAGCTTTTCCGAATTTGCAAACTTTCCGCCATACGTAGCGATATAATCAAATATTGTTTTGGAAAGCTGTGAATCGAATAAAACGTTAACTATGTTTTCGGCAACCTTTTTGCCTATACCTTTAATTGAGCATAATATTTCTATCGATTCTTCTTTTGTCTGTTTAAGCGGAAAATCAAAAATATCTTCTCCGACGGTGTCAAGGATACTTTTGGCTATTTTTTCAGAAACGCCGTAAAAAAGATTTGAGCTCAAAAACTCAATGGCTTTATCGCGTTGGTCTGAGGTTGGTTCGACTGAACAGAAATCAAGAGTCTTGCCGTGTTTGTTGTCTGAAATCGTTCCGACAAACTTGAGGGGATAGACGAATAGTGAATCGGAAATATAACCTTTTGCGGATATAGTGAGGCGATTGTCGAAAGCGTCGAGTATATCTTTGGATGGGTCTGTTAATCTTACCTTTATAATTTTAAAACCGGAAGTATCATCCCTGTATACTGTTTTTCTGTATTCAGCATAAACTGTAATTTTTTTAATCATATTATTATTGTCCTTTCGTATTTATATTTTTTTTCGACATATATGTGTCGTATTTATTCAATGTGCTGCTCAATAGTATCAACAGGCAAGTCTAACTCCTTGTCATAATTATCGGTCTGATGAGTAAGAGTCTTTCTTTTGTTGATATAGTTGTATACTGTTTGTCGGCTCACGTTGCATTCCTTGGCGATTTGAGCTACGTTTTTAACGTCCGGGTGATTACATAAATAATCGCTGATAACGGCTTCTTTGGACGGTCTGCCGCCTCTGTCGTACCAATGCGTACCGTTTGTATAGTTTGAATCACGCTTAGCACGGCAGTATTTAAGATGCTCGCTTCGCTTTTTACGGGGCTTAGTCTTTTCCTTTGATGAAAAATTTATTCCTGTAAGAGTATGGACCCGTTTCTTTGTCATTCTTGTTAAATCGCTTTGTCTGAAAGAAGTGATGGCGGATTTCATATCCTCAACAGTAAACTCATCTTCTTTGCACGTTGAAAGCGATTGATAAAATTCGAACAGATTTTCAAGGTCTTTGGTTAGTTCTTCTTCGGGTATGTCGCATTTTTGGGCAAATGCGGCAAGGCAATACATACAGTTTCTGCGATTGCCGACATGGACGTTTTTCTTGGAGCTTATCGTTTCTAACCACCAAGTATAAAGTCCCTTACCGCAAATATAATGACCGGGAGCTTCCTTGTTAACAATTCGTTTTTCGTACCAATCAGGCCATTTAACTTTTGCTTCTTCTAAAGAGACGTGAGTAATGTCGTCGCAAAGGGTTTTTGTCATCTCTTCGTAGAGGTTTCGATTTTTAAGACATTTTAAAAATCTCTTTGAAAATGTTTTGCTCTTTCTTTCTTTTTTTCCTAAAGGATATTCGCTTATGTTTTCCAAGACGCTTAACAATTCATCTATACTGACTTTGTTTCCGACTTTAAAAGCTCGGGTGATATGACCTCGCTTTGTTTTTGTCCCTACCATTCGGTATCCTTGGGTAATGCCTTGGTATTGAATTTTAGAGTCAGTGCTTGTTTTTTCGTTCCATAGCTTTCTTGAAAGAATAGCTTTTAAGTCGCTTAAAGCGTCAAGGGTTTCCCGATATGTAGGAATAGGCTCGTCCAGCATGTAAACAACGTGTACGCCGTTTCCGGAAACGACAATGGCGGTCGGCATAGGGACAATATCATTTGTACACATTCCTAAAAGACTTATCAAATTGTTCTTATTTACGGAATCAACGTCAATTATTATTGCGTAACACATCCGGACGTTTTCCGATATTCTTCTGCGACCGATATAAGCACAACCGGAAATAATAGCAAAATCTATATTTTTGTACTCATCGTTTCCTTTGAGACAGTCATCGATTGTTTTGTGGTCATCATTGATAATTCGGCTGTGCATTTTTCCTTTCTCTTCGCCCTTACAACGGAATTGTAGAATACCGTTTGGCTTATAGTCTCCGTTCGACTCTTTTGGCTTTTGAAAAGAACCGTTAGGAAACATCATACGATAATATTCCGTAGGGGAGAATTCGCTGTAGTTTGACTCAAGCCATTTGATTTTTTCGTTATAGTAATCGTTCATTCGCAACTCCTTGAAAAATTTATTGGACAATTAGAATATGTTAGAGTTGAAAACAAACTTTTTAGTGTTTGTGATTTTATTTAAGCGTAATTATTACTATTTCGGAAACTTAAAGAAAAAAGGAAGCGAAAAAAGAAATGGGGGCTAACCCACTCGCCCCCACACCCCTCGTGATTGCAAAACTTTTCGTTCCGAAAAGCCCCGCAATTAAAAGGCAATTTTGGGAAGGGACTCCATCGGCGTGTATCTAAAGTCTTCGTCATTGCTTCACGCCTTCCCCCGCACGTATATTATAAATATAGTTTTTTGACAAATTGGGGTGGGGGCTCGTTACTTGTTCTCAGCGGTAAAGTGAAAATAATTCACGTCGGAAACCGTAAAGAAAACGGAAACACCTTAAAGAAAACGAAAAGCAAGCTTGACTATAAAGAGATTATGTCTTGATAACAGGAACCGATTTGACGGCAGCAGACAAAACAAAAGCCCTCCACAGAAATTCTGCGGAGAGCCTGTTAAATAATATTAAGTTAAGCTGTGTACCCGTACTTGTTCTGCAAGAACTCGTCAAATGTAGAGCGCAGGACAACGATTTTACCCTTGCCACACTCGAGTGTAGGAATGTGGTTTTCTTCAATAAGCTTGCGCACGGCATAGGAGCTCATCTGAAGCATATCTTTTAGCTGATTCAGCGTGTATGTAACCGGTTCGGCTTTCGGCATATTGTAGGTCGGTTTACTCTTTTTCTTGTAATACTCTGCTGTTGGTGTAACTCCGGGCATTCCGGCGCATTTAGTTCTAAGGTTCATTTTATGGCCTCCTGAAAATTATTAGTTTATAATAATATGTTGTATGGCAATTTCAATGTTTCAAAAGGTTATGAAAAAATTTTTTGGAGGATTGCCGGTCGGAAATCAACACGCAGAATATCAAAAAAATTTACCACTCAATTTACCACTTTCAGCTCGCTGAGAGTGGTTTTTTACCATTCGGGAGCTGCTTTAAGGCAAAAAGAAAACCGTTGATACATAGCTCAAAGCCTTATGTATCAACGGTTTTAGGTGGTCGGAGTGGCGGGATTTGAACCCACGGCCTCTTGGTCCCGAACCAAGCACGCTACCATCTGCGCTACACCCCGACAACGCTTAGATATTATATACTATTATCCATCTAAAATCAAGTGTTTTTTAAAAATTTTTTAGGATATATTTTTAAATGGTTTCAAGATATATTTTGATATTATTATCCGACAAAGTGTTGAACGGTTTCCCTTTAAAAAAATGCAATTGCGACGAAGAAAACAACCTTGTTTTGTGAGAGCGGTTCGTTATGCTCACTGCAAAAGCAATGATTATTTTAGTTTCTTAATAAAACCATAGCTCTTTTTTGAATACCCCTGCGACTCATAAAACGAATGGGCGTCATTTCTCGGCAACCCGCTGTTGAGAAGAACGACTTCGACACCGTTTTCTTTTGCCTGCTTTTCTGCGGCTTTAATCAGCGATGTGCCGATACCTTTTCTACGATATTCCTTTGAAACTGCGAGAGCGATTATTTTCATACCCTCGTTTTCAAGCTCAAAAGCAAGATAATTGACACAGCCGATAAAACCCACGACCTTGCCGTTGTCATCAGCGACAATGATTTGATAATTTCCGCGTTTCATCATTTCTTCAACACGGGATTTCAACTTTGGCAGTTTGCAGTTATAGCCTAAGTCTTTATCTATTATGTCCCGCAAAACGAAAATGTCCTCGCTTTTATAATTTCTGTAAATCATAATAGATCTCCCGTATCAATATTTTCACGGATAAAACGTTCAAACTGCCATTCCGGACCGTCATATAAAACCTGCAGTAAAGCTTCTTGCAATTCTAATTTTGAAAGTTTCTTTATGTGATTCAGAAGCATATCATCAAGTTTTGCTTCCCGTGCTTCCTCTTCTTCATAATAAGCCTCAAGCTCGGCTTTATATTTCTTCGCTTCATCGGGAAACGCTGCAAAGAAAACTGCAATCATATGTTTGCAAATTTTTCTGCCGTTGGCAAAAGGGCAGTCGCAGGTTGAGGATCTGACTTTACTAAGATTTATGTGAACATTATATGGCTTTTGAACTGTTCCTTTGACAAGGCCTTCGATCTCATCGTCATTGATCTGTTGAACGTAAAAAACTTTTGCGGCACAATAGTATTCATATCCTCGGTAAACCGATTTACCGCTTGCAGCTGTAAGCAGGCTCATACAATCCCTCTTTTTCGAGTAATTATTTCTTTGATAATAATATACATCAAAACACTCTTTGAAGTCAATATCGGGAAAGTTAGTGTAGAAGAATTATACGGAAATCGACGCAGATGCGTCACTTGACTGAGAGTCCATTGACTTTTTGGCGGGGTGAATGTAGAATGGTGGTGCGATTGGGAGCTGAGCGGACAGCGAAAAAGCAGGCGCCGCTTTTTTCGTGATAAGCTCGGCTTTTCATAATCCTATCAACGAAAGGAATGACAGTTTAATGATAGAGAAAAATACGCTCGGAAAATTTATCCGGGCACAAAGAGAGGCTCTGGGAATGTCGCAGAAGCAGTTTGCGGAACAGCTTTTTGTAACTGAGTCGGCTGTGTCAAAATGGGAGCGTGGGGTTAATTACCCTGACCTGACGATGATAACCGAGATATGCCGTGTGCTGGACGTAAGCGAAAAAGAGCTGATAACCGCCTCCGAGGACACTTCATACAGGCGGATAAAGAAGCAGGCGTTACAGTACGAAAGGCTGAAAAAGCTGACCTTTTGGATACCGACCTCCGCATATCTGCTGACGGTCTTAATCTGTTCCATATGCTGTTTGACGGGCGTTATGCCGATATCAACTTGGTTGATTGTTATTGCGAGTCTTGCCTGTGCATTTTTGTTCTTCCCGTCGGTTACAAGGTTTGTTAAAAACAAAAGCCTGATTTGGTATCTTGTCAGTTCTGCGGCAGGGGTGGCGGTTTTGCTGACGGTGTGCGGAGCGGTGACGAAAAGCATCTATTGGGTGCCGACAGCGGTTATGGGAGTGCTTTTGGGATATACCGTGATTTTCCTGCCGATTGTTATGAGAAAATTTGTCAAACACGGCTTTGCTTCATCTCACAAGACCTTGATTTGTTTTGCGGCGGATTTTATTTTAACGGTGGCTCTGATTGCGTGCGCAAGGCTTATAACACCCTTTGACCTCGGTGCGGGAGAGCTGATTGCCTTGTACGGTTTTCTGCCGTTTTTGCTCACAGGCTGTGTGGTGAGCCTGAAAATGAACGGTCTGATAAAGGGCGGAATATGCACGGCAATTTTCGGGACAGCCGTTTATTTTCTGATATATGTTATAGGCTATGTTTTGAACGAGACTATTGATATGACCGTAAATTTCAACGATTGGGCGGACTGCACAAACGGAAACGTGTTGATGATTATTCTGACCGCAAGCGGTGCAGTCGGAATTGCACTGTTTGCCGCAGGACTGAAAAAGAAATTTGATAAATAATGAAGTAGTTTCTGAAATCAATAATTCAAATTTTAATTACTGCATAGCTCCGTGGAGTTTAATAAATAATTTCCCTCTCAGTCAGCTTCGCTGACAGCTCCCCCAAAGGTGGAGCCACTAATTGTATGAAGTCAAATATTTAAAAATATCAAAAAACTGCAAGCTTATCCTTTTCGGATTACTTGCAGTTTTTTACAGTTCTATTGATTTATTTCAATATATTTTTCCTGACATATTTCGATGTCATTGCGTTGAGCAGGCAGTTGTAGGTCATCCTGAAATCAACCGTCGAGCCGATCTTATAATCGTTCCCACATTCGCTGACATCAAGGACAACGTGATCGCTTGAACCGCCGATTATCTTAATTCGGCTGTCGGCACATTTAAGACCGGGGAGGTAAATATCCTGCTTGCCGATTGCCGTGATCGCTCGCTTCATCAGCTTGTCCGTATTCTGCGGCAGGGTTTCGGGAACGGACGGCTTTTCTTTCAGCTCAATTATCTCCGCTTTCAGAATGAAGTTATCCTCTCTTGCACCGCTGAACGGTTCATCAAGAATAGGAATGTTGCCGAGAAAAACAGCCTCTCCCATTCTCATATTGTTGATAACGGACGGGAGCTTTCCCTCCGACAAAAGCTTGATCGAGCTTGACGCTCCGCCCGAAACAACTGGAAGCCTGATACCCAATTCGTCCTGAACGGCGTTGACCGCCTGTTCAAGCAGTGCCATATTGTTCTCCGAGGGCAAAACCTCGTTGAGACAGCTCAGGTTAGTGCCTATGCCGTAAAGCTCGATATTGGTCATGCCGAGACATTCTCTTGAAATACGGATCAGCTCGTCCGTGTAGCAACCCTCACGAAGATCACCGCACTCAAACATAAGGATAACCTTATGCCGCTTGCTCTGCTTTTTGGCTTCTTCATTCAAAGCCTTGATTATTTCAAGCTCGCTGTTGAGGCTGACGTCGGCAAATTTCACAACGTCACTGACCTGCGAAAGCATGGGGGAGCGGATGAGCCACTTTTCAGCCTTAATGTCCACAAAGGCTTCGAGATTTTCTATTCTCGAATCGCAAATCGACGTGACGCCGCTTTCCTCAACAAGATATCGGACGAGCGGCTCATAGCCGACAAGCATCTTTGTGACAACGGAAAGCGACATTCCGTGACGGTTACACATTTCCTTTAATGTTCTGATGTTATGAAGTATGCCGTCGGGTTTGATCTCGATACAAGGATACATATTTTTACTCCGTTTTCTGATCTATAAAACGTCTTACTGTTTTGAATGAATTTCTTTCGATTTCAAAGAAGGACTCCTCAATCGGAGCGGCAGGCTCCAAGCCTTTTGCCTTGAGAGCTTCATTTATGATCTTTTCGGTATACCAAGGGTTTTTCACGAACACGGGACCGAGAGCGTTGGTGAAAATGACATTTTTGTATTTTGCGCCCTCAGTGCTGTCCTTATCGTTGTTGCCCTTGCCGTAGATGAGCTTGCCGAGGGCAATCGAGGGATCGTTGAGGAAGAAATCGACGAGGTGGATCTGAACCGCCATAATTTCAAAATCGCTGTCCTCACAAAGCGAGAACTGAAGATCGTCGCCGTATATTTCTTTTCTTTCAACAGCCGTTGCGTCGAGCAGTCCGAGACCTTCGACAACAGAGCCGTCGCATCTTGTTGTTGACTTGATAAGCACCATTCCGGTCGTACCGATGGCGATGATCGGCTTGCCGCTTTCGGCAAACTTGTAAATTGCATCGCCGAATTTCTTTATGTTTTTGACGATAGAGTCTGCGGTTTTGATTTCTCCGGCGTTCATAAAGATGATGTCGGAGTTTTCAAAGTCGATGTCCTGCGAAAAGGTGTCGATACGGTTGATCTTGACGTCAAGTCCCATCTTTGTGCCGACACGCTCAAAGGCCATAAGGTTTCCTCGGTCGCCGTGGAGATTAAGCAGGTCGGGATAAAGCCATGTGATGTTCAAAGTGTTCATTATTCGTTACCTCCGTACTGCTTTGTGGATTTTTCAAGCTCGTGATACTTTTTGAGCCATGTGATAAGGTAAACGTTGTCAACGTCGAATTTGTCAAGCTCCGAAAGAATAGCCTCGTCGCTGTCGTTCGGGAGGACGGAGATGTCGTCCCTGTCGATGCCTGCGTATATCATTCTGTTTGCGGTGTCGTATGCGACAGCCTCTGAGAAGCAGATATAATGCTTGATGTTGTTCTTCTTGAGCGACTCAAAGTCGACATCGAAAGAGTAGAAGGTGTTCGTGTAATACGGGGCAAAATCCTTGAGCTCCTCAAGTCCCATAAGCAGAAGCTTAGGAGAGGGATCCTTGGCAATGTAGTCGAGGGCGGTCTGGAGAGTTTCGGGATTTTCCTGCTTAATTCTGATATATTTGAGCGTCTTGGTTTTATATTGAAGAGTTTCCATTCTGCCGCTGATATTCTTGAAGTTTGCAAAGCTCTTCTGAAGCTCTCCGTTAGTCATACCGAGCTTGGTGCAGACGGCGATGCAAAGCGCATAGTTAAAGATATAGAAAGGCTCCTTGTTGGTAACTGTAAAGCGATAACCGTTGCAGTCGAAGCTGCACTCGGAGAAATCTACGTTCTGAGCGTAGAAATCGACCTTATCCTCGGAGGAGAAGTCACAGCCTGCACAGTGGAATTTTCCGACATTGTCAACGTTATAATAGTCGAAATAAATCTTATCGTTACACTTGGGGCAGGGCATTGTGACGTCATAGAACTTGTCCTTGACGAAAGAATACTGCGTCTTGTCAACGCCGTAGTAAATAACGTTGTCGGAGAAATCCTCAAAGGACTTTGCTCTCGGCTCACCGTCATTGAGGAAAAGAGTCATATCCTTGTTGAAAACTTTTCTGAACTTCTGCACAATGTAGTCAGGCTCGCCGTTACGCTGAACCTGATCCTTCTGAAGATTGGTGATACAAACCTTCTTGGCAGGAATGTAGCTGTAAATTCGCTCAAAGGAACGCTCGTCAATTTCAAAAGAGAAGTATTCCGTCTTCATCTTGCCCGTGAGGGTTGAATTACGGATCAGAGCGGTTGCGATACCGCCGATCATATTGGCTCCCTCAAGGTTTGAACAGACCGTTCTGCCGGAATCCCTGAGAGCGTGAACGATCATATTGTTTGCCGTTGATTTGCCGTTTGTGCCTGTTACGAACACGACCTTTTCGGGATCAATTCCCGTGAAATGACCGATAAAATCGGGCATAATTGCGTTAGCCTTTGCGCCGGGCATATTTGTTCCTCTGCCCTTGGCGAAGATATTGGAAAAGAGCATAAGTCCCTTTCCTAAAAGCAGGGTTAAAATGAATTTCAACTTTTGCATTTTTGTCCTCCCGAATTACTTTTTTTACTTTGCATTAACTATATTATTGTAACACAATTTAATATAAAGTCAACTGCGGACACAGGAGAATTAACTAAAAGAGGGCCAAAATATTTGTGTTGTATTTGCCAATGTAATATGATAAAATCATAATATAAAAACTTGTCGGACAGCATTGTTCGGTTTGAGGGTGATTGCAGTATGAATTATGTGGGTATTCTTGCGGGCGGAATAGGTTCAAGAATGGGAAGCTCCCTGCCAAAGCAGTTTATAAAAATCGGCGGAGTTCCGATTATTATCCGCACGGTAAACGCCTTTTTAAATTCTCCCGTAACGGACAGGCTTATTGTGGCTATGAATCCCGATTGGATGAATTACTGCATTGAGCTTTTTGATGAATACAAGATCGACAAATCGAAAATTTATATTATCTCCGGCGGAACAACACGTTTCCTTTCAATGGTTAATATCGTTGACGAATGTATTGCACAAAGGGGAGACGAGCTTTCCGACGACGATGTTCTGTGTATACACGACTGCGCCCGTCCTTTTGTAAACGAAAAAATAATAAAGGATAATTTTGAAAAGGTCAGGGAATACGGTATGGTGACCACCTCCGTTCCGACCGTCGATACAGTGCTGATCGCAAAGGACGGCAAGGAAAGCTCCTGTGTTCCCGAAAGATCGAATGTTTTCTGCGATCAGGGACCTCAGACCTTCTTTATCAGGCAGTTTAAGGAAATTCAGCAGGGCTTGACTTCCGAGGAGACCGAAGCTTATATGGAGGCCGGCAGAATGTATCTTGAAAAAGGCAGACGAGTCGGCATAGTTGAAGGGGACAGGATGAATTTCAAAATGACAACCGACTTTGATATTGCGTTTGCTGAATTCCTTTTGGAGAAAGGTTTGATCGTATGAAATGTGTAGCTATCGGTGACGTTTTTATCACTCCGGAAATGATGAAAAACGGAATTGAAAAATCAAAGCAAATTGAGTTTTCCGAGGTTGAATATTTTTATTTCGGACTTGATTCCCGTTCCGAAATGAGAAATATTGTAAAAATAATTGAAACCGGAGGCTTTGAGACGCTCACTCTTCCTCAGGGCTTGCTTCAGGCTGTTCGGGACGCCGAGGTTATCATGTGCCATCTTTGCCCGATAACAAGACAGCTTGTTGAAAGTGCAAAAAAGCTGAAGGTTGTTCTCTGCAATCGAGGCGGACACGAAAACATTGACGTTGACGCATGCACCGAGAACAATGTGGCGGTGCTTCTCAATCCGAGCCATAACGCGAATGCAGTTGCGGAGTTTACCGTCGGACTTATGCTTAACGAAACGAGAAATATTTCAAGATCCCAGATCGCCATAAACAACAATCAGTGGAGGGAGAACTATCCGAACACTCTGACGACTATACACGAAATGTGCGATATGACGATCGGTCTGATCGGCTTCGGCTCGGTTGCAAAGCTTGTTTACGAAAAGCTCAAGGCGTTCGGATGCAGATTTTTGATCTACGATCCTTTTATCGCCTATGACGAGATCAACAAAAACCTTGCTCAGCTCGTTTCCCTTGATTATCTTCTGAAAAATTCCGACATAGTGTCGCTTCACGCAAGACTGAGCCGCAAGGCTATTCTGATCGGAAAAGATGAATTTAAGATGATGAAAAAGACCGCATATTTTATCAATACTGCGAGATCATATATGGTGGATTACTACGCTTTGGCTGAGGCTCTGAAATCGGGCGAGATAATGGGTGCGGCGATAGACGTCTTTGACAAGGAGCCGGTCGATCCCGACAATCCGCTTGTCGGAATAGACAACTGTACGCTGACTAACCACAGGGGCGGCGACACGATAAACTCTTACAGCGACAGTCCTGCAATGATGCTCAATGCCTGCCGCCAGTACCTTGACGGAGATATGCCGAAATTCTGGATCAATCCGTCGGTCAAAAGAGGCTGAAAACCCGTTAGCTTTACCGTATTTTTCAAAGCGAGAATAATAAAAAATATCTGAAAATATTTTTCTTATCGCTATTGACAACGCAACTTTACGGGTTTAAAATATTCCTATCATTCAATGGAATTGCCAAAGAATTATGTGAGGTGAGATTTCAGTGAGTAGTGACAGTAGCTACGGGCAACGAATTTTGAACAAAATTGAAAATTTGCACAGCATAAAGACCGTTGCAGACGACCGCTCACGAAATCTGAGCTGAAGATGCGCCTGCGGCGTGGCTTCGTGCCGTGCTGAAAGGGGCGCTTAAAATTGGAAACAATGGTTGAAGTCATCAGCAAGATGCTGGCTAACAACAAGTTTTCCGCTATCAAGGAAATGCTCGGCGAAATGAACGTCGTTGACATTGCCTCTATGATAGAGGAGATGGAGCCTGAAAATCAGGTGCGTCTTTTCCGCTTGTTGCCCAAGACATCGTCGGCTGATGCTTTTTCTTATCTTCCGAGCGATATTCAGAGCAATATCGTTGACGCAATCACAAACTCGGAGCTTGAGTTTCTTATGGAGGATATGTTCCTTGACGACGCAGTTGACTTTCTTGAGGAAGTACCTGCAAATGTCGTAACCCGTGTGCTTGCGCACACAAAGCCGGAAACAAGAAAGCTCATCAACAAATTTCTCCAGTATCCCGACAATTCGGCGGGAAGCATTATGACAATCGAAATGGTTTCGTTTCCGGAAACCTTTACGGTTAAGCAGGCTATCGAGATAATAAGAAAAACCGCTCTCGATAAGGAGACGATCTACACCTGCTACTGTATGGACGCTAAACGTAAGCTGGTCGGAACAATTCCGCTTCGCAAGCTTATTGTTGCTCCCGAGGATCAGGTCGTCAAGGAGATAATGGAGGACGACGAACAGCTTATTTTCGTCAACACTATGGACGACCAGGAGGAGGTCGCCGCAATAGCGAAAAAATACGACCTTCTTTCGATCCCCGTTGTTGATAAGGAAGAAAGACTTGTCGGTATAATCACGATCGACGATATCGTTGACGTCATCGAAGACGAGAACACAGAGGACTTTGAAAAGATGGCTTTGCTGTTGCCGTCCGAGGACTCTTATCTGAAAACCGGTATTTTCACACTTTATAAAAACAGAATTGTCTGGCTGCTTATTCTTATGATTTCCGCAACCTTTACCGGTCAGATAATCGAGGGCTTCGAGGATAAGCTTTCGCTGATAGCCGGACTGACAGCCTCAATTCCGATGCTTATGGACACGGGCGGAAACTGCGGCAACCAGGTTTCAACGCTTGTTATCCGTGGTCTTGCTCTGGGCGACATACAGATCAAGGATTTCTTTAAGATAATCTGGAAAGAGATCCGAGTTGCCGTTCTCTGCGGACTTACGCTGGCGGTAGTCAATTTTGCACGAATGTGGCTGATACGTCTTGTAACGCATAACGACATCACAAACAACACGTTCATCGTTGTATGTATGGCGATGGTATGCGCCGTCATTGTGGCAAAGGTCATAGGCTGCGCCCTGCCGATATTGGCAAAGCTTTTGCACCTTGACCCTGCGCTGATGGCAGGACCTATGATTACAACCATCGTCGATGCGCTGACTTTGCTTATCTATTTCGGCTTTGCAACCCTCTTTATCAATGCAGGCTTGCTTTCCGGAGCATAAAATAAAATCAAGCTGTTTCACTGATTTTGTCAATGAAACAGCTTTTGTTATATGTATTAGGTATTAACTCATGCGTCGTAGATTCCGAGAATTACAATTCCGGCGACGGTCAGGAGGATACAAAGGTAATGCTTCCATGAAAGCTTCTCTTTAAGGAATATTCTGCCCCAGAGCACGGAGGCGGCGCAATAGGCGGAAATGATCGGAGCGGAGAGGGCGACGTGTTCGCTGTCGGCAAGGGCATAGATATATGCAAACTGACCTGCCGTTTCAAATGCCGCACCGATATATTTCGGAGCTTCCTTTTTCGGGAGGAACTTGTCCTTCTTGATGAATTTAACATAGATGAAGCAGATCACGCCGCAGATGAGGAACGTAAGCTCATATGCCGTATTTGCGGCGTCCTCGTCAAGCTTCTCAAGAACAAGGCTGTCCGCAAAGGTTCCGAGTGCGTCAAGCAGGCAGTAAATAACCGGCAAAAGAATTGCAAGAAAACTCTTTGTGTACTTGTAATTACTCTTGCTCTGACGTGCTTTTCTCAGCTCGTCGTCCTCGGTCATTTCTGCAATTCCCAGTCCGACAACACCGACCGCAACGAGGGCGATCGCAACATACTGGACATTGACGAGAACCGCACCCGTGATAATGCAGATCACGGACACCAGAGCGCCCGACGAATTGCAGATGGGGGAGGAGATTGAAAGCTCGATAAAGCGAAGTCCGACATATCCTATCGTCATCGAAGAAATGTAGAGAAGCGATACGGGAAGATATGTGAGCATTGTTTTGAATGTAAATTCAACGTCGGTGAAGATCAATGTGTATGCCGCGTGGATACCCATAACAACGCCGACGGCGGTGACCATTTTAAGCGCACTGTGCTTGTCTCTTGAATCGGCACAGCCGAGCTTTGAAAAAAGATCCGAAAAGCTCCAACAGAGCAGAGCTATAATAGAAAAAATAAACCATTTCATTTAAAAACACCTCAATAGACCAATTTCTTTTCAACAAATAAAGTGTTCTCGGGCAGACTGATCCTGCCGAGACCGAGAAATTTCTTTTCGGGAGAATAAACACGGCAGAAGCCGTCTTTTTTTTCGCCCCTTATTCTTTTGAGGTCGAGTTCTCCGCCGTTTTCAAAACGGACGGCCTGTTTTTCGCTGATATTGACCGCAGGGTAACATTCGAGCATAACATCGCACGGTGTGATAAGCTCGGCGATACGTCCCTCGTCGGCATATTTTTGCACGGTTTCGAGGGTTACGGTTTTTTCAACAGATATTCCGTTGGCTTCGATACGCCGTAGCTCGGTTATCGTCGCTCCGCAGCCGAGAGCCTCTCCGATATCCGAAGCGAGAGAGCGTATATATGTTCCGGCACTGCATGAGACCTCGATCTCAAACTCATTATTTGCATCCGGAACATCGAGGAGCTTTATGTAATGGATAATCACGTTCCTCGCTTCACGCTCAATCTCAATGCCCTGACGGGCGAGCTTATAGAGCCGTACTCCGTCCTTGGATACGGCTGAATACATCGGAGGAAGCTGACTGATTTCACCGATAAAATGTTTAATTATTTCTTCAAGTCTTTCAGCGGAAACGCTGACTGGATTTCTTTTTATCACGGTACCCGTTATATCGAGGGTGTCCGTTACTGTGCCAAGGAGAATTTTTGCGCGGTATGCTTTGTCGTGGGTTGGCAGGTATTGCGAAAATCTTGTTGCTCCGCCGAGCATAACGGGAAGAACTCCCGTTGCCATCGGATCAAGCGTTCCTGTGTGACCTGTCTTTTTGACATTCAGTATTCTCTTGAGCTTGTTTGCGGCAACGAAAGATGTGATATCTTTCGGCTTGTCAAGGAAAATAAATCCTGTCAAAATTATCCCTCCTTGGTGTTTCTGAACTTCTTAATAATCGGAAAATAATACAGCAATTCCGTAACGAGCTTTGTTCTGCCCTTGAAGCAAGGGTTGTTTTTGTTTATTTTACTTAGTTCCTGATATTTATCATTTATTATTTTCATTTTCTCCTTTTTCTGATCGGGTGTGAAATTCGGCGAATATTTCAACAGACCCTTCATTCGCGCCACTCTATAAATGTATTCACAATATACTCTTTGAAGTGATTTTTCACATTCGTTTCGTTTCAACACCTTTATCTTTTGATCGTACGCCAAAAGAATGTCGAAATTTTTTGCGGAAAAATTGGAACGCATAATGCTGTTGGGTGAAAGGTAGTAGTAATAAAGTGATTCGTCCGTAAAGGAAATTCTTTCCGCTTTTTCAATAAAATCGTAATAAATAAACGAATCTTCATAGATCAATCCGATCGGAAAGCGAATTTTGTCAAAAACGCTTCTGTGAAAAATCATCGAAATAACCACTTCAGAGCATACGTCCAAATATGAGAGGTCGTTAAGCAAAAACAGACTGTCGTATGTTCTGACATTGTTGCCGTCGGGAAGCTCAAAAAGCGTTCTTTCATAGGTGTCGGTTGATTTGCAGATAGCAATTTTGCTGTTGTTTTCGATACAGATGTTGAGCAGGGTTTCTATATAGTGTGAACAGACATAATCGTCGCTGTCGATAAAGGCAAAATATTCGCCTGAAGCGTTATCGAGTCCGACATTTCTTGTCTGAGCTACGCCCTTATTCTCCTGATGTATAACCTTGATCCGGGAGTCCTTCTCGGCATAATCGTCGCATATTTTTCCGGTTGAATCCTTTGATCCGTCGTCAATAATAATGATCTCCAGATTTCTGTGAGTTTGAGCCGTAACGGTGTCAAGACAAAAGGCAAGATACTTTTCTGCATTGTATGCCGGAATGATTACGGAGACGAGAATTTCCTCATTTTTCATAAGATCACATCCTTGCGGTAATTATACAGGATTGCATCGGAAAAGTCAAATTCAATGCTTTTTTGGTATTTTAAAATGCAGTAAAAATACATCAACTTTGTGCAAATAAAATATTATTATTCAATATTGCAAAAAAATAATTGTCAAAACAACCAAAAACAGACCCCTCGTTTTGTTATAATCTTCAAAAATTGGGCAAAACAAACTTTTTTTGTTGACAATGATTTGTGAATGGGATATTATATAGGCGTATCTTAGTCCTGTGAGGTGTGCGTATGAACAAAGCTCCGATAAAATCGGATTTGGTTTATGCGGCACGTTACGGCGATAAAGCAGCAATGAATGAACTGATTTCTGCTTTCGCACCGACTGTTGAGAGCATTGCTACGGGCTATGTCGGACGCTGTCCGATGACTCGCAGCGATCTTATCCAGGAGGGAATGATAGGTCTGCTTGGGGCTGTGTACGGGTTCGATGCAAATGCGGACGCAAGGTTTGAAACCTATGCGTCGGTCTGTATTTCCAACCGCATCAAAAGTGCGGTACACGGTCAACTGCGTAAGAAGCATATTCCGCTGAACGGATATGTGGATATTGACGAGGTCGATATCAGCGACTGCCTGTCGGATCCGCAGACGATTATGGATATGCGGGAACGCTTTGAGGATCTGAACGAAAGTATTGAAAAAAAGCTGACGCAGCTTGAAAAAGATGTGCTCAGGCTCCACATCGGAGGTCATAATTACAGTTCTATTGCCGAAGTGCTTTCGATAAGCGTCAAAAGTGTTGACAATGCTTTGCAAAGAGCAAGAAAGAAGCTCAAGGAAAAATGATACCAAAATGTGTCCGTGCGGTACATAGCGTCAAAAGACGTGCATCGGACATAAATAAAAAATTTTAGCGAGGTAAGAGATCATGTACGAAGACAAAATACTGGTATGTAAGGATTGCGGTCAGGAGTTTACTTTTACCGCAGGTGAGCAGGAGTTCTATGCTGAGAAAGGCTTTGTTAACGAGCCTCAGCGCTGCAAGGCTTGCCGTGACGCAAGAAAGAACGCAGCAAGAGGCGAGCGCGAAATGTTTGAAGCTACCTGTGCAAGCTGCGGCGGAGTTGCAAAGGTTCCTTTCCGTCCGAGAGAGGACCGTCCCGTATATTGCAGCGAGTGCTTTGCAAAGATGAAGGAAGAGGCATAAATAAGCAATAATTGAGAGCCGTATCATATCCGTTGAAATCGGATAACGATGCGGCTCTTTTTCGTTTAACTATTCTTTATTTGTATAGTCTTTAAGAAAATCGTCAACGTCAAAATTGAGATCTTCCTTTTTCGGAGCTTTTTTCTCCTCAGGAGGATTATAGTGGTGCTGAGGCTTTCCGTAGTTTTTCAAAAAATCGTCTATTTCTTCCTCCGGCAAATCCTCGATCTCGGATTTTGAGGATTTATCGGCGGAGCGTACAATATCCTTGAACTGATCTGGGCTTATTGCCTCGGCGTCCTGAATAATATCTGCGGAATAGAGGCTTTTGCTCTGCTCTGCACGCATTGCCTCCTCCATAGCCTCTTTTTCGTAATCGGCATCGAACTTCTGAGCTTTTCTTTCACTTTCCGCTTCTTCCTTTTCTTTTTGATCCTCCGCCTCTCTGTTCTTTTTCAGCTTCTTTCTGCCGTAAAGATAAACGAGAAGAAGCGAAACAAGCTGAGTGCAGATCATATTGAACATAATGATCTGTTCCGAGGAGGAATGACCGACGGAAACAAGGCTGCAGGACAGGAAAGCATAAAGGGTATGGTCGATGATCGACATATAGGTTGCTCCGCTGACCTTAGCCATTATGCCCCATTTTATTCCTGTAATAAACTCGTGTGCAAGGTAAAACAGGATTGTCAGTACGATTAAGCCGGGAGTTTTTTCGTTCTCTTTGTCGGAGAATTCTCGCAAAAACAGAGGGATAACAAATGCGGTGTAAAGCATCGCCTGAAAAATATTTGCACTTTTAAATTTTGCGAGCTTTTCGAGCTTGTGAAGCAGGATGCCGCGGAAATACATCTCTTTGAAGCACGAAGCAAAAAGCGTTGTAGAAAAAAATATGATGATGCAGGAGGCAGGCGACAAAAGACCGTTGCTTTCGACAAAGCTGATATTCGGAGTCTTAAAGCTGATATTGATTGCCTGAGGTAAAAAAGCCTTCGCAACGGCAAGCTCACCTGCAAGAATTGCAAGCAGAGGTACGGTTGAAAAAACCGTGCCGAATATGGCGGCGGTTTTGAATTTTTCCTTTTTCTCGCTTATTCCGAGATTTCTGATGCGTTCTCTTTTGAAAAGAACCAGCATTACTATAACGGTAAAGCAGAGAAACTGTGCATAGAAGTTTTCACCGAGGACTGTCAGATCAGATTTCAAAAACAGAACATCCAGACTGTGGAGTATCAGCATTACGAAATACATTGACAGAAGATCCGGCAAAGCTCTTCCCCTTGGATTACTCATTTATTCACACCCTTATTTACAAATGCGCTTCATTATACCACGAAGTAAACGTTTAATCAATATCACAATAAAAATTTGATTCCCACGCAGGGACATATGGGTGATGAGCAAAATGAATTTTATATCCGGGGCAAAGCTCATAAATCTTTTTCGGCAAAATGAACATATCGCTGTTGCGGTGATAAGCGCAGACATAGAGCTTAGGTCTGTAACGGCGGATCGTTTTTTCTGCGCCGATGAGAGCTTTTTCTTCGCTTCCCTCTATATCCATTTTCAAAAGGGTTATCTCTCTGCCGCCGAGAATGTTGTCAACGCTGTCGGCAGGGATTTCCGTTTTGCCCGCAGAGGAAAGCTTTGAGTTTCTGCCTTTCTTTTTTTCAAAATGCAGGATAGCTTTTTTGTCCCATGCGGCAAGATTAAAGGCCTCGATATTTTCAAGCTCAGCCGTCTTTTCCGTGAGCTTATTATAATTTTTTCGGTCGGCTTCAACGGCATATATCTTTCTGTATTTCCCGTCGGTCGCTTCAAGAAATTCCCTGACCGTGTCGCCGTCGTATGCGCCGAGATCCATCAGTATTTCCTCAGAGCCGAGGCGGAGATAATTGCGATAAACATAATCTTTTTCGGTCTCGCAGTCAAAGAGATATTCAACCTTTCCGCTGACTTTAAAATTGAGAATATCAACAAAACTTTTTCTGGATTTTTCGTCGCTCAGAAGAGAGTAGGCTTCATCAAACTCTGCGTTATGCTCCTCAACATATTCTCTTGTAAAAACACCGTCACCGACAACGGGAACATCGGGAAAATACAGGGTGTGCTTTTTTGCAAGCTCCCGAACACGCTCAAGCATTTTTCTGTCGTGAACGGCAAATGCCATCACTATGACAAAATCGTCGTATTTTTCCGTGACCTCGGAGTATTTGAGCACCCGTTTTCCTCGGAAAGAGTGACCTCTGACAAATTCGTCGCTTGCAAAAATATCCGCAACGCTTATGCCGAGTGCTTCAAGCCTGTCAATTATCATATCCGCACCGTTGCCCATTCCGTAAATTACGATCGGAAGCTTTGTTTCCTTTAACGAATTCCAAACGTTATTTTCGTTTATTTTTTCGGTCATTATTTCATCGCTTTCTATTGCTTAGTCAACTTATTTTATGATATACTAAATTGAAAAAATAATCAAGGTCGTGATGATTTGAATTATGTCTTTAACGATATTGTAATATCTGCGTCAAAGGAAAAAGAAATTTTTGCCGCAGAACTTTTTGCCGAGGAGCTTGAAATGAGAACGGGCAAAGCTCCCGTTGTTGTAAGCAAGCCCGAGGGCGAATGTTATATTGAGCTGAAGCTTGTTGACGAGAGCGACAGTGAGGATTTCCGAATTGAGCAGGACGGAAAAAAAATTACCGTCACCGCACACCGTCTTCGCAGTCTGATCTACGGTTACTCAATGTTTCTCAGAAAGAGCGTCGTCCGTGACGGCGAGCTTGTGCTGACTAAGGATATCAGCGGCGACTATTCGCCGTATATGCCGGTCAGAGGTCATCAGCTCAGCTACACCGATATGAACAATACATATGAGGCGTGGGACGAGAAGCAGTACGAAAGATATATTAGAGATCTTATGATGTTCGGTATGAACACGGTCGAGGGCTGTCTGGGCAAGGACGAGAAGCCGACGAAGCTGATGAAATACAGCTTTGAGGAGATTACAAAGCTCAAGTCGGCTATCTGTCAGAGGCTCGATATTGATTTTTCAATGTGGAGTCCTTTTACAAGCAAGCGAAGCGACGGCGAAAGTGCGGAATATCTTGTTGAAAACTGCAAGGATATTCCTGAATTCAATATCTTCTTCCCTCCCGGAGGCGATCCGGGCGATCTGCAGGCGGAGGACTTTTTCAAGCGCTGTAAGACAGTAAAGAGGGAGCTTAACAAGCACTTCCCAGATATGGAGCTTTGGCCGTCGGCTCAGGCGCCGCACGAATACGATGACTGGGGCGACAGATTTATAAAAGAAATGGCGAAGCTGCCCGAGGAGATCGACGGTGTTGTCTACGGACCGAATCACCCGTTCACTCTTGACACAATGCGCCGTTCGATAGATTTGAAATATCCGATCCGTTACTATCCCGATGTAGGCCATAATGTCCGCTGTGAGATACCCGTACACTTTGACCGTGAGGACTGGCACTATGCCTATGCCTCAACGCTCAGCCGTGAGGCTGTCAATCCCCGTCCGAGCGAGTACAGGCTTGTCCACAGGCTCACAAAGCAGTATGTCTGCGGAAGCGTATCCTATTCCGAGGGAGTCAACGACGATGTTAATAAGTTCGTTTTCGGCGCATTGGACTTTGATCCCGACAGCGAACTTCGTGAAATTCTCAGGGATTATGCCCGTTCGTTCTTCCCTGAAACAGATACCGAAAAAATGGTTGACGTTATTTTCGGATTGGAGCAGAACTGGAACGGCGATCCTGCCGAAAATTCATCGGTCGATAATGTTTTCAACAATCTTATGCAGATGAAAACCGAAAGGCTGGAGGAAAACTGGAGATTTGTCCTCTTACTTTTCCGTGCAAGCTGTGACAAAATCGTCCGTGACCGCAGAATTTTCGAGCTTGATCTGATAGACGATGCAAAAACTCAGATCAGAAAGGGCAAGCTTGAGAAAGCAAAGGAGATCCTCTCAACCGAGTTTTCGGCGGAATACAAGGAGCTCAGGGGCAGTCTTTTCCCTCTTGCGGAAAGTCTTTTCAAGCTGATAGGTATGCAGCTTGATGTTGAGCATTTCGGCGGAATGGGAGTTGAAAGAGGCTGTACGCTCGACACGATAGATATGCCCGTAACCGACAGGCAGTATCTTCTTAACAAGCTTGAACAGCATCCCGACAGGGAATATATGACGGATATAATCGACAGAAACAAGGTCGCAAAGGACGAGTATTATTTCTCGTTTGCAGAGCAGGGCTTTGAGGTTGCCGGCAAGCAAAAGGGCGAATTTTATATGAATTTCAGAGGCGACGACAATGCCGATGCGGCTCTGCCGATGTGTATGACCAAGGTTTACGACCACTTTAATTTCGACTGTAAGGTTGCAGGCCTGACGGGCGGAGATTACGAGCTGAGAGTGACCTACAAATCCCGTCCGAATGATAAGATCATTCATCACAAGGTCACGGTCAACGGCAACGTTGTCCATGACGGAGCGCAGTTCGGCGGCAGACGTGACGAGGAATATGAGAAGAAATATCTTGCCGGCGGATATCAGAGCATTGTTTACGATATCCCGAAGGAGTATCTGCAAAACGGATGCGCCGATCTTGAAATAACAGAGCCGCTTGACGGCTTTATGATAAGCGAATTCCGATTCACAAAGAAGAGGTGACCGCATGCCGAAATACAGCGTGCTGATAACAGTTTATAACTGCGAAAAATATCTTGCCGAATGTTTAGATTCCGTTCTTGCCCAGACCTGCGGCGACTTCGAGATTGTTGCCGTGAACGACGGATCAACGGATTCGAGCGGAGCGATCTGCGACGAATATGCCGCCAGGGATCACAGGGTGAAGGTCATACACAAGAAAAATCACGGGGTGAACCGTGCAAGGCGTACCGCCTTTGAAAAATCGACGGGAGATTATATTCTGACGGTTGACTGCGACGATATCATTGATCCCGATCTTATCGAGACGGTTGACGGAATAATCACCGAACACGGCTGTGATCTTGTACTTTTTGACCTGTCGATTTTTGACGAAGAAACGGGAAAGGTCACAGTCAAGGAAATGGCTGAAGCCGACGGTCTGTTCGATGAAAAAAATAAGAAGCAGTTGTATCTTATCCTTTTGAACAGATGTATGAATTCTCTTTGCACAAAGTGCTGTAAGAGGGAATGCTACGGCAAGGCTTTCGGATATGAAAAATATCTGCCGATGTGTCACGGTGAGGACTGGTTTCAGTCTGCCGTTCAGGTACACGAGATGAAGGTCGGTTATTATATTAAAAAACCGATGTATCATTACAGAAATATCGGCACAAGTCTTTCTCACGGGTATGACCTGAAATCGTTTCGGCTTAATTCCGATTCGATCTTCGACGTTAGGCAAATGATGGAGGAGGACGGCTGTCTTGACGGTGAGACGGACGCCATGTGGCGGGCCTATGCGAGAAAGGTTGTGAACACCTTGCTTCTTGCACTGTCAGACTCGGATATGACCGAAAAAGAAAAAATCGGCACGCTGAAAAGCGTGACCGATACCGAGATATATAAAATTGCTGTCGGCAGAGAAGCCGATCTTCATTCGAGCAGGAAAACGGTGCTGAAATTCCGACTGCTGAAATACGGAATGTTCAGACTGCTTTTCCGTCTGATGAAGAAAATGTCTGTCTGACCGAAAACAGAATGATTATAAAAGGGGCTATCGCACTAAGCGAAGACCAAAAGAAACAGGAATAAAAGCAAAAGGCTTGTATTGGATTTTTTATACCGATACAAGCCTTGATATTTCTTATTCGACATTAACCGCAATATTTAATGTTTCTTTTGGTCTTCGCTTAGTGCGATAGCCCCTGTTTTATTCAATGCTCATTGTTGCGTAAGCGTTGAGCGACATATCGGCGGTGTTGCCGTTTATAAATTCGTAATAACCCTGCGCTCCGACCATTGCGCCGTTGTCGCCGCAGTATTTAAGCTCCGGAGCGTAAAGCTGCCAGCCGTTCTTTTTGCACAGAGCTTCCATATCTCTGCGAAGCACGGAGTTTGCCGAAACTCCGCCGGCAAGCACAATCTTTTTGTATCCGAGATCCTTTGCCGCCTTTTCCGTGTTCTCGGTCAGGCATCTGACGACCGCCTTGATGTAGGAAGCGCCGAGATTGGGAATGTTAATTTCCTCGCCCTTTTGCTTTGCAATGTTTATTGTGTTAAGAGCGGCGGTTTTAAGTCCCGAAAAGCTGAAATCGTACGGTGCGCCGTCAACTCTCGGATGCGGCATCTTGTATGCCGTCGGATCGCCGTCCTTGGCAACACGGTCAAGATTCAGTCCGCCGGGGTAGGGCAGTCCCATTGCCCTTGCCGCCTTGTCCATCGCTTCGCCTGCCGCATCGTCATGGGTGTAGCCGACAATTTTAAATTTTGTATAGTCCTTGACCTCAACAATATGGCTGTGACCGCCCGAAACCACAAGACAGAGAAATTCAGGCTCAAGCTCGGGGTAGGTTATGTAATTTGCGGCAATGTGGGAACGCAGGTGGTGGACGGGAACGAGCGGAATACCGCTTGCAAGCGACAGACCTTTTGCGTAATTGACACCGACCAGAAGCGCACCGATAAGTCCGGGAGCGTAGGTTACGGCAATGGCGGAAATGTCGCCGAGAGTACAGCCTGCGTCGCTGAGAGCCTTGTTGACAACGCCTGAAACCGCTTCGACATGGCGGCGTGAAGCTATTTCGGGCACAACTCCGCCGTAGATTATATGCTCCTGCACCTGCGAGGCGACAACGCTTGACAGCACCTTTCTGCCGTCCTCAACGACAGCCGCCGCAGTCTCGTCACACGAGGATTCCAACGATAATATTTTCATTCGGTATCACATTCTTTCAATGTCATTATCACCGCATCCTCCTGCGGATCGGTGTAGAAATTTTTGCGTTCTCCGACCTTTTCATAGCCGAGCTTTTCGTAAAGCGATACGGCGGCGGAATTGCTTTTGCGTACCTCAAGGGAGATGAACTCGCACTTTCGTGAGAACGCACCCTCCTGAGCCGCACTCAGGAGCTTTTCGCCCAGGCCGAGCCGTCTGTATTCGGAGCGGACGGCAATGTTGTCGATGTACGCTTCGCCGCACACCTCATGAACTCCGATATAGCCGAGAACTCTGCTGTCACAGACAGCCGCAAGAAAATGAGCGTTTTCATTGTCAAGCTCCTCGGCAATCCCGTCCCTTGACCACGGTGCGGAAAAACATTCCTTTTCAATTTCGGCAATACCGTCAATGTCAGAGGCTTCCATCGGTCTGATTTCGGCGGTCAGAACGTCCAACAGACGTGAAATATAGCTTTCAAGTTGATCGGCACATTTTTCATAGATTTCCGCATTGCCGCCGTAGGGATCGGCAATTTCGGGAGAGGGGACAAGGACTCTGAATTTCGGGTGCAAGGTCATAACGGCATTTTTGTGAGAGCTTGTCATACAGACCATAATGTCCGTTTCGTCGAATATATATTGATTGAGCTGTCTTGAACGGTGGGCTGAAATATCCGCACCGTGTTTTTTTGCCGCTTCGACTGCAAGCGGAGAAGCCGTATCTCCTGCGAATGCCGCAAGTCCGCAGCTTTGACAGCTTATATTTTTAATTTTTCTTTCGGCAATGAGCCTTTGACAGATGCCCTCCGCCATTGCGCTTCGGCAGGTGTTGCCCGTGCAGACAAACGTAATTATCATATTATCATCCTATCAGATAGCGGCTGTCAAGCGTTCCGTTGAAAAATTCAATAACGCTTTTTGCCGCTCTGTTGTTCATTTCACGAAAATTCTCAGAAGTAAACGGAGCTGTGTGCAGAGTGAGCACAACATTCGGCAGTCCGACAAGAGGGGAGTCCGTACACGGCTCGTTATCAAAAACATCTACGGCGGCACCCGAAAGCTTGTGCGATCTTAGCGCATCTGCGAGTGCGTCGGTGTCAACAATTCCGCTTCTTGCGGTGTTGATGAGTATTGCTCCGTCTTTCATTTTGCATTATCCTTTTGCATCGTACCAGCTTCTGCCGCAGTGAACGTCGGCGGTGAGCTTAACCTTCATCTTGCAGGCATTTTCCATCTCCTCACGCACGATGTCGGCAACGTGATCCTTTTCGTCCTCGGGAGCTTCGACAATAAGCTCATCGTGAACCTGCATTATCAGCTTTGATTTGAGCTGTTCTGCTTCAAGTCTGTTATAAACCTGAACCATTGCAATTTTTATAATGTCTGCGGCTGTGCCCTGAATGGGCATATTCCTTGCCACACGCTCGCCGAAGTTGCGTATCATTGCGTTTGAAGCGGCAAGCTCGGGAAGATAGCGGCGGCGGTTGAACAAGGTTTTAACGTAGCCGTCCTCCTTCGCCTTGGCGATAACCTCTTTCATATAGCTGTCAACGCCCGAAAAACGGTGAAGATAACCCTTGATGTACCTGTCCGCCTCGGCACGGGAAACGCCGATCTCCTGAGCGAGGGAAAATGCGCCTATTCCGTAAACTATGCCGAAATTGACCGCTTTCGCCCGGCTTCTCATCAGCGGAGTTACGGCCTCAACGGGCATATTGAACACCTGTGATGCGGTTATTGTGTGTATATCGTCGCCGTCGTTGAATGCGGTTATCATCGTTTCGTCGTTTGCGATGTCGGCGAGAACTCTCAGCTCGATCTGTGAATAGTCGGCGTCGATGAGAACACAGCCGTCCTTTGCGATAAAAAATTTGCGAAGCTCACGGCCGACGGGAGTTCTAACGGGAATATTCTGAAGATTAGGCTCTGTCGAGGAAATTCTTCCCGTTTTCGTCTCGGTCTGATTGAGTGTTGAATGTATTCTTCCGTCAGGAGCGATGCACTTCTGCAAGCCGTCGCAGTAGGTGGACTTGAGCTTTGCAAGCGTCCTGTATTCGAGAATGAGCGACACGATCGGATAGTCGGGTGCAAGGCTTTCAAGCACGTCGGCATTCGTCGAGTAACCCGATTTTGTCTTTTTCTTTGCAGGCAGTCCGAGCTTTTCAAAAAGCACAGTACCGAGCTGTTTCGGTGAATTTATGTTAAATTCCTCGCCTGCAAGGTCATATATTTTTTCAACAAGCTCGTTGACATTTTCTTCAAGCACCGCTCCGTACTGCTCAATGCTTTCACGGTCAACGAGAAATCCCGTGACCTCCATTGAAGAAAGCACCTTGCAAAGCGGCATTTCAATGTCATAGAGCAGGGGAAGCTGTTCGTTTTCTTCGATCAGCACAATGACCTTTTCCCATGCGTTCTTTAATGCGGCGGCATTGAGAGCCGTTGGGTTTTCCTCGCTGAGCTCGGGTGAGACTGCTCCGTATTCCTGAGCCATTCTGACAGGGGAGTAGTCGTTCGCCGAGGGATTGAGGATATAGCCTGCGATCATAATATCGCTGACTTTTCCGTTGATTTTAATATTTCTTTTCAATGCCCATGAATACAGATTTTTTGCGTCATAGGTTATTTTCTCGGCTTCGTTTGAGAGTATTTCACCAAGCTCCGATGCAAAGGTGAAGCTGTTGTTTTCGATAACGGCAATGTATTCTCCGCAGTCAAAGGCAACGGAAATAATGTCGCCGTCGGAAAATTCGGGAACAAAATAAATCTTATTGCCGAGAGCCGTCTCGGATATGCTGTCAAGCTGACGAACGGGGATACCGAACGTTTCCGCAACCGTCTGTTCACCCTTGCCGAGATCAAATTTTTCAATCATACTGAACATCTCAAGCGAAGCGAGCAGGCTTGAAGCCTTTTTGCTGTCGGGCTGTGACGGAATGTAGGAATCCATATCGGTATCAATCGGAGCGTCCGTGCGGATCGTGCCGAGGGTGTGGCTGAGAAATGCGCTTTCCTTTGAATTGACGAGCTTTTCACGCAGCTTGTCCTTTATGTCGAGCGTGTCAATGTCCTTGTATATATTTTCCACCGAGCCGAAACGCTTTATAAGATCGCCTGCGGTCTTCGGTCCTACGCCTGCAACTCCGGGAATATTGTCCGAGCTGTCGCCCTGCAAGGCCTTAATTTCAATCATCTGCCACGGTTCAACGCCGTATTCCTCCTTGATCTTTGCCTTGTCATATGGAACGGTCTGCGTTTTGCCCATTTTGGTCGAGGCGAGCAGAACAGTTGTGTTGTCGCTGACAAGCTGAAGACTGTCACGGTCTCCCGTAGCGATGAAACAGCGGTCGTCACCCTTCATCTGAACGCTGAGCGTGCCGAGAATATCGTCCGCCTCCCAGCCTGCCTGTTCAACCACCCTGTATCCCATAAGCGTCAGAAGCTCCTTGAGAACGGGCATCTGCTGTTTAAGCTCATCGGGCATGGCGTGACGGCCTGCCTTGTATTCTGAATACATTTCGTGGCGGAAGGTCGGCTTTTTGACGTCGAAAGCCACGGCAACACGGTCGGGCTGACATTCCTCCAGCAGCTTGTGAAAGATATTCATAAAGCCGTAAATGCCGTTGGTGTATTTGCCGTCCTTGGTGCTGAGCAGCTTTATTCCGTAGAAAGCACGGTTGATTATACTGTTTCCGTCAATAACAAGAAGTCGCATATCGTTCACCTATCATTTAACAAGTTTTTCGGCAATTTTATCCCTGTCGGGCGTGACGTTGACCGAATAATAAACATGGTATATCACCTTGCCGTAGGGTGCGCCCTGAGGCTTTTTGAGATTTTTAACATAAGTGTAGTCGACGGGGACGAGCTTTGCGTCCCTCGCCTTGCTGTGGTAGGCGGCAATCTCAGCCGCCTCGACTATGGCGTCGTCGCTGATCTCACGGTTGTCGCTGACGATGATGACGTGAGAGCCCGGGAATTTCTGAGTGTGAAGCCACATATCGTTCTTTGCGGCGGTTTTCAGAGAGAGTCTGTCATTCTGCACATTGTTCCTGCCGACGAGCACACGGAAGCCGTCTGTCGTTCTGTATTCTATCGGCGGAAGAGTCTTTGACGATTTCTTTTCCGCACCCTTTCTCTTTTTAACATAGCCGCTGAGCGAAAGCTCATTTCGTATCTCGTCTATCTCCGCCTGAGTGTCGGCTCTTTCAAGGGAGTCTGCAACGGTTTCAAGGTAGGCAAGCTCCTGTTTGCTTTCCTCAATCAAGCCCGTCAGAAGCTGTTCTGCCGTCTTTGCCTTGCGGTATTCCTTGAAATATTTCTGTGCATTCTGAGCAGGAGATTTGGACGGATCGGCTTTTATTCTGATCGGCTTGTTTTCATCGTAGTAGTTTTCGAGATCGTAGAAAAACGCACCCTTTTCAAGCCTGTAAAGGTTTGCGTTGATAAGCTCCGCATTGATTCTCAGCTTTTCCCTGTCGGCGCAGTTTGCAAGCTCAGCCTGCCTTAAACTCAGCTTTTTGGAGACACGGGATATTGCTGAATTTAACAGCTTGACAAGATCCTGTCCTTTTTGCTTGGTGCGCTCAAGACGGTCACATTCATAGTAGAACTCGTCAAGAAGCTGAGAAAAGCTGTTCTTGATCTCCGACCTGTATTTTTGACCGTACTGCTTTATCTCAAAAAACGAGAAATCAACAGGCTTGCCCGTCTCGTCCTTGAGCATAAACGGAGTGCCCTGTTCATTTATAATAGTATTTCGGAGCTTGTCGAGAGAGGCGGTAAGAAATTCAAATCCTTTTTCTCCGACCTCGTCGGTATAAAGCTCGCCGTATTCTCCGCAAAGCTCACGGCAGGTCAGGGGAGATGCTCCCTGTAAGGTGCAAAGCACGGCGGAGGACAGAGCTTTGTTCGGGTATGTCTTTATTTGAGCAATGATGTTTTCCGTCGTGTGATCGGTTATGTTCAGCTTGCTCTGCGGCGGCGGTGCAACGTATTTAAAGCCTGGAAGTATCTGCCTGACTGCGGACTGACTGAGATCAACTCGCTTGATAGCGTCAACAATCTTTCCGTCACCGTCAAACAGAATAATGTTGCTGTACTTTGCCATTATTTCAATGGAGAGTATGAGCTTGATTTTGTCCCCGATCTCGTTCGTTGCGTTGAAATCAAGGTATAAAATTCTGTCAAGCCCGGACTGACGGATATCGACAAGCTGAGCGTTGAGAAGTTTTTTTCTCATCAGCATACAGAACATCGGCGGCACAGCGGGATTTTCGGGTGCGTGCTCGGTCAGATGTATTCTCGGACTGTTGCCCCTGATGGAAAGGAAAAGCTTCCTTGCGCCTGTTTTTCCGCGCAGGTGTATAACCAGCTCCTCACGGGAGGGCTGGTGTACCTTTTCAACACGGCTGAAGCAAATTTCTCTTATCAGCTCGTCTTTAATTTTACTGAGAAATATTCCGTCAAGAGCCATTTTTTACCTCAAATAAATTTAATGGGATTATCCTGTTTCAGGTCGATTATTTCAATTTCGGGGAACTGCTCACGCAGTTTTTTTACGAGCACGGGAATAACAACGATCTCCGTTTCAAAGTGACCTGCGGCGATGAGAGTTATGCCCGACTGTATGCAGTCAAGGAAATTGTGGTGGGATGCGTCACCCGTGATGAAAGCGTCAATATCGCCTGCCGCTTCGATCAGAGAACAGCCTGCGCCCGTGCAGATAGCAATTTTTTCGATCGGTCTGCCTGCGTCGGCATATCTGAGTGTTGTTCCGAGCTTTTTCGCTATACTTTCTGCAAGCTCCTTTGCCGTCGTTTTTTCAACCGTTCCGAGACGGAGAATGGGATCCTCGGCACGGGTAACCTTTATTCCGAGAAGCTCGGCTAGGGAATCGTTCGTTCCGCCGTCGGCAATGTCGAGCGGAGTGTGACAGCAGATCGCATTTACCGAAGCCTTGACAAGCTCATACGGCAAGCTGTTCTTGACGACCGATTTGATCGGATTAAATATGACCGGGTGGTGGCTGATTATCAGATTTGCGCCGACCGACTTGGCTTTTTCCACCGCTTCGGGTGTGATGTCAAGCACGACAGCCGCCTTTGTGACCTCGGCATTTTCGTCGCCGACAAGCATACCGCTGTTGTCCCAGTCCTCCTGAGTTTCAAACGGAGCAATCAAATTGAGATAAGCGAAAAAATCCTTTACCCTTGCCATTATTCCACCTCTTTTATGATTTCTTCAAGCGTCTGTATTTCGTTCTCGTCTCCGCCGTGTTCTTTTAAGGCGGTAAGACGGGATTTAATTCGTTTCATTTTCTTTTCCTTAAAGGCACATGCGGCTTCGTCATTCCTGCCGAGCATTGTGCCGAACATTATTTCCGCCTCGCTGTGGGGGAGTGTTTCGCCCGTATAAACGGCGCCGATACATATGTAGACCTTGCCGTCCTCAAAGCAGACCTCCTCGTCCGTAACCGAAAATCCGTTTGAGAACAGGTATTTTCGGACGTCCTCGTCGTGGGACTGAGGCTGAAGAATGAGCTTGTAACGGGGATTTTTCACCCATTCGGCGGCTGTCAGTATTTCGGAGATAAGTATGCCGCCCATACCTGCGATGACAATGTCGTCAGCTTCGTCGGGGCTGACACATTTAAGTCCATCGGAAAGGCGAAGCTGAACCCTATCCTCAATGTGATTGTTACGGACGGTTTCTTCTGCGTTTTCCAATGGACCCTTTCTCAGATCTGCCGCAACGGCAGACGGTATTTTCCCCGACAGTATGAGCGAAGCAGGCAGATATGCGTGATCGGTCCCTATGTCAGCAACACGGGAACCGATGCGAACCATATCCGCCGCCGTCTGAAGTCTCGGCTTGAGTCGGATCATTTGCTTGCAAGATAAGCGTTGATGTCGGCAACCATCTGGTCAACATCTACACCGTGAACCGCACATGCCATCTCAAGGCTTTCTCCCCTTGCCGAGGGACAGCCGAGGCAGTGCATACCCATATTGAGGAAGAACTCTGCCGTTCCTCTGTCTGCGTCAAGAATTTCACCGATAAGCATATCTTTAGTTACTTCTGTCATAATAAAACCTCCGTTTAAAACTGATATATATATATTATACACATTATTTATTATTTTTCAAGTTTTTCGGAAAATGCTTTTATACTCTTTTCAAAGAAAGAAAAATATGATAAAATAAGCCGAACGGAGGTAATAATATGAAAAAGTTTCTGTTTTATCTTGTGCAGTGGACCTGGGCTCTGCCGATCAATCTGATCGGATTTATCGCCTTTGTAATATTTGCGGGAATCAAGGGCTGTAAGCATGAGCGTTTTTACAATTCAACGGTGACGTATATACCCGGCGACTGGGGCGGAATATCCTTCGGCACATTTATTTTTATGAATCCCGACCGTCCCGAGGACTGGCTCCGTGATACACGCATCCACGAATACGGTCACACATGGCAGGCTCTTCTACTCGGCCCGATATGGTTTCTTGTGATAGCAATTCCTTCGTTTGTATGGTGCAACTTTAAACCGTGTGTAAACTACCGCAAGAAGAACAATGTCTCCTACTATTGGCTTTACTGCGAAGCGTGGGCGAATGCGTGGGGACAGAAATTCACAGGCTTGAAGCAAACAAGGATAAAATAATTTTGTCTCAAAGCGACCGAAAGGAATGAAGAATATGAAAGCCGAATACAAAGCGGCCGCAAAAATAAATCTTATGCTGGATATTCTCACAACGCTTGAAAACGGATATCACAGCCTTTTTATGATAATGCAGTCCGTCGGACTTTACGATACTGTGAGCGTTGAGAGCACCGACGACGGCAGGATTTCTATATCGTGCAGTGAAGAAAAGCTCCCGTGTGACAAATCGAACATTGCATACAAGGCCGCCGAAGCGTTTTTCAATTACACGAAAATCGAAAATAAGGGAATAAAAATCCATATCGAAAAGAACATTCCCTTTGCCGCAGGAATGGCAGGCGGAAGCGCAGACGGTGCGGCTGTCATTGCGGCGCTCAACGATATTTATTCGGCAGGACTTTCTCAAAAGGAGCTTTGCGCCGTGGGAGTAAAGGTCGGAGCAGATGTTCCGTTCTGCCTGACTGGCGGCACATGTCTTGCGCAGAATATCGGCGAGGTGCTTTCACCGCTTACCGATCTTCCCGACTGTCATATAGTGCTGGCGAAGCCCGAAAGGGGAGTTTCTACAAAGGAAGCGTATGCGGCTTTTGACACGGCGCAGAATATCCGCCATCTTGACACCTGCGGAATGTTGTTCGCCGCTTCAAAGGGCGATCTCAACGAGATTTGCAGAAGGACAAAGAATGTTTTTGAACAGCTCATCGAAGTGCCCGAACGTGTACCGATCAAGAGCGTGCTCAACCGCTACGGCGCACTGGCGGCGTGTATGAGCGGAAGCGGTCCGACCGTGTTCGGAATTTTTGACGATGAGTCAAAGGCTGAGTGCGCCGTCGAAAGTCTTCAGTCATTTATAAATCAGGTCTATCTTGTAAAGCCCGTCAAGAGCGGCTTGGAGAAGATTGTTTAATAAGGAAGCCGAGCGGAAAGCACACTTTTTAGACATTAGATTTTAGATGTTAGACATTAGAAGATAAAGTTAAAAAGTTTGCAGAAACCGTTTTAGCCTCCCCTTGAAGCAAGGGGAGGTGGCACGGCGAAGCCGTGACGGAGGGGATAAATGCAAATGACAAAGCTAAGATGAAACATTAGTTTCTTATCAATCCCTCAGTCACAACCTGCGGTTGTGCCACCTTCCCCTCAAGGGGAAGGCAGAACACCATATCCGCCACAAATAAAAACCCTCCGTGCGATTGAAACCGTACGGAGGGTTGATTGCTTATATTGAATTATTTTGCGTAGGGAACAGGGATTCTTGCGAAGAGTGCTCTGAGAACATCAAGGATACCGTGAGCAAGGAAACGTGCAAAAGTTCTGAACTTATAGTTGATAACCGATTCGGAGTGTTCCTGATTCGGAATGTTCGAACCCTCTATAACAGCAAGATCGCTTGTGTAAAGATTTTCGGTGCTGTAGCTTGAAAGATCACTTTCATCAAGCGTGATTACCAATGAACCCTGATCGGTTACGCTTCTGTATGAGCGGAAAGAAGTACCCGGAACGCTTACTGCGTCAACTCCGTTTACATTTACGCTGAAGTTATTTTTATGGTCGTGACCGAAGAAGCAGGCTACAACATCTCCGCGCTCAACGAATGCGTCCCACTGACCTTCATTCTCAAGGGACGGACACGGAGCCTCGCCGAGAAGTCCTTCAAAAGCAAAGTAGTTCGGAAGATAGGTTGCCGATGTTCCGTCGGAGAAGTTTCTCGTGATTGCTCCGAGCTGGAACGGGAGCGAGAACATAACAGCCTGAGTTGCTTCCTGAGTAATAATGTGCTGGAAAGCCATTGACGGAACAACCTCACCGCCGTTGAGAGTCTGAAGATTTTCACTTGTTTCCTTGTACCATTCGATCTGATCGGCACGAACGCAGTCATAGCCGTTCTTTGAGCCGTCCTCGTTGAATACATAATCTCCGCTGTCGAACATCCAGAGGTTATAGGCGATCTTTCTGCCGTCACTGCTGAGGATGGGAAGATTGTGAGTTGCACAGCCGTGAAGCGAGGGATCTGCGTCATATGCAAGACATCCGTCGTAGGACTGATACTTTCTGAGCATTTCTTCCTTGGTTATTGTGGGCATGGATTCGTCATCGTGATTGCCGAAAACAAGAGTGAAAGGAACGCCTTTGTCTTCGAGAATAGTGAGAACCTCGTCGTAGCCCATCCAATATCTTTCCTCACTCTTGTCATCCGAGCCCATAATATTGTCGCCGAGGAAAACAACGAGATCAGGCTCGGAAGCGTCGATAGCTTCGGCTATGTAAGCTTTGAGAGCTTCTCCGACGGGATAGCCCGACTGGATATCGGCGAGAACAAGGATTTTGAACTGACCGTTTTCGTCAAATTTAAGCACCCTGTCAGTCTTCGCCGAGGCAAAAACGGCGCAGGAGAAAAGCATTACAACAGCCAAAAGAATTGAAATAACTTTTTTCATTGGGAAAAGCCTCCATATTTTTTTGATATTTTATCATAATAACACAATAAAGTCAATGGACAGTTAAGATCTTCTGTTGAATTTATCAACAATACTGCTTATATTCAGCTCGCTGTCATTGTCGAGGATCCAGACTTCGCCGCCGTCGTTTCCTCTGATCGTGCCCAAAAGACCGTCAACAAAAATCAAAGCCGCTCCGTTTTCAATCGCAAGTCCCTGTTCGGGGCGTGTCTTGATAGCCGTCTTAAAAGACTGCCACCAATCCGACTCAAAGTGAGGGCAAGCGCAGTAGGGGAGAATACCGAGACAGTCGCAGAACATAAAGGTGTGATCGGGGCCGCAGTCGTCATAGCCCACATCAAACCAGCAGACAGCACCTGCGCTGTAACCCGACATAACCTTGCCTGCCTTGTATGCCTCAACAAGAGCCTTGTCCGCTCCTGTCTTTTTCCAGGTATCCATCATAAATTCAACATTTCCGCCGCCGACGTAAATGATGTCCGCCGACATAATCACGGAACGGATATCGGTGACGGTTCTCTTCTCGTCTGTGAGGAAAAGAACGTCAAATTCACAGCCGAATTTTTCAAAACCGAGCTTGATGTGCTCATCTCCGTTGATATCATCGTGTCCTGCCGTGGGAATGAAAAGGACTTTCGGATTTTTCTTTCCCGCAAGGGAAACAATGTATTCAAAGATGTTGATGATTTCGCCGTCGTCGTAGCGTCCGCCGCCGATTGCAACTATTTTACCCATAATAAATTTCCTCACTTATGATAAAGCTTTTTTGTCTGATACTGCGGTTCGCAGGTTATGTTTATTCCGAATTTTTTGAACACGGACTCGTCCTGCTCCTTGAGGATTACGGTTGCGTGAGCCTCCATACCTCTGAGCTTCGGAATTTGCTGTAAAGCGAGCTTGGCGAAAGGATTGGTCGCCGCCGAAACCGAAAGGGCGATAAGCACCTCGTCAACGTGAAGTCTCGGATTGTGGTTGCCCATATATTTTACTTTAAGCTCCTGAACAGGCTCGATTATCGCAGGGGAAAGCAGATGTATATCATCGTTAATTCCCGCAAGCTTTTTAAGAGCGTTCAGCATTGCCGCCGCACCTGCGCCCATAAGCAGAGAAGTCCTGCCCGTGACAAGTGCGTTTTCTCCGGTTTCAATAGCCATTGCAGGCTCTCCCGTCTGCTCAGCCTTTTCCTTGGCCGCCGCTATAACAGGACGCTCGCTGAGAGAAATGCCTGTCTTTTTCATAATCAGCTTGATCTTGTCCACGCTTTCGGGATTTCCGAGACCTTTCTTGACCGCACATTGCTCGGCAAAAAAGCGGCGTATGATCTCCTGCCTTGAAGCTTCACAGCAGGCCTCGTCGTCAATAATGCAGTTGCCTGCCATATTTACGCCCATATCCGTCGGGGACTTGTACGGACACTCGCCGTAGATCTGGTCAAAGGTTGCCGCAAGCACGGGAAAGATCTCTACGTCACGGTTGTAGTTGACCGTCATTTCACCGTAGGCCTCAAGGTGGAACGGATCTATCATATTGACGTCGTTAAGATCTGCCGTAGCCGCCTCGTAGGCGAGATTGACAGGGTGATTAAGCGGAAGATTCCAGATCGGGAAGGTCTCGAATTTCGCATATCCTGCGCTTATTCCGCGCTTGTGTTCATGGTAAAGCTGAGAAAGGCAGGTAGCCATCTTTCCGCTTCCGGGGCCGGGAGCCGTGATAACGACAAGCGAACGTGTGGTTTCAATATATTCGTTCTTGCCGAAGCCCTCGTCGCTGACGATCCTGTCAACATCGGAGGGATATCCCGGAATCGTGTAATGGTGGTACACCTTGATGCCGAGGTTTTCAAGTCTCTTACAGAAAGCGTCTGCCGCAGGCTGTGCGCTGTATCTTGTCATAACAACGCTGCCGACGAGAAGCCCTATTCCTCTGAAAGCGTCAATAAGCCTGAGTACGTCCAGATCGTAGGTTATGCCGAGATCTCCTCTGATTTTGTTCTTCTCGATATCCGAAGCGTTGACAACAATAACGATCTCAGCCTGATCCTTGAGCTGCATGAGCATCTTGACCTTGCTGTCGGGAGCGAAGCCGGGCAGAACTCTCGACGCATGGTAGTCGTCAAAAAGCTTGCCGCCAAACTCAAGATAGAGCTTGCCGCCGAACTTTCCTATTCTTTCCTTAATATGCTCAGACTGCATCTTAACATATTTTTCATTGTCAAATCCGATTTTTTTCAACACCAACACCTCAAAAATTGCATTAGTCATTTTATTATAATACCGTTGCCGATTTTTTACAATAAGATTTGACTAATTTTTCTGTTCCGATTATCTTTTTTTATTTTATTTATCTAATATTTGCATTTATTTGTGATTTTACAAAAAAATAACATTAATTTATTTGACTTAACGAATAAGTAAAGATATAATTAAATAATAAAGACAGGAGTTGATTTTTTTGAAAAAACCGCTTCATAAATGGGAAAACCCGTTATTTTTCCGTGAAAACAAGCTTAACGGACACAATCTTGCCCTGCCGTATGACGCAAGGGATAAGGTTGTTTACGGCGAGTCGAAATATAAGCTTTCGCTCAACGGCGAATGGAAGTTTAAATGGCAGATGGGTGTGGACGGTCAGCCGCAGGACTTTTTCTGTCCCGATTTTGACGACAGCGGCTGGGACGACATCCCCGTTCCGTCGGTCTGGCAGACCTACGGCTACGGTAAGCCGATATATCTCTGCTCCTCAATGCCGCCGCAGGTTTCAACCGTGGAGTCTCAGATTCCAAAGATCAGCCATGAGAAAAACGAGATCGGCTTTTACCGCCGCAAATTCACCCTGCCCGAAAGCTTTGACGGCAGGAGAGTTATACTGCATTTCGGTGCGGCAAAGTCGGCTCTTTATGTCTATGTCAACGGCAGGTATGTCGGCTATTCGCAGGGCTCGATGACGCCTGCGGAGTTTGACATCACGGACGAGCTTCACGAGGGTGAAAACCTGCTTGCCGCAAGGGTTATGCGCTTCAGCGACGCAACCTATCTTGAAAATCAGGATATGTGGCAGTTTTCGGGAATTTACCGTGAGGTATGCCTTGTTGCCGAGCCGCAGACCACCGTTGAGGATATCTACGCAAGAACAACCCTCGACGACAGCTACACCGACGGAATACTTGACCTGACGCTGAAATTCAGCACGGACAAGACCGTCACCTGCAAGGTGAGCCTTGACAAAAAGGAGATCTTCAAGGACAAGGCGAGCGGCGAGCTGAAAATCACTCATACTGTTAAGAATTGCCGCAGATGGAGCGCCGAAGCTCCAGAACTCTACACGCTGACGGTCAGCCTTTACGAGGGCAATCGCTGTACTGTGAAAAAGGAGATAAGGATCGGCTTCAAGCGTGTTGAAATAATCGGAAACGTATATTATATAAACGGTCAGAAGGTCATTATCAAGGGTGTAAACCGTCACGATTTTGATCCCGATCACGGCTGGGCTGTGCCGAGGGAGAGGTATTATCAGGATCTCTACCTTATGAAGCAGGCGAATATCAACGCTATCAGAACAAGCCATTATCCCGATGATCCGTTCTTCTACGAGCTTTGTGACGAGCTTGGTTTTTATGTTATGGATGAGTGCGACGTTGAAAGTCACGGCGTCCGCAGGAAGAACGTTCCCGGCGACAATCCGCTGTGGACCTCCGCAGTTATCGACAGAGCCGAGATGATGGTGCTCCGTGACAGAAGCCACGCCTGCATCTGCTTCTGGTCCCTCGGAAACGAGGCAGGAGACGGAACAAACTTTGCCGAGATGAAAAAAGCTATATTGAAGCTCTGCGACCTTTATCCGATACATTACGAGGGTGATTTTGACCTCACCAAATCCGATTTCATCAGCCGAATGTACCCGATGGAAAACGTCGTTGAAAAGCTCGTTAATCAAAAGGCGATCACCGCAACCTTGTTTGACAACATTGCAAACGCTCTTGCGGCGGACAACAAGGATGTGCCTGAAAGCGCATTTGCGGATCATCCCGTCATCTACTGCGAGTATGCTCACAGCATGGAAAACAGCCTCGGAAACTTCAAGGAATATGTTGATGATTTTGAAAAATACGATCATATGACGGGCGGATTTATCTGGGATTACGTCGATCAGTCGATCCGCAGGGACGGCAAATGGCTCTACGGCGGCGACTTCAAGGAGGGCTGGTCGAGCTTCTATTTCTGTGCAAACGGAATAATCGGAGCCGACAGGATTCCGCACCCTGCATATTATGAGGTCAAGCAGGTTTATTCCAACATTTCCGCCGAGGATATCGACCTTGAACGCGGACGGGTAAGCGTAAAGAACAAGAATTATTTCGTTCCGCTTGATTACTGCTATCTTGACTGGTCGGTCACGAGGGACGGCGAGCCGATTGAAAACGGTAAAATTTCCCTTGACGGAATTGCGCCGATGACGGCGAAAACTCTGAACATTCCGTATTCAAGGGATTTCGGTACGGGAGAATACATTCTGACACTTTCTTACAGATACAAGCAGGCAAACGAATGGCGCAAGGCGGACGATGAGATCAGCTTCAATCAGTTTACGCTGAGTAATATAAAAGAAAATGACGCTCTCAGAGAGGGTATGGTTAGGGTTATAACGGAAAACGGAGTTCACCGCATCGTTGCGGCAGGAACAACGGTTACGTTCAAGGACAGGAAGCTTTACGGCATCGACTTCGGAAACGGAAACATTCTTGACAACTCACTTTTCCTGAAACCGAATTTCTTCCGTCCGCTGACGGATAACGACACAAACTATTTCAACTTTGCTCCTATGTTCAAGCGGCTCAATCCGCTTTATCTCTGGGATATTACAAGCCGCACCGTAACCGTAAAGAGCTTTTCGATATTCCCGTTCTCAGGCTCCTGCATAGTGAACATTCATTGGTTTGCACCGTTTGCAGGCGATGTTGAAACGGATATAATCGTCAACAGCGACGGAAGCATAAATATCGGTCAGAATATGGAAAGCCCCGTTCTGCCCATGCTTCGCGCAGGAGTAAGGCTCGGAATAAGCAAGGAGTACCGCAACGTTAAGTGGTACGGCAGAGGACCGCATGAGGCGTACTGCGACAGAAAGACAGGTCAGCGTATCGGCAGACATGAACTGACGGTCGAGGAGCTTGAACACAGATATATGCGACCGCAGGAAAACGGCAACAGGACAGACGTCCGTTCTGTTGAAATAACAAACGGCGACGGAAACGGATTTTGCATAAGCTCCGATTTCCCGTTTGAATTTCAGCTTCAGCGTTATTCTCAGGAGAAACTGGAAAAGGCAATGCATCTTTATGAGCTTGAGGAGGACGAATACCTCTCGCTCAGCATTGACGCAAAGCAGAGGGGCGTCGGCGGCGATATGCCGGGTACAGCCTGTCTGCACGAGCCGTATAAGATGAAACGGGGCAACTATTCCTTTGCCTTTAAAATAGAGGGGGTCATAAAATGATTTTATCAACACAAACGGAAGTCGGATCCGAACGCTTCGGTGATGTAAAGAATATCAGAATGATCTGCGAGGCAGGCTTTGATGCGATAGACTATTCAATGTTTTGCATGCGTGACGACGACACAGTTCTCAACACGCCGGACTACCGCCGATATGTTCTTGAACTGAAAAAAATCGCCGAGGGCTACGGCAAGTTTTTCAATCAGGCTCACGCCCCGTTCCCGAGCTATCGGGTAGGGGACGATACATATAACAAGGTTATCCTCGAAAGGATAAAAAGAGCCATTGAGATCGCAGGTATCCTCGGTGTGAAGAATATTGTTGTCCACCCGACCTACTTTGTAAATGACAGTCAAAGAAATCTTGAGCTGAACGCAGAGTTTTACAATGCTTTAATTCCGCTTTGCAAGGAGTATAACATCAAGGTTGCCTGTGAGAATATGTTCGGCCGGGATAGCCGCAGAAATTACATTGTCCCCAATATCTGCAGTCTCGGCGATGAATTCCGCAAGATGATGGAAATGCTTGATCCGGAGTATTTCACCGCCTGCGTCGATATCGGTCACGCAGGACTGGTCGGTACAACTGCGTCTGAATTGCTGAGAGCACTCGGCCACGATTATGTCGGCTGTCTCCATGTTCACGACAACAACTATAAGAGTGACCTGCATTGTCCGCCGTTTTTCTATGACCTTGACTGGGAGGACATCACACAGGCTCTTGCGGATATCGACTACAATGGCGATTTCACCTTTGAAGCCGACAGATTTATCGACAACTTCCCCGAGGACGTAATGCCTGCGGCTTACAGGCTTCTGCACGATATCGGCAGACACCTCATCGGAAGAATAGAGGCAAAGAAAAAAACAAAAATAAAAATTTTTAAAGGAGAAAAAACAATGAAAAAATTTATTTCAGTTCTTTCGGCGGTTTCGCTTGCGGCGGCTCTGACGGTCGGCGCTTCTGCGGCAACCCTCGGTGATGTCAACGGTGACGGAGCAATCAACTCCTCCGACGCTCTCAGTGTGCTCAAATACAGCGTCGGCATTACCGATAAGGGCTTTATCAAGGCGAGTGCCGACGTAAACGGCGACGGAACGATCAACTCCTCAGACGCTTTGAAAATCCTTAAAGTTTCGGTCGGACTTGAAACGATAGGCAAAGTGCCGTCAACAAAGAACGAGATTGTCAGTTATTACAACAATGCGCTGAACAAGACCTACGCTCAGGCGAAAAAGGCAAAGGTCACTACCGATGATTCAGGCACATATTCAATTAACGGTAAGGTAAGCCTGATCAAATCCGATCCGGCTTCTGTCGAGGCGGAGTTCGTCAACGGAAAAGACAAGGACGGTTTTGCGGTCAGCTTATACGGTCCCGAAACCAAGCTCACCGAGGAAATGCTCAGCTCGGCGACCGTCAAACAGCAGGGCGGCGGACTGAAAATTACGCTTGTTATAAAGAGTGAGAAGGTTGATGTGAAAGATGATGCCGTTTACAATGCGGCAGGTGCTTTCCCGTTTGAATATTGCTCGGACAAAACAGAGATCAAGAGCTTCACATCGGGATATGTCACATACACGGGAACGGTGATTGAAGCTGTTACAGACAGTAGCGGCAGAGTGACCGAGCTCAGCATTAAAATGCCTTATGACAATGTTTTCAATATGAAAAAAAGCGACGGGAAAACAGATGTAATAAAGGAAAAAGGAACTACCACATATCTCGGTCAGTTCGGATTTTAAGCAAGCTTTCCCGCCTCCCTCGTGAGGGAGGTGGCTTCGGCATTTATGCCGAAGACGGAGGGAGTAAGATTCGATGAAATCTTGCCTCCCTCAGTCAGCTTCGCTGACAGCTCCCCCAAAGGTGGAGCTGAAATATTTTCGCCTAAAATCTAAAATCTAAAAGACTGCAAGCCTTTCCTTTCGGATAACTTGCAGTCTTGTTATTTTTAACCTGTTATTTTGAAAGCGTAACGGTGTGACCGCCGCCGAATGTGACACAGCGGTCAACGTTCGACATATCCGCTTTCGGGGGATAATCCGTTGAAACGATCTGTGCGCCGCTGTTTAGAACGGTCTGTGAATCGGATTCTTTATATGAGCCGTAGTTGTCGGATCTCGATCTGATGATGAGATTTTTTCCGAGGACTTCCTCAGCCTGATTTTTTATATCGCTTGCCTTGTTTATGAGCAGGAATGAGGCGCAGTCTCTGTCACGGTCGTCATACCTGAGCATGGGGAACATAACCTGAGATTTGATTGACGGATCCTGCTTGATATAATCCTCTGTTGCGGTCGTATCGTGCAGGAGTATCATAACGTGACCTCTCGTCTCGCTGAGCGTCATCCAGCCGTCAGCCTCTCTCATTTCCTTGAAGGAATTATAGTCGCCGATCATATCCGCAGGAGTGAGAAGCGTGTCGCCGAAAATCTCCTGAGCCTGTCTGCCGAGCTCGTTGGCGTATTTATAGTTAAAAAGACGCATATTTTTTTCGGGAATAAAGACCTTTTTAGGCTCGATTATAACCGTTATCGGCAGGTGGTTGGGGTTTGCGTCCGACCAGAGCTTTATCTCCTTGAGAGCAAGGGCAAAGTCGTAGCAGGTTGTTGTCATATCGACAACGGGAGCGTGTGTGCAGACAAAGCTGACCTTGCCGTCCTCAACAACAGTTTCAACGTCAATTTCTATGCTTCTGATGCCGAGATTGAACTGCTCGGTGAGAGTGTCGCTGAAAAATTCCGGTTTTTCTGCCTTTACCAGTCCGAATGTCACGGTTGAAGCGTCACGGAAAAGCTTCTGTCTTGCAGGAACGGATTGCTTCTGATAGCTGTTGTGTGTGCCGATAAAGGCAACTTCGTTATACTTCACGCCGTCGGCACAGGCTTTTTCAAGGTCAAAGTCGCAGAAACCGGCTTCGTTGACCTTGGTGTAGTTTCCGCTTGCATAGTCCTTTTCAAGCTGTGCAACACGGTCGATCTGCTCCTGAATGTCAATCTCTTTCTGTTCCTTACCCTGGCTGATGATAGACGGATAGGTGAAGAAAAAACAGAGAATAAGGGAGAGCAGAGCGGAAATGTATTTGGTTATGTATTTCATTATAAACCGATCCTTTTAATAATATAATTTGAACAGAGCTATCACACCCGAAACAGCTTCTTTTGAAAGCAATGAGTGTGACAGCTCGTTTTTTATTTATCAGCCGTGATTTGCGGGATTGCCGCAGCACTTTTTGTATTTCTTTCCGCTTCCGCAGGGGCAGGGATCGTTGGGACCGGGAGTGGCTTTCTTGCGTACCGTTCTGCCCTTTTCGCTTCCGTCGGAGGCGCCGCTTTCGCTTGTGACCTTGGCGGTCTGCTCACGCTTTGTGTCCTCCTCACTTCTGATGCGGACGGTGAGCATCTGGCGGACGGTGTTCTCACGGATCGAGTTGCTCATCTCGTCAAACATATCATAGCTTTCCATTCTGTAAGCAACAACGGGATCCTGATTACCGTAAGCACGCAGGTTGATACCTCTCTTGAGCTCCTCCATTGCGTCGATGTGATCCATCCAGAATGTATCAACGTTTCTCAGAAGGATCATATGCTCAAGGCTTCTCATGATTTCGGGAGTAAGCTCCTTTTCACGGGCTTCATAACGCTCATGACCTCTGTTGATGAGCATCTCTCTTGCTTCGTCACGGTCAAAGGCTTCGATGTCCTCAAAGTCGTCGGGCTCGGTGATCCAGCCGAGATATTTCTCCTTGAGACCTATGATGTTCCACTCGTCCTTGGGCAGAGCGGAAGCACAGTAGAAGTCAACGGACTCGGTGACGGATTCATCAAGCATCTTGAGAATTGACGCCTTGAGATCCTCGCCGTCAAGAACTCGGTTACGCTGCTCGTAAATAAGCTCTCTCTGTCTGTTCATAACGTCGTCGTACTGGAGAACGTTCTTACGGATTGCGAAGTTCTGGGACTCCTTCTTCTTCTGAGCCGACTCGATAGAACGTGAAACCATCTTGGAGTCGATCGGCATATTTTCGTCCGCTCCGAGGGTATTCATTACCGACTGAAGCCTTTCGCCGCCGAAGAGACGCATAAGGTCGTCCTCAAGCGAGAGATAGAAGCGGCTTTCACCGGGATCGCCCTGACGTCCCGAACGTCCTCTCAGCTGGTTATCAATTCGGCGAGAGTCGTGGCGCTCAGTACCTATGATGTAAAGTCCGCCTGCTTCACGCACTTTTTCAGCCTCGTCCTTGATGGAGTCTTTAAAGGACTTTTCAAGCTCGGCATATTCTTTTCTTGCGTTTAAGATTTCCTCATCGTCGGTCTCGGCAAAGCCGGTCGCCTCGACTATCATTTCTTCGCTGTAACCCTTGCGGCGCATTGCAGCCTTGGCAAGGAACTCGGAGTTACCGCCGAGCATAATATCGGTACCACGGCCTGCCATATTCGTTGCGATTGTGACTGCACCGTATTTACCTGCCTGAGCGACGATCTCGGCTTCCTTGTCGTGGAACTTCGCATTGAGAACCTCATGCTTGATTCCTCGGGATTTGAGAAGCTTTGAAAGAACCTCTGATTTTTCGATTGAAACCGTACCGACGAGGACGGGCTGTCCTTTTTCGTGGCACTCGATTACCTGATTGATGAGAGCGTTATATTTTGCCGCCTCGGTCTTGTAAACGAGGTCGTGATTGTCAACACGGATCATCGGCTTGTTGGTCGGAATCTCAACAACGTCGAGGGAGTAGATCTCCTGGAATTCCTGGCTCTCCGTCATAGCCGTACCTGTCATACCCGACAGCTTCTTGTAAAGACGGAAATAATTCTGGAATGTAATTGTGGCAAGCGTCTTGCTCTCGTGCTCGACCTTAACGCCTTCTTTTGCTTCGATAGCCTGATGCAGACCTTCGTTATAGCGTCTGCCGAGCATGATACGGCCTGTGAACTCGTCAACGATAAGAACCTGATTGTCCTTGACAACATAGTCGATATCACGGCGCATAACGCCGACCGCCTTGATAGCCTGATTGATATGGTGCAGGAGAGTCATATTGTCGGCGTCCATAAGGTTGTCAACGTTGAAATATGCCTCAGCCTTGGCAATACCGCTCTTGGTAAGAGAAGCCGTCCTTGCCTTTTCATCAACGATGTAGTCGCCGTCGGCAACATCCTCGGCGTTCTGCTTGGAGTCGATCTCCTTGACGACAGCCTTTGAAAGAGTATGAACGAAGTTGTTGGCGAGGGTGTAAAGCTCGGTTGACTGGTCGCCTCGGCCTGAAATGATAAGAGGTGTACGTGCCTCATCAATGAGAATGGAGTCAACCTCATCGACTATGGCGAAGTTGTGACCTCTCTGAACCTTATTTTCCTTGTACGGAACCATATTGTCACGAAGATAGTCAAAGCCCATCTCGTTGTTTGTTCCGTAGGTGATGTCGGCGGCATAGGCTGCCTTGCGCTCGTCGTTGTCGAGACCGTGGACGATAAGACCGACCTTCAGTCCCATGAATTTGTAGAGCTTGCCCATCCACTCGGAGTCACGGCGTGCGAGGTAATCGTTGACCGTAACGATGTGAACGCCGTTGCCCGAAAGAGCGTTGAGGTAAGCGGGGAGGGTAGCAACGAGAGTTTTACCTTCACCTGTTTTCATCTCGGCAATACGTCCCTGATGGAGAATGATGCCGCCGATGATCTGTACGGGGAAATGCTTCATTCCGAGCACACGCCATGAAGCCTCACGGCAGGCGGCAAAAGCCTCGGGAAGAATATCATCGAGAGTTTCGCCTTTTGCAAGTCTTTCCTTAAATTCGGGAGTTTTAGCCTGAAGCTCCTTGTCGCTGAGCTTGGAATACTCCTCCTCAAGGGCAAGAACTTTATTTTTGATCGGAGTTACACGCTTGACTTCTTTAGCGGAATAATCTCCGAAGATTTTTTTGAGTAAACCCATATTTTCATTCCTTTCAGAACTTAATTAACTTTTTAATGATATCACAAAAGAAAAGATTATACAAGACTTTCGTCAAAGTTGATTGTAATTTCTTTGTGCGGCAGAGAAAGCTGAATATACTCCACTCCTGCGGCGTCAAACATACGCTTGGAGGCGAGGTTTCCGCTTGTGCCGTTGTATTTGTCGGAGAGGTAGAATACCTTCTTGATTCCGCACTGGATAATCGCCTTGGCGCACTCGTTGCAGGGAAAAAGGGCAACGTAAACGCTGCAGCCGCTCAGGGGAGCACCTGCGTTGTTGAGTATTGCGTTCAGCTCGGCGTGGCAGACATAGGGGTATTTGGTGTCGTAGTCGCTGTCTGCACTCCTGTCCCACGGGAAATCGTCGTCGCTGCAGCCCAAGGGAAATCCGTTGTAGCCGACGGACATTATCTTTTTGTTTTCGTTTACTATGCAGGCACCGACCTGTGTGTTGGGATCCTTGCTTCTCTTTGCGGCGAGCAGAGCCACACCCATGAAGTATTCGTCCCAGGAAATGTAATCCTCTCTTTTTGACATTTTCTTCCCTCCGATTTATATTTTAACGATACGGTTGAGAGCCGTACCGTCCTCAGCGTAGTTTGATACAAGAACGGTATTGTTGTTGATAAAGCAGTAATTGCAAATTCCGCTGTTGAAAATATCCGAGTCGGAAACTATGGTCGCTTCGTCCTCCTCTGTCTTGTAGATTATCATCGCCTGTTTACTTCCGCCGCAGAAAACGATGAAGTTCTGTCCGCCGGGGGAGGCGATAAATCCGGAAAGGGACTCGAAACGAGCCTTCTTTACCGACTTTGTTTCACCGGTGTAAACATCGGTGAATTCCATTGCCGACGGATCAAAAATGAAGTGACCGCCGACTAAATAGTCGGAGAAGCTTCCGCTGAACTTTTTGAGCGGAGAATCCTTCTTGCCGTCCTTGACGAGGTTGAAGCCGTCCTCGGAATCTGCAAAGCAGTAAACACTTCCGTCCTTTTCCCAGATATCATAGCTCGGTGAATTTGTGAATACTGTTGAAGACGATTTTCTGACGCTTCTTGAGCTTTCGACCGACATAAAGTCGTAGAGGAGCTTTTCGGCGTTTGTGTCGTGATATCTTGTGGAGGCAAACCAGTCGAACTTACTCATATTGTTGACGGAAGCGTCGGTAAATACCGTCCATGTTTCGCTCTGGGTTGCGTCCTCCTGTACCGTGCGGTCTCTTGAGGAAACGATCAGAGTTGCCGTTCCCGACTTTCTGTCAAAGGAGTAGATGTCCGAATAGGTCTTGTTCTCCTTGTAGGCGTCCTCAGCGTCCATGTCAAGGAGCATAACGTACTGCGTTCTTGCGGTGTCCTCAAAGGATTTGGGACAGTCGATAACCCTCGCCAGAATGTATGAAAAGGTCTTGACCTTTGTGTCCTGCTTTGAATTGAACAGACCGTAGCAGATCGTGCCGACGTCGGTGTCGTCAAGAAAATACAGGGTAAACGGCACCTCCTGATAACTGCAGGTGACGGTCACTTTCTGTGTTTGCACACCGCTCAGCTCGTGAAATTCTCCGTCACGGTACTTGTAGTATTTAATTGTACCGTCGGGATTAGGCTCGTAAAAAACGTTTTCAAGCTGAGTTTTAACGAGCGGATAGTCGGTTTTGAATTCGTATTCCTTGACCGTGGAAAAAGCCGCTCCGCTTCCCGTGTCCATTCCGCCGAAAAGCTTGCCCTTGAAGCTGTCGCTGAAGGTCAGCCCCGTGAAAACAAGGCAAACTGCCAGAACTGCGGAAAGAATGATTATAACGGTTTTATTCTTCTTTGACATTACAATTCCCTCTTATTTGATTACAAGCTCGACCGGACAGTGATCCGAGCCGTAGATTTCGGTATGTATTTTTGCACTTTCAAGCCTCGGCTCAAGAGCTTTTGAAACGCAGAAATAGTCTATACGCCAGCCGACGTTCTTCTCCCTTGCCTTAAAGCGGTATGACCACCAGCTGTAAGCGTTCTCAAGGTCGGGGTAGAAGTAACGGAACGTGTCGGTAAAGCCTGCGTCGAGAAGCTCGCCGAATTTTCCTCTCTCTTCGTCGGAAAAGCCGGCGTTTCCTCTGTTGGTTTTGGGGTTTTTCAGGTCAATTTCATTGTGTGCAACATTGAGATCGCCGCAGAACACAACAGGCTTTTTCTTCTGAAGCTCACAGACATATTCACGGAAAGCGTCCTCCCATTTCATTCTGTGATCTATCCGCTTCAAGCCGTCCTGTGCGTTGGGAACATACTCGGTGATGAAGTATAAATCTTCAAACTCAAGGGTAATAAGTCTGCCCTCGGTGTCAAGCTCGTCGATGCCGAGACCGTAGGTCACGTTCAGCGGCTCATCTTTGGTGAATATTGCAGTTCCCGAATAGCCCTTTTTCTCGGCGTAATTCCAGTACTGATGATAACCGTCAAGCTCAAGAACGAGCTGTCCTGCCTGCATCTTTGTTTCCTGAAGGCAGAATATATCGGCGTCAAGCGCCTTGAAAACGTCCATAAAGCCTTTTGTCATACAGGCTCTTATGCCGTTTACGTTCCACGAAATGAATTTTTTACTCAAAAAACACACCCCCGTATAATACACCGAACGGTATTATACCATACCGATAAGAAAAAATCCATAAACAAGATATGAATTTTTAACATTAAAATAAAAAAATTTAAAAAAGTGTATAAATATACTGGATTTTAGGATAATCATATGATATAATACTTTTGTCTTTCCGACAATTAAGAAAACAAAGAATTGGAGTAGGTGACAATGAAACAGACAATTATTCAGTGCGTGACTGCATTGCTTTGCGTTGTTGCTGTTGCGGTAACCTCCGTAGTAAGCATCGGCAAGATAAGCACGGCAAAGGTCGAGGCGGCAAAGGCTGCTGCGGCAAATTCATCAAGCACATCGGGCGATCCTTCTGCAGATCCGTCGGTTGATCCCTCTGCCGATCCTTCGGTAGATCCTTCCGCAGATCCGTCGGTTGATCCCTCTGCAGATCCCTCCGCAGATCCGGACGCAACAACTGCCGAGGATCCCGCAAACAGCGGTACAAGCTCAAACAGCGGTACAAGCTCGAACAGCGGTACAAGCTCGAACAGCGGCACAACAAACAAGACTTCATCCATTCCCTCAACAAAGGCAGACATCGCTGCGTATTACAATGCTGCGGTCAATAAGGCTGTAAATTCAAAGGCAGGCTTCGCCAAGAAGAGAGTTACAACCCTCAGCAACCTTGACGGCGGCGCACTTCTGAAGATGCAGGTCGTTGTTGACACCGTTAACGACTTCCTCGGAGTTGGAACAACTAACGTTACAAACACAAAGGGCAAGGTCGGCGAGATCTCCAAGGCTTCTCTTACGGCAGATGATCTCAGCGATGCAAAATGCACTCAGAACGGTGATAACTATGTTATCAACATAACTCTCAAGAACGGCTCAAGCAAGGCAAACGCTTCAAGCAAGAGCGATACAACAGCTCTCGGAAGAACGGGACTTTATTCCGGTGTCGGCGACAAGAAGGCCTTCGACTACAAGAACGCAGGCAACATCTATGTCGGACTTAACAACGCCGATGGTGCTTCCGTTGAATCCGTTGCAGAGAACAACAAGAATATTAAGATCACGGCAACAGTCAACTCCAAGACGGGCAACCTTGTATCGCTTCACGTTGACTATGACTGGCATGTTAATCTTACAAACGTAAAGTATACTGTTGTTAAGATTGCAGGCGCTTCGGGCGACGCAAAGACTACGGTTGATTTCACAAACTTTAAGTTCTGATGAAATAATTACCGGGCGCAAACAACAATAAATAGGCTGACAGGCTTGTGCGAAACGGTATTCGCATGAGCCTGTTTTTCTGCAAAAGCACCGTTCGGCGAAGCGGTTTTCGGCGGTTAAAATCCGTTGTTTATTTGTCGTGATTTGATATTTATTTACTTGACTGGTGAAAATATTTTAATTCATTTTTTTATAAAATTTATGTATATTTTTAATATTTTATATTGCAAGCCGAGTCTATATATGTTAAAATAGCAAGGATAGAGATTATATTTCTGTTAAATTGAAATCAAGGAGTTTTGATATGGCAAAGGTCTCAAAGAAATCTGCGTCAAAAACGCCTCACAGCGAAGTGATGCAGGAAAAATATGTCGAAACCAAAGAGTTTCGTATGTTCTGCCTTGCAGGTCTCGGTCAGGGTATGATTTACAGTGTAATGTCCTCATACATTTCGGACTTTTACACAAATGTTATGAAGCTGCCCCTTATTTTCATTCTTTTGCTTATGCTTTTTGCGAGGGTTTGGGACGCTATCAACGATCCGCTTATGGGAATGATTGTTGACCGTCACACAACACGTTGGGGCAAGATGAAGCCGTACATTGTATTTATGGCTGTTCCGATAGCGCTGTTTACATTCCTTATGTTCTATTGTCCCGATCTTGACAAAAAAGGTCTTATGATTTATTCGGCTTTTGTCTACGTAATATGGGGAATGATCTATACTGCCGCAGATGTTCCTTTCTGGAGCTTGCCGAATGTTATGACTCCGAATCCGAATGAGAGAGGCAACCTCATCTCCGTTGCCAGAACCTTTAACGGAGTGGGTACTGCCATTCCGATGGCACTCTACCTTGTTTCAGGCTTTGTCCTTCCGGCAATGTGCGCCAAGATGGAAACCTCGGACAACGGACTTGTTCAGAAGTTTTTCCGCAACTTTACCGAGGTTGACACGGCGACAGGCGCATTGAACTACGACAAAATGAAATATATCCTTATCGCCGTTTTCGCCGCTGTTATCGGAGTTCTTCTGTTCATAAGCGCATATCCGCACGTTAAAGAACGTGTTGTTATCCCCGATAAAAAGCGAGTTAAGGGCGAGCAGTCTCAGCTTTCAAGAATATTCAAGTGCAAGCCGCTTATGCTCGTTGTACTCATGGGCGTTCTCAGCTCGGGCAGATATATGCTTCAGGCGGCGTCTGTTCACGTTGCACGTTATGCCGTTTATATCGGCGGCGATCTCAGCCTTATGAATGCCGCAGAGCGTTCAAAGGCTATATCGGGAAGTATTTCAACCGTCAGCACAATCCTTTCCGTCTGTGCGGCGGTAGGTATGTTCGGCGCAATGCTGTTTATGCCGGCTCTTATAAAGAAATTCAATTACAAGCAGATTGTTGTCACAACGAGCTTGTTAGGATTTGTCGCAAGTATTCTCACTTCGGTTATCGGTTACTTTGTTGTTTTGGGAAAACTCAGCTTTTTCATCTGTATTCCGTTCTTTATAATTTCCGCAATTCCTCTCGGCGTTCTCAACGTTGCTTCCTATGCGATGATTGCAGACAGCCTTGATTATATGGAGTGGGAAACAGGTTACAGAGAGACCGGTCTCGGCTCGGCTTGCCAGGGCTTTGTCAACAAGCTCGGCAATGCGCTTGCAACGGCAGGTATTATCGTTATGTATATTGTGATCGGTCTTGATCCTGCTCAGATGCTTGAAAAGACCGCTGTTATTGCCGCAACGGATCTTTCCGTGACGATGAGATACGCTATGTTCTCCCTCATCTCCATTGTGCCGGGAATCAGCCTTATTCTCAGCATACTTCCGCTCAAGGGATATGACCTTGTAGGTGAGAAGATGGAGAAGATCACCGTTGAGCTTGCCGAAAAGAGAGAGGCAAGAGGTATTCATATAGGTTAATATTTATGGAGGTATTCATATGAAATATATTGGTTTTGACGAGTCAAGAGAGCTTGACCTGATCCCTATCGGCAGAGTTGCGATCGACTTCAACCCGACGGATTATTACAACACTCTTGACAAGTGCGAAAATTACAAAAAATATGTCGGCGGTTCTCCTGCCAACATTGCCGTCGGTCTTGCACGTCTTGGCAAGAAGGTCGGATTTATCGGCAAGGTTTCCGACGATCAGTTCGGCACATATGTTGAGAACTTCTTCGCTGACGAGGGAATAGATATTTCCCATGTCACACGCACCAAGGGCGGCGAAAAGCTCGGACTTACATTTACCGAGATCAAGTCTGAGAATGAGAGCAGTATTCTGATGTACCGTGACGGAATTGCCGATCTTATGCTCCACCCCGACGATGTTGACGAGGACTACATAAAGAGCGCAAAGGCTATCCTTATCAGCGGAACGGCTCTTTCTCAAAGCCCGTCAAGAGAGGCCTGCCTCAAGGCAATGTACCTTGCCAAGAAGGTCGGCACAAAAATTATCTTTGATATCGACTACCGTCCGTACAACTGGAAGAATGCGGACGAGATCGCAATATACTATTCGATCGTAGCCTCCAACAGCGATATGGTTATGGGCTCAAGAGAGGAATTTGACCTCACCGAGGCTATCTCCGCTCCCGGCAGAACAGACAGGGAGACTGCGGCTCATTGGATGGGCATGGGCAATAAGATCGTTATTATCAAGCACGGCAAGGAAGGCTCAACAGCCCACACCGCCGACGGTGAATATTCGATCAAGCCGTTCCCTGTAAAGGCGTTCAAGTCCTTCGGCGGCGGCGACGGTTACGGCTCGGCATTCATCTACGGACTTCTTGAGGGACTTGACATTATGGATTGTCTTGAGCTTGGAAGTGCTTCGGCTTCAATGCTTGTTGCGGCACACGGCTGTTCCCTCTTTATGCCGACGGTTGATGAAATCAGAGCGTTTATTAAAGAAGAAAAAGAAAAGTACGGCGAAATGGTTGCAAGGGCATAAGCTGTCCCTTGATTAACTGTGAAAGGAAGGTCATCAATATGAAAACAGTCAGACTGACCGCAGGCGAGGCGATCGTCAGATATCTTGATAACCAGTATGTTGCCATTGAACAGGACGGAAAGCTTGAAGAAAGCAAGTTCGTCGAGTATTTCTACGCCGTGTTCGGTCACGGCTGTGTTCTCGGCGTGGGCGAGGCTCTCTCTCAGGCGGAACATTCTATAAAGGTTATGCAGGGCAGAAATGAACAGGGCATGGCTCAGGCGGCGACTGCATATGCAAAGATGAATAACAGACTTAAAATCATACCCTGTATGTCTTCTATAGGCCCCGGTGCGGCGAATATGGTTACGGCGGCGGCTACGGCTACGGTCAACAATATTCCGCTTCTCCTCTTTATGGGCGACACCTTCGCAAGCCGTCAGCCCGATCCTGTTTTGCAGCAGATCGAACAGCTCCATGACGGCACCTGCACGACAAACGACGCTTTCAAGGCTGTAACACGCTACTTTGACCGTGTTACACGCCCCGAAATGGTTATGACTGCGCTGACAAACGCAATGAGAGTGCTTACCGATCCCGCACACACGGGTGCGGTTGCGATCGCTCTTTGTCAGGACGTTCAGGGCGAGAGCTTTGAATATCCCGTTGAATTCTTCAGAAAGAGAGTTCATTTCATTCCCCGTCAGATTCCGTGCGACTATGAGGTCAGAGCGGTTGCCGAGGAGATCAAAAAGAGCAAGAAACCGCTTGTCATTGTCGGCGGCGGCGTAAGATATTCCTTTGCCGGGGAGCAAGTCAAGGCTTTTTGCGAAAAGCACAATATTCCGTTCTCCGAAACTCAGGCAGGCAAGAGTGCAATCAAATCGAGCCATTACCTCAATGTCGGCGGCATAGGCGTAACGGGTAATTCGAGTGCAAACACCCTTGCGGAAAAAGCCGATCTTATAATCGGTATCGGAACAAAGTTTTCCGATTTCACGACCTCGTCCAAGTGGCTCTATGCCAACGCTCAGGTCGTTACAATAAACGCAAGCGCTTTCCACGGCGGAAAGCTCGACAGTATCAAGATGGTTGCTGACGCCAAGGAGGGCGTGACAGCTCTTGAAAAGTATCTTGACGGCTACAAATCGTCCTACACGACCGAGATCGCCGATGCGAAAGCAGGCTGGGATGACGAGATGAACCGTCTTGCTTCAACGGCTTACGGCGACGGCTACAATCCCGAAATTCCCAACCATATGCCCGACGCAGTTGAAGGCTTTGTCAAGGCTACGGGCGGTGTAATCACTCAGACTGCGGCTCTTGCACTTATCCGCAAGCTCATTCCTGCCGACGCTGTTGCAGTCGGAGCGGCAGGCTCACTTCCCGGCTGTATGCAGAGAATGTGGACGACAGACGAGCTTTATTCCTACAATATGGAGTACGGCTATTCCTGTATGGGTTACGAGATCGCAGGCGCATTCGGCTCAAAGCTTGCCTGTCCCGACCGTGAGGTATATGCTTTCACGGGCGACGGAAGCTACAATATGCTTCATTCCGAAATGATAACCGCCTTGCAGGAGGGCAAGAAGATCAACGTTCTTCTCTTTGACAATGTCTCGTTCGGCTGTATCAACAATCTGCAAATGGGACAGGGTATCAACGCTCTTTGCACGGAGTCCCGTTACCGTGACGGTGACAAGCCGATCCGTGAGGGCGAGTTTATGAATATCGACTATGCCGCATGCGCAAGGGGCTACGGCTACGTTACATATACTGCAAAGACAATGGATGAGCTTGAGGCGGCGATACTTGATTCGCTCAAGCAGACAAAGCCTGTGCTCATTGACATAAAAGTTCTTCCCAAGTCCATGACGGACGGCTACGGCGGCTGGTGGAATGTCGGCTGTTCGGATATTCCCCGTACCGAAAAGGGCAAGGAAGCATATGCCGAGAGGAAGCAGAAGCTTTCCGAGGCTAAAAAGTATTAAAGGAGAGGTATTATATGGACGCAAAAAAAATTAAACTCGGTATTGCGCCGATAGGCTGGACTAATGACGATATGCCCGATCTCGGCGGTGAAATTACCTTTGAGCAGTGCGTGAGCGAAATGGCTCTTGCAGGCTATGAGGGCTGTGAGATCGGCAACAAATATCCCAAGACCGTCGAGGAAATGCACGAGTATCTTGATATCAGAGGTCTTTCGATCGCAAACCGCTGGTTCTCGTCTTTCATTCTTACAAAGCCTTTTGATGAGGTTGAAAAGGATTTCAGAGAGAACTGCGAGTTCCTCAAGGGCTGCGGCGCAAAGCGCATCGGAGCTTCCGAGCAGAGCTACAGTATTCAGGGACAGATGGACACCCCCGTGTTTGAGAAGAAATATGTTATGAACGACGAGGAATGGAAGAAGTTCACGGACGGTCTTTCAAAGCTCGGCAACATTGCCAAGGAATACGGCATTACTCTTGTATATCATCACCACATGGGTACTGTTGTCCAGACTGCCGAGGAGATCGACAAAATGATGGATATGTGCGATCCCGAAGCCGTTTATCTTCTCTTTGATACAGGTCATCTTGCATACTGCGGCGAGGACTATATGGCTGTCCTCAAAAAGTATGCCAAGAGAATAAAGCACGTTCACCTCAAGGATATCCGTCCCGAGATCGTTAAAAAGGTCAAGGACGAGCATAAGTCTTTCCTTCAGGGCGTTCGTATGGGTGCTTTCACAGTTCCCGGTGACGGTGCGATCGACTTCAAGCCCGTTTTCGACGTTCTTGACGAGGCAGGCTACGAGGGCTGGATGCTCGTAGAAGCCGAGCAGGATCCTGCGATTGCAAACCCGTTCAAGTATGCCAAGCTGGCAGGAGCTTATATCGCAGAAAAAGCAGGACTGTAATTTAATTTGATTATATTTATTTAAGGAGATGTAATAATGTCCGCAGAAAAACTTAAATACTTTGTCAACGGCGAGTACGTTGAATCAAAGACAGACAAATACTATACCCTTGTCAATCCGAGTACGGGCGAGACAACAGGCTATGCTCCCTGCTGTACCAATGACGAGGTGCTCGGCGCTATTGCGGCGGCTAAGGCGGCTTTCCCCGGCTGGAGCTCAACTCCTGCAATTAAGAGGGCACAGGTGCTTTACAATGTCCGTGATCTTCTCATAAAGCATATGGACGAGCTTACAATGCTCGTTGCCGAGGAAAACGGCAAGGTCTGGTCTGAGGCTGAGGGTGATGTCCTCAAGGCTAAGGAGGGCACCGAGCTTGCAACTCAGGTTCCGTCGCTTATGATGGGCGAGAGCGTTATGGACGCTTCAAGAGGTTTTGATACGGTCAAGTACCGTGAGCCGATGGGTGTTTTCGCAGGTATTGTTCCCGTAAACTTCCCGGCTATGATCCCGTTCGGCTGGATGGCTCCGACCTGTATTGCCTGCGGTAATACAATGGTACTCAAGGCGGCAAGCCTCACTCCGAGAACGGCTCTGAGAATTGCCGAGCTTTATAAGGAAGCCGGAGTTCCCGATGGTGTTATCAACGTTGTCACCTGCTCAAGAAACGAGATCAACACGATCCTCGAAAGCCCCGATGTAAAGGGTATCACCTTTGTCGGATCAACTCCCGTCGGCAAGCTCATCTATGAAAAGGCGGCAAGCGCAGGCAAGAGAGTTCAGTGTCTCTGCCAGGCGAAGAACCACGCTCTTGTTCTTGCAGACACTCCGATCGAGAGAACTGCGGCAGGCGTTATGAACTCCGCATTCGGCTGTGCAGGTCAGAGATGTATGGCTCTGAGCTGCTGCGTTGTCGAGGAGAGCATCGCCGACAAGTTTGTTGCAGAGCTTGTTAAGCAGGCAAAGGGACTCAAGCTCGGCCCTGCATATGACAAGACCTCAAAGCTCGGTCCTATTACATATGAAAAGCATTATAAGGAAGTCCTTGCGGATATCGACAAGGGCGTTGCCGAGGGCGCAGAGCTTGTCCTTGACGGCAGAAACTGCGTTGTTGAGGGCTACGAAAACGGTTTCTTTGTCGGCCCGACAATCTTCGATCACGTTACCGAGGATATGACGATCGGCCGTGACGAGGTATTCGGTCCCGTTCTCTGCATCAAGAGAGTTAAGAGCTTTGAAGAAGGTCTTGCCGTTATGAACGCTAACCCCTATGCCAACGGCTCGGTTATCTTCACTCAGAACGGCTACTATGCCCGTGAGTTTGTCCGTCATACCGACGGCGGAATGGTCGGCGTAAACGTAGGTATTCCCGTTCCCATCGGATTTTTCCCGTTCTCAGGTCACAAGGATTCATTCTTCGGCGATCTCCATTGTCTCGGCAAGGACGCATACCGCTTCTTCACCGAGAGCAAGTGCGTAACAACACGCTGGTTCGACGAGGAAGAAATGAAAAAGACGGAAGTTTCCACATGGGACGGCACAATATAATCAGGAGAGGTATTAAATTATGATTAACGTTGGTATTATCGGCGCAGGCCGTATCGGAAAGGTACACTGCGAGTCAATTATGAGATATGTCAAGTCCGCAACGGTCAAGGCTATTGCCGATCCGTTCCTCACGGACGAAACAAAGGATTGGGCAAAGGGACTCGGCGTAAACGAGTTCTACACCGACTATCACAAGATCCTTGAGGACAAGGACATTCAGGCAGTTCTTATCTGCTCGTCAACCGACACACATTCAACGATTTCACTTGAGGCTATCGCCGCAGGTAAGCACATCTTCTGCGAGAAGCCGATCGACCACGATGTAAACAAGATCCTTGAGGTTAAGAAGGCTCTTGAGAACAGCAACGTTAAATATCAGGTAGGCTTCAACCGCCGTTTCGACCACAATTTCAAGGCGGCAAGAAAGGCTGTTGAGGGCGGACAGATCGGTGATCTCAATATCCTCAAGGTCTGCTCCCGTGATCCGGGCGCACCGCCGGTAAGCTACATCAAGGTTTCGGGCGGTATCTTCCTTGATATGACGATCCATGATTTTGATATGGTTCGCTTTATGTCAGGCTCTGAGGTTGAGGAAGTTTTCGCATACGGCGCAGTCCTCGTTGATCCGGCTATCGGTGAGGCGGGCGATATCGACACCGCAGTTATCTCAATGAAGCTTGCAAACGGAGCAATCGCAGTTATCGACAACTGCCGCCGTGCAAGCTACGGCTACGATCAGAGGGTTGAGGCTTTCGGCTCTCTCGGTCAGGTTGCTATCTCGAACGATTCCGAATCAACCGCAGTCGTTTCCGACGCTAACGGCGTACACGGCGAGGTTCCGCTCAACTTCTTCCTTGAGAGATATATGGGCGCATATGTTGAGGAGGTTTCGGAGTTCATTGACTGCGTAGTCAATGACAAGCCTGTAACGGTTGGTCTTGAATGTGGACTTCAGCCCGTGCTTATCGGCATAGCCGCAAAGAAGTCGCTTGAAACAGGAGTTCCCGTAAAGATCGCTGACATCGCCGCAGAATACGGACTTTAATACAATAAATAATTCAGCTTCCTTCGGTTTGCCGAGGGAAGCTTTTTTCGTCTCAGTTTATCTTGCAAAACAAATAAGTATGTGTTATTTTATTATTTGAAATCGGACATTTAACTGAATGAAATCAAAAGAAAGGGGACTGCCCAAAGATGAAACACTCGGAAAAATGGATATGGCTCCCAAAGTCAAGCTATCCCGACAGTCAAACGACAGTTTACAGCGGGTTTACAGAGGCTTCGAAAAACCAATACTGCGTTGCCGAATTTCATAAAAAATATACCTTTGAAAAAAACGTCAGCTCGGCTGAATTAAGATTCAGCGGAGACTCTCTGTTTCGCCTTTTCTGCAACTCAATCACGGTCGCAACAGGCCCTGCGGCGGTAGGCGGCGATTTTATCGGCAACGAAGAGCCGCGTGACAACTACTATTCTTTTGAAAAAACCGTTCAGCCGAACTCGAAAACTCTCGACTTTTTTGCAAGAGTTCAGATGGCTCCGACACAGATATGCGACTATTCAAAAGGGCACGGCGGCTTTATGCTTTTCGGCGTGCTGACCTTTGAGGACGGAACGCAGGAGGTCATCTCTACCGATGAGACATGGAGCGTCAGAAAAAACGGAGCATATGTTTCTCCGAAATTCTTTGACGGCAGAATAGCTCCCGATAATTACGTTTCAGCCGAAATTACACGCAATATATGGCATACCGAAACAGCGATCATTCCGCCGAGAACGGAAAAGGAAATACTGCCGAACGGCGGCGAGATCACGCTTCTTCCGAATGAGGAGAAAGAGGTCGTTGCCGAGCTTGATATGATTTACGCAGGCTTTATGCACATTAAAGCTCATACGGACGGTGAGCTTCACGCAGAGATCATCTGCCGTGAATTGCAGGAGGAGAACGAGCCCGAGAGCTTTGTTTTTAAGGGCGAGGAGGAATACACAGGCTTTAAGCTTCACAGCGTAGGAAATTACCTGATTAAATTGAAAAACAAGTCCGACAGTCCGTCGAGTATTGCCGTTTCCCTGATAGCTACGCATTACCCGACGCCCGACGACGCCGAGACCGTGACCTCGGACGGGGAGCTGAACAGAGTGCTTGAGGTCTGCAAGCACACTCTGAAATATTGCAGACAAACTCATCATCTTGACAGTCCCCGTCATTGTGAGCCGATGGCTTGCACAGGCGATTATTACATTGAGTCGCTGATGACGATGTTTTCGTTCGGCGATATGAGGCTTGCCGAGTTCGATCTGCTTCGCACGGCTGAAATGCTTGTGCGCCACAGCGGCAGAATGTTTCACACGACCTACAGCCAGATCTGGGTGAAAATGCTTTATGACGTCTATATGGCAACAGGACACAGGGAGCTTCTTGAAAAATGTAAGTCTGCGTTGCTCCTGCTTCTGAAACGCTTTGAATCATATATCGGTCAGAACGGTCTGATAGAAACTCCGCCCGACTATATGTTTGTGGATTGGATATATATTGACGAGATTTCAATGCACCATCCGCCGAAAGCATTGGGACAGACCTGCCTGAATATGTTTTATTTCGGTGCGCTCGATACGGCGGAAAAGATATTCGGAGAATTGGGACTTACTGCCGAAGCTGAACTCTGCCGTGAGAAAAAAGAAGCTCTCCGCAGTGCCGTGAACAGCCTGCTGTTTGACAAGGAAAAGGGTATGTACTTTGAGGGCCTGAACACTCCGACGGATCCGTCACAGCTCAACGGCTGGCTTCCGCAGAACGTTGACAAGCGTTATTATTTAAAACAGTCCAATATTCTTGCCGCCTATGTAGGAATTTGTGATGACGGGCTTGCAAAAGAGCTGATAGCTAAAATAATGAGAGATGAAATAAAAGGCGATTATCAGCCGTATTTTGCTCACTATCTTCTGGAGGCGATTTACCGTTACGGGCTCAGAGACCGCTATACGCTCCCTGTTATTCAAAGGTGGAAAGCACCGGTTAAAGAATGTTCAAAAGGACTTGTGGAGGGATTTATTCCGCCTGAGCCAACCTACAGCTTCGATCACAGCCATGCGTGGGGCGGAACTCCGCTTTATTCTTTGCCGAAAGCCTTGCTCGGATTGGAAATTCTTAAACCCGGAATGTGTGAAATTTTACTTTCTCCGTCACTTCTCGGATTGGACGAGGCAAAGGTTGAATTGCTCACCCCGTTCGGGAAGCTGACCTGCGAAATGAAGAAAGGGCAGGAGCCGAAGATCGTTCACCCGAAAGAAATTAACGTATTTATAAACTGAAAAAACTGCGATATCAAAAACGGACTGCCGCATTTCGACAGTCCGTTGAAGTTTTATGTCCGTTATCAGTGAATTGAATTGTAGAACGCAATATTTCCGCCGCTTCCGATTTCGGCGATAACACCGTTCTCGTCAACGGTTGTCAGAATGATGCTGTCTGTGCATCTCTCGATCTTCCAAAGAATAGGAGAATTGTTGATACTCTTTTTGTTTGTAACAACGTAGTATTCGGGCGAGAGCGTTTTAAGCCATTTGACAGAGAATGAAATAATCAAAGCGTGCATTGTCCTCATACCACAGGGGGAAGTTCGTTCCCCAAACATTATTGCAAAGCAGATAGGAAACGCCGTCTTTTTCAATGCTTTCAAATTTGTTGTCAAATTCAAGTATCTTGCCCCGACCGATTGAAATGAGAGGGGAGTGGTAATTGTAAATTTCAAAATCGCCGCCGCTGTTTTTCATAACCGCCTTTTCAACGGCATGGAGATTTCTACTGCCCATCGAAGCGGTGCTTTCGGGATCAATTTCCGTGCCGAGCTTGATTAAATCACAGCGGTCGGCGCAGGGATAAAAATGGAGAAAAATTGCTTCGGGTGTGCGGTTGGCGTCTTTGCCGTACCATGAAAGACTTATTTTCAGTCCGTCGGCTCCGAGGGTATAAATCACCTGAGCCTTTCTCGGTGCGCCCGTCTTTTCGCATATATCGGGGCTTAAACTCATATTCACGGCAATTTTGATTTCGTCCTGTTCTGTCATCACAAAGGAGTCGGTCATCTTATAATAAAACCGACCGTCGGGATATTTGCCGTCGAAATGCTTCAAAAGCGGCTTGCCGAAATCGGGACACGCCCACACATAGTGTTTGTCCATATTTCTGGAGTAATGCTCAAACCAAAAATCGTAGTCCCTGCTTGTGTAGGAGCGGTATTCTAAGAACGGACGGCTGTTTTCTTGTATAATTGTGTTGCCGTCATATGTAAGGCTTTTAATTCCGCCGTATTCGTTAAGCTCAAATTCGAATCCTGCATATTTCACGGGACCGCTGTATTTGTCGTATCCGGAAAATTCGCAGGGCTTTGCAGGTCTGAGCGAGCTGAGAACAGCTTCCGCCTCACTGCGGTGATCTGCCGAAAGACAGCTCAAAGCGGCGTCGATATATTCTCTTTGCTCCTGCCAGCTTCTCTCCATAATGCTGTACGAATGATCTCTGCCTTTTGGAGCCAGCTTGAAGATTAAACCCTGCGGAAAATCCTTGAACGGGTGTCTGATTTTCACCTTGTCTTTTTCTCTTGCCTTGCGGAAATCTGCTTTGAGATAATTCTCATAGTCCGAAAAGAACATTTTGGAATCAAGACCTCTGGTATGTTCTGCAATACACAAAAGGTCGTCGGAAAAGCCCCTGTATTCCTCGCTCGTTCTTATCATTGATCCGTCGGAAAGCCAATTCTTTTTCAACCGCATAAGCTCTCTGAGCGCCGCCGCTTTGTAAGGATCGGACGCACATCCGTGTATCCATGTGTCGCCGATTTCACCCTCGAAAACGGGAAGCTTGTCCCTGACCTCCCAGATGATGTCGGCATAGTCGTCAAGCGTGCCTGCGGTTACTTCATAATCGGGGTATTCCTCCTGAATTTGAGAGAGCTTGTCCGTGACCTTTTTTGCAGAGGGTGCGCCCCTGTTGTCAACGGTATGATCGAAATAGAGTATTTCATCAATATACTTGCATTTTAATGCTCCGCCGTAATCACCCGAATATATGATGACAACCTCGCTGTCCCTGCATTTCCATAGAAAACATTCGGGCACTTCGGGAATAGCCGATGATCCGTTTACTCCGATATGAAGCAGTTTAATTCCGTGCCTTGCCAAAATCGGGACTATCGCCTTTGTGTGTCCCGGAACATCGGTCATTTTCGCCGCCGTAGTCTTCCTGCCTCTGATCTTGTCGATCTCATCGACGATTGACAGTCCGAAATCAAAGGTGTCCTCGTCCAAAACCTCGGAATGAGTTGTGAAAGGCATAGCGTGAGGAACGATATCGCCTTTTTTCAGGGCCGTGACGAGCTTTTCTTTTCGTTCCCTGTCGGTATCGTTCAAGGCTTCTTTGATTATCCATGATCCTGTCGTCCAGATAAATTGCTTGCGGCTTTCGGTATTAACTTCTTTTGCAAGTGCTTCGGCGGCAGGAATGTATTCGTCAATATATTTGCGCCGTATATTCTCCGCATAGTCGGTAAAGCCCAGATCGAGATGAGTTTTTGAAACAACGAATATTTTTTTCATATTTAATCCTCCTGTTTGGCAATTCCGTAAAGAATGATATCGAGTATTTTTTCAAGTCTTTTTTCATGATTGCTGAAAGCATTGTCAAAATTGTCAGGCGATTTTTCCAAAAGCAGAGAGGAATTGAGCATATCCTGAAGCAGAGAATAATAGTCCAGAGCATCATCTGCGGATACGCCGTCTCTCAGACTTATGTTTTCAATTAAGGACATATAAATTTTCTTGTTAAAATCGTCAAATCGGGTTTTGATATCGCTGAGCTTATCGGAAAAATCCCCGTTGTCGGTCAGCACGACTGCAAAAATAAGACGGCTGTAGTTTGGATGAGCTTCAAAAAAAGTGTAACGTTCTTTCAGATAAAATTTGAAATCGGTTACACACTCACAGTTTTTCATATTAGAAATAAAGCTGTTCACAGCGGTCTCAACACAGCAAAGATAAAGCTCCTCTTTGCTCCTGAAATTATGGTAAATGAGACCTTTGGATATGCCGTGCTTTTGGCATATTTGGTTTATCGTTGCCCTGTCAAAGCCGTAAAGGGCAAATTCCTCCTCGGAGGCTTTCAATATTTTTTCCTTGGTTATTTCGGTTTTCAGTGCTTTTTTCATATCATTAACCCCTTTCATCATTGACATTGAGCCTGATAAAAGATATAATATTTATTGACTGAACAGTCAATAAAAGTATATTCCGAAATTAAAACGGTGTCAAGTCTTTATGTTGAGTTCGGAAGCAACGGGGGTAGGCTAAAGACAATGAAGTTTAATCTGAAAGACAAAACAACAAAGGAAATGCTTGTGTTTTCGCTTTTGCCGTTCGGCATGAGTACGATTTACACCCTGATCGGAACAGCACTGAATATGTATTTTACCGATGTTCTCGGTCTTTCTCTGGCGATGACAAGTATTGTCCTGTCGGCTACAAAAATATGGGATGCGATAAATGATCCGCTTATGGGCATGATCGTTGACAAGACGCATACCAAGTACGGTAAGTGCCGTCCGTATATATTCTGGATGAGTATTCCCGTAATCATAGTTACTGCGCTTCTTTTTGCACCGGTAAACTTCGGACAGAAGGGCAATTTCATATATGCAATAGCGGCATATTTGCTCTATTATACCGTTTATACGGCTCTCGATATCCCGTATCAGGGCTTGACTCCTCTTGTTTTCCCCGAGGATAAAGTCCGTGTCAAGGCTGTTTCGTTCAGCAATATAATCGGCTCTCTCGGCACGGTGCTCCCGTCGATTCTGTTCTTTACCGTCGCCGGCTTCTGGGGCAGAGAAAACCAGAAGGAGGGCTATTTCGGCTCTGCAATTATCTTTGCCGTCCTCGCGGGATTCCCGATGTTTTTATCAGGCTTCGGAATTAAAGAAAAAATATATATTCCGCCCAAAAAAGAAAGATACATAGACGGCTTGAAGATTGTATTCGGAGACAGGAAATTTGTTTGTCTTACAATAGCCGCATTCTTTTCATCTATTATGAATATGGGAGCTATGTTCCTGCCGTATTTTGCAAAGTGGAACTGTGCAGGAGTTATTCCCATCGACAGCCTGTGCGAGTGGATAAAGAACACCTTCGGCGTGTCGATACAACTGACGAGCGAGGGACTTCTGACTCCCTTGCTTCAGATCGGAAGCGGTCTTTCTTATATGATTTCAATGGCTCTTGTGCCGCTTTTCCTCAAGAGAATGGACAAGAAAACTCTTTGGATCGGAGTTTCTCTTGCAGGTATAGTCGCCGATATAGCCTGCTTTGTTGTCGGCATCTGGATTGTTCCCTACAACACGGTCGCAGGTGCAATAGTATATACCGTCATAAGATTCTTTACAAACTTCCCCGTCGGAGTTATAACTGTTCTGCTGATAGCGATGTTCTCCGACATTGTTGACGATCTTGAGATGAAAACGGGCAAACGCCTTGAGGGTACGGTATTTTCATTCAGAAGCCTTGTCGGAAAAATCTCCTGCGCTGTCTTTAACGTTGTAATGCTCAACGTTGTCGATAATTTCGGCTATAACGCCGAGGTAATGTCAAAGATTACGAACAATCTTGCAAAGCCTCTGATTGAAAGCACAACAGAAGCGACGGTTATCGGCGGAGTTGACTATACTCTGCTTTTGAATGTGATATTCTTTATGCTTACCGCATTGGGTGCCGTAGGTCTGCTGCTTCAGACAATCCCGATGTTCTTCTACAAATTTGACGAGAAGGCTCAGGAAGAAAAGCTCAAGGCATTCAGAGAGGAAAAGGAACGCAGAGCTAACGAGGAACTGAATGAAGCTATGCGTACTCAGAATGTATAACCGCAGGGCAATATAAATACAAAACCGTGTGAATTAAACACTCTCACGGTTTTTGTTTATCCCAAACCTCTTGCTGTCCGACAGTTACAGGACGAAAATCATTGACATTAAAACCCTATGGTGGTATTATTTATGAGTATAAATATGACTCGCAGAGCCGAAAACAACGGTTTGACAATCATTCCGAATGTTTAAAAGATGTTCTTCGGGTTTTATATTCAAAATTCAGTCAGCAATGTTTTTGCGGAAACTTGCAGACGGGAAAATAATAACTTTTATAGTTAAAAAAGTGGGAGTATTTATGAGTATTAAAGCAATTCTTCTTGATATGGACGGAACTCTCCTGTTACCGGATCAGATCAACATTTCACAAAGATGTATGGACGTGCTTGACAGAGCGGCAAAGGCGGGAATAAATATCATTCCCTGCACGGGCAGAGTGCTCGATATGTATCCGCCGCAGCTTTTGAAGTATGAGCCGATGCGCTACCGCCTGACCTGCCACGGTGCAAGAGTGGTAGATATGAAAACAGGGGAGACGATCTACAAGAAGCTTGTTTCGCCTGAGGATTCGGCAAAGGTTTTCAAAATCTTTGAGGGCAGACAGATCTACGGTGAGATTGCCGCCGAGGGAACTATCTATCTTGAAAAGGAGATTGCGGACGATCTGCCGAATTATCCTGTTCCCGCTCACCATATCTGGTACACGGACGCAGGTATTCCCAAGGCTGTCGAGAGCCTTTCCAAGCATTTTGAAGAAAACGGTTTAGAGATGGAAAAGGTCAACCTTTACGGTATTAAGGAAGAAGACCGCCAGCCGATCTACGACGCTTTGGAAAATCTCGGAGCAACCGAGTTTACCCGTCCCGGAGCGGTCAAGGACATCGAGTTCCTTCCCAAGGGTATAGACAAGATCGAAGCACTTCATTCAATTTTTGAAAGAATCAATGTTGATTTCAGCGAGGTGCTTGCGATCGGCGACAGCAGCAGCGACGAAAGAATAATCGAGGAATCAGCCGTCGGAGTTGCAATGGGCAACGCTCCCGACTGGCTCAAGGCAAAGGCAGATTATGTTACCGATACGAATGCGGACGACGGAGTTGCCTCGGCGATCGAAAAATTCTGCAAATTATAAGGTGAGTATATGGTTGGAGAAAGCTTAAAAAGATATCAGAAAAATCACGATTTTCTCGTTTGCATTGATTCAGACGGCTGTGCCTTTGACACAATGGAGATCAAGCACAAGGAGTGCTTCTGTCCCGTAACCGTCCGCAAATGGGGCTTGCAGATGCTTTCCTCATACGTCAGGGACGCATGGGAATATGCAAATCTTTATTCAAAGACAAGGGGAGTAAACCGCTACGCAACGCTTGTGCAGACGATTGAGCTTGTCGGCAGAAGAAAAGAGGTTCAGGACTATCCCGATATTCTTCCCGATATGAGCAGTCTGAAAAAATTTCTTGCCGAAAATCCCTCGCCCAATCTCACGACACTTGCGGAATGTGACGATCCCGTTCTGAAAAAGACCTATGAATGGTCGGTCGAGATCAACGAGGAGGTTGCAAAAACCGTACATAACATACCCCCGTTTCCTTTTGTAAGGGAGAGCCTTGAAAAGCTTTCCGAAAAGGCGGATATCGTTGTGATGTCTGCCACGGCAAAGGACGCTCTGATGAGAGAGTGGACGGAAAACGACATTGCAAAATACACCAACTTTATCTGTTCTCAGGAGGAGGGCAATAAAAAAGAGTGTATAAATGAAATTAAAAAGTATTATTCTCAAAGCCGTGTTCTGATGATCGGCGACGCACCCGGCGACGCAAAAGCCGCCGCAGAAAACGGAGTCGGATTTTATCCCATCGTTCCCCGAAAGGAAATTGCGTCCTGGAAGAAGTTCTATTCCGATGTAATTGATATCTTCCTTGAGGATAAATACACACCCGATGTTCAGAACACATACACCGCAAGTTTTGACAGTTCGCTTCTTGATAAGCCGAATTGGGAAGAAATATAGGAGGAAAATTATGGAATACATTAACAAGGATTTTCTTTTGGAAAACGAAACCGCAAAAACTCTCTATCACAAATACTGCGAGGATCTGCCGATAATAGATTATCACTGCCATCTCAATCCTATGGAGATTGCAGAGAACAAGAAATTCAGAAATATTACCGAGCTTTGGCTCGGCGGCGACCACTATAAATGGAGACTTATCCGTGCCTGCGGTGTTCCCGAAAACGAGATCACGGGCGATGCCTCCGACTGGACGAAGTTCTATAATTTCGCAAAAATTATGCCGAGAATCATCGGTAATCCGCTCTATCAGTGGACGCACCTTGAGCTTAAAAGATATTTCGGCTATGACGGACTTCTCAATGAGGAGACCGCAGAGACCGTTTGGAATTTGTGCAACAGCAAGCTTGAGAATATGACGGTCCGTCAGATGATGGAGATGTCGAACGTCATTGCCGTCGCAACGACAGATGATCCCGTTGACGACCTTAAAGCTCATGAGTTGATTGCGGCTGACAAGAGCTTCAACATCTCGGTTATTCCTGCATGGCGTCCCGACAAAGCTGTCAATATCGACAAGGACGGCTTCGTTGACTATATCGCAAAGCTTGCCGAGGTCAGCAAAACAGAGATCAAGGACTTTGAAAGCCTTATGACGGCTCTTGTTTCAAGACTGGAATACTTCAACGCTCACGGCTGCTGTGCAAGCGATCACGGACTTGATTTTGTCCCCTATTCAGAAACGAATGTAAACGAGGTTGACGTAATATTCAAGAAAGTCCTTTCGGGTGAAAAGGTTACCGCCGACGAGGCTGAGAAATACAAGTGCTTCATTCTCAACAAGCTCCATGCCGAATATGTACGTCTCGGCTGGGCTTCTCAGCTTCACTACGGAGCGGTCAGAAATGTCAACACGGCAAAATTTGCAAAGCTCGGTCCCGACACAGGCTTTGACTGTATCGGAAACAGCGGTGATCCCGTTAAGATCTCCTCCTTCCTCAATTCCCTTGCAAAGGACAATAATCTGCCGAGGACGGTGCTTTATTCCACAAACCCGAACGACAACTATATGCTTGTTGCTCTTATGAACAGCTTCCAGGACGATACCTGCCGAGGCAAGCTCCAGCACGGCTCTGCATGGTGGTTCAACGATACCTACAACGGAATGAGAAATCAGCTCACAGCCTTGGCTGAGGACGGAGTTCTCGGCAACTTTATCGGTATGCTGACGGATTCAAGAAGCTTCATTTCCTATCCGAGACACGAGTATTTCAGAAGACTTCTCTGCAACCTCATCGGCGAGTGGGCGGAAAGCGGAAAATACCCGAACGATGAAAAGATGCTCGGCAAGCTTGTTTCCGACATTTCATTCTACAACTGTAAGGAGTATTTCGGCTTTTAATTATGGATAAACTTTGTTATAAAACGCTTCGTGAAAAGAATTACGAAGGATATCTACTTGAAAATGCGCCCGAAAAGGTGCTTCAGTTCGGCGAGGGAAATTTTCTGAGAGCATTTGTGGATTATTTCCTTGACGTGATGAACGAGAAAGCTGACTTCAACGGCAAGGCTGTCCTTGTTCAGCCTATCGCATCGGGCTTGACCGATATGATAAATGAGCAGGAGGGACTTTACACCCTTTTGCTCAGAGGCCGTGAAAACGGCGAAAAGACGGAGCAGAAAAGAATAATTTCCTCCGTGTCACGCTGTGTCGATCCCTACCGTGATTACCGCGGCTTTCTCGACAATGCCGCAAATCCCGAGCTTCGATTTATTGTTTCCAACACCACCGAGGCAGGAATTGCCTTTGATCCGAATTGCAGGCTTGAGGACGCTCCTCCAAGCTCGTTCCCTGCAAAGCTGACGGCTTTTTTATATGAACGCTGGACAAAGAAGCTGAACGGCTTTATAATCCTGTCCTGCGAGCTGATAGACCACAACGGCGACTGCCTGAAGCAATGTGTAAAGCAGTACATCGACCTTTGGAATTTGCCCGAAGAATTTGCCAAATGGGTTGAAAAAGAAAATACGTTCTGTTCAACTCTTGTTGACCGCATTGTTACGGGTTATCCCCGAAGCGAAGCGGACGCACTCTGCGAAACATTCGGATACCGTGACAATCTCATCGACACGGGTGAAATCTTCGGCTTCTGGGTAATTGAAGGTCCCGACTTTATAAAGGACGAATTGCCCTTTGAAAAGGCAGGACTGCCGATAATTGTCGTTAAGGATCACACTCCGTATAAACAGCGCAAGGTTCGTATTCTCAACGGCGCACATACCTCAATGGTGCTCGGAGCATATCTTGCAGGAAAGAACATTGTGCGTGAATGTATGGAGGACGAGCTTATCTGTTCGTTTATGAACAGGACAATTTATTCCGAGGTCATTCCCACTCTTGATCTTCCCGAAAAAGAGCTGACGGATTTTGCCGAGGCGGTCAAAGACCGATTCAACAATCCCTATGTCGATCACAGCCTTTTGAGTATCTCCCTTAACTCCACCTCCAAATGGAAGGCGAGGGTTATGCCGAGCCTGATCGAGTATTATAAAAGAAACAATGTTCTGCCCAAGTGTCTGACCTTCTCCTTTGCGGCTTATCTTGAATTTTACCGCAATGCAAAAGAGGTTGAAAACGGCGCTCTTGTCGGTTTCAGAAACGGCGACCGTTACGAGGTGAAGGACGAACAGAAGGTAATTGATTTCTATGCTTCTCACCTTGAAGCCGACGCAGAAACGCTTGTTCACGATATTCTGAACGAAACCGATTTCTTCGGAAGTGAGCTGTCTGCACTTCCCGGCTTTGAAGAAGCCGCAGTAAGCGAGCTCAAAAAGATTGAAAGCTCAGGCGTGCTGAACGCAATGAAGGAGTGTCTTGAATGAATGTAATTCAAATCCACCCCTCGGACAATGTGCTTGTGGCATTGGAAAATGTCAAAAAGGGCGAAAGTTCGGAGAAATTTTCCGTCACGGCGCAGGAGGACATTTCGTTCGGACACAAGATAGCCCTGAGAGAAATTAAGACGGGCGATGATATCGTCAAATACGGCTGTGTGATCGGAACTGCGGTCTCTGATATTCAAGCGGGAGAATGGGTGCATACGCACAACGTCCGCACTACTCTTGAGCAGGAAAAAAAGCTCGAATACAAGCCGGATTTTGAAAAACTGCCCGACCGTGAGCCTGCGTTTTTTGAGGGCTACCGCCGCAAGGACGGCAAGGTCGGAATAAGAAACGAGATATGGATTTTGCCGACCGTCGGCTGCGTCAACAGCATTGCACAAAAGCTTGCCGCCGATAACCGGGAGCTTGTGAAAGGCTCGGTGGAGGGGATTTTTGCTTTCCCTCATCCTTACGGCTGCAGTCAGCTCGGTGACGATCACGAAACGACCAAAAAGATTATTGCCGCTCTTGCACAGCACCCGAATGCAGGCGGAGTTCTGATAGTCGGTCTCGGCTGTGAAAATCTGACGATAGACCAGCTTAATGAACAGCTCGGCGACTACGATACCGACCGTATCAAGATAATGATCTGCCAGCAGTGCGAGGACGAAATTCAGACGGGTACACAGCTTCTGAGTGAGCTTGCGGAAAATATTTCCTTATTAAAGCGAGAAAAAATTGACGCATCGGAGCTTGTTATCGGCTTGAAGTGCGGCGGCTCGGACGGACTTTCGGGAATAACCGCAAATTCGGCAGTCGGCAGGTTTACAAACCGTCACGTTGCCGAGGGCGGAACGGCGATACTGACCGAGGTGCCCGAAATGTTCGGAGCCGAGAAAATCCTTTTCAACAGATGCGTGGACGAGGACGTGTTCCGTGCGGCTGAAAAAATGGTAGAGGACTACAAGGATTATTTTGTCCGCAACGGTCAGACCGTATATGAAAATCCCAGTCCCGGCAACAAGGCAGGCGGAATCACAACACTTGAGGATAAGTCCTGCGGCTGTGTGCAAAAGGGCGGCGACGCTCCCGTTACCGCTGTTCTCCAATACGGCGAAGCGGCGAAAACAAAGGGCTTGAATCTCCTGTACGGTCCGGGCAACGACCTTGTCAGCACGACTGCTCTGACTGCCGCAGGCGCACACATGATACTGTTCACAACGGGCAGGGGAACTCCGTTCGGCGCACCCGTGCCGACGGTTAAGATATCCTCCAATTCCGATATTTACAATACAAAAAGCAGCTGGATAGATTTTAATGCAGGCATAATCTGCGACGGCGTTTCCGTAGAAAAAGCAGGTGAGAGCCTCTACGATCTCGTGCTCACAATTGCGTCGGGCGTCAGAACGAAGAATGAGCTTAACTCCTGCCGTGAAATTGCTGTATTCAAAAACGGAATAACATTGTAAGCTGAGTCAAAGGTTGACAAAAGCAGAAATATAGATTACAATTATATCAACGGGTTACCGTAATAATAATCGGAGGTATGTATATGTATTTTTTGATAGTTTTATCCGAGCTTATTTTTGCACCGATTCAGGCTATTGAATCACTTCTTCCCGGCGGCGGACATCCGATTCATGAGGCGATCAGTCAGCTCCTTGACGCAATAATCGCCCTGTTGAGCTGACGGATAGTCCGCAAAAAAATAATACATAAAAAACGATTTGCCTTTTGTCACATTTTTTGAATAATGTGTTGACAAAGGGCAAATTGATTGTATAATAAAACAGTAACAATTCCTGTTTTGAAAGGGGCTATTATAATGGATATTACAAAGGATATAAAGTATGTCGGCGTCAACGACCATGACATTGATCTGTTTGAAGGTCAGTATGTTGTGGAAAACGGTATGGCGTACAATTCATATGTTATTATGGACGAGAAGATCGCCGTGTTTGATACCGTAGACGCACGCTTCAGACATGAGTGGCTCGACAATCTCTCCGAGGTGTTCGGCGGAAGAAAGCCCGATTACCTCATCGTTCAGCATATGGAGCCGGATCACTCCGCTAACATTATCAGCTTTATCAACACCTATCCCGACGCAAAAATTGTTGCCTCGGCAAAGGCTTTTGTAATGATGGAACAGTTTTTCGGAAAGGATCTTTCCGACCGTCAGATCGTTATTTCCGAGGGCTCAACCCTTGAGCTCGGCAAGCACACGCTCAGCTTCGTTTCCGCACCGATGGTTCACTGGCCTGAGGTTATGGTGACCTACGATTCATACGATAAGGTTCTTTTCTCCGCCGACGGTTTCGGCAAGTTCGGTGCGCTTGATGTTGATGAGGACTGGGCATGCGAGGCAAGACGTTATTATTTCGGCATCGTCGGAAAATACGGCGCACAGGTTCAGAAGCTTCTTCAGAAGGCTTCAACCCTCGACATTGAAAAGATCTGTCCGCTCCACGGTCCGATTCTTACGGAAGACCTTGGCTACTATCTCGGACTTTACAACACCTGGTCGTCCTACGGCGTTGAGACCGAGGGCATAATGATTGCATACACCTCGGTTTACGGCAACACAAAGAAAGCCGTTGAAACTCTTGCCGATAAGCTCAGAGCAAAGGGCTGTCCCAAGGTTGTTCTGAACGATCTTGCACGCTGTGATATGGCTGAGGCTGTCGAGGACGCTTTCCGCTACGGTAAAATTGTTTTTGCAACAACGACCTACAATGCCGATATCTTCCCGTTCATGCGTACCTTTATCGAGTCGCTGACCGAAAGAGAGTTCAAGAACAAGACCGTTGCGTTCATTGAAAACGGAACATGGGCTCCTCTTGCGGCAAAGGTAATGAAGGGTATGCTTGAAAACTCCAAGAATATCAATTTCGTTGAGCCTGTTGTTCATCTGCGTTCTGCAATGAACGAAACCTCCTCTGCCGAGATTGAAGCTCTTGCCGAGGAGCTTTGCCGTGATTATATCGCTCAGGACGGCGAGACGGCAAACAAAAACGATCTTTCCGCTCTGTTCAATATAGGCTACGGTCTTTATGTTGTCACCTCGAACGACGGCAAGAAGGATAACGGTCTTATCGTAAATACCGTTTCACAGGTTACAAACTCTCCCAACAGGATCGCCGTAACGATCAATAAGGATAACTATTCTCACCACGTTATCAAGCAGACGGGCAAAATGAATCTCAACTGTCTTTCAGTTGACGCACCGTTCAGCGTGTTTGAGAACTTCGGCTTCAGAAGCGGCAGAAATGCGGATAAGTTTGAGAGCATTACACCGCTTCGTTCGGATAACGGACTTGCCTTCCTGCCGAGATACATCAACTCGTTTATGTCGCTCAAGGTTGAGCAGTATGTTGACCTTGACACTCACGGAATGTTTATCTGCTCGATCACCGAGGCGAGGGTTATCTCCGATGCCGAGACAATGACTTATACTTATTATCAGAAGAACGTTAAGCCGAAGCCGCAGACCGAGGGCAAGAAAGGCTTTGTCTGCAAGATTTGCGGTTATGTCTATGAGGGAGACGAGCTTCCCGAGGATTTCGTATGTCCTCTCTGCAAGCACGGAGCCGCCGATTTTGAACCGATAAAATAAAATAGATTAAGAAATTGTGATATTTTGAAGCCGCTTTTCGGTATAGGACGCATAAAAAGTCCTTTCCGTTGGCGGCTTTTGTTTTAAATTGATAATGACAAATCCATTGAATTGTGATATAATTACAAAAATATCGTTATGGTGATGTTATGAAAGCTGTACGTTCATTGGCATATCTTTTGCTCTCGGTTGTTTTGATAATGACTTCCGTGGTTTTTCGTGCGGAAGCTCAGACCGATACATACGAAACAATGGCAAACCTTGTTGTTTTTGTCAAGTTTCCCGAGGACGACGGAACGGATATTGCCGACAATTCACAGAAGATAATCATGACCTACAACGACACCACCGATATTTATGTAGGCTCGGATATTGATTTTTCTTTTAAGAAATATATATCTGCAATCTCAAGAGGAAAGCTGAATGTGAATAATGTGTTCCCTCAGCTTGAGGGGGATACCATAGTTCCGCTCACCCTTTCCGCTTCACATGACAACAGCGACGATTCCACCGTTATTCAGGAGGTCATAGCCGCATTCAATTCAGGCAAAATCAGCCTGCCGAACGATAAGCTTGACAACAGATATTCTCAGTCGATTGATAACACGACTATCATCATTCAGGGCAGAAGCTCAAGCGGCTCGGACTTCCTATGGCCGCACAAGAGCGTCTCCGCCGTCACCACGATGATAAAGAATAAGTATTATATCGGAAATTATAATGTTATTGATTCGTATTCTCTGACAGGTGCGGTCTCTGCGTGTCAGGGAGTTATCTCGCACGAGTTTCTGCACAGTGTCGGACTTCCCGACCTTTACCGTGTGAACGGAGCTTCGGGCGCACCCGTAGGCGTCTGGGACATTATGGCTTCGGACAGCTTCTTCCAGCAGTATCCGCTTTCCTATCAGCGTTACAAGATGGGCTGGGTGCCGATGAAACAGATCAGCGAGAGCGGCACATATACTCTCGATCCCGTCAGCTCGGATTCCGATACAATTCTTTATGAAATAAAAACTCCCATGTCGGGAAGCGAAAGCTTTATTCTTGAATACAGGAAGAAAGTGACCGACAATTTCAGCAATCTCGGCTTTGAAACAAAAATACCGTCGTCGGGACTGCTTATTTACAGAGTCAACCGCTCCGTTCCGAATTTAACCAATGCTCAGGGACAGGATTACCTCTATGTTTTCCGACCGGGCGAGACGGACACAACCTCAAGCGCAGGCGACCTTTTCAAGGCGGCTCTCGATCCCTCGGACAACAGGACGAGCTTCGGCTCGGCGGATTTCGCCGCAACCGTTTCCGACGGTACAATATTCTATTCCGACGGCTCAAACAGCGGAATTGTAATTTCCGATGTTGCCTATAACGACGACTCATCGCAGATTTCGTTCAATATAACCTTTCCCGATTATTCTTCGCTCGGACTGTGGGAGCTTGTACCGAACGATATTTCTCTTGAGGCTTCAACGATAAATATGGACTCCGATTCTCAGGGCAATATTTATTCCTGTGTTACTGGAACGGAGAATTGGAATACTACAAATAAGATATATAAATATGACGGCGTAACATGGACGGTTCTCGGCTCGGCTTTTTCGGGTGTGAACTACATTGATTTGAAGATATACAACGATATTCCCTATGTTCTTTATCTCAATTCGAGCGGCAGACCTGTTATTGCCAAATATGAGGGCGGCAAATGGAACACCTTATTCACCGACACTTCCGTTTCCTATCCCAATGACATTCAGCTCTTTGCCGGAGATTCGGGCTTCTACGCCGCATGGACGGTTGACGGATCAAGACTGAGCATAAAAAAGATCACTTCGAGCGGCGTGACGAGCGTTAATTCTTCCCTGACGGCGGATTATTTTTCAAATCCGAGCCTCGGTGCGGTCGGAAACTTTATTTATGTGACCTACTGTAATTTCGCTTTCGGCTCAGGTGCAGGAACTCAATATACTCAGATAAAACGTTATAATCTTTCAACGGGGGCATGGGAAAGCATTTCTGTTCCGAAGCCTCTCGCTTCGTCAAATCTTCACAGAAGTATCGGCTACAACGGCGAATACTGGATGATTGCCGTTGCGTCGGGCAAAACTCCTATCATTGTCAAGGTTGACGGAGACTCAAATGTCACTCAGTATGAAGTCCCGACAACGATTACAAACTTCCTTGAGGCTTCTATGGATATTGCCGGGAACGGCACGGTTTGCGTTTCGCTGATCGCTTCGGGCGAGGTGAGCCGGATACTCTACCTTGACAGCGGCGAATGGAAACAGCTCGGCAGTGCGCCCTGCTCAGACTGTCAGTCTGCGGATATGACGGTCAGCAACAACAGGGTTTATGTCGGCGCGGTGCTTTCAAATACGGGTACTGTCAGCCTGACATATAAGGATCTGCCCGAAAAGGAATTGCCTGAGCTTATCTCAATGGAGGCGGAAACGGTTGCCGTGTCTGACACATACATAACGGGAATACCGCAGAAAACGGTAAATCTCCGTCTTTATCTTGAGGCAACCAACGGCGGATATTTCAAATATGATTCAGTCTGCACAGGCGGTCAGGTGCTTCTCTATACCGCCGATGACGTGCTTGTGAAAAGATATACTGTCGTTATAAAAGGCGATGTGAACGGCGACGGTGCGGCAGACGGCTGTGATGCGGTTATCATCAATGCGGCGGCGGCAGGTATGCTCACTCTGTCGGATCACTCGGAAATGGCTTCGGACACCGACGGCGACGGAAACATTACCGACTCGGACAGCGAATATCCGATGAACTGCGGCTTGAATTTATAATTATTATTTAAAAGGGGAGGCGAGGTTTCTTGCGAAGCAAAAAGGCTATGCTGAATTCAGCGGCTTCACTTCTGCTTGAATTTGTCAGCGTTATTTGCGGCTTTATTGTTCCGAGACTTATCATCGGCACATACGGCTCCGATATAAATGCGCTGACCTCCTCCATAACTCAGTTTCTCAGCTATATCGCTCTTGTTGAAGCAGGCGTCGGCGGAGTAATCAGAGCCGCACTTTACAAGCCTCTCGCCGAAAAAAACGTTGCGGCAACAAGCAGTATTATAAAAGCAACCGAAAACTTTTTCAGAAAAATTGCCTATATCTTTCTTGGGTATATGGCTGTGCTTGCGGCGGCATTTCCCGTGCTCGTCAATAAAAATTTCGATTGGGCATTCACGGCTTCACTCGTTGTAATAATCGGACTTAGCACCTTCGCACAGTATTATTTCGGCATGACCTATACCGTCCTTGTTCAGGCGGATCAGAGAAGATATATCACATCTTTTTTGCAGATAGGAACGATAATCCTCAATGCGGTTATGGTGGTCATCTTTATTAAACTCGGTGCGTCAATTCATATCTTGAAGTTTGCAACCTCGTTTATTTATATTCTCAGACCGATCGCATTGAACATATATGTCAAGCGTAAATATCGGATCGACAAAAAAGCAAAGGCGGACAACGAAGCCGTTGCACAGCGTTGGGACGGTCTCGGACATCATATAGCCTATTTCGTCAATCTGAATACCGATGTTGCTCTGCTGACGGTGTTTGCAAAAATCTCCGATTCCGTTGCGCTTGCCGAGGTTTCCGTTTACACGGTTTATTACTCCGTTGTCAACGGAATAATGAAGGTTGCGAGCAGTCTGTCATCGGGCGTTGAGGCGGCTCTCGGCGATATGATTGCAAAAAAAGAATATGACAACCTCAACAGAAAGTTCAATCTGTATGAGTTTGCATCTTTCACCCTTGTTACCGTGCTTTTCACCTGTGCGGGACTTTTGATTGTTCCTTTTATGCGTGTGTATATGAGAGGTGTTACCGATGCCGATTATATCAGACCTCTCTTTGCATATATTCTCGTTCTTGCGAATGCAATGTATTCTATCAGGATACCGTATCACAGCGTTGTCTATGCCGCAGGACATTACCGACAGACTCGCAACGGAGCCTTTGCCGAAGCAGGAATAAACATTGCGGTTTCGGCAGTTCTTGTTTATTTCTACGGAATTATCGGCGTTGCGGCAGGCACCTTGGTTGCAATGACGTTCAGAACGGTTCAGTATGTTTATTACCTTTCAAAAAATATCCTGAAAAGAAGTATGATGTTTTTCTTTAAACGAATGGCGGTTTCCGTTCTGACGGTCGTACTGTCGGCGGCGGCAATTCATTTTCTTCCCGATTTTTCAATGACTTCATATCTCAACTGGATTCTTTATGCCTGCGTTGTCGGTGTGATTGTACTGGCGATTACCTGTATCGTTAATCTGATTTTTTCCCGCAAGGAGTTTGCCGGCGCTTTAGCCGTAGCAAAAAATGCGGTTTTTTCAAAGGTAAAAAAATAAATGTGTTAAAAATTTTAGATTGGAGATAAAACCATGGCAAAAACAAAAAACAAAGAAAACATCTACAAACTTACGTTGACTGCTGTTCTTACGGCGCTGATCTTCGTAATGGCATTCACTCCGCTCGGTTATCTTAAAATCGGCGTGGTTTCCATTACGTTCCTTATGATTCCCGTAGTTATCGGCTCAATCATCGGCGGACCGGCTGTCGGTGCTGTACTCGGCTTAATGTTCGGTGCAACAAGCTTTATCCAGTGCTTCGGTATGGACGCTTTCGGAACAACGCTTTTCGGTATTAACCCGATTTTCACTTTTATTATGTGTTTTGTTCCGAGAATTCTTATGGGTTTGGGCTGCGGCTTTATTTACAAGGGCTTCAAAGCGAAAAATCACGGCAATGTCGGCGCAGTTGTGACCTCGTTCGGCGGCGGATTTTTGAATACTGTCCTTTTTGTAGGCTTTTTGCTTCTGCTTTTCTACAATACCGAGTTTATTCGCAGCTTCGGTGACAGCGTTATCGCTGTCATTTCGGTACTTGTAACCTTCAATGCGGTTGTTGAGTGGATCGCCTGCACCGTTATCGGTTCGGCGGTATCAATCGCCCTTGCCAAAGCATTGAAAAGCAGATTTTAATTAAAAAATACATACTATAATAACAAAAACAGGCTTTGCGAAAAGCCTGTTTTTTTGATGAAAAAAGCCACCGCAAAACGGTGACTTTGGCCCGCACGAAGAGGTTCGAACTCCCAGTCGTCAGAATCGGAATCTGATGCATTATCCAATTATGCTACGTGCGGAAATGTTGATTTTTCAACGTTTCTTGCGAATTGGTTAATATTGATTCGCGAGAATGACTTACAAAAAGACTTATTTTTGTCTTAAACTTTGAATGTCTCGTCAATTTGACTTACGGACTCCTCCATTATACTGATATATACTCGTGCTGTCAATGCCGGGTCGGAATGTCTGAGCTTTTTTGAGACAAGCAAGATATCGTGCGTTTGTTGATAAAGAAAACTGGCATAAGTGTGGCGTGTTGTGTGCAGTCCGTATTCCTCATGGATAACAGTTTGAGTTTTTATTTTCTCGTTTCCGTCTTCGTCAATAACTGTTTTTGTAACTCGCTCTTTTTTCTCAATGCCGGCGGCAACCAGAAGTCTATGCCATCGTCCACGCAAACTGCCGTCCTTTGTCATTGGTTTCCCGTTAGTGGTATGCAGAATATAGCCATCATAATCCGGCTTCTCTTCAGAATGCATTTTTATCAGGATGTCGTTCGCATATTTTGAAAGACTGATTGTTGCACGGGACGCTTTTGATTTTGGGGATAATTCTAAGACCTCTTTTTCTGTACCTATTCTTTCTCTTGTAACTTTATCACGCTTTTTTGATTCGGTTCGTGTCTTTTCGATTGTAATGGTACGGCTTTCGGGGTCCCAGTTACGGTATTGCAAAGCACACATTTCGGACACTCGTAGCCCAGTCTGAAGCAGGAAATCAAAAACGGGAGCTTGATAAATGAACTTTCGCCCAGGTTGTTCGTATTTTTTGTTGCTTCTTGAGATTCCTGTTGTTATGTATCCGTTATAAATAACATCCTGTATTGCTTTAACCTGCTCTTTCGTAAAGTATTTTATTTCCTTTTCGGCTTTTTTGAGGGATGTTCTTACCTCATATACTTTGCTCTCGGATGGCTTTTTTACCGCAACCATAGGATTAAATTTTAGGATTTGCTTGTCAACTTCTAATTTGAAGAAATCGTTGAGGTGCACATAAATTTTGTTGATTACAGATAAACTGTATCCGGCGAAAGTCAATTTGTTAATAATCTCCTGGCAATCATCAACTTTAACATCGCAAACTCTCAAATCGCCTATATACGGGAAAATGTGTAATCGTAAGTTATCTTCCATCACATCGTAACTTCTCGGTTTCAACTGGGTTGATTTAACAGTTTTCAACCAATTTGTCATTGCAACTTCCATTGTTTGATATTTGTTGCTACCGCTGTATAAACGTTTATCATAATATTTTAAAATATTATTTCTTAGATTAAGCTCATTGTTTCCGTATACGATATCATATTTTATATTCCCATCAGGCTTCTTTCTGCCAGAGTCAATATATACATATAATCTACCATCAGCTCTCGTTGACGGAAAGGTATATTGGAATTTTTTGCGTTCGTCATTTATTATAATGCTGATAATTTTTGTTTTCTTTTTGTCAGTCATTTTTATCTCCTGCGGTTTCTATTTAGCTTGATAATTTGCTGTATTTGTTGTTCGGACATTCCGGCTTTCTTCATTTCGTCTTTTGCCCAATTATCCGGTATGGATGTCGTCATTGCCATACTTTCGAGCGGACGCATATCTCCGACTTTTAGCAACTCCTCCATTACCTCGTCAAAAAATTGACGTTCACAAACAAGTTCGCCCGAATAATTATAATATGCCTTAAGATGCGGAATGCTAAGCATATATTTTCTGGCTGTTCGGGCATCCTTTAAACCCCATTTCTTCTGTATGTCCTGCACAGTAACAACAGGTTCTAACGTGTTTTTTAAATTCATAAGTAGTGCCTCTTTCCTTCATGTTTTCGTCAAGGTTTATCTTTTCAGAATTTTCTTATAATCAACAAGGGTTACCCTTCCAAGTTTTTCCGCTTTGTCAACACAGCCTTGAGTAAAGCCGCTTTTGGAAAAAAGATAATAGTACTTTTCAGTTTGATTGAAAAGATTGCTGCGCTCAATCAATTTTTCAAGTACGCCGACATCGACTTTTTCGTTAGTCCATTTGCACTCGGCAAAAAGAGCTTTGGTTTTACCCTCGAATCCGACTATATCAATTTCTTCCTGCGTTCTGGTTTTGGGATTAGTTCCCCACCATCTACCGATATCTGTAAAATTAACAGGACATTCGCCCTTTAAAAGAATACTCCACAAATATTGTTTTGATATTTCTTCAAAAACTGCTCCCATATAATCCGGAAGATAAGGCTCGATTTTTTTATACGCAAGCTCATCAGCACCGCGGGAGATAATAGATGTGTTATCCGCAACAAAACGATACCAAAAGCGGAACATGTTGTCCTCAATAGAATAAACCGTTTTCCTTGAATTCTTCTCACCGTAGGGGGATTCTTTTTTTATTATTTCGAGTGAAATCAGATTTTTGATATAAGCTGAGCATACGCTTGTTTCTTCACCGACCTTACTTGCAATCTCAGAAAGCTTTGACGCTCCGTTTGCAACGGCAGTTATTATTGCATTGTATATAGCCGGTTCACGAACCTCCTGCTTGAGTAGGTTAGTCGGCTCCTCAAAAAGAAATGATGCTGAATTTAAATATATGCTCTTTATATTATCTTTCAACGACATCTTATCATTTATTTGAAGCAGATATTGAGGTGTTCCGCCAACTACTCCATATGCGACCGCTTTATCCACGTCGGAAAAATTATCAAAATACTTACACGCTTCCCAAAATTCAAACGGCTGAACCTTTATCTGAGCTGTTCTCCTACCATACAAGGGAGCCTTATATGCAAGTACATGGTCCTCCATATATGACATAGACGAACCGCAAAGTATCAGGAATAGTTTTGAGTGTTCCTTATAGCGGTCAATCAGTAGCTGCAAAGTAGATGCCAGGCTTTTTGATGATTTTGCAACATACGGATATTCATCGATTACAAGTATTAGCCTTTGGTCAAGCGACTTTTTAAAAACAAAATCGAGTGCAGCTTGAAACGATGAAAACTCACTTTCAATCGGCATACCTTCCTCAAAGCTCAAAATGCTTTGACTTAGGTTTTGCAAATTTTGTTTAGCATTACTTTCGACGCCCGTAAAATATATTGCTTTTTTGTCTTTTATAAATTCATTTATTATTGCCGTTTTTCCGACACGTCGGCGACCGTAAATAACCGTGAACTCGAATTTATTACTTTTAAATTGATTGTTTAAAATATTCAATTCTTTTTCTCGACCTACAAACATTTTCGATTCACCTCAAATTGCTAAGCTATGATTTACTACATTATACATAACCAAATAGTAAAAGTCAATATATTTATTTCATTTTAAAATATTTGATGAGCATAATGGCAATTAACGCAGTTTTTCCATTTCAACGCTCCGATTAACTTTAGAGTTTTATTACATAATATTATCGAACAGATAGGCAAAAGGAGATGATACAAATGATTTAGAAATTGAGGCTTTTTGAAAACAATGAAATTAAAACAGAAGGAGAGATTTTTATGAACATTAAGAAAATTG
>JBJEPQ010000026.1:0-41414 GCA_051881315.1 Acutalibacteraceae bacterium | reverse complement strand
TCTAATCATGGAGAGTATGTCATAAAACTCTAAAGTTAATCGGAGGGTTGAAAAAGAAAAACCTTGCACAATAAGTGCAAGGAATACTCTTAAGCAGACTTATTCTGCTTTTCCTCAAGCTCCTTTAGAACTTCAGGCCCATACTTCAAAATCATAGCCGCCATAAAGGTTGCAAATGAATTTTCATTCGCCTTAATCTCAGCAATAGTTTTTTCTGTGTTCACATATTTCACCATCTTTCCGAACATTCGTTCGGTATAAATATGTTAGACGAAAAAACCAAATCGAAACCGCCTGAAACAAATCAGGCGGCAATTGACAAAATACACTATTTGTTTTATAATTTCCCTGACCTTACATTACTTAAGGGGTGGTTTTATGGCTAAAGAAAACGATACAAAAAAGTGTTATATTTATACCCGTGTTTCTACTGCTATGCAAACCGACGGATATAGCCTTGATGCGCAGGAGCGCAAACTTCATGATTATGCCGAATACAATAACTTGAAAATTGTCGGCAAATATTCGGACGAGGGCAGAAGCGGTAAAAGCGTTGAAGGAAGGCCTGAGTTTTTACGAATGATGGATGATATTGAATCGCATAAGGATGACATTTCATATGTATTGGTATTTAAGCTTTCAAGATTCGGCAGAAACGCAAAAGATGTTTTGGTTAATCTTGAAACAATGCAGTCAAATGACGTAAACCTTATTTGCGTTGAGGATGGCATTGACAGCTCTAAGGATGCCGGCAAACTGATTATATCTGTTCTTGCATCAGTCGCTGAAATAGAACGGGAAAACATTGCAGCTCAAACATTCGCAGGTCGTCAGGAAAAGGCTGCAAAAGGATTGTGGAACGGAGGCAAAGCACCTTATGGCTACAACCTTATTAAGGGAAGCGGTAAACTTGAAATAAATGAAAACGAAGCTGAAATCGTCAAAGTAATCTTTGATAAATTCGTGAATGAAAACCTCACTCCCGACAAGATATCTAAATTCCTAAATGACCATTACAAGAGGATACCTGTTCAAAAGAACGACAAGAGTTTGTTTACAGCAAATTTCGTACGCAAAATCCTTGACAATGAAACATACAGCGGTTATATTGTCTATGGAAAGACACGCTCTGTTCAGGATAAAAAAGACAGGTCTAAGGTTCACAGAATAAATAATGATGAATACATAAAAGTCCTCGGAACACATACTCCGATTGTTACTACTGAAATTTGGAATATTGCGTATAAAAAGCGTCAGGAATCCAAAGAACATTACAGAAAAAATAAAACCCGCTATACAGACCACACATATCCTTTGACAGGATTGATTGTGTGCCCTGATTGCGGGTGTAAAATGAACGGATACAGCAGTTCGAAAAAGAACCCCAACAAAGGCGGTATGTATAAAACCACCTTTGCCTATAAATGCCGTAACAATAAAAGTCAGCGCGGTTACATCTGCGACTTTAACCGTCAGTTAAACGAAGATGCAATGTGCAATGCAGTGCTTGAAATAATTCAAAGAATATCTTCAAACGATAAGTTTAAGACTTTGATATCCGAAAAAATCGGTTCAAGTGTTGATGTTTCCGAGCTTGAGAAGCAAAAACAAAACTATGAGAAAAACATTCGCTCGGCAAACAGAACCATTGAAAGCTTAGGCAACCAATTAGACATTCTTGACTTTGAAGATGAATTGTACACTGTTCAGTTTGAAGACTTGAACATCAGGAGACTCAATGCTATGAAACGCCTTGTTGAGCTTCAAAGGGATATCGATAATGTTGAGCAACAAATCTCAACAATTAGAGAGAATCAGTTAACGCAAGATGCAATATACACTATACTGCTTAATTTTGATTCTTTGTTTAATAAGTTCAATGTTGATGAGAAAAAGAAATGCCTACACGACATGATTGACAGCATCGAAATTCGTAATGACCTCGGCGTAGGAAAGCAAGGAAGAATAGATTACAGCAATGTAATCACCTCGATAAAATTCAAGTTCCCGATAAATATTAAAGAGAACGAATTGACCGATATTTACCTGACCAATGAAAACACAGACGAGACGGTAGTTCTATTGGTCAGGCACACGAAACGCACAGATGGCGGTCAGAAGAAATAACTCAATACTTCAAAAAGCCAAAATGTGAAAAAGAATAATCCGGATAATAAAAATCATTCAGGAGGATCAGGGTATGTCTGTTAAAATCAGCATCAACCACGCCAAGGTATTTCAGACAATGCAGGGCTTCGGCGCAAGCGGAGCATGGTGGGCTCAGTATGTCGGAGGTGTTACACAAACCGATCCCGAAAGCGGAAAGTCGGTCAGGGACAGAATTTCGGAGCTTCTTTTCAGCAAGGAAAACGGTCTCGGAATCCGGATATTCCGCTTCAACGTCGGCGCAGGCTCGGCTGACAGCGGCAACGGCAAAATTGATAATAATCTCCGCAGAACCGAATGTTTTGAAGTGTCGCCGGGCAAATACGATTGGTCAAAGGATAAAAATGCTGTCTATATGATGAAAAAAGCCGTTGAGGACGGTGCAGATGAAGTTATTCTGTTTTTCAATTCTCCTCCCGAAAGACTGACCAAGAACGGCAAGTCGCATCTTGACAAAATCTTTTTTGAAAATATCAGCCGCAAAAACTATGCCGAATATGCCCGATTTGCCGCCGATACGGCTTCACATTTTGTGAGCGAGGGCGTTCCCGTAAAATATGTTTCTCCCGTAAACGAGCCGATATGGATCTGGACGGGAGGTCAGGAGGGCTGTCACTATCACCCGTGGAGCATGAAGCCCATTTTCAAGGCGTTTGCGCTTGAATTTGACAAACGCCCGGAGCTGAAAAACGTTAAGCTTTCAGGTCCCGAAAGCGGAGACTTGCGGTTTTTCAACAAATCATACATACGCAGTATGCTCTCCGATCCGATTGTCCGCCGCCGCATGGACTGCATCGACACCCATTCCTACTGCGCTCAGATAAAAATTCCTCTCATCAAAAAGCCGCTTAACAACCGTGCGGCTTTTGTAAAGCGTTACGGAAAATGGGTGCAGAAAAAATATCACGATATGGCAGTGAAAATGAGCGAATGGACTCATATGCAGGACGGCAGAGACAGCGGAATGGCGTCCGCTCTTGAGCAGGCAAAAATTATGACCGAGGATATCGGTCTGATGAATGCCGCATCATGGCAGCATTGGATTGCGGTTTCAGAGGTCGATTACTGCGACGGACTTATTTACATAAACATTCCCGAAAACACCTTTGAGATAACGAAAAGATATTACGCTTTCGGAAATTTCACTAAATTCGTGCCCATCGGCGCAAAGCGCATTGAAGCCGAGTGCAGCGACCGTGACATGAACGTGCTTGCCTTCGACTGCGGCGAAAACACGGCGGTCATTGCAGTCAATTTTTCGGAAAGCCCGAAGACCTGCGATTTCGGCGCAGACGGCGGCAAAATCTACACAACGGACGAAACTCATAATCTTTCCGAAACAGAATATGCAAGCCTTTCCGATGTTGTTATTCCTCCAAGATCGGTTAATACGGTTATAATTTGACAGAAAGAACTCAGGGAATATTCAAGGTGTCAGGAAATCATAATTATGCAAAAATAATCTTTTAAAATACGCAAGGAGGCAATAAAAATGTCAGAATTTAAAATCAATGATGTTGTAACGTTTTCTCAAAACGGTCAATATACATATGGCAGAGTAGTCAAAGTGACTGAAAAGAGGTTAACCGTTTTCGATTTCGGCATATATGATGATACAGTAATCAGCAAAGAAAAAGCCAAGCCGGTGCCGCCTATTCCCCTCGACAGAGAAACCTACAAAAAACTCGCCAGATATGAAATAACTCTTCTCGATGTTGTAAAAAACAATATTCCCGAAAGCATTGTCAACGTAGGCAATTATACTGTCACAATTTCCGACCTTTTATGTGTTCTGAAAAAAATCAGGTCAGAGAATATAGACTTTGATACTTTTGGCTATGAATGGTTTTACTACTTTGATGACGTTTTAAGCGAAACCTATTACGAAAACACCGATAACGATTATTATAATGAGAATACCGTTTTGGAAGAAATTCATGATTGTCTCTTGTTTTTCGAAGATTATGAAATTAACTTTGACAAACTGATAGATAACGTTGAAGCCTTCCTGAGTGATAAAAACAAGCCGCTTTTAAAACGTCATTTTACCGAAAATGCCAAATTAGACTTGGTGCGCTCTCTCAATGACGAAACTACCTTAGAAATGGCAACAGAGGATGAAGTCACATTATATATTAAGTTTGCAAAGGAGCTTTGCGAAAAAAACGAACAGGAGGGTTTGCTTGCTGTCGGTTACAGTTCCTATGGCGGAAACAGAGCCTTCCCCTGTGATTGGAAAAAATCCGAGGAATGTATGTTGAAGCTTATTGAAACCGTTGATACTATGCCGGATCAGGCTTTCTATGCCAACACACTCGGCTATATTTATTATTACGGTCGATGCAATAACCGTGTTCCCGAATATGATAAGGCTTATAAATATTTCTCTTTCGCCGCCTTTAATCAAATTTTTGAAGCCGAATATAAAATTGCCGATATGTACCGTAACGGTTACGGTGTGCCGAAAAGTCCCGAAACAGCCCAAAATATCATTTGTCGCCTTTATGACGAAAATCTGCGGATTTTTCAAAAAGGTATTTTTAACTGCAAATTTGCTGACGTAGCGTTCAGATTGGGCAATATTTACAGGGACAAAAAGGACGCTTCACAAAGTGATTATTACTATGCGCTCATGTACTATTATCAGGCGGATTTTGCCATTCGTATGCGTATGCTTGAAGCAAATAACTACGGCGATGAAAAGGTTGCACAGGCAATCCGCAAGGCTTTTGACGAAGCAAAGGAGCTTGTTAATTTTGAGCCTCAGAAAACATTCGGTTTTTATGATGTTTCGCATATCTTTCAAAGCTATTTGAAAAACGGCAATCTTTTAGAGGTTAAAGTAAAAGAGATGTCATACGGTAAATGCAAATTGACATTCCATGCACATAACAAGCACGGTGAAACTCTTCCCAAGCGACTGTTTATTACAATTCCGGAGCTTGATATGTGCGGAATGTATGACAGTCTTACCGTTACGGTAAATCCTCGTTTTGGCGAAAAAGTTTTCTGCAACGAAGGAACGTTTTTGATTGACGAAATGCAATATAACAGATTTTCCTTTGACGGCTTTCCTGTTTTTATTTGTGAAGATTGTGAATATAAAATAAAGCAACCTTCTCAAAACAATCGTAAATACCGTTTTGTTTCCGTTCGTTTTGATCAAAGCGAAAAGACCTATGACTATTTGTGCGAAAACGATAATATTAAAATCGGTGATTCTGTTACCGTGCCGGTAAAAAAAGAAGCCGCAGAAGCTACGGTAGTCAGAATTTTTGAAAAATCAGAAAATGAAATCGAATTTCCGCTTAATTTTTATAAGAAAATATAAAGAGAAAATTTTTCATAAAGTTTATCCTCTTTGACTTTCAGTTTTGTTTGCAACAAAGCCGACAGATTTGGGTCTGTCGGCTTTAAGTATTTATTCATTTAATCAAAAACTTTTTACTGTTTCCTCTGAAAATTCGATATTGACTGCGCCGACGCCGCCGTCGATGCTAAGGCGGTTTGAGCCTGCGCCGTAAACCGAATCGTCCCTCATGCTTTCTCCCTCAAGTCTTGCCTCGCCGAGGCCCTTATCAAGCTCGATACAATAGTCCTCACGTCTTCCCAAAATAATGAGCTTTGCCTCACCTACTCCGAGGTCAAGGCTACTGTTTCCCTCTATGCGGCTTTTAAACGTCAGCGATCCTACTCCCATATCAAGATTAAGGTTGTTAAGGCTGCCGCCGTTTACCGTGAGCATACCTGTGCCGCCCTCGATGTCCGCTCTTGAATTTGCGACAAGATTTTCCACGGTCGCTTTACCCGCGCCGAGAGAAACATCCAATATATCTGCCGACAGCGAGTCGATTGTAACTTTTCCTGCTCCTGTTTCGATATCCGCCTCGTCAAAGACAAATCCGCTCGGAACGGTCAGTCTTATAACTGCGGCTTCAGACGACAGCGAAGCAATTCTTCTCGTCTCATTTATTCGGAGCTTTCCGCTGTCCGAGCTGACCGAAATGTACTTGTGGTTGCTTTCAACGGAGAACTGCTCTCCCTGAACGATCTCAAGCTTGGCGGCATTGATCTCAATATCAAGCGACGAAATTTCGCCGTTTATCTGATAGGTCTGCATTTCTCCGACCGCATCCTTCTCCCCTTTTGAGAAGATGAAAGACACAGATGAAAGTGCGGAAAAAATTCCGCCGATAATACTGACGCTCAAAATTATAGCAACCGCCATTGCAAGGTATTTGATAGCTTTCTGAACTGATGTCATTTTATCTCAACTCCTCCGAACATACAGGTTGCGTTGACATATACCGTTACCGCATTGGGATCGTTCGGACGGCGGTTTTTCTGAGATACTCCGCCGAAAATCGAATTGGAATTAACCTTGACGTTGACATTTGACGGCACATAAATATCAATTCCGCCGAAAATGCTTGTCGCATTGATCGCACAGTCGGTTTCTATGATTGCATTTCTGAGGTCGCATTTCACTCCGCCGAAAATTGCCGAAAGCTCTGCGCCGTTGAAAACCTCATTGTCGAAATCAATGTTCTGTCCCGAAAAAGTCGCACAGCCTGTTTTAACGTTCTCACCGTTTTGATGTGTGCTTTCAATCAGCTTGTTCGCCTTGTCGCCCATAATCGCTCCGATTATCAGCTTGATACCGATAATGACAATGATTGCAGGAGCGGCGATTTTCCAAAGCATATCGAAGTCCAGCACATCCTGACAGCAAAGAAGCAGGAACACGCCTATTGCAATTCCGATAATATTGCCGAGCTTTTCCCTCTCGCTGAAAAGTCCGACCACGCACGGAACGATAATAAACAGCGTCCACCAGCCGTCAAAGAACAGTTCAATATGTGTTATTCCGAATGCGTTCAAAGCAAACACTATACCCGCCGCTATAAAAGCAACGCCCCAAATAATTTTCCCTGTTTTTTTCATTATTAACACCTCTTGTATATTGTTACTCCGCAATCTTCTTGTGTGGAGTGATAGCGGTTTGATTTGCGAAGTCTGATTTCGTAAGCATCATCATTCCCATAAAATTATCGCTCAGCATTTGGCTGATTTCATCGTCCGTGAAACGGCAGGTGCCCATTGCACACATAACACAAATTCCGAAGCTGTGAATCCATGCGTGTTCAAACAAAAGCATCGCCATATCCGGTTCAAGCTTGTAATCACGCTCGATAATTTCGATACAGGCTTTCGCAGTCTTGCCGAGGATGGGAAATACGTCTTGGAAGCTTTTGGCGGACTTGTTTTCCGTCATAAAAAGCAGTTGGAACAGCTTAGGCTCCTGCTTTGAAAAGAGTATCATCTGCATACCGTACTTTTTAAATTCCGGGAAATAGTTGAGCGACCTGCTTACAAATTCTTCGTATTTGTCCATCGCCGCTTTCCTTACCGCCTGAGCGACCTCCTCCATGCTGTTAAAGACGGTAAAAATCGGTCTGGCTGAGCTTCCGAGATACTGACTAAGCTCCCGTGCAGTCAGGGACTCTATTCCGTTCTTGCTCACAAGCTCAAGGGCGGCGGCAACAATTTCTTCTTTTGTAAATTTCGGCTTCGGCGGCATTTTTATCAGCTCCGTTATTTTAAAATATTCGTTTTAAAACGCTTGTTTTAGAACATCTGTTTTAATTATACTCATATTTTAAAAAATGTCAAGACAAAAAATTATTTTTTGACAAACCTTTTTGTTTTTAACCGTTTGAAGTCAAAAAAGCAGCAAACGCTTCCGTTCACTGCCTTTTTGTTATTTATTCTGATTTACCAAATCAATAAAATATTCGTGGACTCTTGTGTCCTCCGTCATTTCGGGGTGAAACGCCAGACCGATCTGATTTTTATACCTCACTCCGACCGTGTTTCCGTCAACGACTGTCAGTATCTGAGCATCTCCGTTTATATCCGTAATATACGGCGCACGGATAAAGACGAGCGGATATGTTCCGATATTCTTGATCTGAGCGTCGGTTGTGAAGCTCGCAAGCTGTCTGCCGTAGGCATTTCTCCTGACGGTTACGGGCAGGGTTGCAAGGTGGGTTGTGTCATCGTTGTCGATTTTCTCCGCAAGCAATATAAGTCCTGCGCAGGTTGCAAGAACGGGAAGTCCGTCCGAGATCATCTTCCTTATCGGATCAAACATATCAAGCTTTCGAAGAAGCTTGCCCTGAACGGTGCTTTCTCCGCCGGGGAGAATAATGCCGTCAATGCCCGAAAGATCCTCCTTCTGCCTTAGCTCAACGCAGTCAACTCCGAGCTTTTCGAGCATATGCTCATGCTCAATAAACGCTCCCTGCACGGCAAGTACGCCGATCCTCATATTACTTACCTCTTTCTTCCATGATAAGCTCAATTTCGTTTTCATTGATACCTACCATTGCTTCGCCGAGATCCTCGGAAAGCTCTGCAATAAGCTTTGCATCGGTAAAGTTGGTGACCGCCTGGACGATTGCCGAAGCTCTCTTTGCAGGATTGCCCGACTTGAAGATACCCGATCCGACGAAAACTCCCTCTGCGCCGAGCTGCATCATAAGAGCGGCGTCCGCAGGAGTGGCAACTCCGCCTGCCGCAAAGTTTACAACGGGAAGCTTGCCGTTTTCATGGACATACTGCACAAGCTCATAGGGAACCTGAAGCTGTTTTGCCTCCTCGTAAAGCTCGTCCTTCTGCATTGCGGTGATCTTTCTGATCTCCGAGTTCATCTTTCTCATATGACGGACAGCCTGAACAACGTCTCCCGTGCCGGGTTCACCCTTTGTTCGGATCATTGAAGCACCCTCGTTAATTCTTCTGAGAGCCTCGCCGAGATCCCTTGCGCCGCATACGAAAGGTACTTTAAACTGAGTTTTGTCAATATGGTACACATCGTCCGCGGGGGAAAGAACCTCTGACTCGTCTATGTAATCTATCTCGATTGCCTCAAGAAGCTGAGCCTCAACGAAGTGACCGATACGGCACTTTGCCATGACGGGAATACTTACTGCATTCTGAATACCCTTTATCATCTTGGGATCGCTCATTCTTGAAACTCCGCCTGCGGCTCTGATATCCGCAGGAATTCTCTCAAGTGCCATAACAGCGCATGCGCCTGCCTCCTCGGCGATCTTTGCCTGTTCGGGAGTTGTGACGTCCATAATAACGCCGCCCTTGAGCATCTGTGCCAAACCTTTATTTAATCCGTACTGAGTTGAATTCATTTCTGAAACCTCCTTGAATTTTTTCGAGAGTTATTATATAATAAATATGGTCATATAAAAATACTCAAAACGCATTATTTTCATATGTCAGTTTCGGAGGTTCAAAATGCTTACATATGTTTTCGACAATTCGGGCGCACCGTTGTATGAGCAGGTGTATAAACACATTAAAAGCGACATAATATCGGGATTTTTGTCACCCGGCGAAAAGCTCCCGTCCAAGCGTTCATTCGCAAGAAACAACGGGATAAGTACCATTACGATTCAGAATGCTTATGACCAGTTGATAAGCGAGGGTTACGTTTTCACCGTTCCGAAAAAGGGCTATTACGTTGCCAATATCAACGATATGGCAAGGGTTCCTGTCGGGACAAGCATTAAACTGGATATAAAAATTCCCGAAAAACCTGCCAAATTCAGGTTTGACCTGTCGAACAACAAGATAAACCCCGACAACTTTCCTTTTTCGATCTGGGCAAAGCTTCTGCGTGAAACAATGTCCGAAAGAAGCCGTGAGCTTATGGAGGTTTCGCCCACGGGCGGAATATATGAGCTGAGGGCGGCGATCGCCGACTATCTGAAATCTTTCCGGGGAATGTTGGTCGATCCCGATCAGATAGTTATAGGAGCAGGAACAGAATACCTTTACGGTCTGCTGATACAGATACTCGGCAAGGATAAAAAATACTGCATAGAAAACCCCGGCTACAAAAAACTTGCTCAGATATACAAGCAATACCATATTGAATGTGGCTTTGCCGACATTGACGACAGTGGTATTTCCGTGGACTCCCTGCACAAATCGGGTGCGGACATAGCTCACATCAGTCCTAACCACCACTTCCCGACAGGCATAACCATGCCTGCGAACAGAAGATATGAGGTGCTTGCGTGGGCAAACGAGGAAGCCGGACGGTACATAATCGAGGACGATTATGACAGCGAATTCAGGGCTAACGGCAAGCCCCTGCCCACCCTTTTCAGCATTGACGCCTGCGAAAAGGTTATTTATATGAACACTTTTTCAAAGTCGCTGACGCCGACGATAAGAATAAGCTATATGATCCTGCCCGTTCACCTTGCGAACATTTTTTACAGTCGGCTTTCATTCTATTCCTGCACCGTCTCAAACTTCGAGCAATACACCTTGGCGTCATTCATCGACCGAGGCTATTTTGAAAAACACATCAACCGAATGAGGCTGTATTACATAAGGCAGAGGAAAAGGCTGATAAGCTGTATTGAAAACAGCAGTCTCAAGGATAAATGCGAAATAATCGAAAACGAATCGGGACTTCATTTTCTTCTCAGGCTCAAGACGGATATCCCCGATGAGATATTGAAAGAGAAAATGAAGGAAAACGGAATAAAAATCCAGTCGCTTTCCGAGTTTTATTTGTCTGACGAGGGGACAAAGGAACACTATTTCATAATAAACTATTCTAATATTGATCTGAATAAATTTACACAAGTCAGCGAAATAATTTGCAGATTGATTTGTGAGAAAGCTAATCAAGGAGAGAAAAATGAACAAAATCGTCGATGAGGATATTTTTGATTTTTTGAAAGCCGTATGTTTCGGGGACTGCTCCGATCCTGTTAAAACCGCAAGCGATTCGGCATATAAGGATATGTGCCGAACATTGAGATTTAATGACACACCCTATTCCGTTCGTCGGGAGCTTCGGGACGAAATTACGCAAATGCTGAATGTGGAGATCGGCACATTGCCATCAATAAAAAGTCAAGAAAAATTTGATGAATGGCATTTTAACCTTTCAAAAAATATCCGAAAAAAGTATCTTGAAAAAAACATTTCATTTACATACGGACAGGCGCAGAAATGGATTAACATGACCATAAAGTATCTGTATATCCTTGAAGCGCAAACGTTTGACGGAGTATTCGCCTTTCTGCATATTCCGATAGACAACTATATTCTTGCGGCAGCCGAGGAGCAATTTGAAATAAAGCATCCCGGTATTCCGTGGAGCCGCTGGGACGATTACTTTAATCTTTATCTGGATTTTCAGAATAAAATCAGATCAAAAATAACAGACTGCGATCCCCTGCGTTGGGAGTTTCGTAACTGGCTGAAATTTGCGAAATAAAAGAGTTTGCACGAAGCAAAACGTGCAAACTCTTTTATTTTAGTTTCCGTTTGAGTAAACGTGGTGAACGCTTGCGGTTCCGTCAGAGCTTATTGTTTCAACCGTGCCGCCGCTCATATCCTCTTCCCAGTAGCCGCCCGAGCCGCATTTGAGAGAATAGGTAAGACGAATTCCGTCATAAAGAATCGACGAGCAGTTGACGTGATCGTGGCCGCAGATTATGTTCTTCGTACTGCCAAGCTCCTTGCAAACCGTGAAAAATCCGTTGTTCTGCGGAGCGGGACAAGGTGCTTCGTGATTAACACCGAACGAGGTGTCCTTATATTCTTCTCTGTACTCACCCTTTTCCTCGTCATAAGCCGCCGCCCATGCGTCCTTGTACTCAACGACGGGAATGTGGAAGATAACCGTGCTTTCAACCGTTCTGCCTGCAAGCTCGGAAATACCGTTGACCGCCCACTGGTACCACTCAATCTGATTCTCCCAAAGATGATCGTATCCTCCGCCCTTTTCGCCGTTGATGTTAGCGCCGTCTCTGAGATCGGAATGGGTATCCATCATGAAAAGGCTGTGAATGATTTCGCCGTTCTCGGTGATGTTGATAATATAGTTGCCGTAGCCCATATCCTGCGGACCGAATTTGAACAGGCAGTTCTTCGGCTTCAGCAAGGAATACGCACAGCAGAACTCGTTGAAAAATCCTGCTCCGTCATGATTTCCCATAACGGGTGCCCACGGAATACCGTAAGAATCAATTCGCTTTACAGTCTCCTGATATGTGCTCTGCGCCCAGGCATTGTCGCCGGGAAGAACGATCAGATCGGGCTCGGTTTCGTTTACAAGCTCGTCAATGATCTTCCACGTTCTTTTTCCCTCGTCGGAATATGCCTGCCACTTTTCAAGCTGTATATCCGTCAGGCTGAGAATTACAAAATCCTTGTCGGGATCCTTTTCAATGTTCTGAGCATAATCCTCGGTGTAAGCCTGTTCCGCAGACCAGTTTTCAATATAATAATCTTCACCGTGAAAAAGCTTTGCCCACACGGGACTGAAAATCTGACACAGTGACAAAAGAATTGAAAATACAGTTACGATATAGTTCATTGCCGTTTCCTCCAGCCGATAATTTTTTCACGTAATATTATACCTAAATTTCATTAAAAAGTCAAAAGCTTTTATTACAAAACCGCACAAACAACCGATGTTTGTATAGTTAATTTCCGCTGTTTAAATCATAATACTTCCTCTTTTCAGAAGCTACACAAAAATGAGACTGTCGCACTTTATGAGCGACAGCCTCGGTAAACCGAAAAATACGAAGTCTCGGTATAATCATATTTGCTGTCGCTCCAGGTTCTCGTCCTTGTAGCCTTGTATGTAATATTCGCATTTACATCGGCGTCAAAGAGCCAGAACGGAACGTAAACGCCCTTGATCTCGTCGATATGATTTGCATCCTTAAATACCTTCGGAAGAAGTCTCTTACCCTTGTAATGGTTCTTCAGTGCATCTTTTGCCGCCTTCTTATCCAGCTTGAACGGGATAACGTAATCAGGCTTCAGGTTCCCCGTAAACTGTCCCGACAGGACAACAGGGTTGTCACAGTAAGGACAGGAGGTTGCCGCAGTTGTCTCGTCCCCGACAATTTCACCGCCGCAGGACTTGCACACATATGTTTTCAGACCGTCGGTCTCCCCGTCCTGCCATTCCGTGCCGGCAGAGGTTTCCCAAACCATTTCTTCCGTCTGTTCTGCACTCAACGCGTTGTCATAGTCCGCAAGAGCCTGCATATCGAACTCAGAGTTGCAGTAAGGACATTTCATTTTCTGAATACTGCTGTCAAATTCTATTGCACCGCCGCAGCACGGACATTTGAACTCCTGTATTACAGACATAGCTTTCACTCGCTTTCTGTGTATAAATTGTTAAAGCAAAGGTCAATCCTTCGGCATAACCCGTATACAGAGGATCAACCTTTGCCCGATTTCTGTTATTTATGCCTTAGGTGCGCCGCATCCGGTGCAGAAAGCAGATGTATTCTGAGTGCCGCAGTTCGGGCAGAACCAAGCTCCGCCCTGAGCCGCCTGCTGAACAGGCTGCTGAACGGGCTGCTGCATCGGCTGAGCATAACCCTGCTGAGCAGGCTGACCGTACTGGGGCTGTGCGTAACCCTGCTGAACGGGCTGACCGTACTGAGGCTGTGCATAGCCGCCCATCGGAGGCTGACCGTAACCCTGATTCATAGGTGCGCCGCCCTGCTTCATCTGCTGGCAAAGCTGCATAATGCGCACGCCTGTTTCGTATGCGTTCATAAGCTCCATCTGATTGCCGGAAGTAATGCTTGTCGAAGTATCAAAGCTGATAGGCTCGGTGATATAGGGATCCGTTACTCTGAAGCAAACCTTGATGTTGCTGACCTCACGGATACCGCTTGACGAGCTGTATGAGCTTGAGTTACGGATAAACGGCTGAGCGGCAAGAGGAACGTTTACCATAGAGGTGTTCATATTGCTGTTGCCCATGCTGTTCATCACGTTGGTAAAGGTGGTCTGATGGCCGCCCTGTCTGTTGTCGTAGTTATCCATGTTGTCGGGAATACCGTCGTGATCGGAATCGCTGAGAGTGATCGGGTTAAGGGCGATCTTGCCGACCGAGATACCTCTATTTTCAATCCATTCCTGTTTCAGAGCCTCGTTCATCGCCGCTTTAAGCTCATTAGCCTTTGCAGGGATCTGCGCCGGTCTGAGCTCCTGCTCTGCAAGAGCGCCGAAAGCAGGCTGAAGAGCGTCAACAAACTCTGTCTTGAGCTGACTGTCTATCTGATCCCTTGTGAACTCGTCGGCAACGTTGCCGCAAAGCCTTGTATAGAAAAGCAAAGGATCGGTGATAACGTATGTATATACGCCGTTGCATCTTACCTGAACTGTTCTGCTCATGTTGATGCGCTTGTTTACAACCTCAAACATGATGGGATTTGCCGTACCGAATTTATTGTCGAGGATCTCCTTGGTGTTGAAGTAATAAACCCTCTGATCCTTGCCTGTGTCGCCGCCGTAGGTAAATCTCTTGCCGAGTGTTTTAAAGGAATCACGAAGGCTGTCACCGAATTTGCCGCTGAAAATGCTCGGCTCGGTCGAGCTGTTGTAGGTAAATTCACCCGGCTCGGCGCAGACCTCAACGATCCTGCCCTGCTCGACAATAATCATACACTGACCGTCCGCAACCGCAATTCCCGATCCGTTTGAAATGATATTGTCATTTCCTTTTGTGTTTGAGCTGCGTCCGCTGATCTGCTTCTGACCTTTTCTCATCAGCACATCGTTCGGAAGAGCGTCGCAGTAGAAAATTTCTTTCCACTGATCGGCAAGAGTGCCGCCGAGAGCTCCCGCACCTGCTTTAATCAATCCCATAAAAACTGCTCCTTTCGAGTTTTTCTGCTTTTTTATTTATCCTAATCCTAAGACTTGCCATCCATCATTCTGAACGTTATAGAAAAATATCTGATCATCGGAAACAGCATAAAGCTGTTCACGCACGAACTGATCGCCGTTCTCCGTTCCGACTGCAAAAATCATGCAGTCATATCCGTTTACCTCACGGATCTCGTCCATATATACGAGTGTCATATCCTTGCTCAGATAATATTGTATCTCGTCCGTTTGACACAATCTTTCCCTTGCGTTCAATTCCGCTTCATATTTATTATCATAAACTGAAAAGTCGTAACAGCCCTGAGCCGAGGCAAGGCGACCGTCCCTCATGGAAAGGATAGGTCTGAACTCGGTTATCTCGTTATTCTCGACCGATACAACTAAAACATTTGAATAAACCTCGCTGATATTGCATTTCAAAATCACAGGCTCCCCCGGTTTGCCCTTATACAACACACGGTCTCTGAGATCCCTGTATTCTCCGTCCTCGGTCATTTCTGCTTCGTAGATCGTTACCGTTCCCTTTTCACTTTTCGGTACTATTGTAAAAAGCTCGTATCCGTAAGCGTCAACAATGTTCTGTGCAGAAGTCTCACAAAGAAAATCATACTTCTTTCCGCAGGCACTTTCCTTGATAAAATCAAGTATTTCGCCTTTGGTGAGATGCTCGTTCAGATATCCGATAAAAGCCACTCCGACCTTGCAGTCCTCAGCTTCTACCGTGTTGCGAAGCTGAGACAGAGAGCTGTCGTTCGCCATTGTTGCCCGTTGAAGCTGTGAAGTCGTTGTGCTGGTTGTACCTGTTGTTTCAGGCTCTTTTTCGGACGAGCATCCGACCGTCAGGGCAACGCTTGCAGTCAGCAGGCACGCTGTAATAATTTTCGTAAATCTTTTCATTTCAACACCTATATTACAGGGTATCAATTACCGCCGAAAGATATGTCGGCGAAACCGATCCGTAGATAAAATTGTCTATAAATCCGTCCTTCTTTGCCTGTCTGACCTCTCCGGCAAGATTGGTGTCCGCTTTTTCGTCAACAAGGAAAACCACCTTACATTCGGGGCTTTTCCTTTTTACTTCGTCACAGAGCTTCAATCTCTCCTTCAAAGACCACGGATTATGTCCCGTGACCTCCATTATCAGAGCATATGCACGGCTTGATCTGCAAAGAGCCGCTGTGTCGTCGGGCGTTTCGGTAAAGCGGATTGAAAAATCGGGATCGCTGTCCGTCAGGGCTTTGGAAATTGCATCCGCAAACATCTTGCATTGCATATCAAGCACAATTCTTCTCAATTAAACCACCTTCCCTTTCTCCGACTTAACTTGTTATAAGAAAAGATAAAGAAACTTTCCTCACATTGATTTTACTTCTTTTTAAGACGTTCTGCCCCCTACAAAAGTATAGGTTTTCCAAAAATAATATGTATGAAAAGTCAAAAAAGCGTCCGTAATCGAGTACGAACGCTTTTATATCATTCATCATCTGCAAGGTCTGCAATCATTTTATTATCGCTGACCGCAAGGGCGAGCTGAAGCTTGTTTTCAAAATTTGTTTTGCGGAGCATATTTGTCACATGGTATTTGACGGTCGTGACCTCGATGCCCATTGCCTTTGCGATACGGCTGTACGACATTCCCTTAACCAGATATCTGAGAACGATCAGCTCGGTTTTTGTGAACTCCGTGCTTTTGGCAGTGCCGATCTCCACCACGGGCGGAGCGTCGGGAAAAATCCGTTCTCCCGCAACCGTGCGGCGCACAATGTCCATCAGCGTGTCCTCATCGGCGTCCTTGTACCACAGGCTGTCAACCGAGCAGGATTTTGCTTTTTTCAGCACTTCAAAATCCATAAGCGAGGTCACGGCGATTATTTTAATCGACGGATTTTTCTGTTTGATTTTGTTTGCCGCCGTCAGACCGTTTTCACGGTGCTCTGTCTGCACGTCCATAAGAATAAGGTCTATCTGAACGGTTTCGCAGATTTCGGGAGCCTGATTTGCTCCTGCGATCGAGGAGGCGATACGGTAGCCCTCCTCTTTGTTTATATAGCTTTCCAGAAGGCTTCGGATCATTTTCTGATCCTCGACTATCATTACATTTATCATTGTTCATCATCCTTCAGGGAAACGGTGAGCGCAAAGCACGGGAAGCTTTGCACAATCATATTTCCGTTGTTTTTTTCAATCCGTCTTCTCAGTGCGGAAAGTCCTCCGCCCTCGACAATATTTCCGTCGGGCACCTTGCCGTTATTGGTCAGCACAGCCGTGTAACCGTCTCCGTCAGCCGAAACCGTGACATAAACCTCGTTTCCGTTAGCGTGACGGACGCAGTTGGTGACACATTCACGAACGGCAAGTGAAAACAAATATCTCAGCTTGGGATTGCTCGGCAGGTCGCCGTTCACAATGAGCCTCACGCCCAGAGCCTCGGCACGTTTTTCGGCATATTCCATCGGATCGGGCTGATCCGGCATATTATTGGCGTGATGAAGCAGCTCGATTGATTTTTCCCATACTGCGGCATTGCTTCGCACCGCTTCAATATCCTCATTGGAGAGCAAGGCTCGGCGTGCGGATAAAATGCTGTGTCCGATGTCGTCATGCACCCGCATTTTCATTGAGAGGATTTCCTCCTCCCTGACTATCTCCGCCATATTTTCATAAAGCTGACGGGCACGTCGGTTTGCTTCGGAAAGCTGTTCGTTCTCTCTTCTCAGCTCAGCCTGTCTTTCTGCAAGCTCGGTAACATCCGCCGCCGTGACCTGAATAAAGCTTGTGCCGTCTGCGTCTGTTACGGTTTTCTCCTCAAATCTCAGAGTTTTTCCGTCGGGGAAATTATAAAGCGGAACTGCACCGTCCGTAACGGAAATTTGCTTAGGCGGAGCTTCAAGGGCATTGTGCAGCTCGGTCAAGGTCTGCATTTCGCTGCCCAGAAGCATTGTGCTGACATTTAACATCCGTCGGTTAATAAGACGCACCGTGCCGTGCTTGTCAAAAAAGCAAACTGCGATCGGCATATTGTCAAAAGCGTCCTTGACAGAGATCATATTGTTTCACCGTCCTTTTCAAGCATGAGCGACAGGCACCAGATCCCGTCCTCATCATGCTCCGCCGTAAATGATGTGAAGCGGCCGTCAAGCTCTGTCAGGTCACAGTCACAGGCTGTGCTGATATTGATGTTAAGAGCCGTACCGTCCTCCTCGGCATACAGCAGAATATCGGTCAGACTGTTCAGGCTTTTTTCGATAACCGCTTCAAAAAAATCGTAGATCAAATTCGCCGCACCCGGAGAAAGCTGTCCGCTTATCCGGTACAACACATTACATTCAACGCCGTAAAGCTTCAGATTTGATGCCGTTTCATTGATACAGAGCAAAAGTTCTTCTGCGGCTACGGAGTCTTTCTGTCCGGCGACAAAAATCAGATTGCTCCTGCGTTTAATATACGTTCCGATAACAACAATCTCTGCCAGAAGTCTCTGAGCTTCGGCAAACCTGTCGTTTTTTTGAGCTTTTCCAATATATCCTTCAATCGGGCAATCTGCGGAGCGGTCTGATTTTCAATCATATCATAAAGACGGTTTTCTTCAACAATCTGAAGCCAGTGCGCTTTCTGCTCACTTTCCGCCTTGAGGACATCGCCCGTGTCACGAAGCTCCTCCTGAGTTTGCTCCAGCTTCTTGGTGATATCGGCAAGCTCCGAAACATCCTCCTGCCAGAACACATAGCCTTTATGTATCTTGTGACTTTTCAGCACGGTGTTTTCGTCCAGCATAACGCTTCCGTTCACCGCCTGAGCCATAATCTCACCCGTCAGCTCAACTGCTGTTTTCGAGGAATTTTTTATTTTTAATTTTTCATCCGTTATATGAGCGCCTATCGTGGTGATAGAGAACAGGCGGTCGTAGCCTGTGTTTGACTGGATCATTCTGCATTGGATACAGCACTCAAAAATACCAACCGTAAACAGGCACAGCGACACGGTAAAGTCGCCTGCAACATACATTATCCACGGCACCTTTATAGCGTACAGTGCGGTATAGACTGTCGCCGCGGCAAGCAAAACAAGCGGAAGTCCGAAAAACTTTTTGCTCTGCGGAATACGGCATTTGATTATCATTATCACGATTGCCGAAGCGGCGCAAAGCACCTGCCACGCAACGGCGATATATATTCCGAAAGAGTATTCATATGAGCTATCCGACCATTCTCCGCCGCCCGTAAAGACAAAAACACATTGATGCAGGTCATTGGTGAACACCATTAAAAAAATCAGAAACGCAGGAATATAAAACACCCTTGTCCATTTCGGGATTCGGTAGTCCTCCGACTTTCCGAGCGACAATGATACGAACAAAGCAAACAAAGGAATAAACAGCATCGAAAAATAATAACTGTACCAAAGATAACGGATGGCGGTAGGATTTTCAACAAACTCGAATTTTACGGTTCTGATCGTTAGCCAGAGAATTATAAGAAAAGAAATTGCACCGAGGTACTGTCTGACCTGCTTCTGCACAATTCTCAGATGCACCGTCACGCCCCACGCCGCCATAATGCTTATGTATATCATACCTCTTATAAGACCTAACACCCGGTTGATCTCCGGATCAGAGCATATTTTCCTTGACGCCGCCGCAAAGATCACGAGCACAGCGACAACAACGCCGACTAACTATAATATTTTTCTTTTGAATTTTATTCAAACGGCTCATGTCGCTCACCCCTCGGCCGTAAAGTTTTTTCCATTATATCATGTCGAAAAAATTTTTTCAATCGGATAAAAATTCAAGGAGAACAGAGTATCCGTCCGTTCTCCTTGAAGATATTATTTTGTTTTAAATATTTCTCCTATTTCCTCACCCAGGTAAAATACAGCGTTCAGCGGAGCGGGCAACAGGCGCACCGCCGTTTTCAGCTTTTCATCCATACTCTGCACAGGAGAAAACTTTCTTCCGTTAAGTGAAAAAAATATTTCCTCGTTCTCTCTTTCGGCAACTATCTTTGCCGTTTTTATTCCCGTCTCCATATATTCCGTGTTGATCTTTGTGACCGCCATGCCCGATGCAACAAGCACCGCCGCCAGTATCACCGCCGTAACGCCGATAAATGCGTCTGTTATTCTTGAAAACTGAGTTTTATATTTCATTCTGTCAGTCACCTCAAATATGATTGTTGGCAAAAAAAGTTTTTCTAATCAAAAATTACAGAATAAAACACTCCTTTGAGATAATAATAACTCAAAAGGAGTGGTACCGTAATGTTTGAGATTTTTCTTCCCGAAAGAATACTTTTCGGAGATGATTCAACTCAAAGATATGCTCAGAGCGATTTTGAAAGCGTGTTGATAATTTCCGACAAGGTCTCCGAAAAGGAGCGGGAATTTATTGAAAAAATACAGGAGTTTTTCGATGTGAAAACTCCGAAAACCCAGAAGCTTGTCAGCAATGATTTTTGCGGACTTTACAGCGATACAATAAAATATATTTCCGAAAATGAGGTTGACCGAATCGTTGCAATCGGAAGCGCAAGGCTGATAGACACGGCAATGATGATATCCTATCAGAGCGGAGTGGGCTTTGCCGCAGTTCCGTTTTTCTCGTCCTGCGCCATGACCGATTTTGAGGAAGCAGATTACAAAACCTACCGCAAATCACCGAAAGAGGTCATTATCGAGCCGAGGCTTGCAATGTATGTTGATTCCGGCACGGTCGCATACGACGCAATGTCGTGCTTTGCCTATGCGGTGGATTCCGTAATAAGCAGTGAAAACAACGTCATTGATTCTCTCGCTCTTTCAAGTGCGGCGGAAATTCTCAACAACATTGTCGGAGCTTATCGAGGTAATTTCAAAGCTCTGCAAAAATTACAGTATGCGATGTACTGCGCCGTGCTTGCCCACAGAAACACCGTGTCGCTCGGCTCCTCCGTGCTTGACGGTGTGACCTCGTTTTTCGTTCGGCTCGGCGTTTCAAAGCAGACCTCTGCGGCAATCTGTATAGCGGAGATCGCCGATTACTGCCGCTGTGACAGCTTCGGTGAGCTTGCCCGTCAGGCAGGTCTTTACCGTCCCGATGAGGATATGTCATTTTCCGTTGACAGGCTCATTGAACGCATCAGAAAGGTGCAGGCGGCGGTAAATATTCCCCGATGTATCGGCTCCGTATGCTCCGAAAGAGAGATGTATTCCGCTTTCCGTGAAAACAGCCATCTGCCCTCCGATCTTCTCGATCTGTGCTATCACGGCAGTTTTAAGTTTATGAAGCTTTAAACAAAGGTTTCCTCCTCTATCTCCTTTTTCAGCTTGGCGATAATCTTCTTTTCAAGCCTTGAAATATAGCTCTGAGATATTCCGAGGATATCCGCAACCTCCTTTTGCGTATGCTCACGCTGTCCCCTCAGACCGAAGCGCATCGACATTATTGTCCTTTCCCTGTCTCCCATTGAATCTATTGTCCTGAGCAGGAGATTTTTTTCGTCCTCAAGCTCAATGTCACGGTTGATAAGGTCGGGATCACTGCCGAGTATGTCGGAAAGCAGCAGCTCGTTCCCGTCCCAGTCAACGTTGAGCGGCTCGTCGATTGAAATTTCGTTGCGCTGTGAGCCTGTTTTTCTAAGGTGCATTAGTATTTCGTTTTCAATACAGCGTGAAGCGTAGGTTGCAAGCTTGATGTTTTTTTCGGGGCAAAAGGTGTTGACCGCCTTAATAAGCCCGATAGTTCCTATCGAAACAAGATCCTCTATCCCCACTCCCGAATTTTCAAACTTTTTCGCTATGTAAACCACAAGCCTCAGATTGTGGACTATCAGCTTTTCCCGAACACTGTCGTTTCCCTTTGCGATCTCGTCCATGACCTCCTGCTCCTCCTGCTTTGAAAGCGGAGGAGGCAGAGTTTCGGGCCCGTTTATGTAATGAATTATGTTCTCCTGCCTGAGCCACCGCAGGAGCTTTTTTATTATCTCTGATATTTTCATTGCTGTTCTCTCCGTCAAAAATTTTTGGATTAAAAATAAAATCAAATTCGCCTGCGCCGATTCGGTTTTTCGTCACGGCTATATAGACCTCGTCCGTCGCTATTCTCCTGTTTAACGAGGAAAATTCAACCCTTTCGGGGCGGAAGGACGGCAGAACTCCGACGTCGGAAACCGTATTGCAGACTATCAGCCGAAAATTCTCCGCGCCTGAGTGTGCGGCTGGGTTTTCGTAATAGTCAACAATGCTCTGCGGCAATATCCCTATCAGCGTGTCATACTCCCCTATCACAACGGGATAACCGCTGAAGCTCTCAACAAGCGAATTGCCCGTATCGCAGAGGGCAACTCCCGAAATCGCTTTTCCGCCGTTTTCCACAGTGAGATTATACACGGAGTTTGACGGTGCTCTGCGTGCCGTCAGCCGTGAGATCAGACTGACCAAGGTGAAACATACAACCGTAGAAACTGCCAGCACGGACAGATCAATGTCAAAATAAACCGTTCCGTTGCTGTATATCATTCCGACGGGTGCAACCGTTACCCACAGCACAAGCATTATACCGCCGAAAGCAAAGGTCACGGCAAGAAAAGTAAAGAAGCACCGCAAATATCTCCGCAGATTGCGATATCCGAACGCCGCAAAAGCTATCAGTGCGCTCACGGCAATTCTCATCGGCAATTCAAAATACCGTGGAATTTCGGGCAGAAATATCACAAGTCCGTACAGACTTCCGATCAGCGCACCCAAAAGCAGTCTCAGGTTGGATATTCTGTTTTTCACTATCATCGACGAGCAAAGAAGCAAGGCATAATTTACAAACAGGTTTACCACTATCAGCACATCGGCATAGACGGTCATCCTCACCACCTCGGATTCATTATAAATCCGATAAAATGAATTTTTTGTCACAATCGCAGTTCACAAAAAGAAAAACCGTATCTCCTTTTTTCGGAAATACGGTAACATCTATTTTATTTATATAATATTTTACATAGAAAATGCGCCGGCAAATACATTCTTTTCAGTATAAGCCATGTCGCCCACCAGTCGAGCGACTTTGATTTATACTTTCCGATATCGTAGTCGGCAAAGGACTTTCGTATCATATCCGAATTGCCGATCCTTTTAAGCAGGGCATACTTGCCGTCAACATCGTTGCGGTACACATTTGAAAGAAGTATCGGAAGATTGGTTTTCAAAGTAAATTCGGCAATGTCGGTATAAAAGAGCTGAGAGTTGTCGGAATTTTCACGGTAATATTTCAGCTTCAGCTTCCATTGATAGTTCATTACAAGGTCATAATCCCTGACATATTTTTTCCTTTGCAGGCTGTCGTCTCTGATTCTGTAACAGTATATCGGCTTGTCGGCGGTGACAAAACGTTCCGCCTTGAGAAAAGCGAGGGTGTTGAACGGCGAATCCTCGATCATTCTGAGGTTTTCGTCAAACAGAATACCGTGCTTTTCAAGAAAACTGCGTTTATAGAGGTTGCGCCAGACAAATATCGCCGATCTCTCGGTCGTTGAAATGCAAACCTTGCTTTTCATCATACCGTTTGAATAAACTCTGTCCTCATCAAAAGCCGAACGAACAATTTCCTTGCTTGCGTCGTGTTCCCGGTAAGAGAAAAACGAGTTTTGCAGGATGTCGGCGTTGAGCCTGACTGCCTTTTCATAAATCTCCGCAATTCCGTCCTCGGCAAAATAATCGTCGCTGTCAACAAAATATACATAATCTCCGCTTGCCTGCCCGAAACCGGAATTTCTTGCTCCTGCAAGACCTTTGTTCTGCTGATGAATAACCCTGATCCTGTCTGGATATTTTTCGGCGTATTCGTCGCAGATCGCAGGACAGCCGTCGGGCGAAGCGTCATCAACAAGTATTATTTCGTAATCGTCAAAGCTCTGTGCAAGAATGGAATCGACGCACTGTCTCAGATATTTTTCAACATTGTAAACGGGAACAATGTAGCTCAGCTTCAACTTGACCGCCTCCTTTGCGAATTATAAATATTTTACAGTATTCCGACACTTTTTTCAATGAATATTTCGCCTTTTTCCACCTGAAAAATCAAGTCATATTGTACAAATTTACTATTGCATTTTTATAACAAAGTGCTATAATGTGTGAAAAGCTTTGATGTGAATAATGGGGTGAAAAAATGAAAGAGATGCTTCGTATGATACTCGATATGGAAAAGCAGGCGTGCGCCCGCGTTCAGGATGCCGAGGCATACCGTGACAACCGCATCGCAGAGCTGAGCGGAAAGAAAGACGAAATAGTCAGGGAAGAAAACCAAAAGGCTCTTGATTTCGCTCTGAAAAAAAGTCAGAAGCAACGCTCCGAGGGTGAAATCTATCTTGAAAAGATCAATGAGCGAAACAGTCACATCCTTGAAGAAATGGACTCTCTTTACAACAAAAACGCTGAAAATTGGATTGAAACAATAGTTGACAACGTTATCAATTACTGACGGACAATCGGTACTGCCGATTGTTTTGTGCATATGGAGGTGAGTGGAAATGTCGGTTTCATACGCTGATAATGCCGTTCTTGCAAAGGCTCACGCAATGTACGGCAAGCGAATTACCAAAGAAAACTACAACGATATGCTGAATTGCAGATCTCTCGGCGAGCTTGTCGGCTATCTGAAAACGAGAACCTATTTCAGCTCCGACTTTGACACTCTGCCGACAAATATCGACTCGGCTCAGATTGAGGAGATACTTAAAATGAGCCTGCTTAGAAAGAGTGAAAAGCTCTGCGAATACCAGCTTTCGGCAGGTGAAAACTTCTACCGCTATTTTGTGGTGCAGAACGATATAAGACAGATTATGATAATGATTCGGCTTTTGATACTCGGCAAGCCCGAAAGGTATCTCGCCTCCCTGCCCCCGTTTTTCAACAGCAGGGCGGAGATTGACCTCTACGAGCTGGCAAAGGTCAGGAGCTATTCCGATCTGCTGAAAGCTCTCGATCACACGGAATATCAAAAAATACTGAAAGGTTTCCGTGAAAATTATGCCGAGGACGGAGTATTCATACTGATCGAAAATGCTTTGAACAAATACAGGTTTTCGTTCCTGATAAAATCAATTAAACACTCTAAGGATCGGAGAAAGAAAAACGAGATTTATGAGCTTGTCAAATACAGACTTGATATGTATACACTGACATGTGCATACAGGCTTCTCAGCCTTGACACTCCGAACAAAATGTTCGTGCGTGATTTCGCCGTTCCCGACTGCACAAACCTGACCGAAAAAAATCTACAGGCAATCTCCGAGGCAAAAAACGCAACGGATATCATCAATATTATTTCCGATTCGTACTATAAAAAGGATTTTTCCAAGGTCGAATTCAAATACATTGAGAACGCAACCAGGAAAATGATGGTCAACCGTCAGCTAAAGGGATTCAGGTACTATACCAACCCGACGGCTGTTATGCTGTGTTATCTTTTCCTTGCCGAAAACGAGGTGCGAAATATCATACACATCGTTGAGGCTATCAAATACAATATTCCGGCTGAAAAAGCAAGTTCCGTTCTGATCGGAACAGAAAGTTAGGAGGCGGTGTTTTGGCAATAGAAAAAATGAAGCTCGTCAGGACCTACGGTTTGATAGAACATCTCGATGAGTTTATCACATCCTGCTGTATCAGCGGCGATTTTCATCCCGAAAACGCTATGGAATTTATTTCCGATTCGCTCGGATTTGTTCCGCTGAATGAAGAAAATCCATATTCGTCTTCTATCCAGAAGATCGAAGAAATTGCATCTATCGCCGGCGTTACGCTGAAGGATACCTTCACGGGTGACGAGATCAAATTTGATTCCGATGAAATTGATTTCATCGACGCCCTCAGGTCGAAGCTCTCGGAGGCTTTGGCAAGGAGAACAGCACTTTCCGAAAAGCTCAATGAGATCGAAGCGTCCGTCGAACAGTTCAGTCACTTTATCGGCATTGACATTCCGATCGAGGAGCTTCTATCCTGTGAATTTCTGAAGGTGCGCTTCGGTCATATCCCCAAGGACTGCTACCCGAAGCTCAAGGCTTATGAGCGCAACAACCTTTTTGTTTTCCTTGAGGCTTCCGTTGACGAGAAAAGCCATTGGGGAATTTACGCCGCACCGAGAACGGAAATCGACGAGGTGGACAGAATTTTCGCCTCGCTCTATTTTGACAGAATCAGGATTCCTTTCTCCACGGGAACACCCAAGGAGATACTTGCAAAGCTCAACGAGGAAAAGACGAAGCTCACCTCGGAGCTTAATGAGGTTGACAAGGAGATATCCGACTTCTGGTCGGAAAATTCCGAGCACTGCGAGCAGGTTCACGCCTATCTTGAAATTGCAAACCTTGCCTTTGACCTCAGACGCTATGCCGCCAAGGACTCCGACTCCGACTATTTCATCTATGTCGGCTGGGTGCCTAAGTCAAGCTATAAACGCTTCAAGAAAAACATTGAAAAAATTGACGGAGTGACCTTTGAGGACGCCGATCCCGAACAGGAAAAGCGGAGCAATCCTCCCGTCAAGCTCAGGAACAAAAAGCCGTTCCGCCCGTTTGAAATGTTCGTTGAAATGTACGGTCTTCCGTCCTATGACGGAGTTGATATCACCCCCTTTGTGGCGATTACCTATTCGCTTCTTTTCGGCATAATGTTTGCCGATCTCGGTCAGGGACTTGTGCTTGCAATCGGCGGATATCTTGTTTATAAGCTCAAGGGAGCGAAGCTTGCCAAAATCCTCGTTCCCTGCGGAATCAGCTCGGCGTTCTTCGGTTTGATGGTCGGCTCGGTATTCGGCTATGAGGAGCTTCTCGATCCGCTCTATCACGCAATCGGCCTCAGCGGAAAGCCGCTTTCGGTTATGGATTCCATAAACACCGTGCTTCTGCTTGCGATTGGCATAGGCATTGCCCTCGTTCTTGTTTCCATGGGACTGAATGTTTTCTGCTCGTTTAAAAACAAAAAGCCGGGCGAAGCGATATTCGGCACAAACGGAATTGTCGGCATGCTTCTTTATTCCGTTCTTGTCTGCGCCGTCATCACCTTTATGACGCACAAGACAATTCTGCCGACCGCCCTCATTGTGATTGTTGCTCTTGTTTGCCTTGTGATGCTGTTCTTCCAGGAAATTCTCATCGGAATGACGGACAAGAAAGAAAACTATCTGCCCGAAAAATGGTCGTACTACATTATGCAGAATTTCTTTGAGGTGATCGAATACATTCTCACCTATTTCAGCAACACGGTTTCTTTCCTGCGAGTCGGTGCTTTCGTCCTTGTCCACGCAGGTATGATGATGGTTTTCTCATCGCTTGCAGGCGACGAATACTCGGTCGGCGGTATCATATCCATGATATTCGGCAACATCCTTGTTATCGCTCTTGAAGGACTTCTCACAGGTATTCAGGTATTGAGACTTGAATTTTACGAGATGTTCAGCAGATTTTACGCAGGCGACGGCAAACCGTTTAACGGCGTCGGAATACGCAAAAACAAAGGCGTATTATTCAATATCAAAAACGCTTTCAAAGCCTCAAATCCCGAGGAAAAAGAAAACGTAATTATAAAGGTTAAAAAATAACTTTTGGAGGTAATAATCATGTCATTATTCTATGTTCTTATCGCAGTTCTTCCCATTGCCGCTCTCACGGCTCTTTTCGCATACTCCTTCAGCCGCAAGGCAAGAGGAATTTCAAGCAAAAAAGTTCTTGCAAGAAACCTTATCGCATTTGCCGTTATCGCTGTAACGGTATGTGCTTTCACCTTCTCCGTTTCGGCGGCTGAAAACGAAAAAGCGACGGCGGCTGCGGAAACCTCACAGAGCGAAACAGCGGAGGCTTCCTCCTCCGACAGCGGCAAGGGACTCGGACTTATTGCGGCGGCTATTGTTACAGGTCTTTCCGGCGTCGGCGGCGGTATTGCCGTTGCGGCAGGTGCTCCTGCGGCTATTGCGGCAACCAGCGAGGATCCCAAGGCTTTCGGTAAAGCGCTTATCTTCGTTGCCCTCGGTGAGTCAATCGCCCTGTATGGCGTTGTTATCTCTATTCTTATACTCAACAAGATCTAAGGTGACATTATGCGTCTTTATCTGATTTGCGACAATGAAGACACGGCTGTCGGGCTTCGCCTTGCAGGCGTTGAGAACACTGTTGTCAAAAGCCGTGAGGAGGTTCCCGATCTGCTTGAAAAAGCGGCTCAGGATCCCGAAATCGGCATAATCCTCATCAATCAGACGCTTGCGTCGCTCTGCTCGGAGGAAATCGGCAAATTCCGCAAGGCACATTCACTGCCTGCCGTGACCGAAATACCCGACAGAAGCTCCGACGGCACACGCAACTCGATCGCCGACTATGTCAGCGAAGCGATCGGAATCAAAATCTAACGTACAACTCCAAAAGGAGGAGTAATTTTGAACAGCAACTCAACAAAATCCGAACGCTTCCGCAGAGCAATAAATGCGGACGCCGAGGCACGCTGTAATAAAATAAAAAACGATGTTGACGAGTATATCGAAAACGAGCTGAAAAAGGCTCGCCGTCTTGCCCGTCAGAACGTCCGCCCTATCAGAAGCAGTGAGTTTGACCGCCTTAACGAGGAGATCAACGCCGAGCTTTCGGAGACGGAAACCAAGGGAATAGAAAAGCTCGTTGAACGCAGAAGCGAAATAACCGAAAAGGTTTTCTCTCAGGCAGAGACAAAAATCAAGGCGTTTACCCAAAGCGACAGTTACCGTGATTTTGTCCTTAACAGCGTTTCAAAAATCAAATCGGTCATCGGAGACGGTGCGGTTATTATTCTCAGTCCCGATGACAAACGGTTTGAAAGCGAAATTAAAGCTCTCGGTTGTGAGGTTCGGTATGATGAAGATATAAAGCTCGGCGGCTGTAAGGGCGAAAATCTCAGCACCGCCATGACAGCGGACGACACGCTTGACGCACGCCTTGAAGCTGAGAAGCGGAATTTTTACAGCTATTCGGGCTTGTCCTTATCTCTTTGACAGAAGGAGCAAACGCAATGGAAAATGTTATATATTCGATAAACGGTCCTGTTGTTTCTGTTAAGGGAAAAACCGACCTGCAAATGACGGAGATGGTCTTTGTAGGCAATCAGCGTCTGATCGGCGAGGTCATCAAAATTGACAGCGGTGAAACCGTCATTCAGGTTTATGAGGAAACATCGGGACTTAAACCGGGCGATCCCGTTTATGCGACAGGCTCTCCCCTGTGCATAACCCTCGGTCCCGGAATACTCAGCAATATTTTTGACGGAATTGAAAATCCGCTTAACGATATTGCTGCAAAAGCAGGCTCATTTATTCCGAGAGGACTTCACCCGTCCTCACTCAACGAGGACACGGAATGGGACGTTACCGTGACGGTCGGCGAGGGCGACAGGCTCAAGGGCGGCGATGTCTACGCAACAACCCCCGAAAAGGCTCTTATTCACAAAATAATGGTACCTCCCGAATTAAGCGGCGAGGTTGTCTCGGTCAAGCCGAGCGGCAAATATAAAGTTAACGATACAATCATCACATTGAAGGACGGCGCAGGCAAGCTTCATGAGCTTACCCTCTGCCGCAAGTGGCCTATCAGAACTCCGAGACCGATAGCCAAACGACTTCCTCCGCAAAAGCCGCTTATCACAGGTCAGCGTGTTATCGACACACTCTTTCCGCTTGCAAAAGGCGGTGCGGCGGCTATCCCCGGCGGTTTCGGAACGGGCAAAACAATGACTCAGCATCAGCTTGCCAAGTGGTGCGACGCTGATATAATTATCTATGTCGGCTGCGGAGAACGCGGAAACGAAATGACTCAGGCTCTGACCGAGTTCGGCGAGATCACCGATCCCAAGTCGGGCAGACCGCTCACAGACCGCACCGTGCTTATCGCAAACACCTCAAATATGCCCGTTGCCGCCCGTGAAGCGTCAATCTACACGGGCATCACAATAGCGGAATACTACCGTGACATGGGTTACCACACCGCAATGATGGCGGACTCCACCTCACGTTGGGCGGAGGCTCTCAGAGAGATCAGCGGCCGTTTGGAGGAAATGCCTGCCGACGAGGGCTTCCCTGCCTATCTGCCGTCAAGGCTTTCAGAATTCTACGAACGTGCAGGCTATGTTGAAACTCTCAACGGTCAGGAGGGCTCGATCTCCGTTATCGGCGCCGTTTCTCCTCAGGGTTCGGACTTTTCAGAGCCTGTCACTCAGAATACGAAGCGTTTCACACGCTGTTTCTGGGCGCTTGACAAGTCGCTTGCATATGCCCGTCACTACCCTGCTATCAACTGGAACGACAGCTACAGCGAATATCTTGCGGAGCTTGCCCCATGGTACAATAATAATGTCGGCTCGGATTTCTCGGCTTGCAGGAATGAGATCGCCTCGCTTCTTGCCGAGGAAACAAGCCTTATGGAGATTGTAAAGCTAATCGGATCGGACGTTCTTCCCGACGATCAGAAGCTTATCATCGAGGTTGCCAGAGTTATCAGAGTCGGTTTCCTCCAGCAGAACGCTTTCCACAAGGACGACACCTTTGTTTCGCTTGAAAAACAGCTCAAGATGATGCAGATTATCCTCTATCTTTATCACCGAAGCAACGAGCTTGTTGCGATGAAAATACCGATCTCAAAGGTGCTTGAACTGAAGCTGTTTGACAAACTCATTCAAATGAAATATGATATTCCTAACGACAGGCTTGAAATGTTTGACGAATATTACAAGGAAATCGACACGGCTCTTGCCTCTGTCCGCACAAAGGAGGCACCCGTAAAATGATTATTGAACATCTCGGATTAAGTCAGATTAACGGCTCTCTTATTGTCCTTGACAATATCAAGGACGCTTCATATGACGAAATGGTAGAGCTGAGGCTTGAGGACGGCTCTTCGAGGACGGGACGTATCGTTCAGATCGAGGGAGAAAAGGTCGTTATTCAGGTCTTTGAGGGAACGAAAGGACTTTCGCTCGTCAACACCAAAACAAGAATGACGGGACACCCGATCGAGCTGAGCCTCTCCCCCGAAATTGTCGGCAGAGTTTTTGACGGTCTCGGCAGACCGATCGACGGTCTCGGCGAGGTTTTCCCGACCGAAAAGCGTGACGTAAACTCGTCGCCGATAAACCCTGTTTCAAGAGTTTATCCCAAAAACTATATCAACACGGGCATTTCCTCAATTGACGCTCTTATGACGCTTATCAGAGGTCAGAAGCTGCCGATCTTCTCAGGCTCAGGTATGAAGCACAACGAGCTTGCCGTGCAGATTGTCCGTCAGGCTTCGATCTCAGACAGCGAGGATTTTGCGATTGTTTTCGCCGCAATGGGCGTTAAGAACGATGTTGCAAGCTATTTCCGCACCTCGTTTGAAAAGGCGAACGTAATGCACAAGGTTGTTATGTTCCTCAATCTTTCAAACGATCCTATCGTTGAAAGAATTATCACTCCCCGATGCGCTCTGACTGCGGCGGAGTACCTTGCTTTCACCCTTGAAAAGAACGTGCTTGTAATTCTTACCGATATGACCTCATACGCCGAGGCTGTGCGTGAGTTCAGCTCGTCAAAGGGAGAAATCCCTGCAAGAAAGGGCTTTCCCGGTTATCTCTATTCCGACTTCGCCTCGCTGTATGAACGTGCCGGAATAATCGAAGGCTCAAAGGGATCGCTTACTCAGATACCTATTCTCACAATGCCGAACGACGACATCACCCACCCTATCCCCGACCTTACGGGATATATCACGGAGGGACAGATCGTTCTTGACCGTGAGCTTGACTCCAAGGGAATTTATCCGCCGATCGGTATTCTGCCGTCCCTGTCACGTCTGATGAAAGACGGCATCGGCGAGGGCTATACCCGTGAGGATCACAGCACCCTTGCCAACCAGCTCTTCTCCTCCTACGCAAAGGTTCAGGACGCAAAGAGCCTTGCAAGCGTTATCGGCGAGGACGAGCTTTCCGCCGCCGACAAGCGTTTGCTTCAGTTCGGCAAGGATTTTGAAGCGAAATTCATCTCTCAGTCGCCCTACGAAAACCGCACAATTCAGAAAACTCTCGATCTCGGCTGGGAGCTTCTTTCCGAGCTTCCCCGTGAGGAGCTTGACCGAGTTGACGACAAGACGATTGAGAAATATTATAAGGGCAAGACGGAATAAGCTCCGCCCTGTCCGATATCAATTCAGAAAGGAGAACGGCCGATGAGTTCAAAGGTTTTTCCGACAAAAAACAACCTTATGGCGGCAAAGAAATCGCTTGACCTTGCCAAGCTCGGTTACGACCTTATGGACAGGAAAAGAAACATTCTGATCCGTGAGATAATGACGATGAGCGAAAAAGCATCATCTATTCAGCAAGAGATCAACACGGCATATGCCAAGGCTTACTATGCGCTTGAGCAGGCTCAGATATCACTCGGCGGCTGCTCCTCCTTCGCCGAATGTATCCCTGTGGATAACGGGTTGCATATGTCGGTCAGGAGCGTTATGGGCGTTGAGCTGCCCCAGTTCTCCATTGACGAAAGAAACCGTTTCTTTTACTACGGACTCAACACCTCAAACTCCCTGCTCGACGAGGCATATGTTGACTTTGAAAACGCCAAGCGGCTCACGGTTGAGCTTGCCGAGATTGAAAGCAACGTTATGCGCCTTGCCGACGCAATTAAAAAAACTCAGAAGCGTACAAACGCCCTGAGCAACGTAATGATTCCAAAATTCACATCAACCGTCAAGTTCATCACAGATGCGCTTGATGAAAAAGAGCGTGAGGACTTCTCAAGGCTCAAGGTAATAAAAAGACAGAAAGGAAATTGATTATGGCAAAAGCAATCAGAACCATCGCGATCGTATCGGTATTCGCCCTCGTTATCTCCTCTTTTACCGCATGTTCCCTTTCCTTCGGCACGGACGATCCGACCACAGAACCGTCAACGACCGAACAGACCGAAATCACCGTAGAAAACACTACGGAGACCGAGCCTGAAACAACCTCGGAAACCACGACAGAGCAGGAAAAGCAGGAGAAAATCGAGGATATTTTCGCAGACATCAAGAAATTTGAGATCGGCACTGCCGGCTCATCGGCAAAGGCCGCCGAGCTTGCCCTTCGTCTGATAGCGTTCTCAAATTCCGAGCTTGCCGAGAGTGACACCCTTGAAGCTGACATTAAGGCTCTCGTTGATACGCTCGGAGAGAATACCGACGATTACGGCGAAGCACTTTATCAGATCAATTCATATGCAAAGAAGTTTTTCAACGGCAAGGAAAAGGACGTCGTTCAAACGGCGGGAGACGAAGATTTTTCACTCGAAAAAGAGTATTCGCAGGACAAATATCAAACGGTTTATAATCTATTAAAGAATTTCTGATCTCAAGCGACAAAAATACGCCGAGGCTTGTATTTGCGTACAAGCTTCGGATTTTTCTTTGTAATAATAAATTGTTCTCGCCTAATGATTTTTTATCTAACAAACACTTTCAAGAAATTAACCCTCAAGCCTTTTCGCCTGAGGGTTTTCTCAATCAATACAAATTCAATTTTGCGAGGAAATCCTGCATATTGTCCTTTGCGGCTGTGCGGTAGGCGTCAAAGTCGATTGTCGCCTTGACCGATCGGAAAGCTCCGATATCTGAGCTTTCACCCGATATAACGATTACAGTTTTCTTCTTTCCCGCAAGATCTAAAACATATTCTCCGCTCGGAAGCCCGGCACTGAAATCACCTGCTTCATCGGTCATAAGCCGATAAACCGTTCCGCTTTCTGCGCTTGTAAGTGTAAAGCTGATGAATTTGTTCGGCGTTATTCTTGACCATTCAAGATGTCCTGTTACGGTGCCGTAGTCCTCGGTTGCTTTAATCGCCGCCTCCACCGCAAGAAGTGCGTTTACCATTCTCATCGTATCTGTCGGGAGATGTTCCTCCGACGAGCTGTCGGCCACTTCGTATTTGGTGTTGGCAGGATCACAGACAAACCGCTTTACCTGAGCGCCTGTGAAGCTCGGATTAACGCTCCAGACAAGAGAGGCAATACCTGTAACTATCGGAGCCGCCATGGAGGTGCCGCTCAGATAGGCATATGACGAGGTGTTGTCCTCAAGTTCGCTGTCATAGAAAGCACTGTATATGCTTGAGCCGGGCGCGCAAATCGAAACCTGACTTCCGCCGTTTGAGGATGATGCCTGTTCATAAGTGTTGCTTCCGGTAAAACATGCGGATGCTACAATTATTATTCTGTCAACAATATCCTCAGGACTTACTCCTTTTACATTTTTTACGGCATTATCGACCGTGATCGGACAAAAGGTGCCGTTGTTGCTTGCGTCAACTGCATAGGCAAATTCACCGTCCTTATACACACCGTTGCCTGCCGACTGACAGCATATAAAATCGTAGCCTCGCTGGAGCATTTTTGCAATGTAATAGGAACTGAATTTACCCTCTGCGTCCTTAACTATCTTGAGCCTGTCAATACCGTTTTTTATTTCGGCTGAACTGCCGAGAGAGAAGTTAACCACCTTGGCACCTGCTCTGACGGCATTTACAAAGCCGGTCATTATCCTTGCATCATTGTTCCAGACCTGCCCCTGCTCCTCATTTGCTTGCCAGTCAATGCAAATGAGCCTGCCGTCACGCACTATTCCCGAAATTCCTTTTTCGTTGTCCTGCTCTGCACCGATTATTCCGGCAACATGATTTCCGTGATAGGACGGGGCGTTATTCTCTTCAAAAAACTTGTTCGGGAAAACTATTTTGTCTTTAAGCTCCTCGTGTTCCGTGTAAAATCCGCTGTCGACTATGCCGACGTCGATATCGCTGAAATATTCATCATAGTCCCATGCCTTGTCGATATCGGTTGCCTTGATCCACCAATTTAAAAATGAGTAATCGCTTTCAAGAGCACCTTCGTACCAAAGAGCATCGTAACCCCAGGGATCATCGGGAATATAGTCGGGTTTGACTTGCTCGGCAAAGGAACAGCTTGCAAACTCTACGCTGTCGTCCATCATAAGCTCATCGCAAAGAGCGTTTATTTCATAAAAATCGGCTCGGTCGATCTTAATTTCATATTCATTCATATAATCAACTTTTCCGACTATTTCACCGCCGATTGAGCGGACTATCCTTGCCTTGTCCGTCGGGGTTGCGTGGTCGTCAAAAAATACGGTGACAGCGTCATTGATATAGGCAGTCGAATCCTCGAGAACAGAAATACTTTCCTGTGTCGGCTCATAAAATGTGTCGTCCTCATTTTCAAACTGCTTGAAAGTTGAGGAATTGATTTCTACGGTCTGTTCTGTTGTCCTGTCGGGAGACTTGCTTTGAAATGTCTGTGCGTCGGCAATAATTTGTTCTGAGGCTTGCTCCCGCACGGGTGAAAATGTTTTCTCCTTTGAAAGCTCAACTCCGCCGCCTGTCGCCGAGCCCGAAGCGAGGACTGCCGCAAGTGCGATTGATAAAAACGCACCGATCAGCTTTCTTTTTTTCATTTTTACCGCCTCCGGATTTATTATGCAAATATCGTACTATGGGCGATTTGGAAAGTCAATCATTTTTTTGCACAAAAATTGCACTTGTTCGGTAAATTTATAAAAAATATATAGATTTTTTAAATGTTATATGATATTATATATGTATATTTATTATTCGGAGGGCTGAATATGACGGTAAAAGAAATTATTGATATACTTGACGGACACATTATCTACGGCGAAGATCTGCTCGACAGAGAGGTCTTTACTGCCTGCGGCAGCGATATGATGAGCGACGTGCTCGCCTTTGTCAAGGAGCAGGCGGTGCTTCTGACAGGTCTTGTCAATCCTCAGGTCGTCAGAACGGCGGAAATGATGGATATGAGCTGTATCGTTTTTGTCAGAGGCAAATCTCCCGATATGGGTATGATCGACCTTGCCGAGCAGAGGGATATCGTCCTCATCGGCACCAATCTTGAAATGTTCACCTCCTGCGGCCGCCTCTATGCACACGGACTCAGAGGAGGCAGCGGAAAATAATGGATGAAGTAAACTTGCATTATGACGTCAACGCTTATGACTTTACCCATGCGGGCGAAGCATCGGGCAAGCTGAAGCGTTCGCTTAAATCTCTCGGTTTCAGTCCGGCGGTCACACGCAACGTTGCAATCGCCGTTTATGAGGCTGAAATCAATATGGTTATTCACGCCGAGGGCGGAGTGATTGATGCGGCGATCACCCCGGAATGTATTACCGTTGTTCTTGCGGACAAGGGCCCGGGAATCCCCGATGTTGAGCTTGCAATGAAGGAGGGCTATTCGACAGCCCCCGAAAATGTGCGTTCACTCGGCTTCGGAGCAGGAATGGGCTTGCCCAACATTAAAAAATATACCGACGAAATGAAGATCGACACAGTAGTCGGAGAGGGAACCACGATAACGCTCAAGGTTTACAATAAATAAATTTCTGTATAGGAGAAGATCATGAATACTGTTTTTCATTCGGTCAGCCTTGACAAACAAAAATGTCTCGGATGTATGAACTGTATAAAGAGATGTCCCACTCAGGCGATAAGAGTGCGCCACGGTAAGGCGACGATTATTTCCGAGCGGTGCATCGACTGCGGAGAATGTATTCGCATCTGTCCCCACCATGCCAAAACGGCAAAAAGCGATCCGATCGCAGATATCGAGAAATTCAAATATAAGATTGCTCTGCCTGCTCCGTCACTTTACGGTCAGTTTAACAATCTTGACGATATAAATTACATACTTTCCGCCCTTTTGGAGCTTGGCTTTGACAAGGTTTTCGAGGTCGCAAAGGGTGCGGAAATCATATCCGACGCAACGAGAAAGCTTTTGAAGGACAGCAACCTGAGAAAGCCTGTTATCTCCTCTGCCTGCCCTGCCGTATGCCGACTGATAAGGGTGTCCTATCCCGATCTTATCGACAATCTGCTGGAGCTGAACACTCCGATGGACGAGTCCGCACGGCTGGCAAGGCTTGAAGCAAAAGCGGAAACAGGACTTGACGACAGCGATATAGGCGTATTTTTTATCACCCCCTGTCCTGCGAAAATCACGGCGATCAAAAATCCGCTCTGCGCCAAAAAGTCGGACGTTGACGGAGCAATAGCCATCAGCGATATCTATCCCCTGCTTTTGCAAAAGATGGAGCATCTCGACGAGCTTAAAAGCATTGACGAGTCGGGAAGAATAGGCGTCGGCTGGGCAACGAGCGGCGGAGAAGCCTCAGGCTCGCTGAGTCAGAAATACATCGCCGCAGACGGAATTGAAAATGTTATCAAAATTCTTGAAGAGATAGAGGACGAAAAGCTCAACGACATTGAGTTTATCGAGCTTAATGCCTGCACGGGCGGCTGCGTTGGCGGCTGTCTGACGGTTTCAAACACCTTTGTCGCCAAGACGAGGCTTTCCATGCTGAAAAAATACCGTCCCGTTTCCTGTAACCATATTGAAGCCGACGAGATTCCGAACGAGATGAAGTGGCAGGAGACCTTACAGCCGTTTTCGGTGCTCAAGCTTGCCGACAACGTGACGGACGCAATGAAGCTGATGAATCAGGTGTCGGAAATGGTGAAGAATTTCCCGGGACTGGACTGCGGCACCTGCGGCGCACCGACCTGCCGTGCGCTTGCGGAGGATATCATCAGGGGTTACGCAAGCATTGACCATTGCGTTTTCCGCCTGAAAGCCGAGATGAGCAGTACAACTCCGCTCAACGAGGACGAGATCGAGAAATTTATTCCCGTCCCGTTCAGAGAAATTATCGACGAGGAGAAGCTGAAATGGACATAAAGGAACTGAAAGAAAAATTAGAGCTTACCCTGTTGTGCGGCGACGATCTTGACAGGAAGGTCACGGGCTGTTACTGCGGTGATCTTCTGAGCTGGGTTATGTCGAGGGCGCAGGAGGGCGACGCATGGCTGACGGTTATGGGAAATATCAATTCGATAGGCGTTGCCGTGCTTGCCGATGTCGCCTGCATCATTCTGACCGAGAACGCCGCTCTTGACAACGATGCACTCAAAAGAGCGGAACAGAACGGTGTGGTTATACTGAGGACTGCAAAGAACACTTACCAGACCGCCGCAGAGATTTCACGACTGATTTAAAATGAAGCTTTACTATGATTTTCATCTCCACTCGTGCCTTTCGCCCTGCGGAGATAATGATATGACGCCGTATAACCTTGTCAATATGGCAAAGATACTCGGACTTGACATAATCGCCCTGACGGATCACAACAGCGCGCAGAACTGCCGTGCGGCAATGACCGTCGGGGAAAGCGTCGGACTGACCGTTGTTCCCGGAATGGAGCTTTGCACCTCCGAGGAAGTTCACGTTGTCTGTCTTTTTAATGAGGTAAAGAGCGCCGAAGCCTTTTCCGACTATGTGCTTTCCACCGTTCCTCCCGTCAAGAACCGTCCCGAAATTTTCGGCGATCAGCTTGTTATGAACGACGGTGACGACATTGTCGGCACTCAGGAGCTTTTGCTGACAACGGCAAGCGGAATAAGCATCGAAAATGCGGTTGAAACCGTAGGTCAATACGGCGGAGTGTGCTATCCGGCTCACATCGACCGCAGCTCATACAGCGTGATATCCAACCTCGGAATGATAACCGACGAAATGAACTTTGCCGCCGTTGAAATGACGGAGAATGCGGATCAGAACGAATACCGATCAAAGTATCCGATAATTAAGGATATGCCTGTTTTTGTAAGCTCCGACGCACATTATCTTGAAAATATGCGTGAAGCGAAGCACACAATCGACGTTGCCGAAAATTCCGCAAAAGCGGTGGTGGAATACATCAAAAGCCTGTATTGCCAATAAACCGAACGGTAATTAACTCCATTATCATTCCGTTTTAAAATCAAAACCGTTATGAGATAAGAAAATTTTCAAAATTTATAAAAAAACGCTTTTTCTACTTGACAAATCGGGCATTTAATGATATGATATCAAGCGTTGCAGATATGCGGGTGTAGTTTAGTGGTAGAATTCCAGCCTTCCAAGCTGGTCGTGTGGGTTCGATTCCCATCACCCGCTCCATTTTCTCCAGACATTCTGCAATGTGGAGATGCTAATGCGCTTGTAGCTCAGGTGGATAGAGCAACTGCCTTCTAAGCAGTGGGTCAGGGGTTCGAGTCCCTTCAAGCGCGCCATATGGTGGGTATAGCTTAGTTGGTTAAAGCGCCAGTTTGTGGCACTGGAGACCGTCGGTTCGAATCCGACTATCCACCCCATAGAGTCTGCAGGTTCTGCAGGCTTTTTTTAAACTAAAAAACAAATATTGGGGTGTCGTCAAGCGGTAAGACACAGCACTTTGACTGCTGCATTCGCTGGTTCGAATCCGGCCACCCCAGCCAAAAATCCCATTTGCGTTCAGCAAGTGGGATTTTACTTCTTATCTTTTACCTCTTCACTTTTCACTCTTCTCTGACTTTGGTAGGGATTTTTGGAAAGTAATAAGTAAGAAGTAATAGTGAAGAAGCGTGGGCGGACACCCGCACCCAATTGTAATTTTATGTTAGGTATGACAAAATCAATCAGGGGACGGGATTTTTACTTCTTACTTCTTCACTATTCACTATTACTTCGCTCAAAATAAGCAAGTCTTTGAATTTTCACTTTCCGCCGCAGAGTGAGTTTCGTATCATATTCAATTCTATGTATTGTATATATCTTAGTTGTATGATATAATTCTCCCGATAAACTTGAATTTGTAGTCAATCAGGGGACGGTTCTATGATTGCCTAACAGATGAGCAGGCTAAGGCAATAATCAGAAAGTGTTCGAAATGCGATACGGTTGCTGATTTTCAGTTACTCAACTAAAAAACACGAGATGAATATCTTCGTTTATTTTAAGAAAAGGGTATTTCTATCAGACAAATCAGCCGATTAACAGGGGTTAGTTACTATGTCGTGCAGAAAAGCTAATCAATCATAGAACCATCCCCTGATTGTTTTTGCAGCTCGTTCCATTTGGAAAAAGTTTACAGGGAGATAAAGAGGAGGCTAGTGATGAGTGATATGAAAATATATAAATTTTTCCCATTGGCTACTGTAAGATTATGGTCTTTATATAAATACATAAACCGAATGTATGAAAATGATTATAAAATTGTTGATATCATTCTTGATTGTGTATTGGTCTTTGAAAGGTCACAAAAAAAAGAAGGATATATGTATTTTATTCTTACAGAACAATATAGACGAGACAGTCGAAAGAAAAAGTGGAATGATATAGAATTTTTAGAGAAACGAAATCCAAAATTTCATAAAGGAAATGGTGAGCAATTTGAAAAATTTAAAGGAGATTTAGATGCTGATTATTATATTTATCTAACTAAACATATTTCAATGGATGAATATAAAACTTTGTGTGAATACAGAAAAAATTTTTTATTGAAAGCTATTGTATATCGATTTATAATGTATTCTGTTGCTTTAATTGCTATCATTATAACTGTTGCATGTAGATATCTTAAATGATTATACAATTCTTGCTTAAAATTTTCTTTTGGGCAATCAGAGGACGGTTCTATGTGGTAAAAATCAATTCGCTGGAACCGTTCCCTCTGCCTAAACTACAGATAAGACTATACCTACGATGTGGACGGATTGAGTACATCAAAGACAGTCAACGGAGTGAAGCATGAATTAGTTTTTCTATTAGTGGATTTGTAACTATTGCTAAAAACTTTATTCGAAGATTATTAAGGTGATTTAATGAAGAAAATTATTTTATTTCCGATATGGAAAATCGATGAGCTGGAGAATAAATTATCTGAATATGAAGAAAAAGGATATAGAGTTTCTAATATAAAATATTCATATCTATTTACTTTTAAAAAAGTTTCTCCCAAAAAAATTGATTATTATTTATCATATGTTTTTGCCAGAGACGAGAGTATGATGGCCTGTGAACGATATGTGAAAGGAGGTAGAATTTCGAGTAGTTTTTGCTTTTATTCATTGTTTAGGACAGGTGAGAGTAAAGAAAAGCTCAGTTTTATTCGCGGCGCACGAATGGACTATGTCAGATTTGTTCTAAAATCAAGACTATTAATCTTTTTAGCATTTTTTCTTATGGGCATTATCTATTTTTTTCTTGACTTAAAAATAATGAATGAATATCGGTTTGCTACTTACTTGCTTTTTTTGTCTATATTATTTGGGTTAATATGCTATAACTTGTATGGATATATTAAGCAAATACAGAAGTGTAGAAAGTATGAGCGTGTTAAAAAATGAAGGATTAAAATAGAGGTCTATATTTGAATTTAGTTGTTTTGCCGTCTGTTCTTATGGGCAAAAACAATAAACATAGTTGATCGTCTTATACCAAGTGTTATAAGACAATCAGGGGACGGTTCTGTGATTGTCTGTTGTTTATGAAAAAAACAAAATAAACCCCAAATAAACCCCAAGAGAGCAAAAAGACGTTTTAAAAGGTCGCCGGGCGGAGAAAAAGTGTTAGTTGCTTGTTAGTTATATGTTAGTTGTTTATTAGAAAA
>JBJEPQ010000025.1:0-1979 GCA_051881315.1 Acutalibacteraceae bacterium | reverse complement strand
CCGTCAAATAGATATGTTTATGGACGCTGCCAAGCAGGACAAATTGGAGAGAATGGAAAAGTGTGTTGAAGAAATCAGACGGCGTTTCGGAAAGGACAGCATAAGGAATGGGGTTCTGTGTCAGAACCTGCGGCTACCACCGGAAAAAGCCGAAATCACTATGCCGACAGGTATGGTTGGTTAAGGAGGGCTTAATGTGATTGACGAAAAAGAGGTTACGGCTTATGTTACGATACCCGACTGCTTTTTGCAGGGGTGCAGCGAAGATATTGTTATCTTCCGTGCGGACGGCGGAAACCATTTTACCGACTACGGTATATATGAGGGAATGTTCCTTTTCTTTGACCGGAAAAAACGCTTTAAGAAAGGAAGGCTTTCCTGTTACATCAATACTGCCGGAGATGACCGACCTAAGTACAGGGTGTCGGATAAGAACATCGACGGATACAAGCACTTGGGAAGATTAGTTTTGACTTTGAGAAATTACGAGGTATAAAAATGGAATCCGATAGAAGAAAAGTTTATGTTGAAGTAAATGTAACACACAGACCTGATGGAACGGCTCGTCCGAATTTCATCAAGTTTGAGAATGATGAAAAATATGAGATAGACCGTGTAATTCAGAAATGCCGTGCGGCTTCCACCAAAGTCGGAGGAACCGGTATCCGCTACACGGTACAGATTTGCGGCAAGCCCACATTTCTGTTCGACGAAGAAAACGGAAAGTGGTTTGTAGAAGCAAAATCCTAATGGTAGGAGGTTTTGTAACTTGAAACATTTATCGAGATTTGACATCGAAGCGATTGCCGACAAATATGTTCAGGCATATATGGCACTTCCCGATGTCCGTAACACACAAATATACAGAATTGACCCGGAGCTTCTCTTGGAGAAGGTTCTCGGTTTGAATGTCGAATATCAGCACCTATCCTATGACGGTAGTATTCTCGGAATGACCTCATTTACGGAAATGGGTGTTCAGGTATTTGAAGATGATGATAACGAAGCCTTTTTCTTTTTGGACGGGAAAACCGTTCTTGTGGAAAAGGACTTGAACTTTGACAGCAAGCTGAAAGGCAGAAAGAACTTCACCTTAATGCACGAGGGCAGCCATCAGATATTTAAGATGTTGTTCCCGAATGATTACGGCGTGACACAGAAATCTGCCGGAGTACATTATTACAAGGCAAATTCCGAGAGGAATAAGCCAATATCCGATTGGGAGGAATGGCAGGCAAATACGCTTGGAGCTGCTATCCTTCTTCCTGAAAACCTTATAAAGCAGGGAATGTATCTGTTCAGTCTCGGAGAAAAGATTGAGTGTCTGAACAAGATATACTTTCCGGGCGTATATAAAAGGTTTGACGCACTTGCCGATTTTTTGGGGTGTTCCAAAAAGGCTCTTGCCATACGAATGAAACAGCTCGGACTTTTGAAAAAGGAATATCTTGATAATCCTTTTGATTTGGTCACTGTTTACCCGGAGGTGAGCGAACTGTGAAAACATTGGAACAAAAGATAATCGTAAGGTGCAAAAACTGTGGCTGGCGTATTTTCGACAAGGTAACAATGACCACAGGCGTTATTGAACTGAAATGCCCGAACTGCCACAGAGTAGTAGAGGTTGACCTGTCCCTCCGCAAAGGAACGGTCAAGTACAGATTAGCAAGAAGCAATAACAGAGCGAACAATTAAATATCGGGCAGATGTACCGAGCCACGAGTCCTTGAGCGAAAGCTCCTGAGTCATCAAATTGCCGGACGCTGAGAATTACGGGATAGAAATATCCTAATGTTCTTGGTGTCCGGCTTTTTTGTCGCTCCCGAAAGGAGCAAGACCGTGACATATAAGTGGCTGGCATATATCGCCAAGTATCCGTAATCTCCGAATTTTTGATTTCAACCAAATTCAAAAATTCAAATTCAAGGAGATTACGACAATGACAAAACTTACATTAGAACAACAGGAATTATTATTTG
>JBJEPQ010000024.1:0-11296 GCA_051881315.1 Acutalibacteraceae bacterium | reverse complement strand
ATGGTTACAATGACAAAAATATCTCGGAGCTGTCGCAGGTTGCGGCGGCTCTTTTTTATGGTGAGATTATATGACACTTGCTGAACTTGCAGAAGAATATAAAGCGCAGGCAGATTATTTGAAGATAAAGCTTGCTGCGATACCGAAGCTTACAGATGATTACAACCTGAAGCATAAGCGAGCATTGCTCGTTGATATGTATAATGAAACTCTGAGCACTTATTATAGGCTCAGGGATTATTACAAGAAATAAGGCAGAATGACGGAATGGGAAGACGTGGGAAACTCTAAATTTCCTGCTTTTTAGCCTGTGGGTTCAAATCCCACTTCTGCCACCATAAATACACAAAAGAGGTGAGGAAAGTGCAAGGAGAAAATGCGAAGAAATGCGAAGAAAAAAGATTAAATTCAAAACAGAAAAAAGCTATTGAAATATAGGTGTATCAAGGCTTGAGCAATGTCGAAGTAGCAAAGTCTGTTAATGTGGCTCCTCAGACACTTTCCTTATGGCTTAATCACAACGAATTGTTTATAAAAACGCTTGAAGATAAGACTTCACAAGCCGAGCGTGAACGCCGCCGCAGATACAAGGGGGCGGCACAAAGAGCAATCAACAAAATGGTTGAGTTACTTGATAGTGAGGATGATAAAATCGCCTTTTCTGCCTGCAAGGATATTCTCGATCGTGCAGGCGATAAGCCCTCTGATAAACTCAGCTTGTCGGGTTCCGTTGAAACAACCGGTAAGCTTGATGATATTCTCAGGCAGTTGAGCGATAATGAGTGAAAGACTTATTCTCAGCCTTAAATATAAGGACTTTTTAAAGCACAAAGCGCCTGTTGAATTTCTTGAGGGCACGACTGCGGCAGGAAAAACAACAGTCGGAATAGTTAAGTTCATGTTCCGTGTGGCCGAGAACCCTAAAAAAATACACATTATCAGCGGACTTGATACCGGAACAATAGAAAAGAACATCATCAATAAGGATCTCGGAATAATTGATGTATTCGGCGAGCTTGTGGAATATAACCCGTCGGGTAAAGGCGAATACAGCATGCCGCATTTGATTTATCACACAGGCGGCGGAGATAAGATTATTTATATACTCGGATACGATAATAAAGCACGTTGGAAAAAGGCTCTCGGCGGTCAATACGGTTGCTTATACATAGACGAGATAAATATAGCGGATATGGAATACATCAGAGAAGCGTCGATGCGCTGTGATTATCTGATGGCTACGCTCAACCCTGATGATCCGAGCTTGCCCGTATATTCCGAATATATAAATCATGCACGGCCGACAGCGCAGTATGCAAAAGACGCACCTTTGGAACTGCAACGAATGTTAAATGCCGACCGAAAAGAAGGCTGGGTGTGGTGGTATTTTTCGTTCGATCATAATGCCGGTCTATCCCAAGCAAAGAAAGATCAAATTATCAATATGGTTCCGCCTGGGACCAAGCTATATAAAAATAAGATTCTCGGTCTGAGAGGCAGGGCAACAGGTCTTGTATTCAGTAATTTTGACCGAAGCAAGAACATTGTGAAATATAATCACGTTTTAAAAGCGGTCTCGGAAAACAAGATGAAATTTGTAATGTTCTCGGCAGGACTTGATACAGCATATTCCTCGAAATCACCTGATACCATATCAATGATATTCCAAGGGATAACAGAGGACCGCAAATGTATTGTGCTTGATGAGCGAGTATATAACAATGCAAATATGGATACGCCTATTGCTCCGTCAGATACAGTACAAAATTTTATAGCTTTTTTAGAGCGAAACCGTGAAATATGGGGATTTGCACGGAATGTGTATATTGATTCTGCGGATCAGGCAACAATTACCGAATTACAGAAATATAAACGGTACAATCCGTGCGCTTATGTATTCAACAACGCCTACAAAAAGACGCAAATAATTGACAGAATAAATATGCAGCTCGGATGGCTGCACACAGGTCATTATCTTGTTACCGATAATTGCCGCAATCATATTTCCGAGCTTGAAGCTTATTCATGGAAACAAGACAAGGACAATGAGCCCGAGGACTGCAACGATCATACGATCAATGCTTCACAATATGGGTTTCTTCCGTATGTTAAGATGATCGGAATAGGAGAGAACAAACAATGAGTTGGAACGATAAATTCAGAACGGCAATAAGGAACTATTTAAGGATAAAAGACCCTCAGTCGCTGAGCATAGAAATAGATCAGATCCTCGATTTTGAAGCCGAGACGTTCAAAAACCGAATATGGTACAGAGGAGAACCAAACGAGCTTCAGGAGTTTTATCAAAAAATTGATGACGGCGTCGGCAAACAGCATTTTTGGAGTGCAAAGCCTACAAGAGGATGCAATATCCGGAAAATACATACAGGTCTGCCGGGCTTGATCGTTGAGGTGCTGACGAACGTCTGTCTTGACGATCTTTTCGATATTAAGCTTTCACAGAGACAGGACGAATGGGACGAAATCGCAGAAGATAACCAATTTAACGGTCTGCTGAAACAGTGTGTTTCGGATGTTCTGGCTCTCGGTGACGGAGCATTCAAATTTTCTTTTTCGCCGAGCGTGAGCGATTATCCTATTATAGAATTCTTCGAGGCTGACAGGGTGGACTTTGACTATGACCGAGGCCGCCTGATGTCTGTTATATTCAAGACAAGAAAACGGCTCAAGGGAAAGACGTATATTTTCAAAGAGAAATATTCCAAGAACGGTATTGAATATTATCTCGAAAACTCAGACGGCAAAGAGGTTGAAATAAGCAGTTTCCCTGAGCTGAAAGAATACTATAATCCGATTATCAACAAAGCAGGTTTTATTCCGGCTGTACCGGTAATAATCAACCCGTCAAAGAAATTCAAGGGCAGAGGTCAGTCGATATTTTCCGGCAAGTATGATAATTTCGACAGTCTTGATGAAGTGTATTCTCAGTGGATGCTTGCGGTGAGAAAAGGTCAGATCAAAGAGTATATACCCGAACAGTTCCTTCCGAATGATCCATATACCGGCGAAACGCTCGGACACAACGACTTTGATAACGATTATATTCAGCTCGAAAGCAATATGAGCGAGGGCGCAACGAACAAGATAGAAACAACTCAGGGCATCATTCAGCATGAGGCGCTTCTTTCTTCGTATTGTACGGCTCTTGATCTATGCTTGCAGGGCGTTATTTCTCCGTCAACTCTCGGAATAGACGTTAAGAAGCTCGATAATGCCGAAGCTCAGCGAGAAAAAGAGAAAACCACTCTCTATACCCGAAACAAGGTTCTTGATACTCTCGATGATGTTATAAAGCAGGTTATTGTTACTGCCCTTAAATTCAGCGATACGCTTCATAATAAGTCGTCTGACGAAGATATTGAAATCACGGTATCACACGGCGGATATGCAAATCCGTCTTTTGAAGCTCAGATTGAAACGATCAGCAAGGCTTCAACAGCCGGCATTATGTCTGTTGAAGCTCAGGTCGATGAGCTTTACGGCAATGACAGGGATAAGGACTGGAAAGCCGAAGAAGTTAAACGGATTAAAGAGGAAAAAGGGATCATTGAAGCGGACGAGCCGTCCGTAGGCGATGAAATCCTCATTGATGAAGAATAACAATGAATGATTTTGATAAAGAAATAGCCGAGATTTACAAGGATATGGAGCTTGAAATGATTAAATCCATGAAACGTAATCTCGGCTTACATATTGCGGAAGAAGCCAAAACGGGAATAGATTATCCTCAATGGCAGGCAATAAAAATCCGAGAAATGAGAAAATACCAGCGTCAGAATAAATCCTTGCTGAAAAACAGCCGCAGAGGTATGGATAAGGATATAAAAGATCATATCCGCGACGAAATGAAGCAGGGATCGCTGCACGAAATGAAGCGTTTTAAAAAAGCTAAGGGTGCAGGCTATAAATCCGCCGTTGCAATGAAGGACAGCTTCTTCAAGATAAACACCAAAAAGGTTGATTCATTGATAAACTCGGTTCATTCGGATTTCGCAAGAGCCGATCAAGCGATCCTGCGAATGATGAACGATACATACAGAAGTACAATTTTCAAATACGGTATGTATGTTTCAAACGGTGTTTATACCGAAAAACAGGCTTACGATGCGGCGGTCAAGGATTTTCTGAGCCGTGGTCTTAACTGTATTGAATACAAGGATGGCCGCAGGGTTAATATAGCCGATTATACGTCAATGGCGATCAGGACAGTTAATCAGCGTGCATACATGGCAGGCGAAGGCGAGGTCAGAAAACAGCTCGGTGAAACACTGGTGATAATTTCAAAACATGCAACGTCTTGCCCGTTATGTCAGCCGTTTGAAAACAAGGTGCTGATTGACGATGTATATTCGGGCGGCAAAGCCGATGACGGAGATTATATGCTGTTATCTCAGGCTATGGCAGAGGGATTGTTTCATCCTCGGTGCCGTCACGGTCTCGGAACATATTACCCCGAGCTTGAAGATATTGTCCATTATGACACCGAAGAAAACCGTGTAAATGAGTACGGTACGGATAAGCTTAATAAAGCGCATATTGAAAATATGATCCAAAAGTATAAAAGGCTGACCGTCGGAAGTATCGATCCCGAAAATATTGCGAAATATCAGGCGAAACTTGATGAGTGGGAAAATAAAAAAGCTCAGTTGGGTATTGCAAATTCAGAAGGCAAACCTACGTTGCACGAACAAAACAAGAATAATCAGCCGCTTGATAACTTAGTTTTAGAAAATAAGGGAAACTATATCTCCAATAGTTACGCAACCAAAGAATTGTCAGGTTCTGATTTGTTTACAGATGAAAAGAAAAAACAGTTGTATCGACATGAAAGAATTTTAACAGGCAATAATTATGAAACAGCAATAGTATATGATTCTGAGGGCAACGTCCTTTTCAAGAAAAAAGGCAACAGAGATGAAGTACAATTTAGTAAGAGTGAATTATCGAAGCTTAAAGGAAAAGTAGTTACACACAATCATCCTCAAAACAGTTGCTTTTCTGCAGATGATATAACTCTTATGTATCAAAATCAGCTCGCCGAAGTACGTGCTTGCAATAATTTCGGAACCTATGTTATTAGGCCGACGAAAAACACCTTAAAAATCTCAAAGAATAAACTTGACAAGAAAATGGATGTTATTTATAATGAAGTAGGAAGTAAATATCGTGATATAGCAGCACAAAACGGTAAATCAATTTTAGATTATTTAATAGATGTAGATAATGAAGTTATGGAAAGAATAGCAAAAGAGTACAATCTGTATTATAGATGGGAGCCGATAAAGTGAGCAACAAATATGATTTTTCAATGCTGGAAAAAAAAGGCATGACAGTTGATGATTTGTCTGACGATGATGCGTTGGTTATCCACGATTATCCTCCGCATTATATTATCGAACCGTTTCATATTGTTTTTTACGGAGATCCGGAATATGAAAAAGGAATTACTATGAATGAGGCTTTATCAATGATTGGTTAACCATGCACCCTGAGAAATCAAGGTGCTTTTTTCATGCCTGAAAGGAGTGGTATGTATTATTTGTCCTTATCTCAAGCCGAGAGAAATAGAGATACAGCAATGGGAGCAACACAGTGATCCAGACACTTCGGTTTTAACCAATGGTTACACGGTTACAGTTAACGGTATTGTTCCACAGCAATGTTTAAAAGAGTGTTGCGGAGCATGGCGAGACGGACAATGTAATTACCACAAATGAATAATTTCAGCGTTGCCGAAACGGTGACGCTGTTTTTATATACAAAATCGTTTGCCGGTGTGCGTATAAACCGGGAGCGGATGTCCTTATCCGTAAAAAGGAGAGTATATGGCTGATGAAGTCAACACACAGGGTACGCAGGAAGGTACAGAGCAGAACGGTAACGGGACAGCTCAGGAGCCTGAAAAGAAGTACACCGAAGAGGAGATGAACGGTATCTCCAAAAAGAACAGCGAAAAAGCTGTTGCCAAGCTGTTAAAAGAGCTTGGAATAACCGACAAGGTCAAAGCAAAGGAAATTCTCGCAAAGGCGGCTGAGGATGAAGCAAAAGCGGCGAGCTCAGAAAACAACGGTACCGATGAGCAGATGTCGCAGATTCAGCAGGCGCTTGCCAAAGAGAGGGAACGTGCGGACAATGCAATTCTTGAAAGCCTGTTACTCGGTGCTCACGTTGATCCGAAGAAAGTGACAAAGGCAGTACGGCTCGTAGACCGAGAAAAATGCGTTGACGATGACGGGAACTTTGACCGTGACAAAGCTTCGGAGCAGATCGCCGAGCTTGTAAAAGACTGGCCTGAACTCGTTGCAAAAAACGAGACGGAAAACGTCGGTTTTGTTATCGGCGGTGACGGCCAGCAGGAGGGCGGCGCAAAGCCGTCAGCCGAAAAGAAAACTGTTCAGCACAGCTGGAACAAATTTAACAGATAAGAAAGGAAGAAATTAAATGCCGAACATTAACTATGCACAGCAGTGGGAGCCTGAGCTTCTTGAAATCTTCATGCAGGAAACATAGATCTCCCCGTTTATCACAACCAATGTAAAGTGGCTGTCTGCAAAGACATTCCATTTTACGCAGATGTCGACTTCGGGCTATAAGAACCACAGCCGTAACGGCGGCTGGAACAAAGGCTCGTTCAATCAGTCAGATGTTCCGTACACACTTATGCACGACAGAGACATTCAGTTCCTTGTTGATAAGCTGGACGTTGACGAGAGCAACGCAACAGCTTCAATCAAGAACATCTCAAAGACCTTTACACGCACACAGAGCGTTCCCGAATCGAATGCGCTGTTCTTCTCCCGTTGCGCTTCAAAGGCAAAGACGCTCAGCGGCTATAATAGCCAGACGAATATCGCAGACTTCACCGAGGAGAATGTTTTTTCAAAGCTCAAGAGCTTTATCGGCGCAGGCAAGCTTCGCCGCTATAAGGCGCGGGGAGCTCTTATTATGTATGTCCGCTCTGAGATTATGGATCTTCTCGAAAGATCAAAGGAGCTTCAGAGGAAGGTGGAGCAGACTCAGATTGCAGAGGGAGGCATTGGTATTGAAACCAGAGTGACAGTCATCGACGGTGTTCCTATCTTCGAGGTTATTGACGATGAGGTCTTTTATGACAGCTTTAACTTCGATTCTGAGGAGGGCGGATTTGTTCCGTCTGTGACCTCTAAGAAGATCAACGCTCTCGTTGCTTCTCCGCTTACCACAAAGTTTGTCCCGAAGCTTTCGAGCATTTACTACTTTGAGCCGGGCGCACACACCGAGGGCGACGCATATCTGTATCAGAACAGAGCATTTTCCGATGTATTTACGTTCCCGAACGGTAAAGACGGCAAGATCGACAGCCTTTACGTCGATATTGAGGAATAAGGAGCAAAAGCTATGGTTTACGCTAACTTCAAGGATTATTGCGATCTGATCGGTGAGGACGATATCCTCGTAAAAAAAGAGATAGAGGATAATCTGAGGTTAGCCTCTGTCAAGATCGACGATATGACATTCAGGCGAATTAACGGGGTGGGGTTTGATAATCTCACTCCGTTTCAGCGTGACTGCATACGGCAGGCAACGTGTTATCAGGCTCAATACATAGCGCAAAACGGCTATGATGAAGAAGATGTCGAAAGTTATTCTGTCGGCAAGCTGAGCATTTCAAAGGGACAGTCGGGAAATACAGCAAGCAGGCATCATATGAGCCCCACAGCCTATGCTTTGCTTCGTTCGTCAGGGCTTATGTTCGGAGGTGCTTGATATGGCAAGAAGAGTAAAAAAGGTCGGTTTCCCTGACTGGCTGTTGAATACAGAGTGTATTGTTTCGGTCAACACCGAGGAAATAAACGATGACGGTGAGGAGATTGTATACAAGACCGAATTGCTGAAATGTTTTTTTGATGAAGCGTCAAAGACTGTTTTTTCGTCTGACGGTAAGCGAATTACGCTTGCCGGAACGGTTATTATAAAAGGAGATTTTGCTCCGAAGCTCCCTACGGTATCGAGCGGTACGGTGATGATAAACGGGCGGACAATGCAGATATATTCAGCATCACGTCCGAGAAATCCCGACGGAACTGTTCACCATACCGAATTTGAGGTGATGTGATGAACGTTAAATTTACGTTGAATCATAAGAATTTGGCTGCCATAGATGAAATTGCAGTTCAAAGCCTTATCAAAACAGCATATTCCATAAAAACAGACGTTACAACGAAGTCTGAAACAATGCCCATGGAGACAGGAAATCTGCAAAACAGATCAACCTTTGTTGACAAGTCTCAAGCAAAGGATTTTAAGGTCATGATTGTTTCCGATACTCCGTATGCTCGGCGCTTGTATTTTCATCCTGAATACCGTTTTAACCGTGAGCACAATAAAAATGCCGGCGGTAAATGGTTTGATCCGTATATTGACGGTACAAAAAAGGACTATGCTCAACAAATGTTTCAAAAGTTTATGCACAGTGGAATGAAAAGGTTGGGAGGATAATATGACACTTTTGGATTTAAGGGATCATTTCAAAACAAATTTCCCGTGGAAAGACAGTGTTTCTGTCGGTAAAATTGATAAAAACAAGGATCAGGCAGTGTGCTTTTATCATTCCAAGGTTTCACGCCCTAAGATAAACACAGTCGGCGGTAAGGATAACAGATCATATACCTTAATGCCGATTTCAATTCTGCTTCGCTTTGGAAAGAATTATGAAGCGGCGGCAGAAAAAGCAAGAGAAATTTATGATTTCTTTGACGAGAAAACATATGATCTGAAAAATGAGCGGGTTTTTGTCATCTCTCCTTATAACGGACCTATTGATTTAGGGACGGACGATCAGGGAATTTATGAAAATTCGCTCGAATTCGATTTATACATTACAAAGAAAGGTGATTGATTATGGCGGAATTTAAAGGTGTTTTTCCTGTAAATGAAGTCGATTTTAAGATTGACACTTCGTCAGAAACTGCACGCTCTGAAACTCCTTCATATGCAACAATTGCTGATATGGAATCCGCATCCTTATCAATTGATACGGGCGTTGAAACGTGGAATCCGTTGGAAGCAAAAGGCTGGCAGAGAGCTCTTGCGACGGCTAAGTCAATTACAATTTCGATGTCAGGAAAGAGGTACATCGGAGATACCGGAAATGACTACATTGCCGGAAAACTGCTTAAAAACGGTCAGGGTTGTAATTCTACTTATCAGATTACATTTCCGAATGGCGATAAGCTCGAGGTACCGTGCGTAATTCAGGTAAAGAGCTTGGCAGGCGCTGACTCAACGAATGTTGCTCCTTTGGAATTTGATCTGATTTCGGACGGTAAACCGACTTACACACAGGGCACGCAGTCTTAATAAAGCAAAGGGGGCAGTTTTATCTGTCCCCGATTTTTAAAAAGGAGTTTTTGTTATGAAAATAATTGATACAAAGGGAGCTATTCTCTCCCCCGACAACCATCCGTCTCTCAAGATAGGCGACAAGCTTTATACCGTTGATGACAGACGGTCAACATTTAAGAAGATCCAAGAGGTTCAAGACGATGACAGCGTTACAGATAAGGACGATAAGATTATCGAGCTTGCCCTCGGAAAGAAAGCAGCGAAAGAAATTCTCGGAAATGACGATCTCTCCGTTTCTGATTTTACAAATCTGACTTTCTATATTATGGCTGCCATAACTGGCGAAGATTACGAGGAGCTTAAAAAGGCGGCAAGAGAGAGAAAAAACTGACCGAAGAATCGTATTACGACGAAGAATTTGATGAAGCTTTGATAATTGCGAGCTTCGCCAAGCAGTACGGAATACGGTTGATGAAAGAGGATATTTCGGTCTCTGAATACAGAAAATTACTTGTTGGAATGATGGCTGACACTCCGCTCGGTGAGGTTGTGCGGATAAGATCGGAAACAGATCGGGAAACGATTGACCGAATGACGGTACAGGAAAAAAAGATCCGTTCCGATTGGCAGAAATTCAGAGCACAAAAGCCGTGTAAACAGCAAATTACCATATCGGTAGAACAGTTCCAACAGATGATGAAAGCTATATCGGGGTGAAATTATGGGAACAAATATAGGAACGCTCACCTTTTAGCTTCAGCTAAATAAAGATCAATTCAAAAAAGATGTTGCCGCAGCGGCAAAATCGGCACAAAAGACTTGCAACCAATCTGCAAGCGGCATAACTACCGCCTTTACAGGTGCTTTTAAAAAGATTGGTGTTGCGGCAGCGGCGGCTTTCTCGGTTAAGGCTGTTACTGCATTCTCTAAGGAATGTATTGATTTAGGCTCCGATCTGAACGAAGTTCAAAACGTTGTTGATGTTACTTTCGGTAAGGGTGCAAGCACAATAAACGCATGGGCAAAAACAACAGCTTCTGCATTTGGTATATCTGAGCTTTCCGCGAAGCAGTACAGCGGAACAATGGGCGCCATGCTCAAGTCAATGGGCTTGACAACCGATTCGGCAATAAATATGTCGCAAAAGATAACCGAGCTTGCCGGCGATCTTGCTTCTTTCTATAATCTGGATACGGATGAAGCCTTCACAAAGATCAGATCGGGTATATCAGGCGAAACCGAACCGCTTAAACAGCTTGGTATAAATATGTCGGTTGCCAATCTTGAGGCATATGCTCTTTCCAAAGGTATCACAACCTCTTTTCAGAAAATGTCTCAGGCGGATCAGGCGCTTTTAAGATATAACTATCTTTTATCTGTTACAGCGGACGCTCAGGGAGACTTTGCAAGAACCTCCGATTCGTGGGCTAATCAGGTTAAGGTGTTGTCGCTTAATTTCAATTCCTTGAAAGCAAATATAGGACAGTTGCTTATAACCGCTCTCACTCCGCTATTAAAGCAGTTAAACATTCTGATTGAATATGCGAACCGAGCGGCGAGCGCACTTGCAGCATTATTTAACGGATCTGTCGCAACTGCAACAGCTGGCGCAACATCTTCTATGTCGGGACTGTCCGGCTCTGCAGTTGATGCGGCCAACAGTATTCTTTCGACCGGAGATGCGGCACAGACGGCGGCCAAAAAGGTTAAAAATGCCTTTGCGGCATACGACGAAATAAATGTGCTGAACACAAAGGACGACAGCGGCGGATCTGGTGTCGGCTCAGCCTTTGGAAGTGGCGGTGCAGGAAGTGCTTTCGATTCCGCTAAAACAAATAGCGGATTATCGGAAACGGAAAAGAAAATTGAACAGCTTAAAAACAAATTAAGCGGTTTTGATATGCACCCCAAAAGTTAGACACTTTTGGAGGTGCATAATTTTATGCGAAAA
>JBJEPQ010000023.1:6721-11343 GCA_051881315.1 Acutalibacteraceae bacterium | reverse complement strand
ACACCTGACGAGCAGAAAATCTTGTCGAGATATGTCGGTTGGGGCGGTATTCCCGAAGCCTTTGACGAACGAGCAGGAGCTTGGCATACCGAGTATGCAATGCTGAAAAATATCCTGACACCGGAGGAATATGCGTCGGCAAGAGAAAGCACCTTGACCGCCTTTTACACTCCGCCCGAAGTATCTACTGCCATTTACAAGGTGTTGGAACAGATGGGATTTCAGGAGGGCAACCTGCTTGAGCCGTCCTGCGGTATCGGTAATTTCATCGGTATGCTGCCTAAGTCAATGGAAAACGCAAAGGTTTACGGCGTGGAGCTTGATACCATTTCAGCCGGTATCGCTCAGCAGCTTTATCAGAAATCTTCCATTGCGGCACAGGGGTTTGAGGAAGTAAATGTCCCCGACAGCTTCTTTGACGGCGTTATCGGCAATGTGCCTTTCGGAGATTTCAAAGTCTCCGACAAACGATACGACAAGTACAACTTCTTAATCCACGATTATTTCTTTGCAAAATCGCTTGATAAATTACGCCCCGGCGGTGTGATGGCTCTTGTTACAAGCAAAGGAACTATGGACAAGGAAAACTCCAATGTGCGTAAATATATCGCACAGAGGGCGGAACTACTCGGAGCAATCAGACTTCCGAATGACACCTTCAAAGGCAATGCCGGAACAGAGGTTGTATCCGATATTCTGTTCCTGCAAAAGCGAGACAGGCTCATAGATATTGAGCCGGACTGGGTTCATCTTGACACCGACGAAAACGGTATAAGGATGAACTCATATTTTGTTCAGCACCCGGAAATGATACTCGGCGAAATGAAAATGGTAAGCGGTCGCTTCGGACCGGAAGCAACCTGTGAGCCGTTTGAAAATGCCGACCTTTCGGAACTTTTGAACGAAGCAGTCTCAAACATTCACGGAGAAATCTCCGAATACGAAGTTGCCGACGAACTGGAGGAAGAAGATAATTCTATCCCGGCAGACCCTACGGTAAGGAACTTCTCTTACACGGTTTTGGACGATAAAATCTATTTCCGTGAGAACTCCCGTATGTCCCCGGTGGAGGTATCGGCAACCGCCGAGAACCGCATTAAGGGTATGATTGGGATAAGAGATTGCGTCCGCAACCTGATTGAACTGCAAACCGAGGATTACCCCGACAGCGAAATCAAACAGGCACAGGAAAAGCTGAACACTCTGTATGACAGCTTCACAAAGAAGTACGGACTGATTAACAGCCGTGCCAATACTTCTGCCTTTTCCGACGACAGCTCCTATGCTCTGCTGTCTGCTCTTGAGGTCATCAACGAAGATGGCGAACTGGAACGCAAGGCGGATATGTTCTTCAAAAGGACGATTAAACCGCACAAGCCGGTAACGGAGGTTGACACCGCAGACGAAGCTCTCGCTGTCTCTATGGGTGAAAAAGCAGCCATTGATATGGAATATATGATGGAGCTTTCCGGCAAAAGCGAGGAGGAATTATTCTCTGACTTAAAGGGTGTAATCTTCTTAAATCCCCTTTATGAGTACGGCAATTCTTATGAGCCGAAGTATCTGATGGCAGACGAATATCTGTCAGGCAATGTTCGTGAGAAGCTGGCAACAGCCAAAAGGTCTGCGGCACTGTATCCCGAAGATTACACCGTCAATGTGCAGGCACTTGAAAAGGTGCAGCCAAAGGATTTGACGGCAAGCGAGATTTCCGTAAGGCTCGGTGCGACTTGGATTCCGCCTGAAATTTTCCAACAGTTTATGTTTGAGTTTCTCGATACCCCACGCTATGCACAGTGGAATATCAAGGTTCACTACTCTCAGTTTACCGGAGAATGGAACATTGAGGGAAAGAGCTATGACCGTTCCAATGTAAAAGCGTACAGCACATACGGCACTTCCCGTATCAACGCATATAAGATAATTGAGGAAACGCTGAACCTGAAAGATGTCCGTATCTTTGACTATATCGAAGATGACGAAGGCAAAAAGAAAGCCGTTCTCAATAAAAAAGAGACGGCAATCGCACAGGCAAAGCAGGAACTCATAAAGCAGGGCTTTCAGGACTGGATATGGGCTGACCCTACCCGCCGAGAAAAACTCACGAAGATGTATAACGAAAAGTTCAACAGCATAAGACCCCGTGAGTACGACGGAAGCCACATTGTTTTCAACGGTATGAACCCGGAAATCGAACTCCGTGAACATCAGAAAAATGCGGTTGCACACATTCTGTACGGCGGCAATACGCTGTTGGCACACGCAGTCGGTGCGGGCAAGACCTTTGAGATGGTTGCGGCTGCTATGGAGTCCAAACGACTGGGACTTTGCAATAAGTCTCTGTTCGTAGTCCCGAATCACTTAACCGAGCAATGGGCGGCGGAGTTCTTACAGCTCTATCCGGCGGCGAATATTCTTGTGGCAACAAAGCGAGATTTTGAGACAAAGAACCGCAAAAAGTTCTGCGGTCGAATTGCTACGGGAGATTATGACGCAGTGATTATCGGTCATTCTCAGTTTGAAAAAATACCGATGTCCATTGAAAGACAGAGGGCAATTCTTGAGCAGCAGCTTGAAGAACTGACAGACGGTATTATGGATTTGAAGCGAAACCGTGGAGAAAACTTCTCCATTAAACAGCTTGAAAAGTCTAAAAAGTCCGTGAAGCAAAAGCTGGAAAAGCTCAACGACCAAAGCCGCAAGGACGATGTTGTAACCTTTGAAGAACTCGGCGTGGACAGGCTCTTTATTGACGAAAGCCATTATTACAAGAACCTCTATCTTTACACCAAAATGCGTAATGTGGGCGGTATCGCTCAGACGGAAGCACAGAAATCCTCCGACCTTTTTATGAAGTGCCGATACCTTGACGAGCTTACAGGCGGTCGAGGAACGGTGTTTGCAACCGGTACTCCTATCTCAAACAGTATGGTGGAACTCTATACCATTCAGCGATACTTGCAGTACAACACGCTTGTAAAAAACAATTTACAGCACTTCGACTCGTGGGCAAGTACCTTTGGAGAGACTGTAACAGCCGTTGAGCTTACACCGGAGGGAACGGGATACAGAGCGAAAACCCGCTTTGCAAAATTCTATAACCTTCCGGAGCTTATGGCGATGTTTAAGGAGGTCGCCGACATTAAGACTGCGGATATGCTGGAGCTGCCTGTTCCGGACGCACACTTCCACAATGTTGCGGTCAAGCCGTCGGAAATGCAGAAAGAAATGGTTGCTTCCCTTGCGGAACGAGCTGAGAAAGTCCGTGGCGGCGGTGTGGATTCGAGTGTAGATAATATGCTCAAAATCACAAACGACGGCAGAAAGTTGGCTCTTGACCAGCGTATGCTAAACGATATGCTGCCTGATTTTGAGGGCAGTAAAATCAACGCCTGCGTCGATAACATCTACCGTATTTGGGAGGAAACAGCCGATAAAAAATCGGCACAGCTTGTGTTCTGCGACCTCTCAACGCCAAAGAATGACGGCACATTCTCGGTATATAACGACATCAGAAAGAAGCTCATAGAGCGTGGTGTCCCCGAAAGCGAAGTCCGCTTTATCCACGAAGCAGATACCGATGTGAAGAAGAAAGAACTGTTCCAAAAGACCCGTAAGGGCGAGGTCAGAGTGCTTCTCGGTTCTACGCAGAAGATGGGAGCCGGCACGAATGTTCAGGACAGACTCATCGCACTTCACGATGTGGATTGCCCGTGGAGACCGTCAGACTTGGAGCAGCGTTCCGGTCGAATTATCCGACAGGGAAACTCAAACCCTGATGTAGATATTTACCGCTATGTAACGGAGCAGACCTTCGACGCATACCTCTATCAGCTTGTAGAGGGAAAGCAAAAGTTCGCCAGTCAGATTATGACGAGCAAATCCCCGGTGCGCTCTGCCGAGGATATTGATGAAACTGCCCTGTCCTATGCAGAGATTAAAATGCTTGCCACCGGCAATCCGTATATTAAGGAGAAGATGGATTTGGACATTCAAGTCCAAAAGCTGAAGCTCTTAAAATCCAACTTTCTCTCTGAAAGATATGCTTTGGAAGATAAGATAATCAAATATTATCCGCAGCGAATTACAGCTTTGGAAAACCGCATTGAAGGTTTGAAGCAAGATGTAGAAACTGCGAAACAGCACCCGAAACCAACGGACGACCGCTTTGTCGGTATGGAGGTTAAGGGTGTTTTTTATTCCGAAAAAGCCGACGCCGGTAAAGCAATCATTGAAGCCTGCAAGCAGATGAACAGCCCCGACCCTATTCCTCTCGGCAAGTACCGAGGGTTTGAAACGGAGCTGCTTTTTAATACCGCAGAGCGAAATTATGAGGTTCGACTGAAAGGTGCGACAAGCAGAAATGTTCCTCTCGGCGATGACGCACACGGCAATATTATCCGTCTTGATAACGGTATTGATAGATTTGCCGAGAGCTTATCGCTTGCGGAAAACGACCTTGAAAACACCAAAAATCAGTTGGAAACCGCAAAGAAAGAAGTCCAAAAACCGTTTATCCAAGAGGAAGAATTAAGAACAAAACTCGCCCGATTGGACGAGCTGAATATCTTGCTCAATATGGATAAGCGAGAAAACGAAATTGTCGGCGGCGAACCCGATGA